>NZ_JBMDVL010000005.1:0-5649 GCF_053580035.1 Rhodoglobus sp. | reverse complement strand
ATGCGCGATGCTTGGCGCTCTTCGTGGGACGAACGAGGAAGCCGAGGAAACCAGCAACGAGCACGATGAGAATTCCACCGAGACCAGATGCAGCAACAACAGTGTTACCAGCAGCACTCATGGAGACAGGGTTAGCGGAGTTGGTGCTATCAATCCCAGTCTTGGCTACGAAGCGTTCCGGGGAAAGGACAGCCGTCGGAGTCTGTGGCTCAGGAGTCACTACCGGGGTCTCTGGCTCAGGGGTTACTACGGGAGGAGCCTCTGGTTCTGGGGTTACTACCGGTGGCGCTTCCGGCTCAGGGGTTACTACGGGAGGAGCCTCTGGTTCGGGAGTAACTACCGGAGGGGCTTCCGGCTCAGGCGTTACTACCGGTGGCGCTTCTGGCTCAGGCGTTACTACCGGTGGGTCAGTAATAACCGGCGGGTCAACCACGTAAGCATCATTATGGTAAAAGCCGATTCCCCGGTGCCCTGGTAAACGAGTTGCATCATCATCGCCCGCTATTGCCGGTGCTTGCTCGCCGCCCATCGTAATATCGCTGCCATCCGTTGCTCTCATGTTGACAATCAGCATGGAACCAAATGACGATGAGGACACGACATCAACAAGCGGGCCAAAATCGGGGTCCTGTAAAACTGGACTACCCAGCGATGTATCCAGAAAAAGAGTGTAATCGCCGGGGTTCTCGCCTGCATATAGGTTCCCAGGCAGAGCACCCCGCTGGCGGGAGTTCGCTGCAAGCCCAACAGTGCCATCTGGCATGGCAGTCGTGTTAGTGAAGATGCGGTTGGCGTTTACATTGTAGGGAGTCCAGTCAAACCAAGTTTGCGAGGTCGAGTCCAGGTTGCCAGAATATGACCACGATTCGACCATCGCACCCTCCTCTCCCTGGTGGTAAACCTGTGCGAGTGGCATGCCGCGCTCGTCCTGTGACCATGCCGATGCATCGACAGTTGCAAACCTGTCCTCGACTCCGCTTGCGCCGAGATTTGAGTGGGAGGTATCAATCGCCACCCAGATGGGTTCAGTGATTGCTACTGCGATTTTTCCAAGGCCTTCGTATTGCCCAGTTCCCTCGCCTTTCGCAAAGCCCTGCAGGTATACCCCCGTGGTCCCATCCGTTCCGTTCGATTTAGTGGCTTCGTCATGCCCGAGCAATCCGGCCCCTGAAATGGCGTTTGCGGTTGCTTCGTTCATATCTTCACTGCTGTCAGTCGTCCAAGTCTGCGCAGTCCCTGGAATAGTGCCACCAAACCGCCGAGACGTATGTGCAGTGATACTCGTAATCTTGTTTGTTTCCTCGTTTGTGGAGTATGCGGTGCTCAGAGCATTGAGGTCGCCTACAGAAGTGACATCACCGATTGCCCACGGACTAACAATCTTGTCGGAGTCGTAGGAATACTGGGACCCGATTACCTGCAGGGTCACGTTCTCCTGATAGGAGGCAGCGTATGTGCTGGGGTCAATATCAGCAGGGAAGATTGCCGCCTGAACCTCTTCGTTCTGTGTCGCGTGTAGGCGGACAAAGCCGTCCGTTATCGTAATGCTGGAGACATCAAAACCGATGGCTGCAAGTGTTGCCATGTCTGCATCGGTTAGGGTAGCCGTGTAGTAGGCACCGTCCGGACTTGCCTCACCAATATATTCCGCTGCCATGGCACTGGGCGCGAAAACTACTCCGCCCAGACCTCCTACTGCGATGGATGCAGCGACCAAAAACGCGGCGCTAATTCTCTGGGGTGTTCGCATAATATCTGTTCTCCTTTGATAGTGATGTCGGGGTGTTGCTGTGCGACTGGTTGTTACCTTTAGGACATAGTTAGTACTAACGGCTTCGCGCCGTGAGAATCACTATGTGGTGAGCAAACTCGAAGGTTGTCAAAATAGGTTTTCCACGTAGCCCATCGACAGCAGCGTCTCCGAGTTCATGGGTTGAGAGTGCGAGGCGCATCACACTCACTACGCGGCAATAGGGACGCCGATGTGCAGAACGCCACGAACAGGAGAAGCAGCGCGAACTCACGCAGCACCTCGATGATTAACTGCTACGCAGCCGATAGTAAGTAGGTAAGAGGAACTACTACCGGAAGAGGCCATTATGATTAAAGAAGGAGCGCGCATAAGCGTCAGATTTTCAGAAAGGGAATTCAGTGAGGTGCAAACCGCTGCTGGCGGTATGGCTACGCGGGACTATTTAGCCGCGCTACTGAATAGCACTTTGGAGCGATACGAAGACCTCGTGTTGGAGAGTGCTCCAATCGCGGAGCGCTACCTCGCTGCAGAGCAGGAGGGCAGGGAATCGATCGCCAGGCGCAGATTTGGCATCACGAACCCTGATGACATTGCCATCCTGACGGCATCCTGGGTTGAGCACCCGAAGAGCGCACCGAAGCCAGCAGCACAAGGCGGGAAGGGCCGGAGAGCCGCTTTAGGTTACGACCAGGAGACAGCCAGAGCCATCGTGCGCGGCCATGAGGCAAAAGTCATCATGCAGGCAGATGAGCACAAGGCCCTGGTAGCAATTGCCAAGATGCTCGAAAAATCCGACGGAGTTGGGCCTACCGCAAGGAAAATCGTCCTGGGGCAGTCGCTCTTCCTCGTTGAGGACTCCACGAACTGGGTTCGCCTCTCTCTCCAAGCAAGTAATATCATTGCCGAAGCCGCGTGTATCCGAGGCCAAGCGTAAAAGTCTTTTAGCGCGTAACAGCGAAGCGGGTCTCCTGGTTAGTCACTGGAGGCCCGCTTCTTCGTCTGTGCCATGGCGACAATATCCAACGTCTTCGCATCAATATTTTGCCGATAGGAAGGGTAGTGAATGAATGAACAACAACCTATGGAGGAAAATATTATGTGCAAACGGAGACCTGGTAAAAGATGCCACGAGCACTGTGCAGCAGGGTTAAAGAAGGCCAACGCACAGAAGCAATTGGCGCTCGATATAGGTAAAGAACCCAGTGCCTACGTCCTCAACCGGATAAGTTATTGGAAGAGGCAGATGGCTTTCACACCAGAGGGCATTGCTCACACGAGACTAATTGCGGAGAACCTCGATTCGGCCGGGAAGACGAAGGAAGCATCTCATCTTCGCGCGCAAGCGACCGCGAAAGAAGCCGAGGCTGAAAGGTGTAACGTCCTCGCCTCATCTGGAGCAATATCATTGAGCGCTACTCCAGCCTCAACAGTCTCCCGTATGGAAGATGTCTCCAGTGGCGGCATGCAACCCGCTGGAGACATCAGCACGGCAGGCAGAGCGCACGTTGCCGCTACGAGCACCGATGCAAGCCAACTACTCTCACTCGCTCGCAATGATGGCAGTCTCACAGTGCTCACAGCGCTTGAGAGCAATCCCGCTGCTGGTGCTGAAATCCAAGCACTCATCGTTGAGCGCAAAGCCCTACTGCAGGCCAGGGGAAAAGACAGAGCGGTTGCTACCAGGGCACGCCGAGCACGAGCACGAGGAGAAATTGCCGAGGCTGCTGCTCCTGGTGCTGCTACGAAGCGGATTGCACATGTGCAGGCACCAAGCCTTGAGGAATCGGAGTTCGACACAGCCGACCGCGCTCGATATGAGGAACGCGTCTCCGAGCAAATGAAACTTGCAACGCACAAAAGCGTCGAGGTTCGCATGGCCCTTGCAGAGAATCGTAATGCTAATCCCGCTGTTCTCTCCACTCTTGCGCGCGGTTCCCACAAATTAATCGCTACCTATGCTCGTAACAACAAACGATACGAAGGCTAAACTTCACGAGCATAAATAATTGCAAACTATCGCGCTTATCAGAACGAGGGTAGGCGCGATAGTTGTCTTGCAGAAGATTCACTCTTTCGTGGAGACCTATTTCGACAACATGCTGGCAAATACCATTAGGAAAGAAGAGACAAACCAAACGGGAGAACAAAATGAGCAACTACGACAATAGTCACCAGAGCGACAAGTTTTATGCGGAGCATGTTGAGCGCCACATAGCCAAGGTGAAGAAAACGGAAACACGCAAGCGCAACCGGAAGATGACTTGCACCGACGCAATGATTTTCACGGCCCTTCACGGCGTCGGCTCCCCGCTCCAACGCCTCGCTGACACCTATCTTTCCAGTTGGACTAACCCGAGCGGTGGAGGAGCGGTAGTAGTTGGCCCTGACAGAATCGCTGCCTCGCTTGGTATCGCTGTAACCGATGTTCCTACCGTCGCGGCGTCATTAGCCCATCATGGATACTTCCCGAGCCAAATATCTGCCGCCAACATGCCGATGAGAGATGAGACCAGAGCCGCAATCGTCGAGTTTGCCAACAACGAAGGGTTCCGCCTTGATTGGAGAACGAACAACGCTCCAGTCCGTCATGCCGTCAGATATGCGCCAGTCACGGGAAACCCCACCGCGACGTTCGCCCTCGTAGTGTTAGCCGCTAACCAGAATCACAAATTTGCTACCACCACCCACTTCACTGCCGAAGAGTTCGCTAACACGGTAGGCATCTCGGAGTCAGAGGTTGCAGCGCTATTGCCACTTATCTCGGAGCATGGTTGGACGCTAACCGTCACTCCTTACGGTATGGAATTTCGGCCTACTCCTGCTCTCATGGCTACATGGGGCAAATTCCAAGCGGATGCATGCCAAGCAATCACAGAATCCTACATTGATAGCAATGGAGTCACGAAATGGCACCAAACAGTCAGCGCCGGGAACCGAGAGAGTGCGTATGAAGCAGCATGGAGACAGGCCAACTGTCTTCCTGATATCACTGACGGCAGAGAAAACCAACCAGTCACCGAATTGGACTCACTACCCAAGCCAGGTGGATGGAATATTTACGAACTCTCCGACGCCGAAACAGGAAAACACTACATCGGGATAACCGAGCGCCCCGTCAGAGTCAGATTGCGCGAACACATCCAACGGAAAAACGCGAACCTAAAAGGCGGAGAACACAACGACGCCATGAACTCCTGGTTACAGGAATTGAGCCGTGCAGGGCGCGAACCCATAGCGCGCCTCCTAAGCCAAACCGAACCGATGACAAGACACCGCACCGAGCAGGAAGAACACAGGCTCGTAGTCCTGGCCGTTGCTCACTTCGGTGCGGCAGTCCTAAACATTCAGCACAACCCTCTGGAATCAAACTATGCGTTCCAGTGCAGCGGGCACATGTAAGCACCACCCATTTAGCGCTCAAACCCTGGACCGCAATGCACGGGTCGTTGAGCGCTAAATGTGCATCCTGATATCACTTGTATAGTTCCACCCAGCACAATGTTACAAACCAAAAGTGATGCGCAGACGTTACACGCGCCGTGTTGCAATACCCGATAGTTAATGTATATTCACTACTAACAACGGGGGGCGCAAAATGAGCATCATGGAAACACTGGCAGAGCGATACGAGAACCGGATTACTGAGAAGAAGAACCAGAAGGTCTTGGACGCAAAGTTCCGTGAGAGGAAGAACCGGATGCGATTGACCACCAACAGGCCCGTTTACTACTACGCTCCTGTTGCCCAGCCCAAGGAACTTTGCATCAGCGCTGCGGAAGCACGTTGGGAAGCGGAGTCGGAAGCGTGGGGATTCGAGACCCGCTATGCCGTGGATGGGTTTGACCCTCGCCAGGTTGCTGCCCTAAATAAGACTGCACTTGGTCGAGACGCGCTAA
>NZ_JBMDVL010000004.1:0-242765 GCF_053580035.1 Rhodoglobus sp. | reverse complement strand
ATCCTAAGATCTGACACCGAAACCCACAAGAGGTAAAACGATGTTTGACTCGACCACAACTCGAAAGTTGAGGAGGATGGTGGTCCCCACTTGAGGCCGGACACTCAGCAGCAAAAACTGACTTAGCGATCCGCACCTTTGGGGTGACTAGAAAGAACTTTACGTGCAGAATCCCCCTCCCGCCAATACCGAGAACATCCCGGGCGTGTCGAGAAAGTGAGCACCACAAAACACTGTGCTCCGACCACACTCGGCGCTGAAAGTTGAGGGTGGGCGACCAGAATTGGCGAGGAATCGAAATGACGAGTGCCACGGCTCCGCTGCCGAATGCTTAGCGCGTGTTCATCACCGACATCGACGCGGGGACTGACAAGGGCACGACTTCGTAAACCACGTGGACAAATTGGCCTACAGCCGCGGCTGAGGTCAAGCGCAAGCGATCGGCGCCCACGACGCGAGGAAAGAGTGGCGCACCACCCAGCACAGCTGCGGGCGCGAACGAGATAGAGATTTCATCGAGGGCTCCCGCATCGAAGAATTGGCCAGCCAATTCGCCGCCACCGACGACCCAGATGTCGCCGTCACCCGCAACTTCGCGGATCGCGGGCAGAGCATCCGCAACGTTGCCTCGAACGAATCGAACGTCGGCACCGTGGGGAACCGGTAAATCGCGAGTCGTGAAGACAAAGGTCGGCTTGTCACCAAAAAGTTCAGCCCACTTATGCGGTTGCGCGATGAGGTCTTCGTGCTCGAGCACCCACTCATAGGTGGTCGCCCCCTCGACCAGAACGGTCGCAGTGGGAGCAACAGCGGGGGTTTCATCATCCGCAACAGCGAAAAGCCACTCAAGAGAATTTGCCTCGTCAGCAATATAACCGTTGAGTGTGGACGCGGTTTCGAACAGAATGCGGGACATTCCGTCAGGCTACGCCGACCCTACGACGTAACGAAAATTCCAGCGAGGGTCTTCTTGCCGCGACGGAGAACCGCCACATCCCCTGGCAACAAATCACCACCAACAGTCGCCTGGTCATCCGCCACCGCAACATTGTTGAGGTAGACGCCACCCTGCGAAATGGCGCGACGCGCCTCACTCGCACTCGACACCAGCGCAGTATCTACGAGCAGTTGCACGATAGTGGCATCCGCTGCGGCATCGACGTGGTTGAGCTCTCGCAGCGCTGAAGCAAGAGTGTGGGCATCCAACGATGCCAACTCCCCCTGGCCGAATAGCGCAGCAGACGCCGATATCGCCGCTTCGGTGGCAGCGCGGCCGTGAACCAACGACGTCACCTCGAAGGCAAGGGTCTTCTGCGCTTCGCGCCTAAACGGCGCCTCCGCCACAGCAGTTTCGAGTTCTGAAATACGTTCCCGCGAGAAAAACGTGAAAATCTTCAGCCTCTGGATGACATCCGCATCATCAGTGTTGAGCCAGAACTGGTAAAACGCGTACGGGCTCGTCATCTCAGAGTCGAGCCAGATCGCATTGCCCTCACTCTTGCCGAACTTGGTGCCATCCGAGTTGGTGATGAGCGGGGTACCGATCGCGTGAACGCTTGCGCCCTCAGCCTTGTGGATGAGATCTGTACCGCTCGTGAGGTTGCCCCACTGATCACTGCCGCCCGACTGCAGCACACAACCGTAGCTGCGGTAGAGCTCCAAATAGTCCATACCCTGCATGACTTGGTAGCTGAACTCGGTGTAGCTAATTCCGGCGTCACTGTTAAGGCGTGCGCTGACGGCATCCTTCTTCAGCATTGTGCCGACCCGGAAGTACTTGCCGACATCCCGCAGAAAGTCGATCGCGCTCATCGGCGCTGTCCAGTCGAGGTTATTGACCATGCGCACCGCATTGTCGCCCTCGGTGCTGAGGAACTTCGAAACCTGAGCCTGCAAGTAGCTCACCCATTCGGCAACCGTCTCGTTGTCGTTGAGGGTGCGTTCAGCCGTGGGCCGAGGATCTCCAATGAGGCCGGTGGCTCCCCCAACGAGTCCAAGCGGTTTGTGGCCAGCAAGCTGGAGGCGGCGAAGCAGCAGGAGCTGCACGAGGTTTCCGAGGTGCAGGCTTGGTGCAGTCGGATCGAATCCGCAGTAGTAGGTGATTGGGTCGCCAGCCAGAAGCTCCTTGAGAGCATCCGCGTCTGTCGAGACATGCACGAGGCCGCGCCAGACGAGTTCGTCCCACAGGGTCGCGAAAGAGGCGTCGTTGCTTTGATTGCTGAGTGATTCTGATGCGGTCGCTGACACGCCTTTAACCGTAGTGGAGGTTGCGGCAACTCGTGACGCGGCAGGGAAGCAAGGCTGAGAGTCTGATTGTCAAGAATCAATGCTGTGGGCCTGATATTTACGAATCAATGCTGTAGCCTTTAGTTATGTTTGTCATTACAGCAGATCAACGAAACAGCAGACGCAGCGCGGATGCCGTAGCCGAAGCACTGCAATTGCTCAATGCTGAGCGGCAGAACGACCTCGCCCTCACCGCCGAACGCACCGCAGGTGACGAAGTGCAAATGTTGCTGAACTCCGCACAAGCAGCTCTCGAGATCGCCCTCGAACTCACGCGAACCGGCCAATGGAGCGTCGGCATCGGAATCGGCGCCGTGCCAACGCCCTTCGGCGCCACCGTTCGCGCAACAAGCGGCCCCGCCTTTATCGCCGCGCGCACCGCAATAGACCGAGCCAAGAAAAGTCCCGCAAAGTGCGCCGTCGAATCAGATCCAACCAGCGAACTCGCCCGCGACATCGACCCGCTGCTCGAACTCCTCATCCTGATGAGAAACCGGCGCACCGACAACGGGTGGGAACTGTACGACCTGCTCAACACCGGAATCACTCAAGCTGATGCCGCCGAACGACTCGGAATCTCACCGCAATCAGCAAGTCAACGAGCCCTCGTTGCCGGACTGCGCACAGAGGAAGACGCCGTGAGCGCACTTGCTAACCTTCTCGACAGAGCCCACGACGCACTGACAATAGACAAAGCATTCAACGCAGAGGAAGGCACTTCATGATCGGCTGGTGGATAACCGTACTGATTCTCACGATCGGCGCAATCGGCACAGCCATGATCGCGACGCGCACCGAAAAGTATTGGCTAGCAACATCCGCCTTCGTGCCGGTCGCGCTAGCCCTCATCCTTGGCTCAACCCAGAACCCACTTCCCAGCGACCTTTCGGGCCTCGTCATACTCATGAGTGTTGCCATGATTGCGCTGGCTACCGTCGCCGGAAGCCCCCTCGTGGCCTACGTACTCTCGCTCGCATCGTACCCGGCAACCCGCGGCATCCACGGGGGAATTCTGGTCAGTGATGCTGACTCTCCCCTGCCCCAGCGGGAGATTCTGCGTGGCGGCACAACCATCGGCTACCTCGAACGCTTCGCCTTCATCGGGTCGATTATGGTCGGGCAACCCGGTGCAATCGCGGCCATCATCGCAATCAAAGGTCTTGGTCGATTCTCCGAACTGGAAAATGCGGCCGCCCGTGAACGATTCATCATCGGCACGCTCGTGAGTCTCGTCTGGGCCGGCCTCTGCACCGCAGCCCTACTGCTCGGGCGCTAACCGCTCCACCTCGGGCGGTCGCGGCTTCTCAACCCACGTGACGAGCACCACCGACACGATCATCAGCAGCAACCACGATCCGAGCTTGGCAATAGACACCAGTTCCCAACCCTGCGATTGATTGGGATAGACCCAGGCGTTTGACCACGTCGCCACGTTCTCTGCGATCCAAATGAAAATCGCGACAAGCACGAACGCGACAAGCACGGGCATCCGGAAACGTGCCCGCGATACACGCACGTGCATCACCGTGCGCCAATAGACCACCGCGATTGCCACAAACAGGAACCAGCGTGCGTCGAGGATGAAATGGTGGCTGAAGAAGTTGATATAGATGAGCAGCGCCAGAATCGCCGTAATCCAACGACGCGGATACCGATCAAAACGCAACTCAAAGAGGCGGAAAACCCGCACCATATACGAACCAACCGCCGCATACATGAAGCCGCTATACAGCGGAACCCCGAAAACGTGCAGGATGCCGTCGCCCTCATACGTCCACGAGCCGGCATCCGTCTTGAAAATTTCCATCACCGTACCCACGATGTGGAACAGGATGATCACCCGAAGTTCCCGCAGAGTCTCGAGCTTGAACACCACCATGAGAACTTGAATCGTCAGCGCTGCCAGCACCAAAAAATCGTTGCGCGCCAGGGTCGCCGACTCGGGGTACCAGAGCCGTGTGAGTACGAGCACCGCCAGCAACGCGCCACCAAAAACGCATGCCCAAGCCTGTTTGAGCACGAAGACCGTGAACTCAATTACCCAGGTTCGAGCACGGCTTGGTCGACGGTGAGATTGTTGATCGAGCGTGCGATGAGCCCACTCATCAATTCGCTGCTCAAGTGCGGTAAAGCGGGCCATCAGGTGGGATTGCGCTTCGCTGCTGACCGATACGGTGACACGCTCGGCTCACCCGGAATCCAGAAACGCCACGGATAATCATCAGAACCACCGTCACCGGCAACTCCAGTGCGTGGCCCCGCTTCGAACGGTGCTGCCGAGGAAGGGAGCTCTAAGCGCACGCGACCCGACTCAAGGTCAGTACCGGCGTCATCCAACCCAATCCCGAGCGCAACAACGAGGCGTGCTGGGCCCTGCGCGAGATCGGTACGCTTTCGAGAACGTGCTCGTCGTTCTGTGGCAACGTCAACACCCGCGATGACTTCTCCCGCACGCAGCAGTACCGCGGATGCATTGCCCTCCGGCATACACACCACGTTCGCGCACGTATGCATGCCGTAGGTGAAGTAGGTGTACAAGTGGCCTGGCGGTCCGTACATCACGGCATTGCGTTTTCCCGGGCCCCGAAACGCATGGGACCCCGGATCACGCTCCCCCATATAGGCCTCGACTTCGGTGAGCCGAACAGCAACATCACCAACCCGCACGACAGCACCCAGCAACAACGGTGCAACCTCAGTCGCCGGCCTGCTGAGCAGTTCGAACACGTCTAGCGAAGGACCTGAGGATCAAGCGATGCCGCAAGCACGCGAACTCGCTCAGTGAGCTCGGCGCGCTGCTCTGCAACACGAACAGGGGCTGTGCCACCGATGCCGGCGCGACTCGACACAGAACCTTCTACCGTGAGCACGGCGCGCACATCACCCGTGAGGTGGGGGGAAATGGCTGCATAGTCCTCATCTGATGGCTCGTGAAGTTCAAGCGAGTTGTCTTCGCAGAACCGCACCAAAGAACCACTGATCTCGTGGGCTTCACGGAACGGAACGTGCTGACGCACGAGCCAATCCGCAACATCCGTCGCCAAAGAAAAACCCTGCGGCGCAAGTTCGGCCATGCGGGCAGTATTGAAACGCAGCGTGGCGATCATTCCCGTGAAGGCTGGCAGCAGAACCTCGAGAGTCTCAACTGAATCAAAAACCGGCTCTTTGTCTTCTTGCAGGTCGCGATTGTAAGCCAACGGAAGTGCCTTAAGCGTGGCGAGGAGACCCGTCAAGTTGCCAATGAGGCGTCCAGCCTTGCCGCGAGCAAGCTCCGCAATGTCTGGATTCTTTTTCTGCGGCATGATCGACGAACCAGTGGAATAAGCATCATCGAGTTGCACAAAATCGAACTCACGCGTGTTCCAGAGAATTATCTCTTCGCTCAGTCGCGAGATGTCGATGCCGAGCTGAGCCGTGATGAACGCAAATTCAGCCACAACGTCCCGGCTCGCAGTCGCATCGATCGAGTTTTCGGTCGGGCGAGCAAGCCCAAGCTCACGAGCAACCAGAGCCGGATCGAGTCCGAGGGTGCTGCCGGCAAGCGCACCAGAGCCATACGGTGATGTGGATGCTCGGACCTTCCAATCACGCAAACGCTCGAGCGTGCGCACGAGCGGCCAGGCGTGGGCGAGCAAGTGATGCGCGAGCAGTACAGGCTGCGCATGTTGGAGGTGGGTGCGCCCCGGCATGATCGCTGACTCGTGCTTCTCTGCCTGAGCAACCAGAGCATCGATCAGGTCGACAACCATTTTCGCAATCGCACCAGCGTGATCGAGCAGATAGAGGCGCACGAGGGTAGCGATTTGATCGTTGCGGCTGCGTCCGGCGCGGAGTTTACCTCCGACGTCAGCCCCAGCGCGCTCAATGAGTCCACGCTCCAGAGCAGCGTGAACATCTTCCTCAGATTCGAGAGAAGTAAAGCTTCCATCGGCGACAGCTTCGCTCAACGACTGCAGAGCATCCACCATCGTTTCGAGTTCGACGTCGTTGAGATACCCGGCGGCCGCGAGCGCCTGTGCGTGCGCTCGCGAACCGGCGAGGTCGTACTGCGCAAGCTGCCAATCGAAGTGAGTCGATTTGCTCAACCGGGCAAGCTCCGGCGATGGACCGCTTGCGAAGCGGGCTCCCCAGAGTTGTCCTTCACCAGTTTCAGCAGATTGCGCCATGATTAGCCCTGCTTTGCGTCGCGGCGAGCCGAGATCTTGCTTGGCAGCGACCAGAGGTCGATGAAGCCCTTCGCCAGTGACTGGTCGAAGGTATCCCCGGTGTCGTAGGTGGCAAGGCTGAAATCGTAGAGGCTCTGCTCCGACTTGCGACCGGTCGGCACTGCACGACCGCCGTGAAGGGTCATACGGATTTCTCCGCTGACGTAGCGCTGCGTGTCTTCAACGAACGCGTCGAGTGAACGCTTGAGCCCTGAGTACCAGAGTCCGTCGTAAACCAGGTTGGACCATTCGGTTTCAACGCCGCGCTTGTAGCGACCGAGGTCGCGCTCAAGGGTGAGTGACTCAAGCTCTTCGTGGGCGGCGATGAGCGCAATCGCGCCGGGAGCTTCGTAAACTTCACGACTCTTGATACCGATAAGACGGTCCTCAACCATGTCAATGCGGCCAACGCCGTGCTTGCCCGCAATTGCGTTCATGTGCTCAACGATGGCGAGCGCCGACATCGAAACGCCGTCGATGGCAACGGGGATACCGGCTTCGAAGGTGATGGTCACTTCGTCAGCCGGAAGGCCAGCTTCGGGGTTTGAGGTGTACTCGTAAAGGTCTTCGATGGGGGCGTTCCACGGGTCTTCGAGGAAGCCAGTCTCGACCGCACGGCCCCAGACGTTCTTGTCGATCGAGTACGGGCTCGCCGCAGACTGACGGATCGGAAGGTTGTGCTCTTCCGCATAGATGATCGCCTTGTCACGAGTAAGAGCAAGGTCCCGCACGGGCGCGATGCTCGTGAGGTCGGGAGCGAGAGCAGCAACGGCGGCTTCAAAGCGCACCTGGTCGTTTCCCTTGCCAGTGCAACCATGAGCAACACTGTCGGCGCCAAGAGCCTGAGCGGTCAGCGCGAGGTGGCGAGAGATCAGCGGACGGCTGAGAGCTGAAACGAGAGGGTAACGCTTCTGGTAGAGCGCGTTGGTCTTGAGAGCTGGCATGAGGAAGTCATCAGCGAACTCATCCTTCGCGTCAACAACAATCGACTCAACAGCACCACAATCGAGAGCACGCTGACGGATGTCGTCCATGTTTTCGCCACCCTGGCCGACGTCAATCGCCAAAGCGACAACCTCTTTGCCTGTGGCGTCCTTGAGCCAACCGATACCTACGGAGGTGTCGAGTCCGCCTGAGTAGGCGAGTACAACGCGTTCTGACATGTGATTTTCTCCTTGAAGTCGTGATTCAGTTTAGGGAACTACACCGGCGGCCTAACACCGCCGAAAACTAGGCGGCCTGTTCGAGCAACCACACCATGAGCGCCTTCTGGGCGTGGAGGCGGTTCTCCGCCTCATCCCAGATGACACTCTGCGGACCATCGATAACGTCGGCCTCAACCTCGTACCCGCGATCGGCAGGCAAGCAGTGCAAGAAGATTGCGTCAGGCTTTGCGAGTGCCATCAGCGCGGCATCCACCTTGTACAGGCTGAGCGCTGCTACCCGCTCAGCTTTCTCTTCTTCTTTGCCCATCGAAACCCACGTGTCAGTAACGACAACATCCGCTCCGCTCACGGCTTCAGTAGCATCCGTGAGAATGGCAATCGAACCACCCGTGGATGCTGCAATCTTCTCTGCGTCAGCCACGACATCCGCCAACGGCAGATAGGTTTCGGGGCACGCAATGCGCACATGCATTCCTGCTGTGGCACCTGCCAACAAATAGGAGTGCACCATGTTGTCTGCACCATCACCGAGGAAAGCAACAGTGAGCCCCTTGAGCTCACCCTTGTGTTCACGGATGGTCAACAGATCGGCAAGCAGTTGGCACGGGTGGAACTCGTCGCTCAGAGCATTGATTACGGGAACCTGGGTTCCGTGCGCCATCTCGATAAGACCCTCTTGGCCATACGTGCGCCAGACAATGGCCGCCACCTGACGCTCCAGCACTCGAGCGGTGTCTGAGGCAGTCTCTTTGCCGCCCAACTGGCTGTTCGCTGTCGAGATGATCAGCGGAGTACCGCCCAAGTCAGCGATACCCACCGCAAACGACACGCGAGTGCGAGTCGATGACTTGTCGAAAATCACGGCAACGGTCTGAGGGCCCGCAAGAGGCTTGCGGCCCCAACGGTCACTCTTGATCTGCTCGGCAAGATCCAAAATCTCACTCTGCTCAGCGGGGCTGAGGTCATCATCGCGAAGAAAGTGCCTGGTCATGATGCCTCCGTAAGGGCTGGGCTGGCGACAGCGGCGAGCACTGCGCTAAAGGTGTCAATAAATTCGGCGATCTCGTCGTCACCGATGATGAGGGGTGGAGCAAGTCGAATCGTTGACTCGTTAGGTGCATTCACGATGAGTCCATGCTCAAGCGCCAATTCCACAATGCGGGCCGCTACCGGTTCAGTCAAACCGATACCGATCAGAAGTCCGCGACCACGCAAGTCGTTGATGAGCGGAGAATCAATGCGAGCGAGAGCACTTCGAATCTCCGCCCCGCGTGTGGCGGAATTCGCCACCAAGTCATCCGTTTCGATCTGCGTCAAAACGGCGTTGGAGACTGCGCAGACAAGCGGATTTCCGCCGAACGTTGTTCCGTGCTGACCCGGCTGCAAGAGAGCGGATGCCGCACCAAACGTCACGAGTGCACCGATCGGCACTCCCCCGCCAATGCCCTTCGCAAGGGTGATGGCGTCGGGAACAATGCCGCTCTCTTGGAAGCCAAACCAGTTTCCCGTGCGTCCGGCCCCGGTCTGAATTTCGTCGACGATGAGCAGCACGCCGTGCTGAGTTGTCAATTCCCGAGCCACCTCGAGGTAACCAGCGGGAAGTTCACGCACCCCCGCTTCACCCTTAATGGGCTCTACGAAGAGTGCTGCGACATCCGGACCAATCGCTGCAGTGAGCGCCTCAATCGTGGAATCGATGTGCTCAACGTTAGGCAAGAGAGGCTCGAACGGTTCGCGAAGCGCAGCCTTGCCGGTAATTGACAGTGCGCCAATGGAACGACCGTGAAAAGAATCCTGCAGGGAAAGAATGCGGGGGCGACCGGTGCGACGAGCAAGCTTGATTGCTGCCTCGTTAGCTTCTGTTCCCGAGTTCGCGAAGAAGACTCGCCCCTCGTCGCCAGCACCGGAAATGCGCAACAGGCGTTCGGCAAGAGCAAGCTGCGGTTCAGTGGCGAAGAAGTTCGACACGTGCAAGAGATTTGCTTGGCTGGTCAACGCACCGACAACGGCGGGGTGATTGTGGCCAAGGGAGTTAACCGCAATGCCCGCCAAAAAGTCGAGGTAGCGTTTGCCATCTGAGTCGAATACCGCGCAGCCGTCACCGCGCACCAACTCCACCTTGGGCAGACCAAAGGTGTTCATGATGCGGTGGGCATAGTCGTCTTGCCAGGTCATGCGGGTACCACCTCGGTGCCAATTCCATCTTGAGTAAATACTTCGAGCAGAATCGAGTGCGGCGCACGGCCGTCGATAATCGCTGCCTTAGGAACCCCAGCATCTACCGCTGCCAGACAGGCGGTCATCTTAGGGATCATGCCCGATTCCAAGCTCGGTAGAAGTTCACGCAGCTCGTCGGTGTTGATGATCGAGACGAGAGACTCGCGGTTAGGCCAGTCACTGTACAGACCAGACACGTCCGTGAGAATAACGAGCTTCGCCGCATCAAGAGCGATAGCCAGTGCCGCAGCAGCAGAGTCCGCATTGACGTTGAGCAGGCCTGAACCATCGTCTTCTATTTCGCCACTATCTTGGGCGAGAGTCGACACGACGGGAATGCGATCGGCGGCCAACACATGAAGCACGCGCTGAGGATCAACCTCAGTCACATTGCCCACCAGACCGAGATCGATACGCTCGCCCGCAATCTCCTTGATCATGCGTTCACCGATGAACAGCGAATGCTCGTGACCCGCAATACCGTTTGCCAGGTCGCCGTGCTCGTTAATGAGATCAACGAGCTCAGCACCAACCTGATCGGTGAGCACATCGCGCACCACATCGATCGACTCTTCCGTCGTCACGCGGTAACCAGCACGGAACTCCGACTCGATCCCGCGAATCTTCAGTTCCTTCGTGATCTGAGGCCCGCCACCGTGAACAATCACCGGGCGAACGCCAGCGAGACGCAAATAAACCATGTCCTGAACGAATGCGCGCTTCAACTCATCGTTGATCATCGCGTTGCCGCCGAATTTCACCACAATGATGCGGTTACGAAACCTCTTCAACCACGGAAGCGCCTCAATGAGCACTCCCGCCTTCGTCATTGCCTGCTCGTGAGCTGGGCCGTGGGTATACGCCGGCATCAGCTTGAGTACGCGCTGTTCTCATGCACGTAATCGTGCGTGAGGTCATTGGTCAAAATGGTTGCTTCAGCATCGCCAGTGGCAAGATCGATCAACACGTGAACGGTGCGCCCCGTGAGATCCACCTCATCGCGCGAACGGTCGGGAGCTCCTGCGTGACACACCCGCACACCATTCATCGAAACATCGACCGCATACGGGTCGAAGGCGGCATCCGTGGTTCCGATTGCGGCCAGCACTCGACCCCAGTTGGGATCGTTGCCAAAGATTGCTGCCTTGAAAAGATTGTTGCGAGCAACCGAACGCCCGACCACAACGGCCTCGTCTTCACTGAGCGCACCGATAACCTCAATGCGGATCTCATGGCTTGAGCCCTCAGCATCGGCTTGAAGCTGTTCGGCAAGATCATTGCACACCTGAGTGAGGAGCGACGAAAATTCGTCACTATCGGGAGTGACCCCTGATGCCCCAGATGCCATCACGCTGACCTGATCGTTCGTCGACATGCAGCCATCAGAATCGAGACGGTCGAAGCTCACCCTGGTTGCTTCGCGCAGTGCGCGGTCAAGCTCGGCAGAGGCGACAGCGGCGTCGGTGGTGATGACCACGAGCATTGTCGCGAGTCCTGGAGCGAGCATCCCCGCGCCCTTTGCCATGCCACCGATCGTGTACCCGGTGCCCGAGACGACGGTGGTCTTGGGTTTGCTGTCTGTCGTCATGATGGCGCGAGACGCATCAGCCCCACCATCGGTGCTCAGCGCGGCAGCGGCTGCGCTCATGCCCGCTAAAACCTTGTCTTGCGGCAAGGGCTCACCAATAAGCCCAGTCGAACAGACGAGGATATCGCCGGCCGACATGCCGAGGGCCTCAGCAACATGCTCTGCCGTGGCGTGCGTTACTTGGAATCCCTGAGGCCCAGTGAAGCAGTTCGCCCCACCCGAGTTGAGAGCAATTGCCGAAACAATGCCATCGTCGATGACCTGCTTGGACCAAATAATCGGATGCGCTTGGGCACGATTGCTCGTGAACACTGCGGCGGCATCAAAGCGTGGGCCGCGATTCACCACGAGGGCAACGTCAAGACCACCACTTGCTTTGAGCCCGGCTTCAATTCCGGAAGCCTCGAATCCTGCGGCTGATGTGACACTCATGGTGCTACTCCGTCCAGCGCAAGGCCGAGGGTTTCGTCGAGCCCCAACGCTATGTTTGTCGATTGAATGGCGGCCCCTGCTGTGCCCTTAACAAGATTGTCGATCGCGCTAATAACAACGACTCGGCGGGTTACTTCGTCAATAGCGAGCCCAATGAGTGCGGTGTTTGCGCCGAGAGTGTCTGCGGTTCTGGGGAATGCACCCTCGGGTAATACGTGGATGAACGGTTCGTCGGCGTAGGCGGTTTCCCACGCTTCGCGCACCTGCGCTGCTGTGACACCGTCGGCAAGTTTCGCCGTTGACGTAGCCAGAATGCCGCGGGACATCGGTACCAACATTGGCGTGAACGAAACACTCACTGTCGCTGCGCCGGCAACCTTCAAATTCTGAACAATTTCCGGTGTGTGGCGGTGGGTGCCGCCAACGGCATATGCGGATGCAGAACCCAACATTTCGCTGGCGAGGAGATTCACCTTGAGACTTTTGCCTGCTCCTGAGGGCCCCACCGCAAGCACGGCAACAATGTCTTCCGCTTCAATAAGCGAGGAACGGATGCCGGGAGCAAGTGCCAAGGAAATCGCTGTGACGTTGCAGCCGGGTACGGCAATACGTTTTGACCCCGTGAGGACTTGGCGTTGCGTTCCGCCTGAGGCATGGAGGAGTTCGGGCATGCCGTAGTCCCAGGCGCCGAAGTAGTCTCCGCCATAGAAGGCTGCCCAGTCATCTTCCGAAGTAAGACGGTGGTCAGCACCGCAGTCCACGACCAGAGTGTCTTCTCCAAGCTCGGCTGTCAGGGCTCCCGATTTGCCGTGCGGAAGTGCGAAGAACACGACGTCGTGACCAGCCAGCACTGATGGCTCGGTTGGTTGGAGTGTGAGGTGCGCGAGCGAACGCAAGTGCGGCTGCACATCGATGAGGCGCTGACCGGCGTTACTAAACGCGGTCACCGTTGTGACATCGAGCTCGGGGTGAGTGGCAAGGAGGCGAAGAAGCTCGCCACCGGCATAACCGCTGGCACCGGCCACAGCGACCGAAATAGACATGGGATTACCTTCGAGGTGGGTTCGGAAACGAGAACACTTGCGGCGGTGATTCAGACACGACCTCGTGGGTCATGGCGAAACTCCGCCTATCGTCGCTCGTCAGCCCCGCGGAGAACCGGCGAAGACGGCACCACAAAGCGCAGCGAGAATCGCTGGCTGCAAGTGCGGAAGTCGGTCACATTTCTAGGATAGTGCCCAGACACCGACGCAGGCTAATCGATATTCTTGAATTGCTGACTTACGTCGCGCCTATCCCCTACGAAGGAGCACTCATGTCTGATCTCGATGGCCTGCTGAAACTCATTCCGATCGGTGACATTGCCAAACAATTGGGCATCAACGAGCAACTGGCCGAGAGCGCCGTCAAACAAGTCGTTCCCACGCTGCTCGGCGGTATGGCCGCCAATGCCAAGGATGACGCGGGAGCACAGTCACTCGAAAAGGCACTTGTGTCTCACGGCACCCAAGCCACGGCAACATCGGTGGAGGCGATTGACACGGCAGACGGCGCGAAGATCGTCAAGAACGTGTTCGGCGGTAAGCAGCAGGATGTTGCCTCCGCGGTCGCCAAAAACAACGCCGACGACAATGTCACCAGCGATCTGATCGGCAAGATCCTGCCGATCGTCGCCCCCATTGTTTTGGCGTGGGTCGGTTCGAAGTTCCTCGGCCAAAAGTCAGAACCTACCACCACGAGCGCCGCCAAAAACTCGCCTGCAGGCGGCATTAGCGGACTTCTCGGTGGTCTCCTCGGAGGCGCTGGCGGTCAAGACCTTGTTGGAGGTCTCATTGGTGGTCTTCTCGGTGGAGGAAAGCGCTAGCTACTCGCGCAGTTCAGCGCCAACTCGTTCAGTAGCGAGGGCAACCGCATCATTCTTCGCTGCGGTTGCTTCCGCCTGAGTCAGAGTACGATCGGTGGCCCGGAAGCGAAGCGCAAACGTCAGCGACTTGTGTGCCTCCGGGATTCCGGCACCCCGGTAGTCATCGACCAACCGCACGCTCTCCAGAAGTTCTCCTGCGCCCTCGCGAATGATTGATAGCAGTTCCCCCGCCTGAACGGATTCGGCGACGACCAGTGACACATCTTGGGTTGCGGCCGGGAACGACACGATGGGCATCGCTGAGATATCCGTCGCGGCAGCCGCAATGAGAGCACTCAAATCGAGCTCAAGGACCGCGACGACACGAGGCAAGTCGAGTTCAAGGGCTAGCGCGGGCAATATCTCGCCAGCGTAACCAACGAGTTGGCCACCAACGCGCAATTCGGCGGTGCGACCGGGGTGAAGGGCTTGGTGACTTCCCGTGACGACCTCAATTTGCACCAGCATCGTCGCAGCCAGGTGCTGCACCGTTGCCAGAGCATCAGCGAAACTCCGAGTAACAGCTTGCTGACCGGGCTGGCGCGTAACCGCGTCTCCCACAAACAGGGCGCCAACGTGCCAGGGTTGCTCAGGAACACTCGAGTGCAGTTCGCTCAAAGCGACCTCGGTCGGCAACTCATCACCGACGGGGAGATCACCGCTGCCGTAGGCACGACCGGCCTCGGGCAGGAAGACGGTTCCCACTTCGAAGAGGGCAAGGTCGGTCAGACCGCGGGACACATTGCGATGAGCAATTGCCGCGAGGCCTGGCAGGAGCGAACGACGCAGGGATGCAGCATCCGGGTCCAAAGCGTTCGCAAGCGTGATCGCGGCCACTCCCCCTGCTTGCGACGAGCCAAAGAGGTCATTTGAGGCTTGCGAGATGAACGGGTATGCGAGCACTTCGGTCAGACCCGAAGAAGCCAAGCTGTTCGATACGGTGCGACGCAGACGCTGCGCCCGCGTCAAACCACGGCCCGGAGGGGCAACCGGAAGCACAGAAGGGATCCGGTCGTAACCCACGATGCGGGCGACTTCTTCGGCAAGCGTGGTCTTGTCATCGAGGTCGGGGCGCCAACTGGGCGGAGTCACACTCCAGCCGGTCTCCGTCACAGCAATGGTCGCTCCGATTGCAATGAGCGAATCGGTGATCTCATCAGACGAATATCGCACACCGATCAGACCCTCAATGTAGGTCGCAGGCAGGTCGATGGCCAGAGGACTATGGGCTGCGGCGATATCGCTTCCGAGCGAGTCCACGGTTCCGCCGCCCAACTTAACGAGCAGTCCGACCACGCGGGCAGCGGCAGCCGGCGCCACGAGGGGGTCAACACCGCGCTCGAAACGACGCGATGCCTCGCTTCCCAGCTTGTGACGACGTGCGGTGCGTGCAACAGAAATCGGATCGAAGTTTGCCGCTTCGATCAGAACGTTGGTGGACGAATCCGTAATTTCGGTGCTCGCTCCCCCCATCACGCCGGCAAGACCAATGGGGCCAGAGTCATCCGTGATCAGCAGATCTTCGACATTCAACGTGCGCACTTTGGCATCGAGCGTGGTGAGGGTCTCCCCTGCCGCCGCACGACGCACTGTCAGGCCGCCGGCCACACGATCGAGATCGTAGGCGTGAATGGGTTGCCCGAGTTCGAGCATTACGTAATTCGTAATGTCGACCGTCAGCGAGATTGAGCGGATGCCGGCAAGCGTCAACCGGGTGATCATCCATGACGGTGTTGGCTTGGTAACATCCACGTTCCGGACGACACGCGTGGTGAATGCTCGCACGCCAGCACGACCACGAATGGGCGCATCATCGCTGATCGTGACGGAGAATCCGCTCGCCTCAGTCACGGTTGGGGCATCCGCTGGGTCAGTGAATGTTGCTCCGGTCGAGAGCGCGAATTCGCGAGCGACTCCACGGATAGACATCGCGTAACCACGGTCGGGCGTGACATTGATCTCGACGGCGAAGTCGTCAAGGCCGAGTAGTTCGATTGCACTCGTGCCGACCTCGGGGTCGAGTCCGAGCGTAGAGAGAACCAGGATGCCGTCGTGTTCGTCTCCGAGACCAAGCTCGCGAGTCGACGCGATCATGCCGTCAGAGACGTGACCGTACGTTTTGCGTGCAGCAATGGGGAATGGGCCGGGCAGAACGGAGCCTGGCAGTGTAACGACGACTTTGTCTCCGACAACGAAGTTGTGGGCTCCACAAACGATGCCTCGGGGCTCGGGTTCGCCGACATCCACTTGGCACCAGTTGATGGTTTTTCCATTGGTTTGAGGCTCGCCAACGAATTCGAGAACTTGGCCGACAACTACCGGCCCGGAAATTTCGAATCCGTGTACGTCTTCTTCTTCGAAACCGACCTTGACGAGGGCAGCGTGTACCTGTTCGTGTGTGATGTCTGCGGGGATCTCAACGAATTCCCGCAACCAGCTCATGGGAATTTTCATTAGACCACCATTCCGAACTGCTGGGAGAAGCGAATATCGCCCTCGACCATGTCTCGCATGTCATTCATTTCGTTGCGGAACTGGAGCGTGCGCTCAATTCCCATTCCAAAGGCGAAACCCTGATATTCCTCGGGGTCGATGCCTGCTGCACGCAGCACGTTGGGGTTGACCATTCCGCAGCCACCCCACTCGACCCAGCGCGCACCGCCCTTGGCATTGGGCTGCCAGACGTCCATTTCGGCGCTGGGCTCCGTGAAGGGAAAGTAGTTGGGGCGCAGACGAATCTGGGCACCCTCGCCGAACATTGCACGAGCTAGGTGATCAAGGGTTCCTCGCAAGTGCGCCATCGTGAGGCCTTTGTCGATCGCGATTCCCTCAAGCTGGTGGAAGACCGGCGTGTGGGTCGCGTCGAGTTCGTCGGTGCGGAAAACTCGGCCGGGCGCGACGACGTACACGGGAAGCGGGCGTTCGAGCAGCGAACGAATCTGAACCGGGCTGGTGTGGGTGCGCAACAGCAAGTGCGAGTCAACGGGGTCGATGAAGAAGGTGTCTTGCATCGCCCGCGCGGGGTGATCTTCGTCGAAGTTGAGGGCGTCGAAGTTGAACCACTCGTTTTCGAGTTCTGGGCCTTCGGCGACTTCCCATCCCATGCCGACGAACAGGTCGCTCATGTGTTCCATAAGCAGGCTGAGCGGATGACGCGCACCCTTTACGTAGCGGGTGGCGACGGCCGTAACATCCACAGCTTCCGCCGCAAGCTTTGCCTCTTCTTCGGCAACGGCCAATTCGGCCTCGCGCGCACTAAACGCACCGCTGACGCGACCTCGCGCGCCACCGATGAGTTTGCCGCTGGCGGCTCGGTCGGCGGGCGCCACGTTTTTCATTTGGGCGTTGAGGGCAGCCAGTGGCGAACTCTCGCCTAGGTGGGCGTTTCGTACCGCTTTGAGGTCGGCCATTGTCGCGGCGGAGTCGATGGCAGCAAGAGCTGCTTCGACCGCTGCGGTTACCGCTGGTTCTGTGATCGGGGTGGGTTCAGACACAAGAACCGAGTTTAGCCGACGCGGCTGTCGTGGGCTTCCCTCGGAAAGCTAGTAGCCGCTGGCACTGCCGCTGTTGTCACCGTAGCTAGCGTGACCGCGCGGAGGCATTGTGATAGCGCGGGTGCCTTCGGCACCGGGCACCTTAGGGTTATCCGGTGTCGTTGCGCCATCCTTCGGGCCGCTGCGCTTCGCGATGTAGCGAGCGATGTAGGACAAGCTCAGGTTCATCACGAGGTAAATGGTGACACCGACAGCAAATAGCGTAAAGAGGTAGCGGCTGCCGTAGAAGTTCTGGAGATCCTTGATCGTCCGAGAGAGTTCCGGGTAGGCGACCACGTAGGCCAAGGAGGTGTCCTTGAGGAGTACAACAAGCTGCGCGAGGATGATCGGTAGCATTTGGCGGAACGCCTGAGGAAATTCAATTATGAATCGGGTTTGCAACGACGTGAGACCGATCGAGAGTCCACCTTCTCGCTGCCCCGTTGGCAGTGAGGATATTCCCGCGCGAAGGGCTTCTCCGATTATCGCCCCGTTGTAGATGGCGAGACCGAGCACTCCAGCCCAGTAGCCACCTGTCGAGAACAGCAGGAACACAAAAAAGATGAGCAACAGTAGCGGGATTCCACGAAAGAACTCCAACAGAATCGACGTGGGGATTCTTATCCATTTGGATGCCGCGGTGCGTCCGAAGGAGAAAAGAATTCCCACGACGATTGCCAGTACAGCCGCTGCGCCTGCCATGCGCAGTGTTGCGAGAACGGCACGACCGAATGCGCCCCAGACCTCGGGATCCGAGAGGATGTCTGTTCGAGACGGGTCAAAGAGACCCGGTTGCTCAGCACCATTCGCACTGACGCGCGGTGCGGCGAGCACGAAATAGACCCAAACAAGTAGGGCAAGAATAACGACGGCACCGACCACGGAAGCAATCATCGAGTTGCGGCGGGTCTTAGGACCAGGGGCATCGTACAGTACGCTCGTGCTCATCGCAGCACCATAACCTTCTTCTCGATTGCCCCGGCTATGAGCCCGAGCGGAACTGTTATCACGAGGTAGAGCGCTGCAGCATAAACGAGTGTGAGTAACACGACGTCGCCGTGGTCTCGTGAAGCGGCTCCGGTCGCTTTGAACAGCTCATTAACGAAGAACGCGCCAGCAACCGAAGTGTTCTTTGTTAGCGCGATAAAGACATTGATCAGCGGTGGAACTACCATTCGGCTCGCCTGAGGCAGGATCACGAGACCGACAGTTTGAGTGAAACCCATACCGATGCTGCGTGCGGCTTCAGCCTGACCAACGGGAACGCCATTGAACCCCGAACGCACCGCTTCAGCGACGAAGGGTGAGGTGTAGAGGGTGAGGCCGAGCGTGGCAAGAAGGAAGTAGTCGAGCTCGACACCCAGTATTGGTAGAACGAATGCGCAGAAGAAGAGCACAAGCAGGAGGGGGATGTTGCGAAGTATCTCCGTATAGACGGTCGCGAAGACGCGAAGCGACGGTACCGGCGAAATCCGCATCGCCGCAACGAAAACCCCGAGAATAAACGCCCCGACACCTGCAATGCCCAGTAGGGCAAGAGTCAGAAGAAAGCCCTGCATGTAGAGCGGCGTTATGTCGACAAGGGCGTCGATCGCGTTAGTGATGACGTCCATCCAGAGCCTCCTGAAAAATTGTGGGTAGGGGCGTGAGTAGTGCTCGCCCGCAGACTAGCCGCGGGCGAGCACCGGTCACACTAGTTGCTGTAGCGGTCTACAGCGGGCGGGGTCGGCAGCTTCAGGACCTGGCCTGCAGTTCCTTCCCAAGCCGCGTCCCACGAACCGTCGGAGTACGAGGTCTCGAGCACGTCGTTGATGTAGTCGCGGAATGCGTCATCATCGTGACCGAGGCCGATGCCGTAAGGCTCTTCGGTGAATGGGTTGCTGAGAACTTCAAACTCGCCAGCGTTCTGATCGGCAAGTCCGGCCAAGATCACGTTGTCAGTGGTGACAGCGACAACCTTGCCGCTACGAAGCGGCTCGAGGCATGCGGAGTACGTGTCAGTGGTGATGAGGTCGACGTTGTACTCGGCAATGTTCTTTTCTGAGGTCGAACCGGCAACGCTGCAGACAGCCTTGCCTTCGAGGTCCTCGGGGCCTGTGATGCCCTCGGGGTTGCCCTCAAGAACGAGGATGTCTTGACCGGCGTTGTAGTACGGCCCTGCGAAGGAAATAACTTCCTTGCGGGAATCGTTGATCGTGTATGTCGCGATCACGATGTCGACAGTGCCGTTCTCGATGAAGGACTCACGGTTGGCGGAAACGGTTTCTTTCCACTCAATGTTGTCTTCGCTAATTCCGAGCGAAGCGGCAATGATCTTGCCGATCTCAACATCAAATCCAACGGGATCGCCCGACGGTCCCTTGAGGCCGAACAGCGGCTGGTCGAACTTGGTGCCGATGGTGATCTTGCCCGCATCGGCGAGGTCGGCCATGGTGGTGCCTGCTTCGAACTCAGGAACGACGATCTCAGGATCGGTCGTACCCGTGTCTGCTGCACACGCGCTGAGGCCGAGAATACCGACCGCGGCGATGGCAGAAATCATCAGACCTTTTTTGAGTCTCATGTTTTTCTCCTTGCTGCTGTGAGGATTACCCGCTGAGTTAGTGGGTAAGAATTTTCGAGAGGAAGTCCTGCGCTCTCGGAGACTGAGGGTTGGTGAAGAACTGCTCGGGCTCGGCCTCTTCAACGATTTCGCCATCCGCCATAAAGATGACTCGATCAGCGGCCTTACGAGCGAAGCCCATCTCGTGGGTAACAACCAGCATGGTCATGCCATCCTTCGCGAGCTGGACCATGACATCCAGAACCTCGTTGATCATCTCGGGGTCGAGAGCAGACGTTGGCTCATCGAGAAGGATGATCTTGGGATCCATCGCGAGCGAACGAGCAATAGCTACTCGCTGCTGCTGACCGCCAGAAAGCTGAGCCGGCATCTTGGATGCTTGGTTGCCGATACCCACGCGGTCGAGGAGTTCCATCGCGTGCTTGTCAGCTTCGGCCTTGCCGATCTTGCGCACACGGCGCGGGCCAAGCGTGACATTCTCAAGAATCGTCTTGTGCGCAAAGAGGTTGAACGACTGGAAGACCATCCCGACGTCTGCCCGCAGCTTTGCTAACCCGGAGCCCTCTTCGGGAAGAAGCTTGCCATCGATCGTGATCGTGCCATCGTCGATGGTTTCAAGACGGTTGATCGCACGACACAGTGTGGACTTGCCGGAACCACTAGGCCCGATAACGACCACCACCTCGCCACGATGAATCGTGGTTGTGATGTCTTTGAGCACGTGCAGCTCACCGTAATGTTTGTTGACATGGTCGACTACGACCAGAGGTTCACCGCTCTGTGCTGCCATATTGCAAGACAACCACATGCCTCCAACGAGGGTCAAACGGCACGCCTAGTTGTAACACGCTCGTGACACAGAATCAGTTGTTGTGCTGAGCGAATGCACTCTCATAAAGGCAAACCGATGCCGCTGTCGCCAAGTTCATCGACTCTGCGTGCCCATAGATCGGCACCGAAATGACCCAATCGGCAAGCGCATAGTGTTCGTCAGTCAGTCCACGAGCCTCATTGCCAAACAACCAGGCGGTCGGATGATCGAGCACACCGTCGTTGCGCGCTGCGAGTAAATCGCCACCCTTGATGTCTGCCGCAATTACTCGAAGATCGGCGCCCTTGACACGCTCAAGAACAGCCTCAAGCTCAACGCCGACAGCGACAGGAAGGTGAAAGAGCGAACCGGTTGTTGCTCGCACTACTTTGGGGTTGTAGAGGTCGACGCTTCGACCGGTCAGGATCACTCCATCGGCACCAGCGGCATCCGCGGCTCGAATTATTGTTCCCGCGTTGCCGGGGTCGCGCACCTCTTCGAGGATCGCGATGAGCTTGGGCCCACCGGAAAGTAGGTCCTTGACCGATGTTGGGAACTGACGGCACACGGCAATAACACCCTGTGGCGTTACGGTGTCAGCCATTGTTTCGATTACCTGCTCGGTAACAAACTCGATCTCGATGCCGGCTTCTTCAGCCGCACGAGCGAGATGAGTGTGACGCTCTAGTGCGGTAGGAGTGGCGTATAGCTCCACGAGGAGCTCCGGCCGAAAATTGAGGGCTTCAGAGACTGACTGCGGGCCCTCCAGCAGAAAGAGCCCGGTCTCGGACCGAGCGCTCTTCTTCTCAAGTTTGGCCACGGCTCGGACGCGTGGTGAGCGCGGGTTATCAATCACGTCTTCAACCCTAGACTCGGCCGCCCAATATAAGAGAAACGGCACGCTGTACTGGCCGAAATGGCCTGTACAGCGTGCCGTTGCACGATGTGTGGTGCGACTGCCTAGGCAGCCGAACGCGGTGCTGACGTGTCAGCAGGAAGTGCAGCCTTAGCGGTTGCAACCAGTGACGCGAACGTAGCAGGCTCGGTGACGGCGAGGTCAGCGAGGATGCGACGGTCAACCTGCACTCCAGCCAGGTTCAAACCCTGGATGAGGCGGTTGTAAGTAAGCCCGTTTGCACGTGACGCAGCGTTGATGCGCTGGATCCACAGACGACGGAACTCACCCTTGCGGGCGCGGCGGTCGCGGTATGCGTAGACGAGCGAGTGAGTAACCTGCTCCTTGGCCTTGCGGTAGAGACGCGAACGCTGACCGCGGTAACCCTTGGCGCGTTCGAGGATAACCCGACGCTTCTTGTGAGCGTTTACCGCCCTTTTAACTCTTGCCATGATGTATTCCTAAACCCTTTACTTACCGAGAAGCTTCTTGATTGTCTTGGCGTCCTGCGGTGCGATGACCTGATCCTGGTTGAGCGCGCGCTTACGCTTGCTGCTCTTAACCTCGAGGTTGTGTCGCATACCAGCCTGCTGCTTCATGACCTTGCCGCTACCGGTGACCTTGAAACGCTTCTTGGTGCCTGAGTGCGTCTTCTGCTTAGGCATCTTTCTCCTCTTTCTCTGGAACTTCTGCCTCACGAGGCTTCTTGTTAGCAACCTTGCGGGCCTCGGCTT
The DNA here is from genome assembly GCF_053580035.1 of Rhodoglobus sp. Classification (NCBI taxonomy): domain Bacteria; kingdom Bacillati; phylum Actinomycetota; class Actinomycetes; order Micrococcales; family Microbacteriaceae; genus Rhodoglobus; species Rhodoglobus sp. Next base: position 220,432 of record NZ_JBMDVL010000004.1, on the reverse strand, counting down.
CAGCCTTCGCTGTTGCCTTGGTCTTGTGTGGGCCAATAATCATGACCATGTTGCGACCGTCAATAGTCGGCGTTGATTCGATTGAACCGAATTCCGACACATCTTCGGCAAACTTCTGAAGTAAACGCACACCCTGATCGGGGCGAGACTGCTCACGGCCACGGAACAAGATCATTGCTTTGACCTTGTCGCCGCCTGCGAGGAATCCCTCAGCACGTTTGCGCTTGGTTTCGTAGTCGTGCGTGTCAATCTTCAGACGGAAACGAACCTCTTTGAGGATCGTGTTCGTCTGATTGCGACGAGCTTCTTTCGCCTTCTGCGCCTCTTCGTACTTGAACTTGCCGTAATCCATGATCTTGGCAACGGGAGGCTTTGAGCTGGGAGCAACCTCGACCAAATCTAGATCTGCCTCTTGGGCGAGCTTGAGGGCGACGTCAATTGAGACGACACCGACTTGTTCACCGCCGGGTCCGACAAGACGGACCTCAGGAACTCGGATTCGGTCGTTGGTACGGGGATCGCTGATGCGTGTTCTCCTCACATTTCGTGGTGCACTTCATGTACGCGGAGCGTTTCACGAAATACAGTTCGGCGGATGCCGTGGCACGAAAGAGGATCAAATGCAGCAGAACGCTGCAACACCCTTTAAAGCTGCAGGCGAGCATCCGGAACAATAGGCATAATCACAACTGATTACACACACTGCACCGCAAGCGAACCATGCGGGGTGTAACTACCCGGTAACCTTGTATGCGGTTGACAGGTGGGAGAATCTCCACTTTCGTATCCGGGGCAAGCCCCGGGCCTGCATAAGGATAGCAGAGCGAACCCCAATTAGCGAAGGACATCATGAGCGAGCCCACCAATGACGACGTCAATGAAACTCGAGACATCTCTGAGGTGCCCGCGGTAGAGGTAATTAACACCGTTGCCGTACACATGCTCAGCGCTGCAGCAGTAAAACTCGGGCTCTCCGACGGACCAGATGCGGAATCAGAAAAAGACCTCGACGAGGCGCGAAAACTCATCAATGCCCTCGCCGGTTTGGTTACCGCAGCAGCGCCGGAGATCGGCAACCACCACGCTCGCCCCCTGCGCGATGGCCTTCGTTCAGTGCAACTCGCGTTCCGCGAAGCATCCACCATCCCTGATGCACCCGGTCAGGGTCCAGGCGAAAAATGGACAGGGCCAGTGAACTAGAGCGACGACTCCGGCGCTCGAACTACCTGCACTGCCAGAGAATCGACCGACTGCGCGATGAGTTCGGAAGTAGCCCAGCGCTCGCGCATCCGATCCATCGTGGCATCGAGCGTTTCGCGGTCAAGCCCCGGCTTCATAGCGATTTGAACAACCAGTTCAGGGCCCTGCAATCGCGCCCCCGGATCTCCCGCGAGCAACTGGATTTCAGCAACGTCGGCTTCTTCTGCAGCGGCTATCGCGAATTCGTCTCGCACGTCGGTGCGCAAATAGCTGGGAGTCCAGTCAGTTGACTGCGCGATCGACCACAGCGCGGGTCGACGGATAACAAACTCACTGTCACTCAGTGGATCGATAACGACCAGATCAGTGTTCTCGCTCGCAGCGGCGAGAGCTACGCGGGTGCCGGCTGCCGGAACGGGGCGAGCGTCCGGGTTCCAATTACTCATCGCAGTGACCGAACTAAACACCGGCAGAACTGCCCGACCATCCGGGCCCGTCACCGTCACGATCGATAACTCTTGAGTCTTGTCAATCGTGAGTCCGGCTTCGGTGGTCTCCGTCTCCCCCGCCTTCGCAAGCAACGGGATGAGAAGCCGAGATTCACGAATGGAATCAACTACGTCTGCCTCAGTCGCATTGCCCTGATGGAACCGAGTGATGGCGGCCATGAGCGCAACAGGTGCTGTTCCGTCGTCATCGGGAGCAGGATTCGGTTCGAACGAGCGACCCTCCCAAGGAGTGCCGGCGGAGTCTGTCGAGTTCATATCAGCGTCCGATGCAAAAAATAGTTACTGCGATGAAACGTCAAGTGCTTCCGCAAGGGTGAAAGCCTTGGCATAAAGTGCCTTGCCGATGATCGCACCTTCGAGACCCTGAGGCACGAGTTCGCGCAGCTCGATGAGGTCATCGAGACTTGAGACGCCACCAGAGGCGATAACCGGGCGGTGAGTGCGATCCATCACTTGGCGAAGCAAATCGATGTTCGGGCCCTGGAGAGTGCCGTCTTTAGTCACGTCAGTAACCACATAGCGGCAGCATCCGGCTGACTCGAGACGGTCGAGGACCGTCCACAGGTCGCCACCCTCTTGAGTCCAGCCACGAGCAGCGAGCGTCGTTCCGCGCACGTCGAGACCAACGGCAATAGCCTCGCCGTACTCAGCGATTACGTGGGCAGCCCACTCAGGATTCTCCAGCGCTGCAGTGCCGAGATTGATGCGCTTCGCGCCGGTGGCAAGCGCGGCCTCGAGAGACGCATCGTCACGGATGCCGCCAGAAAGTTCAATATTGACGCGCTTCGGCGTCGACTTGATGACCTTCTTGATCATCGCGTGGTTATTGCCGCGACCGAAGGCAGCGTCAAGATCCACCAAGTGGATCCACTCCGCACCCTGGTCAACCCAGTCGTGCGACGCCGCGCACGGGTCGCCGTAGCTCTTCTCGGTTCCCGCTTCGCCCTGAGTGAGTCGAACGGCCTTACCGTCAGCGACATCGACGGCAGGCAGAAGTGTGAGGCTGGGTGTTTTATTGAACTCGCTCATAGATTTGCTCTCTGAAGACCTGATCGCGGAACGCCGCGCACAAGCATCCGATACTAGTGCACGTCGAACTGACGCAAAATCAGAGCGTCTCCAACCAGTTGCTTAGTAGTCGGATTCCGGCTTCGCCAGACTTCTCCGGGTGAAATTGAGTAGCCGTCAGGGGTCCATTTTCGACGGCAGCGAGGAAGCGACCGCCGTGGTCTGCCCACGTGAGCTTGGGTTGTGGAAATGGGGGCTGAACGTCAAGTGTCCACTGCTGTGCAGCATAGGAATGGACGAAATAGAATCGCTCGTCGCGAATCGAATCGAAAATAGTCGTGTCGTCGGGAGTCTCGACCGTGTTCCAGCCCATGTGGGGCAAAACTGGAGCAGGTAACTTTTCTACAACACCCGGCCACTCATCGAGTCCGTCGGTCTGAACACCGTGCTCATCGCCGGAAGAAAACAGCACCTGCATTCCGACACAAATCCCCATCACTGGGCGGCTGCCTGTCAGGCGCTTCTCGATAATCGCACCACCGCGCACTGATTCCAGTGCCGACATGACAGCAGCAAATGCGCCAACCCCTGGCACGAGAAGCCCGTCAGCAGCCTCAGCAACAGAACGGTCAGCGCTCAATCGCACGCTCGCGCCGGCAGCCTCTAGAGCCTTAGCCGCAGAGTGGATATTGCCCGATCCGTAATCCAGAATGACAACTGAGGGCGCAACCACTAGAGCGCACCCTTTGTTGACGGAATTCCGGTGACACGGGAATCGGGCTGAACAGCACCGCGCATCGCACGAGCAAAGGCTTTGAATTCAGCCTCAGCGATGTGGTGGGGGTCACGCCCACCCAAGACAGTGATGTGAACGGTAATACCCGCGTTGAAGCTGATCGCTTCGAAAACGTGACGAACCATCGATCCCGTGAAGTGTCCACCGATCAAGTGCATCTCAAACCCGGCAGGCTCCCCCGTGTGCACGAGGTACGGACGACCCGAGACGTCGACAACCGCTCGAACAAGCGCCTCGTCAAGAGGAACAAGCGCATCGCCATAACGAGAAATGCCGGCCTTGTCGCCGAGCGCCTGTTTGATGGCAAGACCCAAAGCGATGCCAATGTCTTCCACAGTGTGGTGGACATCAATGTGAGTGTCACCGGTCGCCTTCACAGTGAGGTCGATCAGTGAGTGCTTCGAGAATGCGGTGAGCATGTGGTCATAAAACGGGACGCTCGTCTCAATGGATGAGGTACCTGTTCCGTCGAGATTGATCGAGAGTTCGATACTCGACTCGCTGGTCTCGCGCGTGATCGTCGCGGTGCGCTGTGAAGTCATTGCTCAACTCTACCGAGCGCTTGGAGGTCAGCCATCGCATCCAGAAATGCCGTGGTCTCTGCTTCAGTGCCTGCAGTGACCCGCAAGTGGTGAGGTATACCGACATCGCGAATCAAAATGTCTTGAATGAGCAACTTGTTAAACAGTGCTTGCGGATCCGCAACATTCCCGAAGAGCACGAAATTTGCTTCGGTCAGTACGGGGGTGAACCCCAACTCCGCAAGCCCGGCGCTCATCCGGTCGCGCTGAGTTTTAATCTCCCCAACCATCGCGAGCATCTCAGGGGCGTGAGCAAGCGCGGCAACTGCGGCCGCCTGCGTCAAAGCGGAGAGATGGTACGGCAATCGTACGAGTCTGAGGGCATCGGCGATAGCCGGATCGGCGGCCAAGTACCCCACTCGAGCTCCGGCGAACGCGAACGCTTTGCTCATGGTGCGGGAAACAATGAGGCGCGGCCGTCCCTCAAGCAGTGACAGCGCCGTCTCGCGGTCGGAGAACTCTGCATAGGCTTCATCGACGAGCACGATACCGTCGGTCGCGTCGTAGGCGGCGACGACCGTCTCGTTGCTGACGGGAGTGCCGGTGGGATTATTCGGCGAACAGAGAAACACGATGTCCGGCGAAAGGTCAGCTATCGCCGCCACCACTGTTTCGGGAGTGAGGTCGTAGCCGGCATCACGAGAAGCCGTAACCCACTCGGTGCCGGTGCCTGAGGCGATGATGGGGTGCATAGAGTACGTGGGCGGGAATCCGAGAACGCTGCGGCCTGGACCGCCGAAGGCCTGAAGCGTTTGCTGAAGTACCTCATTGGAACCATTTGCTGCCCAGATGTTCGCAGCGGCGAGGCCGTGCCCCAGGTATTCGGCGAGACTCTCCCGCAGTTCAGTGAACTCTCGATCGGGATAGCGATTTGCGGTCATCACTGCTCTTGCCAGCGCCATCACAATATCGGTGGCCACCGCCTCGGGGATGGGGTGGGTGTTCTCGTTGACGTTGAGTTGGATGCTCACCGGATCGGTAGGTGCACCGTAGGGCTTGAGCCCTCGAAGGTCGTCACGGATAGGGAGATCTGAAAGCGAAGTCACTCCACAATGCTAGATGCAGACGGCTGACAAGCGTCACGCTGCCTCAATCAATCAGCCTCTACGTTCTCGCATGCACCACGAGCGAACCGCGCGAAGAGCTAGCGCGCGCTTCTATTCAGAAAAGCTGGCAGGGATCGCGAGCTGTTGACCCGCAAAGACATCTGCTGAGGGAAGCTGGTTGAGCTCAATCAACTGAGCAACAACATCGCGCGGATCGTGCCCAGGAGCATGGGTCTCTGCGATGTTCCACAGCGACTGGCCTGCGGAAACGTCGACGTAAACGAACGCGTTCTCGTTTGACTCCAACGTAGCGGCAGCGTCACCACCGTTGAGGGAGAAAACGAGAGCCGCAACAACCAACGGCGTGGCCGCGAGCGTCATCAAGACGACGCGACCACGCGTTGTGAGGCGAAGACGCGGTGCGGACTGCCGAGCACGGGATTCCGCGTTGGGTGCAATCACTGCAGTGGACATCAAATTCTCCTCTAGGGGTTCCCGCACCCGACTCTCGGCCGGGAGAGTCGGGTGCGAAGCTGTGTTCCGAACATACATTCGAATTGTTCTAATTTCAAGTACATATTCGAACAAGCCACCGACATTGCCTCGCGACACTCGAACAAATGTTTGTTTTTGGCTTGTTCTGCGGATACAGTTTCGAATGAGCCACTGACATTGGAATCGTTAGAGGCAGAAATAGAGGACTCGTGACCGACTCAATAGCCGCAAATGGCGACGCCGCAGAGCGTGGCACCCGCCGGCGAACCAGCTTGAGCGCGAAACAACTCGCGATCCTCGAGATGATTCAGCGAGCAGTCGCTACTCAGGGCTACCCGCCGAGCATGCGCGAGATCGGAGACGCTGTCGGCCTCTCCTCGCTATCGAGCGTTACCCACCAGCTCAACCAGCTCGAGCTCAGCGGCTACGTGCGCCGCGACCCCAACCGCCCCCGCGCCATCGAAGTTCTTATCGACGTGCCAAGCGCCGTCGACGAATCCAGCACGATCAGCCCATCGATGGGTGATGCCGCGATGGTTCCGCTCGTCGGCCGCATTGCCGCCGGTATCCCCATCACTGCAGAGCAGCACATTGAAGAAGTGTTCCCTCTCCCCCGCCAACTTGTTGGCAAAGGTGACCTGTTTATGCTGAAGGTCGTCGGAGATTCAATGATCGACGCTGCCATTTGCGACGGCGACTGGGTTGTTGTGCGCCAACAGCAGACAGCCGAAAATGGCGACATCGTTGCCGCAATGCTCGATGACGAAGCAACCGTCAAGGTATTTCGTCAACGCGACGGTCACACATGGCTACTGCCACGCAACTCCAACTTTGAGCCCATTCTCGGTGACTACGCCACAGTGCTCGGCAAAGTCGTTACGGTACTGCGCTCGCTCTAAGCAGGTTTAATCGCGAGCTCGCGCCCAACGCGCAAGCTCGCGACCAGACGCTACGAAGCTTTACTCACGAACTCTTCGAGCTCGGCTAGTCGAGCCGGGTGCACAAGCGCCCGCACCTGGGTTCCATCTTCGCGATAGTCCGTCGCCAACACGCGCCCCTGCACGTGGAGGCGCGAGATGACTTCTCCACGGTCATAGGGCACGAGCAGAGTCACCTCGACCTCCGGAGCTGGCAAAAGTTCCGCAATACGCGCGTTCAATTCGTCGATGCCCTCACCCGAGCGGGCAGAAACAAAGATTCCCGTCGGCTCAAGTCCACGAATCAACAAACGCTGGTCGTCATCCGCAAGGTCGCTCTTGTTGAAGACAACGATTTCAGGGATGTCGCGGGCACCCAGCTCACCGATGACGTCGCGCACCGTGCTCAGCTGAGCACCGGGATCTGGGTGGGAGGCGTCAACAACGTGCACGATGACGTCAGACTGCCCGATCTCCTCGAGGGTCGACCGGAACGCTTCCACAAGCTGATGCGGCAAATTGCGCACGAAACCAACAGTGTCGCTAAGCGTAAATAGCCGGCCATCTGCTGTCTCCGAACGTCTCACAGTGGCATCGAGCGTTGCGAAGAGCGCATTCTCTACGAGCACGCCGGCGCGAGTCAGACGGTTGAGCAAACTCGACTTGCCTGCGTTGGTATAGCCGGCAATAGCGACACTTGGCACCTCAAACCGGTCACGGTTGGCGCGTTTCGCCTCCCGAGCGGGCGCGAATCCCTTGATCTGCTTGCGTAGGCGAGCCATGCGAGTGTGGATGCGACGGCGATCGAGTTCAATCTTGGTTTCACCAGGACCACGGCTACCCATACCGGCGCCGGCGCCACCCACTTGGCCACCGGCCTGGCGAGACATCGATTCACCCCAACCACGAAGTCGTGGAAGCAAGTATTCCATTTGGGCTAGCTCCACTTGAGCCTTGCCTTCACGGCTTGTCGCGTGCTGGCTGAAAATGTCGAGGATCACCGCTGTGCGGTCGATCACCTTCACGCCGACGACATCTTCGAGTGCACGACGCTGGCTGGGAGCAAGTTCTGTGTCGGCAATGACAGTGTCCGCGCCGGTAGCGGCTACAACGTCGCGCAGCTCGATTGCTTTGCCCTTACCGAAGTACGTGCTTGGGTCAGGGTGCGAACGGCTCTGCAAGAGGCCATCAAGCACCACTGCGCCTGCGGTCTCTGCCAGAGCGGACAACTCCCGAAGTGAGTTCTCCGCTTCCCGAAGCGCTCCCTGACCGTAGATTCCGATCAGCACAACGTTTTCGATCCTCAGCTGGCGGTACTCGACCTCGGTGACGTCATCAAGCTCTGTTGAGAGCCCTCGAACACGCTTCAGTGCGTGCCGGTCGTCTCGATCAAACTGGTCGCCGTCTCGGTCGGCTTCATAATGAGCATCCGATTGGAGCGCTTGCGCCCCAGATGCCCCAGCACCGAAGCGCGTTACGGCAGCATGAGTGGAGCCTTCGCTGGCGAGAACGCGCTCGACGGAACGCTCGGCGTCGTCGCCGTTGTTGGCCTCGATACTGGTTTCTGTCGTGTTTCGCGTCATTGGGTTAACCCTACTTCTCTAGTTTTCGGTAAGTTCTGTTCATGGCTAACGAGCATTACTTCTCGTCTTCACCCGAGAGTGATCTCAAATTGCGGACGATTCACGCGACCATTGCTGGCGTCGAGCGAGAACTTGTCACGTCAAATGGGATCTTCAGCCCCGCGCACATTGACGCGGGAACTCAAGTTCTCTTGTCGAACGTGCCAGCGCCTCCTCCGGGAGGTAACTTGCTTGATCTCGGGTGCGGTTGGGGTCCGATGGCGCTCACCCTTGCCCTCGAATCACCTCATGCAACGGTGTGGGCGGTGGACGTCAACGAGCGCGCACTGGATCTGGTGCGCGCAAACGCCAAGAAATTGTCCATACCCAATATTAACGCGGTTCTGCCCGAAGATGTTCCCGAAGACATAACGTTTATGACTATTTGGTCGAATCCGCCCATTCGCGTAGGCAAGGGCGAGCTTCACAACATTCTTGAAACGTGGCTGCCGAGGCTCGAAATGGATGCGGATGCCTGGCTCGTTGTTCAACGCAACCTCGGCTCGGATTCCCTACATCGCTGGATGGAGTCCGCATTCCCTGACAACTTCACATTCAGTCGCGCCGCCATCAGCAAGGGGTATCGCGTATTACGGGCGCACAAACGCGCAACCGACGCGAACTAACAAAATCTCGGCAGTTAGCCGCTCTGCAGCGCGGAAACTAAGCCAGTTCGAGACTGCCGGTGTAAACGAGTTCCGCCGGACCGCTGAGCGAGACGTGTTCGCCGTCTTCGGTCGGGAACATCCGCACAACCACGGTGCCGCCCGGCACCGTAACGCGCCACTGATGCGGTGCGTTCGGGCCCGCGTAGTGACGAATGGCAAGCGCTGCTGCTACGGCCCCAGTGCCACACGACAAGGTCTCCCCGCTGCCGCGTTCATGCACGCGCATCCGAATCGAACCAACTCCGTCTTTGACGAGTGGATCCGCCGGCACCACGAACTCGACATTCGCGCCGTGCTCGGGCACAGGATCGATTACAGGGATGTAGCCGAGGTCAACACCGTCGAGTTCTGATTCTTCGGCGAGAGCAACGACCACGTGGGGGTTTCCTACGTTGATACCGAGTCCCGGGCGGGCGATCTCAAGCTCTTTCGCTCTCACGAGCGGTTCTCCACCGTCGAGTGCCCAACGCCCCATGTCGACTTGGTAGCCAGCCATGTTGCGCTGAACATCGCGAACACCACCGCGAGTACCAATTGGCAAAGTATCGCCGGGTTCGAAATCCACAAAGCCTTCGTTGGCGAGAAACTCGGCGTAGACACGGATGCCGTTGCCACACATCTCCGAGATGCTGCCGTCCGCATTGCGGTAGTCCATGAACCACTCGGCGTCGGCGTCTTCGGCAAGCGCCGCAGCGCCCGCATCGAGACTGCGAGACCGTACGGCGCGGATGATCCCATCTGCACCAACACCAAAGTGACGATCACAGATCGCTGCAACCTGCTGCGGGGTGAGGTCGAGCTCACCGTCTGGATCAGCGAAGAGCACGAAATCGTTGCCCGTTCCTTGACCTTTTGTGAAGTTAAGCGTCGCCATGCTGACCATTCTCCCCCATCACGATCGCCAGAGCACGCTGGGCACGATCAGCAGCGTCGTATTCGAGCCAGCGGCACTGCGCATAACGTTTGAACCAGCCAACTTGGCGTCGAGCGTAGCGACGCGTGAGCGCCGCCGTTTGCTCGATGGCTTCTGCTTCAGAGAGTGTGCCCTCCAGCTGTTCAATGGCCTGGGCATAGCCGATCGCGCGGGCAGCGGTGGTGCCTAAACCGTGCGGACGCAGCGCACGAACCTCATCGAGCAGCCCGGAATCCCACATATTCTGCACGCGCTCGTTCAGTCTGGCCACTAGCTTGTCGCGCGGAGCAGCGAGGCCAACAATGCGGGTTGGCGTCCAGAGCTTGTTTTCTTCAGGTAATCCAGCGCCGAAGGGTTTTCCTGTGATTTCGATGACCTCAAGGGCGCGAACTATTCTGCGACCGTTGCTGGCGCCGATCGATTGCGCGGCATCAGCATCCAACTCGCGGAGACGCTGAAATAGGATGCCAGCGCCGAATGTTTCCAGCTCGGCCTCGAGTCGTGCTCGCACGTGCGGGTCGCGGGCAGGGAACTGGAAATCATGAATGACGCTCGAGACGTAGAGACCGGAGCCGCCAACAAGGATGGGTACGTTTCCAGCAGATTGGATTTCTCGAATGATTTGACGCGCATCCACCTGATACTGAGCGACGCTGGCGTCGTCTTTAGGATCGAGGACGTCGAGCAGGTGATGAGGAATGCCGCGTCGTTCACTTATCGGGAGCTTGGCCGTGCCGATGTCCATCCCGCGATAGAGCTGCATTGCGTCTGCGTTAACGATCTCGGCGTGAGTTCCGTGACGCGCGAACCCTTCAGCGATGTCGAGCGATAGCTCTGACTTGCCGGTTCCTGTCGCCCCGACGATGACAACGAGGTCGTGCATGAAGCCGTGCTCGTCACTGGAGACCGCATGCTCGGGATTAGCGGAGGGAGTCTGTTGGGTCATAGATCGGCGTTGTCGAGACACGGATGGTCGGGAGGCCAAGTGATACTCGTGGGCCGGAGTCGGTAGTGGCCGCGCCGGTCGGCACTCCGCAGGACTCGGCTTGTGCGCGATCCCACGCATCTCCGGCTGGGGTTCGACGGATGTCAAGGGTCTGGCCCGCTGGAGTGTCTGCTACAAGGTGAAATGCTGCAGCTTCGGTGATTGTCAGAGTGACGACGTCGCCGGGACGCGGCGTTGCACTGCCTTCGGGAATATCGAAGTGCACAAGTCGCGAGTCTTCGGCACGGCCCGATAGCCTGGCGGTTTCTGCTTGCTTGCGTCCTTCGGTCGCGGTAACCATGACGTGGACGGTGCGACCGATTTGTTTGTCGTTTTCTTCGCGCGAGATGCGGTCTTGAAGAGCCGCGAGTCTTTCGTAGCGCTCTTGTACGATCTCTTTGGGGATCTGGTCGTCCATTGTGGCGGCGGGCGTTCCAGGCCGGATGGAGTATTGGAATGTATAGGCCGAGGCGAATCGCGACTCTTCAACCACACGCAGGGTTTCTTGGAAGTCTTCTTCTGTCTCACCGGGAAAACCGACGATGATGTCAGTGGTGATAGCGGCGTGCGGCATTTGGGCTCGTACTCGGTCAAGGATTCCGAGGAATTTGGTGGAGCGGTAGCTACGGCGCATTGATTTGAGGATGCGGTCTGAGCCGGACTGCAGGGGCATGTGCAGTTGCGGCATCACATTGGGCGTCTCTGCCATTGCGTCGATGACGTCGTCGGTGAAAGCTGCCGGGTGCGGGCTGGTGAAGCGCACACGTTCGAGACCTTGGATCGCGCCGACTGCTCGCAGGAGTTTGCTAAACGCTTGACGATCACCGAATTCAACTCCGTAGGAGTTCACGTTTTGCCCGAGCAGGGTGACTTCGATTGCTCCGTCGTCAACAATGGCTTGAACTTCGGCGAGGATGTCGCCGGGACGTCGGTCTTTTTCTTTTCCACGTAGCGCTGGCACGATGCAGAACGTGCACGTGTTGTTACAGCCTACGGAGATCGATACCCACGCGCTATGGGTGGATTCTCGTCTTGCCGGGAGCGTCGAGGGGAAGACGTCAAGCGACTCAAGAATTTCGAGTTGCGCTTCTTCATTGTGGCGGGCGCGTTCGAGAAGAGCGGGAAGGGAGCCCATGTTGTGGGTTCCAAAGACCACGTCTACCCACGGTGCTTTCTCGAGGATGACGTTCTTGTCCTTTTGCGCAAGACAACCGCCAACGGCGATTTGCATGCCTTCGTGTTCTTTTTTGACGCTGGCGAGCATGCCGAGGTTGCCGTAGAGCTTGTTGTCCGCGTTCTCGCGAACCGCACAGGTGTTAATGACGACGACGTCTGCTTGGCCCTCGGTTGCGCGAATATAGCCGGCTGCCTCAAGGGAGCCACTGAGTCGCTCGGAGTCGTGCACATTCATCTGGCAACCGTAGGTGCGCACTTCGTAGCTGCGTGGGGCGGCCAGTTTCTCATCAATCATGTCTTCCACCTTAAGCCTCTGGACCATCTCCGCTTGACGGTGTGTTACCTAAAGGTGGGCCCGCCAGAAGATTCGCTTGAGCCAGAGGAGAGCGCGGCGGTGACTGCCGCCGAGACTACGGACCCTGAGTACCCCTTGCGCATGAGAAACCCCGTGAGCCGACGCTTGGCTGTGACTCCGTCGAGTGAGCGAAGCTGAGGAGCTCGCTTGAACGCAACCTCGTTCGCGCGCTCTTGCTCCTCGTCACGATCGTCGTCGAGCACCGCAGCAATGTGCTCTTGGTCGATATTGCGTCGACGCAGTTCGGCACGGATAGCTGAAGCGCCAAGTTTCTTTCGATCGCGTAGTGTTCGCGCGAGTGTTTCGGCGAGTGCGGCGTCGTCGAGTAGTCCACAGCTCTCCAGCCGTTCGACTTCGCAATCAATGTCTTCAGATTCGAATTCTCGAGTGGCTAAGAACTGCGTCATTTCGTGTGACGACATGCCCCGTCGAGCGAGTGCCCGCATGCTCACTTGGCTTATCTCCGAGAAGCCGTCTCGCGCTTGACGTCGCTGCGCTTGTGACTGCGCGCGAACTGGCTCAGCTTGAGTCTTGGAGTCATCCGTATCGGGTGTTTGTTCCTTGGAGTGAGCGGGGCTGAAGTCAGCCATGGTCGGTAGTGCACGCACCGGTGCCAGGTCGGCTGCACGCGAATCCGCCCGTCCAAGGGATTCGCCTTGGTCGCCACTAGCTTCGAGCGTTGGTGACTCCTCCGGCGATAAATCCGCCGCCCCGTTCCGTTGGGTACCGGAACGATCCCCAAACAGGTTGATGACGGGTGCGAGAAATTCATCGTCGGAGGAAGTCATAACAGAACCTACTGGCCTACGGCTGTCTTAAGCGGGGTAGCTGCTTTGTCAGCTACTGGCAGCACCGGTCCGTCAGCCTTAGCGCTGGCCTTCGCCGCCTTCTCAGCTTTCTCCGCCTTCACTGCGGCGTCGGCCAAGGCTTTCGCCTCGCTCGCGTTCGCTGCTTTCGCTTCAGCGCCCACACCGAGTTTGCGCATGATCTTCTGTTCAATCTCCAGCGCAATGGCAGGATTTTGGAGCAGGAAGGCTCGCGACTTCTCTTTACCCTGGCCGAGCTGGTCACCGTCATAGGTGTACCAAGCACCAGATTTGCGGACAATCTCATGGTCCACGCCGAAATCGATGAGGCTACCCTCGCGTGAAATTCCGATGCCATAGAGGATGTCGAACTCTGCCTGCTTGAAAGGTGGCGCCATTTTGTTCTTGACTACCTTTACTCGCGTGCGGTTTCCCACTGCGTCCGTGCCGTCTTTCAGCGTTTCGATGCGGCGGATGTCGAGTCGAACCGAGGCGTAGAACTTGAGCGCCTTACCGCCGGCGGTGGTCTCGGGACTGCCGAAGAAGACACCGATCTTTTCACGCAACTGGTTAATGAAGATCATGGTGGTGTTGGTTTGGCTGAGGCCACCGGTGAGCTTGCGCAATGCCTGAGACATAAGTCGGGCCTGAAGACCAACGTGGGTGTCGCCCATTTCGCCTTCAATTTCTGCACGAGGAACGAGTGCAGCGACCGAGTCAATAACGATGAGGTCAATTGACCCACTTCGCACCAGCATGTCGGCGATTTCAAGAGCTTGCTCGCCGGTGTCGGGCTGCGAGACGAGCAGAGCATCAATGTCTACGCCAAGCTTCGCGGCATATTCGGGGTCAAGAGCATGCTCTGCATCGATGAATGCGGCAATACCGCCGTTGCGCTGAGCGTTGGCAATTGCGTGCAGGGTCAACGTAGTTTTACCCGAAGACTCCGGACCGTAGATCTCGACGATTCGCCCGCGGGGAAGCCCGCCTATACCCAGCGCGACGTCGAGAGCGATCGAACCGGTGGGAATCACCTCGACCGGAGCGCGCTCATCGCTGCCGAGGCGCATAACTGAACCTTTGCCGAACTGACGGTCAATCTGAGCGAGGGCTGTCTCTAGGGACTTCTCGCGGTCTGCTGCTGATGGCATTACATCTTCTCCATTGGTCGTAGGTTGCTGCCCATAGGCTGTCGCGATTCGTGTGGACCGATAATGCAAGGTCCGCAACCTCCCGACAAAGGCTGTGTTACTAAATGCCACGTTACGTGCCTGCTCTGACATTCCAGGGCAGCGGCGTGCGGTGTGCGCCCAAAAGCTGTATTCGATTGGGTGTTAGGGAGAAGACTAACAATATCGAACGAATGTTCGAACGCGCCACGCGGGCGAAGAGCTACTGCTTCTTGGGTTCGCGTTGCCCAACGCCGTAGCGACGCTCGGGAGGAACATCCATTGCCTCGCACAATGCCGTCCAGACCTGACGAGCAGGAACGCCACGGGAGAGCGCTTGGGCAGCAGTGACACTACCTACTGCACCCAACACCTGGTCGTTAACGAGCACGCGGCCGTAAGGCTCACCAAACTCATCGGCGACCGCCGTCCAAAACTCGCTCACTCGCATGCAACCACCCTATGTTCGCTCCGCTTAAGTAACGAATGCCCCACTCCACACGGAGCGAGGCATTCGATCTGCACTGGTTAGCGCGAAACCAAATTCGAATCGAACTCGGCAACGAGCTCATCGGGGAGAGTATCGGGGATCGTCGTTGCACCTTCAATGACGGCAAGACGATCGCCAACCTCACGCATGATTACGGAGATCGGTGTATCGAGGGCTTCGGCGACCGAAGCGAGAATTTCTGAGCTGGCCTCTTTTTGGCCGCGCTCGACCTCACTGAGGTATCCGAGGGCAACGCTCGCTTTGCTTGCGACCTGACGAAGGGTGCGTCCCTTTTGAAGGCGCACGTCGCGGAGAACGTCACCGATTTCCTGACGAACTAGAACCATTGGACACTCCCTCTCTGACTGTGTATCGCGACCAGATTATTCTGGATAGTCAAGACTACAGCCACTATCTGTTCAGAACTCTAACCCTTCCAAACTGGAGAGGCCTTGTGAGTTCGCTAACTGTAACCCAGCCGAAACCTGCAATATTCCCACGGCACGATTCTTGCTGTACCCACTTGTGGGCGCTGCCCCTTCCCGCGATCAGTTCTCCGCGGTGAGGTGCTCATACAGACATTCCAAAGCAGCATGCACAGTCTGCACACGGATCTCGTTGCGATCCCCCGTGAACTCAAAGTCACGAGTTTCCACGAAGTTGGTAGCGGCGAAGCCAATAAATACTGTGCCTGGCACTTTGCCTTCGTGAGAGTCCGGGCCCGCTACGCCCGTCGTAGCCAGTCCGTAGGTTGCCTGCTGCTCACCGACACCAAGCACGTCACGCACGCCGGTGGCCATATGAGCAGCGACATCCGGATGCACGGTGCCATGAATCGCCAACAGACTCGCATCGACGCCAAGAACTTGGTGCTTGATAGCCGTGTTGTAGGCGACAACGGCGCCGTTGAGCACAGCGGACGCTCCCGGCACAGCAACAAGCTGAGCGCAGAGCATCCCTCCGGTCAGCGACTCCGCTAACGCGATAGTTTGTCGATGTGCGGTCAGAATCGCCACGATTTTCGTGGCGAGTTCTTCAGTATTCACTGGTGAAGGGTCACGCTCCTGAATTGGATTTGCGGGTGTGACGCCATGCCCGCCACAGGTATTCAACGCCCGTGTACACCGTAAGAACGACAGCGACTGCCATGACGGACCAATTGAGCCATAAGACCCACGGACCGAGAACGGTGAAGAGCGGTACGAGGAAAAGGGAAATAGCGACGGCCTGCAGGACCGTCTTGAGCTTGCCACCGCGTGAGGCGGGGACGACAACCTTCGAAAGCACAGCGAAACGATAAATCGTGATTCCGAACTCGCGAACCAAAATGAGAATCGTGACCCACCACGGCAGCTCGCCCAAGATCGACAGGGCCACAAGCGCGCCGCCCGTGAGAACTTTGTCGGCAATCGGATCCAAAATGATTCCGAGGTCCGTGATGAGGTTTCGCCCGCGAGCCAAGTGCCCATCGACAGTGTCAGTCACGATGGCGAATATGAAGAGTGCAGCCGCAAGGTATCTGATGAGACCCATCTCGCCGTCATCCAGCAGCAAAAGCCAGATGAAGAGAGGTGCAAGAAAGATTCGAACAACGGTGATGATGTTGGCGATATTCGCAATAGAGGCCGGCGTATCGCCGTCGCGAATCATCCGACCACGCAGCGAACTAGTTCGTTCGGGCGGAGCAGAAGGTGATGCTGGTTGGTCGCTCACGCGATCACTCCCGATCAGTCAAGTTCCAAGCGTCCTCATCTGAGCCGCCTTCTACTTCATCGTATCCGCTGAGAGATTCCTCCACAGCGTCTACCGGTGCTGGCTCCTCTTCGCCGCGCAATCGCGCGAGCACTGAAGGAAGCTGCTCGGCGGTGACGAGCACGTCGCGCGCTTTCGAACCCTCCGATGGGCCAACAATCTCTCGAGACTCCAAGAGGTCCATGAGACGGCCAGCCTTAGCGAAACCGACACGAAGCTTGCGCTGCAACATCGATGTTGACCCAAATTGGGTGCTTACGATGAGTTCAGCGGCCGCCAACAGTTCTTCGAGGTCTCCGCCGATGTCAGCATCGATGTTCTTCTTCTCGGCAACCGCTGCAACATCGTTGCGGTATTCAGGCTGGGCCTGAGCAATGACATGTTGCACGATCTCGGCAACTTCACTCTCGGGAACCCAAGCGCCCTGCACTCGAATCGCCTTGGAAGCGCCCATCGGCAAGAAGAGAGCGTCACCTTGACCGATGAGTTTGTCTGCACCGGGCTGATCGAGGATCACTCGAGAGTCCGTCATGCTCGACACGGCGAACGCCAAGCGCGAAGGCACGTTGGCCTTGATGAGCCCGGTAACCACATCGACACTCGGTCGTTGGGTTGCCAGCACCAAGTGGATGCCGGATGCGCGCGCGAGCTGCGTGATTCGAACAATCGAGTCTTCGACGTCTCTCGGCGCAACCATCATGAGATCTGCCAACTCATCAACGACGATGAGCAAGTACGGGTACGGCTTCAGCTTGCGCTGACTGCCCTCAGGCAGCTTGATCTCTTCGGCGACGACGGCGCGGTTAAAGTCGTCAATGTGACGGTAGCCGAAGCTCGCCAGATCGTCATACCGCATGTCCATCTCTTTCACGACCCAGGCCAGCGCTTCTGCCGCCTTCTTGGGGTTGGTGATGATGGGAGTAATCAGATGCGGCACTCCCGCATAGATCGAAAGCTCAACGCGCTTGGGGTCGATGAGCACCATTCGCACCTCAGCAGGCTTCGCCCGCATCAGAATCGACGTGATCATAGAGTTCACGAAGCTCGACTTACCCGAACCCGTAGAACCCGCCACTAGCAAGTGGGGCATCTTGGCAAGGTTCGCGACAACGAATCCACCCTCGACATCTTTTCCGAGGCCAATCGTCATCGGGTGCTCACTCTTAGTGCTCGCGCTGGAGCGCAGTACGTCACCAAGCGACACGATCTCGCGATCCTTGTTCGGGATCTCAACACCGATAGCGCTCTTGCCCGGGATAGGCGAGAGAATGTTGACCTCGTTGCTTGCGACGGCATAACTAATGTTGCGGGCCAGCGCTGTAACACGCTCAACCTTGACACCGGGGCCTAGTTCGAGCTCGTACCGGGTAACCGATGGTCCGCGACTGAAACCGGTGACCGTCGCGTCCACACTAAATTGTTTGAGAACCTCAGTGATCGACGCGACCACTTCATCGTTGGCGGCTGAACGCGACTTGGGTGGCGTTCCCGCAGACAACATGGATGCTTGGGGAAGACGGTAGACGGCGTTCGATGCTTGGGGCGTGGTCTCGTGCGGGCCGTCGAACTCGCCAGCGGTGCCCTTTTCGCTGGCCTTGGTAGTAAAGCCGGGGAGAACGCGAGGCCCGTCGTCGCGCATTTCAGTGGCCGGGGCATCCACTTCGCCAGTGTTGTAGTTCTTGACAGCTTCTTCGGCTTTAAGAAGATCTTCGAGTAGCTCGACGCCGAACTGCTCTTCCTTTTTGGTGAGGTCTTTTGCTGCTGGAGGCGGCGTCGGGTTGACGACCTCGGTGGCTTGATCTCGAGAGATCACTGGGCTGTCGAAAGCTTTATCTTCGCTATTTTGTGACTTGTTTCGACGCCACCATGGCAGCGATGACGTGTCGTTGTCTCCCCCAAGACCGATATCGGTCAGCGAACCAAATTGAACGGAATCGTTCATATTTGTGCTCGACTTAGCCTTAGCCGCGGCCCGCTCTTCATCACTCTTGAGCTGTGCGCCAAAAAGGTAAGCGTAGAGCTCACGAAGTCGCGAAGGGAGACGATTCGGTGGGGTCTTCGTGATGATGAACAGCGAAAGCACAAGCAGCAACACGATTACGGGCACGGCAAGCAGTGTCGTTCCCAGCCAAATAAGGGGATTCGCCATCATCCAGCCGAACACTCCCCCGGCCCGCGCGATGGTTTCTGCTCCCTCAGAGGGGTGCGGCTGGCCGCTGAACACGTGGCACAGCGCTGCCACTGTGACAATGAGAATGCTGAGACCGATGCCGATGCGACCGTTGTCATGAACGCTAGACGGATGCCGAAACATCCAGACAGCAAGAAGCAGCAAAATCACCGGCAAAGCAAACGCGACCCGTCCAACGAGGCCACCAAAGGTGTAGGCGTCGAGCGCAATTGCTACCGAGTCTGTGGGGTTGAACCATTCAACGACCGCGCCAACGATTGCGAGAACAAAGAAAAGAAACGGAACACCGTCTCGGCGTTCATCTTTAGTGAGTTCTTCGCGGCCAAACACGCGAAAAGCGCCGCCGACCATGTGAGCAAGCGCCATCCACATTTTGGTGAGAGGACCCTCAGGCTCAACGGGAGCTTGCTTGCCGCGGGGCAGTCGCTTGGTTGCTTGAGTCTTGTTCGAAGTGTTTCTGGCGCGAGGTTTCGACGCACCCGAGCGCGAGGTCGACGATGTACGCGTAGCCATAATTCAAAGCTACCTGTGGCCTCTGTCAGAGTGATGCAGCGACACTCAACCTGCCAAGCTGCGCTCAATGCGCGCGCTAATAGCGGATGGCATCAATCACCTTCACTTTGACGGCGACGATGGCAGGCATGAGGCCAGCAAGGACACCAACAGCTGCGGATGCCGCGAGCGCGATCAGCGCAGCCTCTAGCGGATACGGCGGCAGATCTTGCACACCAGGCGCAATCAGATTCTGAACGGCGGGGTTTTGCACGATCGCAATCGAGAGGGCAACCCCAATTACGCCAGCGGCGATCGTTGCGACGACGCTCTCCATCATGACCGCGAAAAACACGCGTCCGGCCGTGGCTCCAAACGCACGACGGACTCCGATTTCTCGCACGCGATATTTCACCGTCACAAGAGAAATATTGACAAGCCCCAATGCGCCAAGAAGGAGAATGAGACCTGCGATACCGCCAATGACCCATTGGAGTGGTTCGAGAGGGTTGGGTCCACCCCACGCCAGATAGTCATTGCGGTTCACACTCGGTTGGACGTCTTCGCCATACTGCGCGCGCATGTCGCGATCGAGGAGGTCGACCAGTTGAGAAGATTGTTCTTCGGGAACCCACATCTCGAAACTCGAATCGCCTGCGTTAGCGGCCTCAGTGCCGACGAGCGCGCTAAAAGGCGACGCAAGAATTGACACACTTAACCCTGAGGCGTTCGGCTCCGGCGCGAGTACCCCAACGACCACAGCCGTAGTCACTGTGTCAGCGGAAAGTTTAATCGTGGGGTGCATACGCAGGTCAGGACGCCCAAGTTTCTCGTACAGCTCGTCGTTGATGACCACTGACGGCGCGAGGTGCTTCTCATCCTCTTCGGTCAGCCAGCGGCCCTCGGCAATGTCTAGTCGATGCATTACGCCGTATTTGTCATCCACACCCAACAGGGCGGTGAACTGTGTACCGTCTGGCAGCTGAATGCTGGCGCTTCCTCGACGGACGGAAGTTGAGTGACTCACCTGATAGCGCTCGACGAGTGTTCCCATGAAATCGAGGAACTCTGCTGCATCAGCTTGCTCATTCGTCACCGTCGAGAAAGGTGGGTATGCCATGATCGTCGCCGGCCGACCGCTTTGCTTCTCGTACTGTTCAGTCTGGGCTTGTCCAAATACCGCTCCGGCGCCAACCACGGTCGCAAGAGCGCAGACCGCTACCCCGATACCGATCAAACTCAGAAGCACTCGGGTGCGGTTGATGCGGACTTCGTCCCATGCCTCAACAACAGAACCCACGAGGCCGCTCAACAGTGAACCACGCGGTTCACGCGTCGGTTTCGCGAGCTCGTAGTTGGGGCGCACGACGACGACGGTACCCGGCTCTACCGCTGCATCAGCCTCAGGCTCAGCCCCTGCCTCGCGATCTTTCTTGTGAAACCACCTCATAGCGCAGCTTCCGGAAGTGACGTCGCCAGCATCCGACGCACATCAATCGCCGACAGTACCCCGTTGTCTAGTCGATAGTGCCGGCGAGCGAGCGCTGCAACGTTGGGGTCGTGGGTAATGGTGATGAGAGCGGCACCGGATTGCTCCGCAACGGTGTCGAGTAATTTCATGACAGTCGCACCGGTCTCAACATCGAGCGCTCCGGTCGGTTCGTCAGCGAGGATCAGTCGCGGGCTGCGCACGAGTGCTCTCGCGATGGCAACACGCTGTTGCTCACCGCCGGAGAGTTTGTCTGGCATTGATGTCATCCGCTCACTGAGGCCGACCCGGTCGAGCATCTCTTCAGCAAGAGCGCGACGGCGCCAAAACTGACGGCCAGACGCGTACAGCAGTGGGGTCATAACGTTCTCGAGCGCAGTACGGCCCGCCAGCAGATTGAATTGCTGAAAAATAAAACCGACATCGCGCCCTCGTTTGCGGTCTCGCTTGCCACCTGAGAGCTTCGCTAACGGGGCACCGTCAAACACGATGCGACCAGTTGTCGGGTTATCGATGAGTCCAAGCAGGTTGAGGAGTGTCGACTTACCTGACCCAGAACGCCCAACAATGCTGATGTGGTCACCAACATCCACAGCAAGATCAACGCCCTTAAGGATGTCGAGACGACTGAAGTCGGGAAGCTCTACCGAGCGCGTTACGCCTTCTAGCGATAACAACGGCATCAGTAGCACACCACGCTATCGCCATCTTTGTAGCAATTGTCCGGCAGATTTTCCTCGTCGATCGCATCAGCACCGGGAACAAACTGCAAGATCACGTCGCCGATTTCCAGTCCGGAAACAATCTCAACGGTGATGCCATCGTTAAGACCAAGCACGACTTCGCGCACCTCGGTCGTGCCGTCAGGGAGCACGAAATAAACATTTCCCGAGCTGGCGAGTCCCTCGATGGCAGTAACCGGGGCGACCATGACGTCTTCAGCGACACCGCCAGCGATCGTCAAATCGGCGCTGAGACCAGGGAACACAACAACATCACTCGGCACGACACAGGACACTGTTGGTCCGGATGCCGCTTCCCCACCGGCTTCTGTCGCAGCCGCAAACGTGATGCTCAGTCCGGTACACGTGAACGGCGCCGGACCTCCGTTGATGGCAACACTTGCTTCGGTGGGACGGTCGACGAGTCGGTACAACTGCGCGGAGGGAACCGTGCCGGTCACGAGGTATGACGGTGGAGCCACGCTGCCGACGGGTGACCCCACCTGAAAGGAGGAACCGACGAGCGTAGTGAAGTCGGTGAGCGTGCCGGTGGCTGGCGCAACGACCACCTTCCACTGAGTTCCTGGCGTTCCGTCGGCGTTGACCACCTCGGCTCGCAGCTTCAGGATCTCTTGGCCCTTCTTGACAGCCTGACCTGCCGTGACCGCAACCTCACGCACTTCTCCGGAAAGCGTCGCAGGAATCGGGACACTAGCGGCAGCCGTCACACTCCCCGTCAATTCGACATCGTTAGTGATCGTTCCCGTCACCACTTCGTAGTGCTGCTCCTCAATCGCGACCGTCGGAAACTCTCGGTCATCCACAGCGAGCGCATCGCCAAAGAACGCAAACTTCACGAGGGCTGCCGCAATAACAGAAAAGATGATCAGCCAAATAATGGGGAATACCCACCTGCGCGCAACACTCATTCGATACTCCGAATCCAGAATCGGCTCGCCATAGCAACCGAGCAATCTTCACATCACACCATCAAAAGTGACAAAAGACAAGCCCGGCATTCGCTCCGCGGGTGCACAAAAGGCGCGAGGAGCAGAGCCCCTCGCGCCCAGTGAAAAGTTAAACCTCGATGACGACCGGAACGATCATCGGACGACGACGGTGCTGGGTATTAACCCAACGGCCGACAGTGCGACGGACAACTTGAGCGAAAGAGTGAGTGTCGCGCGTTCCGTTCGCGGCGGCGTCAGTAAGCGCCTTGATCACCATGGGGAGAACGGCATCGAACACGTCCTCATCCTCAGCAAAGCCGCGAGACTGAATCTCAGGCCCGACAATGACCTTTCCCGTCTGAGCATCAACCGCGACGAAAATCGAAATGAAGCCCTCTTCGGCAAGAATGCGGCGATCCTTCAGATCAGCATCCGTGATTTCGCCAACGCTCGACCCATCAACATAGACGAAGCCAACATCGAGTTGACCAACGATCGCTGCGTGACCATCTTTGAGATCGATCACCGTGCCATCTTCGGCGATGATCGTGTTCTCGGCAGGAACACCCGACTGGATCGCCAGATTGGCGTTAGCGACCAAGTGACGGTATTCGCCGTGAACAGGCAGTACGTTCTTGGGGCGCAAAATGTTGTAGCAGTACAGCAGCTCACCTGCCGCCGCGTGGCCAGAAACGTGCACCTTGGCATTCGCCTTATGCACAACGTTGGCCCCCAACTTGGTCAGCCCGTTGATTACGCGGTAAACAGCGTTCTCATTGCCCGGGATAAGGCTCGACGCGAGAATTACCGTGTCACCCTGCCCGACCTCGATCTGGTGCTCCATATTCGCCATGCGCGCAAGAACAGCCATCGGCTCACCTTGGCTACCCGTTGACATGTAGACGAGCTTGTTGTCTGGATAGTTGACAGCCTTTTTGGCATCGAGCAAAACACCGTCTGGCACCTTGAGGAAGCCTAGATCAGCAGCGATACCCATGTTGCGGACCATTGAACGGCCCATCAAAACAACCTTGCGGTCGTTGGCGATTGCCGCATCGAGCACCTGCTGCACGCGGTGCACGTGGCTCGAGAAGCTCGCGACAATTACGCGCCGAGGAGCCTTGGCAATGACCGCCTCAAGAACCGGACCAATGTCACGTTCGTTCGGCGTGAAGCCCGGAACGTCAGCGTTCGTCGAGTCAGAAAGGAAGAGATCAATTCCCGCTTCGCCGAGGCGAGCAAAAGCACGCAGGTCGGTGATGCGATTATCGAGCGGCAACTGGTCCATCTTGAAGTCACCCGTGTGCAGAACAGTGCCTGCAACAGTCGTAATGGCAACGGCAAGGGCATCCGGAATCGAATGGTTGACGGCAACAAACTCGAGATCGAATGGACCGATCTTCTCTTTTTGACCCTCAGTGACATTGAGCGTGTACGGCTTAATGCGGTGTTCTTTGAGCTTCGCTTCAATGAGCGCGAGGGTAAGGGTCGAACCGATCAGGGGGATGTCTTGACGCAAGCGCAAGAGGTAGGGAACAGCGCCAATGTGGTCTTCATGGCCATGCGTGAGCACAATGCCAAGAATGTCGTCGAGACGGTCACGAATCGAACTGAAATCAGGAAGGATCAGGTCGACACCGGGCTGGTGCTCCTCAGGAAAGAGTACACCGCAGTCAACGATGAGGATCTTGCCGTCGATTTCGAAAGTGGTCATGTTTCGACCGATTTCGCCGAGACCGCCAATCGGTGTAACGCGGAGGGTGCCCGACTCAAGTGCGGGTGGATCAAAAACGGAAACTGGCATTCAGTACCTTGCAGTTAGATGTGTAGGGCCGTCAGCCCCTGTGCGAAAAATGTGGGCCATGCCCATGGCAGAGCCTACCCCTCGCGGAAGAACCTAGCGGGTTGCTCCGGCAACTTTGGGGAGCGCTCCCCCGGCAGCCGCATTGCGGTCAGGGCGAAAATTTGTGAGATCGAGACCTGTGATTCCGGTGACCAGCGCCAACTCGTCTTCAATCTGCGCCGCCTCTGACTCTTCAGGTCCGACGAGAGGCAATCGAACTCGTGGGCTAGAAATGCGCCCGAGGCCGTGAAGAATGTACTTGGCAGCGACGGTGCCTGGAACGTGAGTCATTGCCGCCCGAACCAGTGGCTCGAGCGCTTTGTGGGCTGCGGTTGCTGTGGCAAGGTCGCCCGCATTTACCGCATCGACGATCACGCGGTAGGGAGCAGGTGCGATGTTGGCCGTTACTCCGATGAGGCCGGAAGCGCCAATCGCTAGGTGAGGGAGAACATTGGCGTCATCGCCAGAGAAGTACAAGAGGTCAGTCTGGTTGAGCACACGGCTCACCTCACTGAAATCACCCTTCGCATCTTTCACCGCGAGGATGTTGGGATGCTTCGCCGCACGAAGGATTGTTTCGTACATGATCGGCACGCCAGTGCGACCCGGGATGTCATAAAGAATCGCGGGCAGATCGGTAGCATCAGCGAGCATGCGAAAGTGAGTGAGCACGCCAGCTTGGGTCGGCTTGTTGTAGTAGGGCGTGACGAACATCACACCGTCAGCGCCAGCCTTCTCGCTTGCCTTGTAGAGCTCAATCGCGTGCGCGGTCTCGTTCGAACCACCGCCAGTGATGATCTTGGCGCGACCGGAAGAGACAGATTTTGCAACCTCGACAAGCTTGATTTTCTCGGGATCAGTGAGAGTGCTTGTTTCACCGGTAGTACCCGTGACGACGATGCCATCGGCACCGGCGCTGATCACACTATCGATGTGCTTTTCAACATCGCCCCAATTAACTTCACCCTCAGCGGTGAATGGCGTGATGAGCGCGACGAGTACTTGACCAAAAGGATTCACTGTAGACACCCCTCTAGGTTAGCGCTGGTTCGAAGTCTGGGTTTCGTATCGCAAGAAACGGTAATGAAGTCCACTGGATGACGTGTGCCAATCTTCGGCGGGATCGCTCGCTGCCAGCATCCATTGTTCGCTTCGATGCGGGGCAAGGGTGTCCCCGTCAAAGCTCTCGCGGATCTCTGTGATCTCGAGCCTGTGCGCATGGTTAAGGGCATGCGCAAATATTTCTGCGCCCCCAATAACCCACACCGTGTCCCCGGGCTGAACGGATGTCGCAGCCAACATAATGGCTTCGTCAACGCTGTGTGTGACTTCCGCTCCGTCATCGCCCCACTCGGTTTGCCGAGTGACGACGATGTTGCGGCGCCCTGGCAGCGGCCGAAAACGCTGAGGCAGTGACTCCCACGTTTTACGGCCCATGATTACCGGGCTGCCAAGAGTGAGTTCTTTGAAGTGGGCGAGATCCTCAGGCAAGTGCCAAGGCATCGCGCCGTCGCTTCCAATGATTCCGCCATCAGACTGCGCCCAGATCATGCCAACGGTCACGCTCACACTGCGACCGGGGCCTTGATGGCTGGGTGGTGCTGGTAGCCGACGATCTCAAAGTCTTCGAACGCATAGCCGAAGACTTTGTCTGGTTTGGTATGGATTGCCAGGCTAGGCAGAGCATAGGGCTCACGGCTCAACTGCTCGGCAACTTGCTCGATGTGGTTGTCGTAGATGTGGCAATCGCCACCTGTCCACACAAAGTCGCCGACCTCGAGCCCCGTTTGTTCGGCAACCAGGTGCGTGAGCAGCGCATAGCTGGCGATATTGAAGGGAACGCCAAGGAAAAGGTCTGCGCTTCGCTGATAGAGCTGGCAGGACAGTTTGCCGTCGGCGACATAAAACTGGAAGAAGGCATGGCACGGGGCTAGCGCCATTTTCGGGATGTCGGCCGGGTTCCAGGCAGAGACGATGAGCCGACGAGAATCGGGATTGGTCTTGATTTGCTCGATGACCTCAGAGACCTGATCAATCTGTTCTCCAGACGGAGTCGGCCAGGAGCGCCATTGCACGCCGTAGACGGGGCCAAGTTCGCCATCGTCGTCTGCCCACTCATTCCAGATTGTTACCCCGTTGTCGCGAAGCCACGAGACATTGCTTTCCCCGCGCAAGAACCACAACAGTTCATAGGCGATCGACTTGAAGTGAACACGCTTGGTAGTGATGAGAGGGAATCCCTCTGCGAGGTTGAACCGCAATTGACGCCCGAACACACTTCGTGTGCCAGTACCAGTGCGATCACTCTTGTGCACACCGTTGGCGAGCGTGTCGCGCAACAGATCTTCATAGGGGGTAGCGATCGTAGAAGCCATCGAATTGATAGTACTTGGTGCGCGCACCTTCACACGGGTTTCTCATGCGCGTCGTTCAGCCAACGCATAGTGTTGAGCACGACGAAAGGAACGGCAATGCCTGTTACGAGCGAAGCAACAACACTCTGGTTTGGTGACCTGTTTAGTGGAAAAGGTACGACATCGCTAGATTCCTCTGATGCGGCAGAGTTCCCGGTCACCTGGGCAGCACGCTCAGAGGGCCAAGAAGCGACGACCAACCCTGAAGAACTGCTTGGCGCGGCCCATTCGGCCTGTTTTGCGATGGCATTCTCGAACGGGCTCGCCAGTAACGGAACTCCGGCAGAGAGCCTGCAAGTCACCGCCGCTGTCACCTTTGATCCTGCAGAAGGAATCACGGGAAGCCACCTGCTGGTCAGTGCCAAAGTGGCTGATTTGAGCGAAGACGACTTTCAGCGATTGGCTCAAGAAGCAAAAGAAGGATGCCCCGTATCACGCGCGCTGACGGGCGTCCCCATCACTCTTGAAGCAAGCTTGGCCTAGCGGTGACTGAGGAAGCCGTCACACGGGTCCTCGTCGCTGGTGCGTCTGGCTATATCGGCACGGAACTCGTCTCCCAACTGGAGACAGAAGGTTTCGAGGTGATGAGCCTCGTTCGGCGAGAACCCCGCACCGAGTCCGAGTTCTACTGGGATCCACTATCGAGCACCATCGACGATCGCGCCATTGAACGTGCGGATGCTGTCATCAACCTTGCCGGCGCCAGCACTGGACGAATTCCGTGGACGCCCAGCTACAAGCGGGAGATATTGCGTTCCCGCGTCAACGGCACCCGCACCATCGCCGAAGCGATTCGGCGGTCTGCAACTCCCCCTTCCGTTTTCCTTAACGGCTCCGCTGTGGGCATCTTCGGGAGCCGTCCAGGCGAAGTTCTGACTGACGACTCGACGAAGGGAACAGGATTCCTGAGCGACGTTGTTGATGCGTGGGAGAAAGCCGCGCAGCTCACACCTTCGACAACACGCCTCGTAATGTTCCGCACTGGAATCGTTGTTGGTGAGGGCGGAGCGTTTACTCCGCTCAACCTTCTCACTCGTTTCGGTCTGGGGAGCCGGCTCGGAAGCGGTGAACAGTATTGGCCGTGGATTAGCCTTCACGACGAAGCTGCTGCCATCATCCATTTGCTCCGAAGTGAATTCTCCGGCGTCGTTTCCCTCGTTGGGCCAACTCCAGCAACGGCAGACACGGTCACCAAAACCCTCGCACAGGCCATGCACAAACCCCATTGGCTTACTGTTCCCAGCTTCGCATTCCGGATGCTGGGCGATGCAGGCGAAGATCTCATCTTGGTTGATGAAAAGGTTCAGCCGAGCAGGCTCCTCGGCACGGGTTTTACTTTCACGCACGACACGATCGAGCAGGCGATCGAGGAATTCATCGAGTAAGTCTGCTCGACTTTAGACAGCGAGTCGTTTCGCCCGCGGTCACGGTCGTTCCTAGGCAGCCTTCGCCGCAGGACCACGAGAAAGCGAGATTGCGCGTCGCGTTGCCCAGCGCGCGCGACGGCGGTCGCCACTGGCGTCGTAGGCGAGTCCGAGCCGAAGCCAGGCACGCCACGATTCCGGGCTGGCCTCCGCCTCATCGCGGTAACGTCCGAATGCTCGATCGGCGGCTTCGGGATCCGGGCGACCGCTTGGCCGACGTTCCGTGATCTCCTCGGGCAAAGCATCCTCGTCCCTGAGAGTACTGAACAGTCGATCCGCGCGAAAAATGAATACCATTTCTGCCGCAAGCGCCCACAAGCCGATCAGCGGAAGGACAAGAAGCGCCCACCCCATAACCTGGGCGATGAGCTCACCTGTTCCGATGAGAACAAATGAATAGTTGATGACGAATACGAGATAGAGGATCAGCAGACCCACCATCACCAGTGCCGCAATGCGTGTTTTCACTGGGAATCCGCTCGGTCGCCAGGGGTGAGATCGATGAGCTGATCGAGCCCAACCGTTACCCCGCGCGCACGGGAGATCGCCCGCAGCCCAAGCAAAATTCCCGCCTCGTAAGAGTCTTGCGACATTGTGCGGTGGTCGATCGTGAGCACTTCTCCCGGACCACCGAAAATAACCTGCTGGTGTGCCACAACTCCCGCCATTCGCAGGCTGTGCACCGGAATGCCGGCAACCTGTTCGCCCCGCGCACGTTGATCATGATGAGGTGCTGCCACAGGTCCACGTTTATTGCGGGCATCTGCCATGAGCTCTGCCGTGCGAACAGCCGTGCCGGAAGGCGAATCGACTTTGCCGGCGTGGTGGCTCTCGATGATTTCGATCGAATCGAAATACCTCGCAGCGGAGGCCGCGAATGATGTGGCCAAGGCGGAGCCAAGGGAAAAGTTAGGGATAAAGATGACGCCGACATCGGGCCTGTCGGCAAGCGCTGATTTTACGCTTTGCACGCGATCTTCGCTCCAGCCAGAGGTGCCGACAAGAACACTCTTGCCATGCGACGTCGCAAACTCGACAACCGATGGCGAAATGCTCGGCTCGGTGACGTCAACCACGACGTCTGCCTCAAGCATTTCGCTGAGCTCCGACCGCGAATTAAGGGTGGCGACCAACGAGAAATCAGCTGCTGCGTCGACCACGCCACTGATGAACTTTCCCATGCGACCGGTTGCGCCGACTACCGCTACTTTCGTTGTCATTACTCAAATCTATCAATGCTGAGCGACTTCGCTGACTACCCGCACCTGCAGCCGAGAGTACTGTGGTGCTGTGCCACAGTTTCGACCTCTCTCCGTCTCGGATGCTCTCGCCCACGAACTTCTCACCGAGTACTTTAGCTACCGAGCTGAGACGTTTCCGACCCCATCGGGCTACGTCACTACTTTCCCCAGCGTCGACCAGTTCACGCCGCCGCGCGGAGTTTTCGTCGTCGTCGAGGAAATGGGCAACGCACTCGGCTGTGGCGGCATCCGCCAGCTTGATGCTGGTCGTTTCGAAGTGAAGCACCTGTGGGTGCGCCGCGAAGGTCGCGGCGCCGGGCTCGGACGACAACTCTTAGCGGAACTCGAGCTGCGGGCCCGCAAATGGGGCGCCACAGAGCTAGTACTCGACACCAACGAAAGTCTCGCCGCAGCCGGTGGGCTTTACCGTTCGAGCGGATTCGAATCCGTCGAACCGTACAACGACAACCCCAACGCGACCACCTGGTATCGCAAGAAGATCCAGTAACACACTCGCGCTAGTAGGGCTGCTCTTCGGGAAGTCCCGTGCGCAATTCTGCCGGCAAGTGCCCGAGATCATTGTGGGCCACGAGCACTGGCGGCTTCGCACTTCGCACTCGGATGATCGTAAGCCCACAATTGGCCTGATTGAGCCCCAACCAACGCCACCGGTCACCGCCAAGCACTTCGCGCACAAACCAAGCGATTACGAAATTGTGCGTGATGAGCAGGTCGTGGCGGTCTTCGCGTGCCGGAGTGAGGAATTCGGCAACGGCATCAGCCATTTGCGCTTCGCCAGCGTCAATCTCTTCCGGTGTTACTGAGCCAAAGAAGTGGTCGAAGGCTGACGGCATATCGACGGTTGGGCCGCTGGGGATGCAGTCCATGAGCAGCGTTGTTGGCTGTGACTCGAGTGCCGGCATCCGCTCAGTCATTATTGCGGCCGTTTCTGCAGCGCGCTGCAGCGGCGAGTGAAACGCGCGGGTAAAGGGAACACCACTCAGGCGCTCAGAGATTGCCATCGCTTGACGTGTCCCCTTGCCCGAGAGCGGGCCGTCAGGAAGTCCATGTTCTGCGTCTTGCTGCTCGCCGTGACGCACGAGGTAGAGGTAGTGAGCCATCACCATTCCTTTGTTGATCTAGCTTCGGGCAGCGCTGCCCAGAGTAAGCCCGGTGAACATCTCTTGAGTGACCGCACCGACTGCCGCAATCGACAGGGGGCGCGATGAGAGCTCGCGAGCAAGCTCTTGAATTCCGTCGGCTGTGACTGCCGAGATCCGAGCAATCGATGTGTCGAGGTCGATAAACTCGCCAAGCGTTAGTTCGCTGCGCCCGAGTCGCGACATGCGCGAATCTGAGTCTTCGAGCGCAAGTGCTGAGGCGCCTCGGAGTTGACCAACCGCGCGACTTATTTCCTCGTCAGTCACATGGGCATCGCCGAGCTTGCTGAATTCTTCGAGCATCAATTCGGCGACCTGTGCGGACTTTGCTGGCGAACATCCGGCATAAATTCCAAAGATTCCGGCGTCGGAGTAGCTGGGCGCGAACGAATACACCGAGTAGGCCAGACCACGCTTCTCGCGTACCTCTTGAAAGAGCCGCGAGGACATTCCGCTGCCAAGAATCGAGTTGAGCACGGTGAGGGTTGCGCGTCGTTCATCGGTCGCCGAAAGTCCTTCAACGCCAGCAATGATATTTGCTTGCTCGATCGGGCGATGCGTTATCTGAAGGCGCTGAGCTGCAGTCGTCGCTGATGCTGCTGTGGCTGCACTGTCTCTGCGTGCTACCGGTGTTGCCTCATAAGAGAGATCCCAGCCGGCGCCAACCAAGCAGGCGGAGACTGCGGCGAGGAGCATGTCGTGGTCAACGGCACCTGCCACAGTGATTACCAGATCTTGGGGGCGGTAATTGCCGCGGTAATGCTTCATTACCGATTCACGCGAGATCGCGTTGATTGTTTCTGCGCTACCGCCAATGGGCCGACCAAGCGGATGATCGCCAAAGACCGCTTCGAAGAAGCGCTCGCTAGCGACATCAGTGGGATCGTCGTCTGCCATGGCGAGTTCTTCTAAGATC
The DNA here is from genome assembly GCF_053580035.1 of Rhodoglobus sp. Lineage (NCBI taxonomy): Bacteria > Bacillati > Actinomycetota > Actinomycetes > Micrococcales > Microbacteriaceae > Rhodoglobus > Rhodoglobus sp. The sequence goes on along the minus strand of NZ_JBMDVL010000004.1, from coordinate 189,102 downwards.
ACGCCGCGCTCGTTGGCGAACTCGGTTGGATCAATGAGGCTCGACGTGAGCATGTCACCAATCACTTCAATCGCCATGGGCAAGTCAATATCTTGCACCTTGGCGTAATAGCAGGTGTATTCCTTGGCGGTCATTGCGTTGTGTTCGCCGCCGACAGCGTCAAAGCTCACCGCGATGTCGAGAGCTGTGCGCGATGGGGTGCCTTTGAAAAGCAAGTGCTCTAGGAAGTGAGTTGCACCGAAGGTTCCCGGGAGTTCGTCTCGGGAGCCCGCCGCTACCCAGTAGCCGACGGTGGCGCTTCGCGCACCAGGAACTTGTTCGCTGAGGATGCGCACACCACTCGGCAAAACGGTTCTGCGAACGAGACTGTCGCCGGTTGCAGTGAACGACAGTTCGGGAAGGTCAAGAGGAAGAATCACAGCGTCGCTCATCGGTATGAGCCTACGTCATTTGTCTTGAGCGCACGATTGCGTCGAGAATTCTCAGGAAAAAGACCCCCCAAATTGGGGTGGCCAAATGAGGACAGACAGACTTGTCTGTATGTCCTCCTGTGGTACAGTTCTTTTAGGCACCCGAAGCCGACAACCCACCGCTCAAGCCCGAATCGCGCGGTGACCATAACCACACAACCCGGACCCGAACCGGGTTGTGTATTACAACCGCATCGCTCGACCCGAATCGAGTAATGCACTTAGTGGGGAAAAATTCCTGATCCGGATTTCCCCCGGAAGGAGTGCGCTGTGATGGTATTTGAGACACCAGAGACCGCACAGCGCGCTCCGGCCAAAGGCCGCATTCTTGAAACGGCCAACGAACTTTTCTACCAAGATGGCATCCTGAACGTCGGAGTAGACCGCATCATCGCTCAGTCGAGCGTGACGAAAGCGACGTTCTACAAGCACTACCGCTCAAAAGACAACTTGATTCTCGAATACGTCAAGAGCCGCAGAGCGAGCACTGAGGCGCACGTACAGTCCGTCATAGATAGTGCAGCATCACCGCAGGACGCGGTTCTGGGATTGCTTGAAGGCATCGCTGGGGAGCTCACAAAAGCCGATTTTCGCGGATGCCCATTCCTCAACGTCGTTGCAGAGTTTTCCGACCCCACACATCCGGTGCGTAAGCTCATCGCCGAGCATCGCGATTGGTACAACGAGGCTCTCTATGAGCTCATGCGCGACGCAGGCCACCTCTTCCCCGGTGACGCAGCTGACGAGCTCATGCTCGCTAAAGATGGCGCCCTCGCCGGCGGCTATGCCGGAGACACTATCGCCGCCGGAGCAGCAATGGCGCGTGTAGTCAAACGCGTGCTCGCTGACTCCGTCCGGGTTTAGTCCAACCGTGTACTAAGACTCACAGGTCAACCGGCAACGCCAACCTGAGCTCGTCACCGCGGTGCCGATACAGTGCCGCCGTTTCGGACTCTAGTACGCGGACGCTCGATCCAAGTCAGCCGACTGATGCCGCGTCAACTGCACGCGGGCAGCCGCGAGTAGTTCAGGCACCTGCGCCGCGTTGCTCGCACTCACGACGGGCGCCACGACTCCTGGCTTATTGAGAAGCCATGCCAAAGCAATCGTTGCCGCACTCGCATCGTGTTCATCTGCAACCTCATCCAAGGCGTTCAACACCTTGAAGCCTCGACGTCGGAGATATTGCGCGGCGTCATGCCCGCGGGAGTTGAGGGCTAGATCGCCCCGTTGACGGTACTTTCCACTGAGGAACCCACTGGCAAGAGCAAATCGCGGCATTACCCCCAAACCCTGAATGGCAGCGACATGAGCGAGACCAGTCTCATACTCTTCACGGTGCAGGAGATTGTAGTGCGACTGCACAGCGATCATGGGCGCTACGCCCATCTGACCGCAGGCAATGCGCGCCTGAATAAGGCGATTGCCGGTGTGGTCTGAGCCTCCGAAGTAACGCACTTTGCCTTCACCGATGAGTTCATCTACCGCGAGCAGAGTTTCGTCAAAATCGACGCTCTCGTCATCAACGTGCAGGTACAGGAGGTCGATGTGCGAAGTTCCTAGGCGCGCAAGCGACGCAGCGACAGCACGCTTGATCGAACCTGCTTGCATGCCAGGGTTGTCGCGACTCTTCCCTACCTTGGTGGCCAAAACGACGTCATCGCGGTTGTGACGAACGCGCATCCACTTGCCAACCATGAGCTCGCTGCGGCCGGAAGCGTAAGAGTCAGCGGTATCAATGAAGTTGCCGCCGCCGTCAGCGAAAGTATCGAGAATCGCCGTCGTCGCCGAGTCGTCGGCAGTCCAGCCGAAGACGTTGCCGCTGAGGGCAAGAGGATAGACACGAAGGTCAGAGGAACCAATTACGCGCGTGATGAAGTGAGGTTGCGAACTTAGCTCCGCACTCGGAGCACCCGGCAGTGATCGAGTCGGGTGTACCTGCGTCATAGTGGCCTCCCACAAGGCTTTTGGCAAGGATAAGACGAGCCAACGCGCAATACGCGCCGCACACCGCGATCGTTACTAGTCCGTGTCAAAAACAGCGACATCGGGGCTCTCAGAGCGCAATTGGTGCCGCTTCAGTCGCAACCTCGCGATAATGGCACGAGCACCGAGTTAGCCAACGAGAGGATCCCCATCGTGAATGACCCGAACTGGAAGCTTCGCGTCGTACCGACGTTTGAGCTTGAGAGCCCAGACTTTGAAGCTGAAGGAATGCTGCCCCAGTGGGCTCGCTCCGGCATCGCGAACGCGGGCGGCGAAGACCGCTCCCCCACCCTTCATTGGCACGGTTTTCCCTCCGGCACCAAAAGTTTTGCCCTCACGGTGTTCGATCCTGACGCCCCGACCGGCAGCGGATGGTGGCACTGGGCCGTCTACAACATCCCCGCCTCGGTAGAGTCTCTGCCTCAGGATGCCGGTAATCCGGATGCTCAGCTCATGCCACACGGCTCCGTCACTCTTCCGAACGAACTGCGACTCACGTCGTTTCAAGGAGCAGCACCGCCCGCCGGTCATGGCGCCCACCGCTATGTTTTCACCGTGAGCGCCCTCAACGTCGAGCTCCTCGACGTTGCCGAAGGAAGTACTCCCGCCATGTTGGGTTTCGTACTGCGTGATCACATTGTTGCCCGCGCTCAGCTGATTGGCTACTCCAGCACCGACAATGACGTATAAACGCTCGCGGGCTCATCTGAGCGATCACACGAGCACGCCAAGTAACCCGCTTCGGGAATGCGGGCAAATAAAGAACGCAGAAATCGGGGCTTAGCTACTCTGACGGAAGTAATGCGGTACGCGTTCGTAGCCTCGGCTGCGCATTTTTGCGACAACCACGCTGACGACCACGACAAGCACGACGATGCCGAGAGCCACCCACAAATACCAAGCGCCATCTAGCCACACGAGCATGTCGCTCATGAAGGCATCAAGAGGTGTAGTGATTCGGGTCACAGAACCACCGTACCGCCCCAGAGCCCCTATATCCCCTCCCTGTGCAAGGGGAGACAAGGGTGACTACCCCTGAAAGAGGTCTTACTTCTCTCGAGCTAGACGCGTTAACCGAGTAGTGCCCACCCTCGAAAGGATGGGCACTACATCGTTACTTCAGTTTTACTGAGCTGGCTCTAGCTTTCGTCAGCGGGAACCGCTGCTTCTGCGTCAGACTCGTCGGTAACCGGAGCAAGCGAGAGCTTTCCACGGTCATCGATCTTGGTGATTTCAACCTGAATCTTCTGGCCGACTCCGAGAACGTCTTCGACGTTCTCGACACGCTTACCACCGGCAAGCTTGCGAACCTCAGAGATGTGCAGCAATCCGTCTTTACCCGGAGTGAGAGATACGAAGGCACCGAAGGTAGCGATCTTGACGACCGTACCCAAGAAGCGTTCGCCAACCTCAGGGTTGAGGGGGTTCGCGATGGCGTTAACCGCCGCGCGTGCAGCCTCGGCAGAAGGACCATCGACAGCACCGATGTAGACGGTTCCGTCATCCTCAATCGAGATGTCGGCTCCGGTGTCATCCTGGATCTGGTTGATGTTCTTGCCCTTGGGCCCAATGAGCTCACCGATCTTGTCAATCGGAATCTGAACCGAGATCACGCGAGGAGCCGTTGGAGCCATCTCGTCAGGAGCATCGATTGCAGCGTTGAGCACCGAAAGAATCGCAGTACGCGCTTCCTTGGCCTGCTTGAGTGCACCGTCGAGAACCGACGAAGGCAAACCAGCGAGCTTGGTGTCGAGCTGAATGGCGGTAACGAATTCGCTCGTACCAGCAACCTTGAAGTCCATGTCGCCGAGAGCATCTTCAGCACCAAGGATGTCGGTGAGAGCCGCGTAGCGCGTGACGCCATCAACTTCATCCGAGATCAGGCCCATGGCGATACCCGCAACGGGTGCGCGCAGTGGCACACCAGCGTTGAGCAGTGACAGGGTCGAAGCACAAACGGAACCCATCGACGTCGAACCGTTGGAACCGAGAGCCTCGGAAACCTGGCGGATGGCGTAGGGGAATTCCTCACGGGGAGGAAGCACTGGTGCGATCGCACGCTCTGCGAGGAAACCGTGACCGATTTCGCGACGCTTCGGGCTACCAACGCGACCGGTTTCACCAGTCGAGTACGGCGGGAAGTTGTAGTGGTGCATGTAGCGCTTCTTGGTCACTGGTGCCAGTGAGTCAATCTGCTGCTCCATCTTGAGCATGTTCAGCGTGGTGACACCCAGGATCTGAGTCTCGCCGCGCTGGAAGATTGCCGAACCGTGAACGCGAGGAATGACCTCGACCTCAGCATCGAGCGCACGAATGTCGCTCAAGCCACGGCCGTCGATGCGGATTCCCTCGGTGAGTACGCGCTGGCGCATAACCTTCTTGCTGACGGCCTTGTACGCGCCGCCAACCATGCCAAGAACGTCTGAGCTGAGTTCTTCAGCGTCGACCTTCGACTGAACTTCAGCCTTGACGCGAGCCTTAAGCTCATCGTCAGCGGTCTGGCGCTGAATCTTGTCAGCGATCTTGTAGACATCGCGAAGCTCTGCTTCAGCAATTTCGCTAACCGCGTTGTACGCCTGGTCGGAGTACGGCGGGAAGAGCTGGAACTCGGCAACAGGCTTTGCAGCCTTGTTAGCAACCTCGAGCTGAGCCTTAACAAGTTGCTTAAGAAACGGCTTCGATGCTTCGAGGCCCTGAGCAACTACTGCCTCGTCTGGCTTCGTTGCGCCGGCCTTGATGAGCTCCCAGCTGTTCTCAGTAGCTTCAGCTTCCACCATCATGATGGCGATGTCTTCTTCGCCCTGGTCGTTGGTGACCATACGGCCGGCAACAGTGAGGTCGAAGACAGCGTCAGCGAGCTGGCTGTGCTTCGGGAAGGCAACCCACTGGTCGTTGATCAGAGCCAGGCGGATGCCGGCAATGGGACCGTAGAACGGAAGACCCGAGATCTGGGTGCTGAGCGATGCAGCGTTGATTGAGAGAGCGTCGTAGAACTCGTCCGGAGCGATGCTCAGAACGGTAATGACGATCTGAACTTCGTTGCGGAGTCCCTCAACGAACGTCGGACGCATCGGACGGTCAATGAGACGGCAAACGAGGATCGCTTCCGTCGATGGGCGGCCTTCGCGGCGGAAGAAGCTGCCGGGGATCTTGCCCGCTGCGTAGGAGCGCTCTTCAACATCCACAGTGAGTGGGAAGAAGTCGAAGCCTTCACGCGGGTGCTTGCCAGCGCTGGTTGCGCTCAAGATCATTGTTTCTTCGTCGAGGTACGCAGCGACGGCACCCTGTGCCTGCTGAGCGAGTCGACCGGTTTCGAAGCGCACGGTGCGCTTGCCGAATTTACCGTTATCGAGAACGGCTTCGGCGAATGTGATTTCTGGACCCTCCATGCGGGGGTTTCTCCTTTGTTTTACGTCGCGCACCCGTATGGTGTGCGACTCGTCAAGGAGCAGGAGCGGGCAGAAGGACGCTTGGTTCACGCGCATGCCTAGAGTGGCGGCGCGTGTCTGGCCAACAGTAGAAAGCCTCCGAACAACTCGGAAAATTACCACCGGTGACCAGCTTCTTGCCAGCCTGCTCCGTACGTTGGCCTACAACTACGTGGACAACTCCCCTAATCGTATCATTAGGCACCTTCTGACTCCGGAAATCAGCGCTATCGACACGCAAAGTCGCCTCGTCGTTTACGCTTGGGTTTATGGAACCCACAGAAGAAACACCCTCTGCGAGCGAAGAGAACAAGCGCAGGTTCCGCGAGGCGCTTGATCGCAAGCAGGGCAAGGAAACAGCCCGTCCCGGTCACCTGGATGCTGAATCGGCAATCCACGGCACGCAAGACCGCGCAGATCACAAGCGCGACTTCCGCCGCAAGACTGGATAAACGTCGCAACAACCGCTGCCGCCCGGCGACACCGCGTGGATTTACCACTTACGGAGTTGCCGAGCAGCGCGGCTGGAGGAACCACACACCGTGCTACCGCACGGCTTTCTCATTCACGGGCCGGCTACTGAGCGCCGAAGCTTCCCACCGGACTGAAGCCCTCAGGGAGGGCAAACGGGTCAACTACCCGATCCGAACGATCAGATACTGCCGCGAGCGCCGCCAATTCCCCTGCCGCACGGGCTATTCGTGCTGGGAGCGTGCTCGATGCGCTGTCTCCCCCACTGCCCCAATCTGCCGATGCCGCATATACCCCGGTCGGCACCGACACTGCGTGGAGATAGGTGAATAGCGGTCGCATCGCGTAGTCGATCGCAAGGGAGTGTCGATCGGTCCCGCCGGTTGCGCCGAGCAGCACAGGCAGGTCCGTGAGCGATTGCGGATCGAGTACGTCGATGAATGACTTGAACAGCCCGCTGTAACTCGTGGTGAAAATGGGCGTGACGGCGATGAGTCCATCCGCGCCCGTCACCGCGGCGATGGCGTCGTCGAGCTTGGTGCTCGGGAAGCCCGTGAGCAGGTTGTTCGTCACGTCGTGCGCGAGGTCGCGCAATTCGATGACAGTCACTTCTGCTTCGATGCCGCGTTCACGCAGGTCGTTGACGGTTGCCTCGGTGAGACGATCAGCGAGGAGCCTCGTGGATGATGGCTGGCTGAGGCCAGCGGTGATGACGGCAATTTTCTTGACGTCGGACATTATGTGCTTCTTTCTGAAGGTTGTGCTGAGCCGCGAGGGGGAAACGAGGAGATCTAGACGGTCACCGGCGCGTCAGCTGCGGCCGCAAGAGCGGCATCACGCTGGGCGACGAGCGAGGCATGGGTTGGAGCATCCGGAACTTCGGCTGGCCGATTGGTGGCGAATTCCTTGCGGAGCACGGGCACCACTTCTTCACCGAGGATGTCGAGCTGCTCAAGAACGGTCTTGAGCGGCAGGCCGGCGTGATCCATGAGGAAGAGCTGGCGTTGGTAGTCACCGAAGTGTTCGCGCATTCCGGCGTACTTGTCGATGACCTCTTGAGGGCTGCCAACGGCGAGCGGTGTCTGGTCGGTGAAGTCCTCCATCGACGGCCCGTGACCATACACGGGAGCGTTGTCGAAGTATGGGCGGAATTCTGCCTTGGCCGACTGAGAGTTGCTGCGCATGAAGGCCTGACCGCCCAGCCCGACGATGGCCTGTGCTGCCGTGCCGTGGCCGTAGTGCTCAAAGCGCTGACGGTAGTAGCTCACGAGACGCATGTAGTGCTCTTTCGGCCAGAAGATGTTGTTCGCAAAGAAGCCATCTCCGTAGTACGCGGCTTGCTCGGCAATCTCTGGGCTGCGGATGGAGCCGTGCCAGACAAAGGGAGGCACGCCATCCAAGGGTCGCGGAGTGGACTGGAAGCCCTGCAACGGTGTGCGGTACTTACCCTCCCAGTTGACGAACTCTTCACGCCACAGCTTGTGCAGCAGAGAATAGTTTTCAATGGCGAGCGGGATGCCCTCCCGAATGTCCTTGCCGAACCACGGGTAGACCGGGCCGGTGTTGCCTCGACCCATCATGAGGTCGGCGCGACCATCGGAGAGATGCTGAAGCATCGCGTAGTCCTCGGCGATTTTCACCGGGTCGTTTGTCGTGATGAGCGTCGTGCTCGTCGAGAGGATGAGCTTCTCGGTCTGAGCTGCGATGTACGCGAGCGTCGTGGTGGGGCTTGAGGAGAAGAACGGTGGGTTGTGGTGCTCCCCCAGGGCGAAGACATCGAGCCCGACTTCTTCCGCTTTCTTCGCGATCGTGACGATAGCCTTGATGCGCTCGCCCTCGGTGGGCGTTGTGCCGTTGGTGGGGTCAGTCGTGACGTCGCTAACGGTGAAAATTCCGAACTGCATGGTGTGCTCCGGTCTCCCAAAATCTGTCTGGATGAATCAGTTATCCGGTTCAACCACCCTGTTTCCTGATAATTCCAGCACCGTACCGCCAGATGGCGGTTAACGGACTCTGAACGTGGATCGGGTGGCGGTACTGCCTGTACCGCATGAGACTCTAGCGTGGGGGCAGGCAGTCACACTGGCGTGACGCAGACCACTGGAGTTCTCATGACTACGAAGAATGTTCACCCGGCTCCCCCGTTCGATACTGAACTAGCCGCAGTTCTGGCTATCGTGAACGAGCAGCTACCGCCAACGCTCACTCCCGACATGATCGAGCCTCTGCGAACCGGGCTGGTTGCGCCCGTCGCCGATTTGCTTGACGGGCGAGCCATCACTCATCGCGAAGAGACATTCGCTGGTCCCGGTGGGGACCTGCTGGTCTCCATCTTCCATCGCAACGATCACAGCGTGGCGGGGCCCGGCATTGTGCATACTCACGGCGGCGGAATGATCATCGGCGACCGCTTCAGCGGCATGGAAACGATGCTCGCCTGGGTTGAAGAATTGGATGCCGTTGTGGTGTCGGTCGAGTACCGGTTGGCTCCCGAGCATCCTGACCCTGCTCCGGTCGAAGACTGCTACGCGACTCTCGTGTGGACGGCAGAGAACGCAGCACGGCTCGGCATCGATGCGACAAAGCTCGTCATTGCTGGCGGTAGCGCTGGAGGAGGCCTAGCTGCGGGCACGACGCTCTTGGCGCGCGACCGCAATGGACCCGCTCTTGCCGCTCAAATGCTGATCTACCCGATGCTCGATGACCGCAACGAGACAGTGTCGAGCTATCAGATCGACGGCACGGGAGTCTGGGATCGCGGCAGCAATGACACCGGCTGGGATGCCCTGCTCGGCGACCGTCGTAAGACCGACGAAGTGTCTATTTACGCGGCACCCGCGCGCGCGACGGACCTCAGCAACTTGCCGCCCGCCTTTATTGACGTGGGCACCTCGGAAGTATTCCGCGACGAAGACGTCGCCTACGCCTCAACCATTTGGGCGTCGGGCGGCCACTGCGAACTGCACGTCTGGCCCGGCGGCTTCCACGGCTACGATGCCATGGCTCCTTTCGCCGCGCTCTCCATCGCCACTCAAGACGCTCGACTCAACTGGTTGCGCCGCACGCTCGGTCTGTAGCGAGCCTGCAGGCTTCAGCGCCACCGGTGCGCCTGCGGTTCGAGCCCTATGCGCGACTGTTCGTTCTGGGCGGGCCGCAATAGAGTAGGGCTCGAACCACAGAGGGCGGAACGAGAATGCAAGAACTAGCCGGACGCTTGAAAGCGCTCGATCCCGAAGCCAGCGAAACCCTGCGGGTGATCTCGTATTTCGACGCGCTCACCGCGGGCCACGCCAGTGCCGAAGTGCTCTTGCGCGGTGCAAGCATGCTCGCTGGATGCCCGGCAGGCCTCACTTCGCCGGCGCTGAACCTTCGAGTTGACGAGCGCGGGCGCCGCAGTTCTGATCCCGGCTCTGCAGACTCATGGCCAGCCCTGCCCGTTGCTGACGGTGCGACCGTCTGGATAGAACGCAAGGGGGCGGCCCACGCGAACGACGACATGATCCTCGAAAGAGTCGCGCTCGCAATCAGAATTCTTATCGAGCGAACCGGCGCAGCTGAATCCCTACATAACCCAGTCGAAGTAATTCTCGATGCAACGGAGACTCCCGAACACCGTCAGAGTGCGGCCCACTCCCTGCACCTTATTTCGACCACGCGCTACCGTGTGATAGCTCAGCCGGCGACCGCTACGACTGCCGCCGCGGGCCCATCCGCCGTCATCGCAACGGTGGCAGGCACTGTGCGCGCCGAAATTAGACTCAGCACGGATGCCGTGCAAGCTCCGCGCGCCGGAATCGGCATCGCTGCCGCGCCCGCTGATCTGGTGCGCTCGTGGATTTCGGCGCTCACCGCCCTTCGGTTGACCTCCGATAGTGAACCGGTGCTGCACGCTGACGATCTCGGCTCCCTGTTGTTGCTCGCGGAGATCAGTCCCGCCGGAGCGCCCGAGAATTGCGACCTCCAGTCGCTCGGTGTCGTGATTCGCGAGACCCCACGCATCCTGCCGATGCTCGACACCCTCGCAGCGAGTGAAAGCCTGCGCGCTGCGGCCAGTACGCTCGGTTTTCACCACTCGACTGTGCAATCCCGCGCAGAGGAACTGAGCGGAAAGTTGGGCTTCGATGTGCGCACAGCACGGGGACGCACACGGCTCTCAGTCGCTCTAGCTCTGTATCGTTTGGAGACTACGCGCTTCGACTAGTAATTGTGCTGTCGCTGGCGTTGGCCGCCTCTAGGCTTCGGCGGAGAGTTGCCCACGAACGATCGAGTCACCGGAATGCGATGGATCTCCGTCAAACTGTTCCTCGGAGATATCGACTAGCGCATAGCGATCAACGTCCAGACCAGCGGGCACCGTGAAGTGGCCAGTGGTTCCTTCGACAATTCCGAGGCTCACGAGAGCCGTTGCATCCGTAGTGATTAGCCAGACTTCGCGGTAGCCACCATCGGCCGCCGGCGCAGCAAAGTTCACGTCGATTACCCGCGTGCCATCGGGCAGCCGCTCGAGTGTGGCCTCCCCCGATGCTTCAGCCCAATTCGGGAAAGCGTCGAGCGTTGCGCTTGCCAGAATTGTCGGTTGCTCGGCCGGCCGAAACGCTAGCCAAATCGCCGAACCTGCTGCGGCGACGAGAGCAAGAGATGCCGCGGCGGCGAGAGCACCGATCCAGGGGCGCCGGCGCTTCTCAAGCGAATGAATGATGGCGCCTGCCGCATTATTCTCGTCGCGCGCGGGCACACTAACTCCGGTCGGTTCGCCAGCTTCGGCAGGAACACTGATTTCGGGACTGAGCGACAACTCATCGCTGATGCGCTCCCAGACCCGTGACGGCGGATCGAGTAATTCTCCAGCGTCGAACGTGGAGCGGCCAATCATTGCCGCACGCGAGAGCACCTCGATTTCGCGGCGGCACTGATCACACTCGCTCACGTGAACACTGTCTTCAGGGAGGGCAACCTGTTCGCCGAGGGCAAGCAGAGCGAGCACTTCAGGATCAACGTGTCGCATAGGTCGCCTCCAATCGTGTTCTCATCCGTTGCAGACTGCGCCGGATATGGCTTTTGACCGTTCCTAAAGGTAGTTCGAGACGGTCGGCTATTTGGTTGTGAGTGAGATCGTCGAAGAATGCTAAGCGCATGATCGCTTGAGCATCCGAATCAAGTCGAGAGATTTCATCGGCCACCAAAAGAGTGTCAGCCAGATCGAAGTCTTCCACAATCGGCTCCGCCCGTGATGTCGTTGCCGTGAGCTGTTCGTGAAGTCGCCGCACTCGCGCTCTCGCTTCATGGGTGTCAGCAATTTTGTTCTTTGTGATGCCAACTAACCAGGCGGAGAGGCTCGATCGCTCTGGCTTGTAGCTTGCCCGCCCGGTCCATGCAGACACAAAAACTTTCTGGGTGACGTCTTCGGCATCACCTCGGTCGCCGAGAGAACGAACTGCCAGAGTAAACACTAGAGAAGACCAGCGGCGGTAAACGTCAGCGAGCGCAGACTCGTCGCCCGCAATGAAGGCCTGAGTCATGCGGGCTTCCTCGGCGACTTCTTCGTCGGTCATGGCTCTCCGGTTGGTGGTAGTCACAGCGGATTGGCGATCGCTACAACGTTGTCTGAATATCTCCGCACATTCTGGTCGAACTGTCCACCACAAGTGAGAAGAACAATTCGCGGAGCGCCCTCCCGGTCAAACACTTGGTCAAGCGGAACTTGCTCCTTCTGGATGCTTTGTACAGACTCGAGACGGTATCGATGGTCGACTCCGTCATCTGTCGTCACTATGATTTCTGCGTCAGCTGGCATCGTCGACAGGTAGGCAAAGGGGCCAAGGCCCTGAATAAAATCGTCGACGTGAGCGGTGATTACGGTGGATCCCCGTTCGCTACTCGGCGATGAGCCGAACCGATACCAGCCGGCCACGGTGATATTTTCCGGAATCTGCATGAAGCCGTCTGCTTCGATGCCGACCGGAGCGATGGCGATGTCTACTGAGACGGAAGGGATCTGGATCCGAACCGGGATTGCCACTGGCTCAATCGGCGCGATCTCGCTCGACTGACGCGGAACGTCGACCACTGCAGTAGGGCGCGGAGCCGGTGCAGGATCTGGTGCAATAGATTGCGCCGGCACTGCGGTGCAACCAGCAAGAAGAAGCGCCAAGGCCGCGAGGGCTAGGGTTCTCGCGGCCATGACGTTCTCCTTGCTGGGGTTGGTGAGTGCTGGTTGGTGACTGCTGGTGGGTGAATTACTTCGTCGCTCGAGCTGCAGAGACTCGTGTTGCGGCGAATCCGGCGAGGGCGATGAGCGCCGCAAGAGCACCCAGTCCTCCGAGGAGAAGCCCGTTGTTGTTGCTACCGGCGAGGCCAGCGGTACCGGCATCCACTCCACCCGGAGTTGAGTGAAGGCCCTCAATGGTCTGCACTGCGATGGTGAGGTTGTCGTCGGCGGCGCTGCCCCAGGCATACACAATGGTGTTGACACCTTCGGCAATCGTGACGTCAGCCGGGCCAATAACCGGATCCGTGGTTCCGGTAAGGGCAACGGCAGCGGAGATAGTTCCCACCGCGAGGTTTGCCTTTACTTCATCGGGGTTACTGAGGTTGGTGAACGCTGCAGCACCATTGGCGAGTACGTCTACAGCGGGGGCTGCGGCCGTGTGACGGACGGTGAGCTTGCCCTCTCCCGCCGGAATTGTGCTCAGGTCGTTGGTGAACAGGGTCGCTGTTGGATCACCGGCAGCATCCAAGTGAGCAACTGCCGTGTAGCTCATGTTGGCTTCCAACGTGAGATCGATCGGGCCAATTGCCGGCGATGAGTCATCAGCGGCATCGGCGGCTGTGATCGCCACCGTATAGGTTCCGGCGGGAAGGTCGAGGGGGCCGGCGAGGTCACCAGGCTCGAAGTCGTCAAGGGTGAGTTCACCATTGACATACACGTCGACGACTAGGTCAGGCACAGCGTGAAGCACGTACAGGTCTGCGCTGGAGTCTGAGATTGCGTTTGCGGGGATAGCGACGCCCACTGCGGCGATCGCGCCGACAGCTACGCCGGCAATGATTCTGTTTCGCACGGTTCTTGTCCTCTCATGTGTAGGCGTAATTCGCCTGACATGGAGTACTTCTGACTGAGACCCTGTTTTGGATGCAGCAATCTCAAAAAACTTCGAAAAGTTTTTCGATGGTGCACCGGGCGTTCGGATTATGGGGTGGATTCGGCTCGACTCTCGCGCCGTCGCCACCCCAACCACGCCATAACAATGGCTCCGACTACGAGCGCCCAAAATGCGGAGCCGATGCCGATCACGGTGATCCCCGAACTCGCAACCAAGAACGTGGCAATCGCAGCGATGCGATGGTGCGGTGCATCAAGCGCTGTTCGTACCGACGTGATCAATGCGCCAATCACAGCGAGCCCGGCGATAGCAACGACGACGATCGGCGGCGCAATAGCGACTAGGGCTGTCGCGAAGCCGGCACCGAGACCGATCACAACATAGGTGGCGCCCGCTGATACCGAGGCAATCCAGCGCTTTCGACTGTCATCGTGCGCTTCCTCGCTCGCGGTGAGCGCCGCCGTGATTGCCGCAAGATTGAGTGCGTGGCCACCAAAAACGGCTCCAACCGCAGACGCCGCGCCGGTAACCGTGAGCGCAGGACCCGCTGGCACTTCGTAGCCATAAGTGCGCATGACCGTGAAGCCAGGCACGTTTTGACCAGCCATCGTCACGATGAACAGGGGGATGCCAAGACTGACAATCAGAATGGGGTCGAAGATCGGTGCCACAAAGCTGAGTTGCGGCACGAAGGTCGACGCCTCGATTCCGTCGCCATTCGATGTGAGCGTAATCGCGACGACGGCGGCCACCAACGCGCCCGGAACGGCCCAGCGCGGCGCGACCTTCAGCAGAATGAGCCACACGATCACCATGGGGAGCCCCAGCCACGGGTATTCCACCGATGCCGTGATCGGCGCAAGACAAATGGGAAACAGGATCCCCGCCAGCATCGCACTAGCAATCGGCTGCGGAATGCGAGTGATGAGCCGGCCGAGTGCTGGCACCAGTCCACACACCATGATCAACGCCGCACACACGATGAACGCTCCGACGGCCGCGCGAAACTCAACATCTCCCTGAGCAGCAACAATGAGCAGTGCGGCACCCGGAGTTGACCACGCAACGGTGATCGGCATCCGGTATCGCCACGCGAGCCCAATCGTGACGAGTCCCATAAGAACGGTAAGCGCTAGGAGACCGGATGCCGCCTGCGCATCGCTTGCGCCGACAGCGCGTAGGCCCGCGACCACGAGGGTAAATGATGAGGCGAATCCGGCTATGCCCGCAATCACGCCAGTAGTAAGGAGCTGAAAAATGGCGATCGTCGCTCTCTGCTTACGGCCAGTACCGGCTCATCATATCGTCGCGCTCAGATCGCGGAACGAAGGTTAAAGCGCGAGCACAATCTTTCCCCTCGAGTGACCAGTCATGAGCTTCTTGTATGCCTCGGAGACTTCCTCGAAGGGGAACACCGAATCAATGGGAACCTGAACGGTCCCCGCAGCCACAAGAGCGGCAAGCGAGGCAAGGTCATCGGGGCTGGCCCCGGCTGCACCAACAACAGATGTGCCGTAGTCCTCGCTAGCTGCATAGTCAGCGATGGAATTGATGCGGGATGCCGGTGCACCAAGCGCAAGCGCGGCATCCACCGTCTCACGCCCATTGTTATCGAGTGCGGCCGTAATACCTTCTGGACTGATTTCGAGAATGCGCTCAACCATGCCCTCGCCGTAGGTCACCGGCAGGATGCCGAGCGACCTCAAGAATTCATGGTTCGATTCACTGGCCGAGCCAATGACTCGCGCGCCAGTGAGCTTGGCGAGTTGCGCAGCAATCACCCCAACTCCGCCAGCAGCGGCGCTGACGAGAACAGTGTCTGCTGATGTGAGTGAAACACTCTCGACACTTGCCCAGGCGGTGCGGCCAGCAATGTCGAGGCCACCGGCCTGTTCCCAACTGAGAGCGGCCGGCTTGCGAACAAGCTTCTTTGTGGGAACAACAACATAGTCGGCTTGCCCACTGAACCCCTTTCCTCCGAGCACTTCATCGCCGATAGCCCATTCCGAAACGCCGTCGCCAAGTTCATCAACGACACCAGCGAAATCGTTGCCGTTGCCACTGGGGAATGCGACTTTCTGTGGCGTCGAAGTGGCACCGCCACTAAATACTTTGGCGTCAAAAGGATTGACGCCGGCAAACCTGACCCGCACCCGCACTTCGCCAACACCCGCATGGGGTTCAGAAACTTCGGAAATCGTGAGCACTTCTGGCCCACCGAGCTGAGAGAAAGTAACGCGACGCGACATATATCGAGCCTAACGGGTGCGTCGCACTTGCACGCAAGCCCGTCGATGCTGGGAGAATGAACCCAACAATCACGGATCGACCACACATCTGAGGACACCCATGAGCCCGTCTGAAAGCACACCATTCCGCTCTACCTCTGCCGAGGACCTTCTTCCGGGGCTACTGCGAGTTCACCGCGGCCAGCTCGTCGCGGTAGCGGTGATCGGACTCGTCCTCGGTGTCATTGGTCTCCTGTTTCCTGCAGCAACCATGTTGACTGTTGCAATCCTCTTCGGCATCTACCTCATCGCCTCAGGACTATTCCGCATCACGGCAGCATTCGTTGCCAATAACCTCGACTCGCCCATGCGCTGGGTCACTGGCCTACTCGGCTTGTTGGTGGTTATTGCGGGAATCCTGTGTCTCTCTAACCCGTTCCAATCGCTCGGAGCACTCGCGCTCGTCATTGGAATTGGATGGATTCTCGAGGGCATCGTCGACCTAGTCGGTGGCGTTCGTGGCACCATCCACCCTCGCTGGTTCGGCTGGCTCAGCGGGATCGTTTCGATTGCAGCAGGAGTAGCCATGTTCGTATTACCAGCAGCCGGGCTACTTTCGCTCGTCGCAATCGGCGCAATCTTGATGATCGCCGTCAGCATCACCACCCTGCTCACGCTGCCGCGGAAGAACAAGCGGTCAGCTGATACAGCAACCGGGCCAACAGCCTAATTCGGCTCGTCACCGCGGTGACGACGACGGCCAGAGTTAAGAACCACGGCCAGAGTTAACAACAAAGGCCGCCATCGCAATGCGATGACGGCCTTTGGCAAGTGTGACGAATCGACTAGCGACGCAATCCCAGCTTCTCGATCAGCGTGCGGTAACGCGTGATGTCGACGTTCTGCAGGTAACCCAGCAGACGGCGACGCTGACCAACAAGAAGAAGCAGTCCACGACGTGAGTGGTGGTCGTGCTTGTGCATCTTGAGGTGCTCCGTGAGGTCGAGGATGCGACGAGTCATCATCGCGATCTGGACCTCGGGGGATCCCGTGTCACCTGGGTGGGTTGCGTATTCTTCGATGATCGCCTTCTTGATACTTGCTTCAAGTGCCATAAGGTAATCCCCTCTCTAGTCGTTGCGCGGTGCCCATAGCTGAATGCTTGAGCTCTCTTTGTCCGCGGCCGTTAGACGGCAACCTTGAGAGTTTAGCAGAACTGGGAGCTCGGCAGGACGAGCGGCAAAGTTAACCCGTAACTAATTCAGTAATTGACGGACCGACGACGATCAGCATGGTTACCGTTGCCGCGATTGCCGCGGCACCTCCAGCAACAAGCCACAAACGATATCGCTGACGCGCAGCGTCGACTTCAGCCCGAAGTCTTTCGAACCGCGCGGTGAGCCTCACGTTCGCGTTACCTGCTGCCGGTAGAACATGCCATGACTCGAGACGAGCTGCTGTGGCTACAAGGCGGTTCACCTCCCCTACGGAGTGCACCGGAGGTTCGTGGAGAAGCCAGCTCACGAGCTCTCCGAGCTGAAGCACCGGAACGGGCGGGCGCTTATTGCCATAAATGACACCGGAGGCACCCCCAATGGTCACGACGGGACGGACCCCGATGTGATCGGCACCGAGATCAGCCAACTCCTCAGCCAGGCGATCCGCCCCAATCAGGGCATCCCGAACATAGGCAACGCGGCGCCCATTGACCATAATCATCCGACCAGCGGTCACAATCTTCGCTAGCGGATGTTGCCGACTGCACACCAAGAAGACTCCAGGAGGACCGAGCACTATGTGGTCGGTATTGATCCGGTTAGTCGCACTGCGGGTCGAATGGGCAACGCACCAGTCTGCGCCTAAGGCTGCAAGGGCGACTGCCGTTTCCAGCTCGCTGAGAGCCGAAGAATAGTGCTGACGTGCCGTCATCGAGAGGGGATTAACACCAAAAAATCTAGCCGGCACGCTCTGACGTTCGCGCGCAGCCTGCGCTCGAAGGCAGGCAGACATCGCCGGCCCAAAACCGACTTCGGCCTCTGCAACCGCTGGTGCCCCAGCCATGGTTTCGGCACCCTCGCGCCGCTCAACACCACTCACTCAATTCCCCCACACGCCACAGGCAGAGATTAGCTGGATTCTGTGAATCACCCAACTCGGCGCATGGGGGTAGAACGGCCGTTTAGAGTTGAGAGGTGAATGTGTCCCCGCTACTCGACCTGCTGCTTATTGCGCTGCTGCTTGGGTACGTGGCCTATGGCATCTCGATAGGGCTGACCAGAAGCGTTTTCGTCATCGCGGGAATCGTCGCGGGAGTCATTGCCGCTGTACTGCTGGCGCCATCAATATCAACCTCGATTCCGTGGCCACAGCTTCGCGTCGCTCTCACTATTGTGGCCGCGATTGCTCTTATCGCAATTGGGCACGCGATCGGTGCAGCGATAGCTCGCGCACTTCGCGCGGAACTCGAAACCAGCAAACTCAGAGGCATCGACCGAGTCGCGGGGGGCATAGCCAATGGTGTCCTTGCCGCGCTAATCGTTTCGACCGTCAGCTTTAGCGTCGCGCAGCTCGGCTCACCGCTACTCTCCCGCACCATTTCAGGCTCGGCTGTCATCAGCACAATTCAGGACCTGACACCGAATGACGTCGAACTCAGAATCGCGCAATTGCGCACTGTGCTCGCCGATCAGGGCGTACCGTTCTTCACATCGGAGCTCGGAGCCGCTGGCGGGAAAATCCCGACGATCGACACTGACAGCGCAATTCTCGCCACGGCAGCCGAATCCGTTGTTCGGATCACCGGCAACGCCTACGCCTGTGGCCAAGCCCAGACCGGTACAGGATTCGTGGTTTCCGATGAACGAATTGTTACCAACGCTCATGTCGTTGCTGGCACGGAACGCCCCGTGATCGAAGCGCTAAACGGCCAAGTCCTCACCGGAACAATCGTGTATTTCGACCCGAGCGACGACCTCGCTGTAATCGCGGTACCCGGACTCAGCTCCGCTCCCCTCCCACTCGGCCGCACTGTACGCCCCGGAACTAGTGCCGCTATCGAGGGCTATCCCTACGGAGGGCCCATCACCGTCGATGCAGCACTAGTGCAGCACGTCAGCACAACCAGCAGCCCCGACATTTATGGGTCTGGCGGTTCGCCTCGCGAGGTTTACACCCTCGCAGGCCAGGTGAATCCCGGAAACTCCGGTGGCCCACTGCTCTCGCTCAGGGGGGAAGTAATCGGAGCAATCTTTGCTCGAGGTGCCGACCAAGAGAATGTCGGTTACGCACTAACCCTCACCGAGCTTCAACCCGCCGTTGATGACGCACCCGGCCTCTCCGCGACTGTGTCAAGCGGTGCGTGCATTCCGGGCTAGTCGCGCTGCTCGCTATCCGGTGATGACGACGCGGTCGAATCGAACAGCAGAGTCTCGAACGAGCCAGGGTCGCCAGGGCACGCATCGGCGGACGCGTCATCCCACATCGAAAATGCAAACCATGACCAGTCGTCGCCAAGCTTCTTGAAAACATTGCGCGGAATGACAAAGCTCACTACAGCGCCATCGATCTCAGCATCATCGACATCAAGTCGATCGCTCTTCTTGTCATCGAACTCGTACGAAGTGACGCTCTCAATCTCGCGATCATTGATTTCAACAGAGAACTGATAGGCGCGATCAGCGTCGGATCGTTCAACATAAATGCCCAACTGTGCCGAGCCAGCGGGCACAGCGGATGCCAGAGTCACGTCGACGGTGAGATCGCCACGGTCCGTCTGAGTCAGCGAGGCTTCAACAATATCGAGTGCGACTGTCTCCTCGGTGAAATCGACACAGCGCGCCCCGGTCGACTCCTCGGTTGGAGCGACAGCGGCAGAGTCCGGCACTGTGAGGTCAGGCGAAACTGCGGACGGGGAAACGCCCGGCGTTGGCGCTTGAGCACCGCTACCAGGAGTCGTCGCGGCAGCGAGCGTAATAACGATGGTCACAACAACGGCAAACACCAGAAGCGCAACAACCGCCACAATCACCGGCGCAACCGCAACACGTCGCTGCACAGGATCCAACGGAGGTTCAGAAGTCACCCAGTCACGCTAGCAGCCTCCCGAGCCCGACTTCGCAAGCGCAAGAAGCCGGTGACGATCAACAACTGGCCCGAAACATACAGCGCCATGATTACGGCATCCGAATTCCACCACGCACCCGTCGGGGCGAACAGAGCCCAGGCTAAAGAGGTGTCTGAAACCAAGAACAGCACAGCCCCAGTCGCAATCGTGGCGCTTGTGGCAAACGCTGCGGCTGTCGATGCACCAAGCACGATTCCGTAGATGGCTAGTGGAAGTAAGAAGACGCCAAGATCGTCGCGTAGCAAGAGGAGCATGCCCATCCACCACACAACAAGCCCTGTGGTTGACCAAGGGATGTGACGGGTTCGAAGGCTTCGAATAAAGAGAACGAAGTACACAACGTGGGTACACAAGAACGCAGCGAGGCCAATGATGAAGCTCGAGCTGCCCGTATTCGACACGAAAATATCACCGACCCACGCGAACACCAACGCGAGCACCAACGCGCCATCGGGGGCACGGAACTTCAGCCGAAGACTGCCGGCGATTGCGACGACAAGCGCGGGCATGAGGAGAAACTTTGTCGTGTTCGCCGCACCATCTTGCCCACAAGCCAAACCAAGGACATGGATCGCAGAAACCGCTAGGTACGGAACAAACCAGCGCGCGGAAGGCATGGCCCCAGAATACGCTTCGCTCACGTCAATATGAAGAATTTTCGACATCATGGCGGCGCCGGAGCGTAACCCGAGCACGGTGGCGCACGGCAGCAACGCTGAGAGTAATGACGACGCCGATAGTCGCGCCGAGGGAATTGGAAAGAATATCCCGTGGATCAGACACCCTCGATGGAATGAACTGCTGCACCCACTCGATACCCGCGGTCAAACCGACCGCAAGCCCAATCGCAAGCCACCACTGCCGCTTGCCCACGAGCAAAACAAAAAACAAACCAAGCGGAACAAAGAGAGCAATGTTCGCCACGAACTCAAGATCATTGAACGTCAACCACTGTGTTGCAGAAAATCGGTCGAGGAATAGCGCGAGTCGCCAGAGCGGACCGTCGCGCTGATCAGGCGCTTGGGGACTCAAAGTGAGCCACGCCACGATTGCCAAATATCCGAACGTGGCAACGCTCAGATATGGATGTCGCCTAAACATTCATCCATCGTGCCTTACCTCGAGAGAGAAAGCGCTCGACTCGCTAACGACTCACGGCTGACTATGGATCAACGCATAAGGAACTCACATGTCGCGTACGACCGCAGAAGCGAGGATCGAGACAAGAATCCACACGGAAAGAAACAGGATGATCACCGAAGCAGCACCCCACAGGAAACGTCGCGCCGTTGCCGCGCGAACTTCATGATGGATCCGCACGAACGCTCGCGTTAGATTTCGTGCCTTTCGAGCGCTCTTTTGAGGTTGTGGCCATGTGTCGTTGGCTTCGGCCGCACCAGAAATGTTGGCAACATCCTCACCGGAAAGCACCGACGGGGCCGAGAGCAGCCACTGTTCAAGCTGCATCGAGGTGAGCACGTGAACGTCAGCAGCATCCTGCAAGGTGGAAACCTTAGTCGGCTCAACCAAGACAAGGACTGGCGTGACCCTAATCGTGGCGCCGAGAGCGTTGCTGAGCGACTCAGCGACGATAGTCGCAGCGGACTTGGCCTCGCGCAACCCGGGATTGACACTTTTAGCGACAATGAGTTCATCACCATTGACGGCAACTTCGTCGCCCCGGCAATTTACGACGGCAATCGCAAAGACTCCCGCGCGGCCAACGGCAAAGTGATCAAGCGAGGAAGGGCCAAGAGGAACACCGTGCAGCACATCCCAGCTGTGCCCAAGATGGTCAAGGATGGAGCCGACAAGTAACTCGCCAACGGCGCCACGGTAGTGCGCTTTGCCTTCATCAGTGAGCGGGGATACGCCAAAGGTGCGCGCCAAGCGTCCTCGTGGCGCTCGGTGTGATTGCGCTTCGATTACGGCGGCCATAGCTGACTGTCCAGCGATCCGGCCGCGAAGATCGTTATTCTGCGGCACGCAGACCCTCCAGCTCTCACATGCACCTCAATGCATGCAGAAATACGTTGGGCCGGAGGCTCCCCCGCCTCCGGCCCGACTCGTGGCGAAAACTCGCTCCCGAGTGAAGGTCCCTCCCCCGAGGAACAACTTCTAGATACATAGTGCCTAACCTGAGAATTTCATGAAACCCCCACTTTTGGGCCTACCCGAGTGGGGGTGAACAGCCGCGAGCACCCTATTTCGGTAAGGGAATACCTTCCGGGAGCCCCTCAGAAGCCACAATGCTGAGGCGCTGGGTTGGGCGCGTCATCGCGACATACAGGGCGGCAGCGCCCCGAGTTATCTCGTCAACAATGCGCTGAGGCTCGACGACAACAACCGAATCGAACTCCAAACCTTTAGATTCTCGAGGCGTCAGTACGGCGATCGGCTTATTGAGGCCCGCTGCGCCCTCACCAACGAGACCCGGAAGCGCACTGGTGAGTGCAGCAACGGTTTCGTCCGTCAGCGACTCGCTCACGATGACCGCCGTGGTTCCATCAGTAGAGATAGCCCGATCGGCATGCACTGCATCGACAACGCTCCCGGCACGACTTTCAGGGGATGTCGTCGTCACGGCTACCGGCCACGGGCTCTCCCGCACAGCCCGCGACGGCGTGATCGACACGTGATGGGCTAAAGCAACTGCTTCGGCAACCGCAACAATCTGAGAGGGGGTGCGGTAATTGACGGTGAGTTCTTCAAGCCGCCACGCGCTACCGACATGAGCCCCCAACGCTTTTTCCCAACTCGTTGCAGCCGCTGCAGCACTTGCTTGAGCCACGTCACCGACAATCGTGAACGATTTCAGAGGATTGCGACGCCCGAGGAGACGCCACTGCATGGGCGAAAGTTCCTGAGCTTCATCGACAACGATATGCCCGTAGGCCCAAGAGCGATCAGCGGCAGCGATATCAGCGGTCGACGCACGTTCGACAGCCACCTCAAATCCGTCAGCAAGGGTCTCGGCATCAATCATGCCTTCAACACCCATGTTCTCAATGGCTGCGGCCGCGTTCTCGAGGTCACGCTTGCGCTGCTGGGCGTGCTCATGCTCGGCCGCGGTGTGGGCTACATCCACTTCACCGAGCCATTCGGCTGCTTCATCGAGCAGTGCAACGTCACTGATCGTAAATGCGGCATCGCGCTCACGCAGCAGCAATTGCCTCTCCGCGGGAGTCCAGCGGGGCGTGAGACTCTCCAGCCACGCCGGCCGAGCGTAGAGATCGCTAATGAGTTTCTGAGGCGACAGGGGCATCCATGCCGTGTTCAGCGCAACCTTGACGTCGTGGGCAGTGCGGATGTCTTCGCGCAACCATTTCTGATCGGAATCGTCGATGGTGTTGCCGTGTGAACGAAGCTGTTCGGCGAGCATCCGGCTCAAGGCGGCGATCGCGGCCTTATTGAATGTCACTCGAGCAAGATTGTGGGGCTTGTGGGAATCCCACGCCTTCTGCATCGCACCACGAATGAGATCAGCGGGAACATCAAGGATTTCACCATTGATTTCCATGCGCTGAGTAGCGGTAGGCACTACCTGACGTGACCGAACAGCCCTCCTGATCAGCGCCGCCATTTCTAGCGAACCTTTAAGGCTCGCAACCGCATCTAGATCTTCGCGACGAGCATCCACACCCGGGAATAGCTGTCCGAGGCTCGCGAGCACCACGCCCGTCTCACCGAGCGAGGGCAGTACCGCTTCGATGTACCGCAAGAACGAGCGAGACGGACCGACAATCAGCACACCGGATGTCGAAAGACGTTCACGATGCGAATACAGCAGGTACGCCGCGCGGTGCAGCGCTACCGCCGTTTTTCCAGTACCTGGTCCGCCCTGCACCACCAGGGCACCGCTGAGTTCGGAGCGAATGATCGCATCTTGCTCGGCCTGGATCGTCGCGACGATGTCGCCCATCCGGCCCGTGCGTTCGGCAGTGAGGCTGGCCATGAGAGCCGCCTCGCCTTGAAGTGAGACTGCGTCGCTCTCAAGAATCTCTGAGTCAAAGATTTCATCGTCGATGCGCACAATGTTGCGCCCGCTGCTTTGGAGGTGGCGTCGAGCGCGAGCCCCGAGCGGGGTCGCGGCCGTTGCCTGATAAAACGCTCGTGCCTGAGGAACTCGCCAATCGAGAAGCAGCGGCAATTGGTCATCGTCACGAAGGCCGATTCGACCGATGTAGCGCAGCACGCGACCGCTTTCATCGCCATCGGGTTCCAACTCGAGCCGACCAAACGCCAATCTTTCGTCAATCTCGCGCAACTGGCCAACTCGATCTTCATAGATTCGGGCAAAAGCATCGCGCTCAGACCGGTTCTGATGGGTTCCTCCTGGAGCGCTCCTGCGCACAGCCTCCAGCTGTTGTTGAGCGGCATCCCGAAGCGAATCGAGTCGGCGATAGAGACCATGGACATAGTCCCGTTCCCGTTCAAGTTCACTCGATGACATTCGGGTTCCTCTCCAAATTGCGGCCTTCAATGGTACGCCGTTTTTGACTATGAAATCGCCGCCAACCTATTGCGCTTAGCGAAACTTGGTGGCACGCTGAAAGCAGTAACACTCATCGCTCACCAGAGTCGCAGGCAGTGCCGCACCGGTGGGCGATGAGTCTGTGTGGGGCTTGCAGTCCCGCAAAACCCGCGATTCTGAGCCGTCTCCCCCCAAAGTGAGACTGACGGCTTGAGTGCCTCACAACTTACGATGGAACGATGCTTCGCTCAATCGACTACTCCGGGCTGATCTATCCCGTTGACGCTCACGAGGTATCGCAATTTCGGGCACAACGCCGCGACCATTTCGGGTACTCGCAGCTGGGGATGGTCGCCAAAGTTGGCCTCGTCGCTGTCGCAGCTGTCATCTTTCTCCTCGTCGCCGGTGGCCAGATTTTCGGCGTTCTTAGCGGCATAGTTCGATCAGCGTTCGTCGAAGGCGCGGTATTCGCTGCACTACCCGCCCTTCTCTTTCTCCTCATCCTTCTGATGGTGGCGACAGGGGCGATCTATGCCGGCATTCGCGCATGGCGTCGCAACGGCGGGCCATGGTTGCGCTTCTATCGCATGAACAAGTTCGCTGAAGACAATGGGCTCACATTTGCGCCCCTCGACACCGCCATTGACTATCCAGGACTCATCTTCAACAACGGCGGCACTCGCTCTATCCGCAATCGCTTTCGCAGCAATGAGGGGCGCACACTCGACTACGGCAACTACCGCTATGTGACAGGCTCGGGAAAGAATCGCCAGACACACAACTGGGGCTTCATGGCCTTAGAGCTTGACCGGGCTCTCCCCCACATGGTTTTGGATGCTCGTTCCAATAATCAATTATTTGGTGTCAGCAATCTGCCCAAGTCGTTCGCTCGCGATCAAGTGTTGAAACTCGAGGGTGACTTCAACGAACATTTCACGCTGTACTCACCGCGCCAGTATGAACGCGACGCTCTCTACGTTTTCACACCAGATTTGATGGCGTTGCTCATTGACCACGCTGCACCGTACGACGTTGAGGTCGTCGACAAGTGGCTATTGGTCTATTCGCCACAGGAGTTCGACCTTGTTGACCCAGCGCAACACCGTCGGCTGCTCGGCATCGCCGATACTGTCGGCGCCAAGACTCTGCGCCAGTCCCGAAATTATGCGGATGAACGCATCGGCGACTCGAGCGTAAATCTCGTCGCCCCTCAGGGGCAACGGCTGAAGGGCGGCGTCTCAATCGCCGCCATTACGATGGTGGCGGTAGTTGCGGTTTTCTGGATCGGGCAGTTCGTGATCCGCCTGCTTGCTTAGCAGATCACTTCCTCATTCACGGTGCCGGCTATCCAGTCGGTGGATCCTTGCGAGGCGGATTCCCGGTGCCCATGAGGGCATGGCGTGACTCGACTACGGCCCCTAGGAGCACTGCTTCGTCAGTGGTCGCACTAATCCGGTCACGCCCCGTGATGATGCGCTGACGGGCGAACGCGAGTCGCGTCGCATCCTGAATATAGGCTTGCATCGCCACTCGCTTGTTATTGCGGGCCGCCCACGCCAGCGCGTGACGTCGGCCACTCGCCGTCGCAAGCACCGCGATCTCATCGTGATTGAACCAGCCAACGCTCGCATATTCTGCAAGCCGGTCGAACGTCATTTTTTCTTCCTGCTTGCGCAGATAAAGAACAATCACGATGGCAACGACGAAGAGCGGAAACTGCACAATGGCGTAATAGCCGAAGAAGTCATTGACAAAAAACAGTGCGCCATTCCACAGGGCGTGCAACGCGATCGCGACGGTGAGCCCCACGGCGAAGATGCCCACTCCGTGAGCGGCTCGAGTCGAGCGCGATGCGAATCCCAATGCGATTCCGGTGCACGCCGTAAACATCACGTGGGCGAACGGTGACATGAGGCCCCGGACCAAGAACATCTGGAAGATTCCTGTTCCACCGCCATCAACGCTGACGAGTTGAGTGCCGAAGTACAAGATGTTCTCGGTGAACGCGAAACCGCCAGCGATCCATGCCGCATAAACCAATCCATCGATCGGTCCATCAAAGTGACGGCGTGCGACCCAAAAGATCACAAGAATCCCCAGCGCCTTACCCGCTTCTTCAACAATCGGCGCCTGAATCGCTGCAGAGAAGAACTCGTAGGCTGGCCCAGGCCCTCCGAGAGCAGCAATGACATTCTCAATCTCTGCACCGACAATCAACGCAAGCAAGACAGCGACGCCAGCACCCCAGAGAAATGCGAAAACAACGGCAAGGCGCGGTTCTGGTTCCCAGCGATCGATCCATCGCACGGTAAAGAAGACGACAGCCAGCGGAACAACCGCCAGCACACCGCCAAGCGCGAAAGCATCCGTGCCGATGGCAGAAATCACGTAGACAACAACAAAAAGTAAGACGAACGAGAGGGCGACAACGCCCACTATCCCCAAGATAAGCAGGCCAGGCCCTCGCCGCGGAGGCGGCCCACCATGCAATTGGTTCTGCTTCGCTTCGCTAGCGACCTCGGCAGGCGCCGGCAATGGCTGCTGAGCGGCAATCCCTGCGGATGCGGTGAAATCGGGAGTCGCAGAAGGTGAATCACTCGCGGTCATAAAACGACCCTAGCGTGAGACAGCCACCTCGCTGGGGACGTCTACTGTGAGGCTTGCTGCTCCCGCAAAATGCTCAATGCCCGCGTCACTCGATCACCGAGTCCTGCGACTCGCTTCTTCGAGGAACGTTCGGCTTCGATGATGAGGCCGAGAAGCTCTCCGCGGTAGACATCTTGAGTCGACCGCACGGCTGCGCGCAACGTCAGCGAAGCGCGGGCAGCGGAAACAGCAAACTGGAGGCTCAGAAGAAAGATCACCACTGCTACTGCCAGTGGCCACGATCGCGAGGAGTCGTTGGCCACGTCAACAATCGCCGCGATGATGGCCGCTAGTGAAGCAACTGGCGCGATCAACCAGTGCGGCGTTCGCAGAATCAGTCGCACGGTTGCTAGAGGTGTTGCTGCGTCCGGCATCCGACGATCTTTGGATGCTGCATCGATGGCAGCGACTCGCGCACGAAATTCGTCAACCTGATCTTGATGCATGCGCACACCGGCAAGCTCGATGAGCTCATCACGCATGAGTCGATAGCTATCGGCAGGAGGGCGAACCACCACGACAGCGATGATCGCAATGAGCGCCACAATTAACACCACGGTGCTGAGCGCGACGATGACCCCAGCGGGGGTCTGTGTTGGATTCGCGAAGAACAAGCGTGTGCTCCAGTCAATCCCTACTGCCGTAATGACAAGGGCCAGCGCGGCAACAGGCACGATCCACGCAACAGGGTGCAACCGCACTCTAGTTCGAACACCGCGCGCTAGTCGAAGGTGGTCGAAGCGTGCCGTCGCGTAGTCAGCGATTTGAGCTGAGAATGCTACGAGCCAGACGGCCGCAAGAATGGTGAGTACTGTCCATGAAGATTCCACGGTGCGACTGTAGTCGCTTCGGCCAGCTTCGGGTCAGCGCGCCGGGCAGTACTCGGTCAAGTCGCCGCAAGCGTGATGTCTGATTTCCGCTGGTCAGTAGCCTAACGAGGTGGCACCCTTGAGTTATGTCCGCCTCCATGCTCAGCTTCGATGAACAATATCGAGCACTGTGCTCGCGGGATGCGCGGTTCGATGGGCAGTTCATCGCCGGCGTGCACTCCACAGGAATCTATTGCCGCCCAAGTTGTCCTGCTGTCGCACCACAACCGCGGAATGTGCGGTTCTATCGGACCGCGGCTGCTGCTCACGAAGCTGGTCTCCGCGCGTGCAAACGGTGTCAGCCCGACGCAGTACCAGGTTCTCCCGACTGGAACCTCAGCGACGACCTGGCCTCACGCGCGATGCGCCTCATCGGCGACGGTGTCGTCGAACGAGAAGGCGTGTCTGGACTTTCCTCCCGTTTGGGATACACCAGCCGCCACCTCACCAGAGTGCTCTCAGCAGAACTCGGTGCTGGACCTTTGGCACTCGCCAGAGCACACCGGGCACAGGCCGCACGAACGCTCCTGAGCGCTACGGATTTGAGCATTTCCGACGTCGCCTTTGCCGCAGGGTTTTCCAGCATCCGCCAATTTAACGACACAATCCAGGCGGTGTACGAAACCACCCCGAGTCAGCTGCGTACGCTAGCCAGGCGCGGCAGCTCCGCTCATCCGCACCTTGCAGAAGAACGACCGTCGACGCTAACTCTTCGACTGCCAACTCGTGCACCCTTCGACGGAGCCGGGCTCATGACTTTCTTCGCAAATCATGCAGTCGAGGGCATAGAGCTAGCCACTGAATCCAGCCTTGAGCGCGCGGTGCGCTTGCCGGGCGGAGTGGCAACAGTTCGCCTCGAACTGATAGACAACGGCCTCGTGTGTACTGCCCAGCTAGCCAGAATTTCGGATGTCGCACCGCTAGTCGCTCGAGTGCGTCGCCTATTCGACCTCGACGCAGACTCACACGCAATCGATCGCATCCTTTCCGTGGATCCGGCACTTGCGCCCTCAGTCGCGCGGGTTCCCGGAATGCGCCTCCCCGGCAGTATCGATACCGAAGAGACACTATTTCGCACTCTAATTGGGCAACAAATTTCGGTTGCGGCCGCGCGAACAGTGCACGCCCGCATCGCTCGCGAACTGGGCAGTGATGGCCTGTTTCCCACCGCTGAGCGGTTGGCGGCGGCTGGTAGCGAGGTACTGCGTGGCCCACGCACTCGCATTGCGAGCATTCTCGCTGTCGCCGAAGCGCTTGCTTCCGGCGATCTCAATCTCGACGTTTCGACCCCTGTCGACGAATTCACAGCAAGGCTAAAGGCGATGCCGGGGATCGGCCCGTGGACCGCCGGGTACATGGCGATGCGGGTGCTCGGAAATCCCGACATCATGCTGGGCAGCGACCTCGTTGTGCGCCAAGGGGCTAGGGAACTGGGGCTTCCGGCCGCTGCTCCGGCTCTCACTCAGTATTCCGCCGCGTGGGCGCCTTGGCGTAGCTACGCCTGTATGCACTTGTGGCGATCACGCCCCGCCCAGGTAGAGCGAAAGGCGACCTCACCGTAGGCTAGACGCATGAACGCCAGACTCGTGAAACTCGCACTCGGTATTGCCATCGGCTATGTTCTCGGCGCGCGCGCCGGCCGCGAACGTTACGACCAGATGAAAGGCAAGGCAACAGAACTCTGGGAGAGCCCGCGAGTCAGCAAGGCACGCATAAGAGTCGAAGACTATGCACGCACTCAGGCACCGATCTTGCGCGACAAGGCTGAGGCTGTCGCAAAAGCTACCCCGGGATTCGTAACCAGCACGGCTAAAGACGTCGCTGAAACGGCGCGCGAGGTTGCCGAGTCCGCGAAGGGCACGGCAAAGGAACTTGCCGAGACTGCCAAAGAGACCGCGAAGGATCTCGCTGATTCTGCCAAGGGCTCGGCAAAAGAACTCGCTGGCCGAGCTTCAACAACGGCACGGGATGCGGTCGGTCGAGTGACCCACACTGCGAGCGATGTGCGAGACAACGCCACTCACACTGCCGCCGAACTTCGAGAGCGAGGCGAAAGCGTTATCGATCGTGCTTTTGCGACAGCGGGCAAGGCGCGCGACGAGGCTTTAGCGCCCCTCGATGACGAAGACGATGACGACTCTGAGTACGACACCCCGACCTCGAAGAAGCCCTAGCGCCCTACGACTCGTGCCCCTCAATCCGGCACACACTGGTTAACTCAGAAGACGCCTAGCCCCTCGCAGCGCGAGAGGTTAGGCCGCAGCGCGAGAGGTTAGGCGTCTTCTGCGTTGGGGCTGGCTATTCTTCTTCAGCTAGCCAGGGAAGGGTGATTGCGGAGGTCATAGGCGAAACCCCACTCAGTCGCTCAGGAGTGAGCACTCGGGCGACGTCTTCTTCTTTCATGAGCCCGGCAGAGACCACAAGTTGTGCAATGGATGCGTTCGTCGTCAGCGCTGTATGCGCGAGGGTCGCCGCTGCTGCGTAGCCAATGTAGGGAGTAAGAGCGGTAACAACGCCTACGCTCGATTCGACCTGTGCCGCGAGACGTTCCTCGTTGGCCGTGATTCCATCGATGCAGTTCTCGCGAAGAGTACGGCAAGCGTTAGTCATCCAGGCCAGCGACTGAAGCAGCGAGTGGGCAATGACGGGCTCAAAAGCGTTGAGCTGCAATTGCCCTGCTTCGGCCGCGGCGGTGACTGTGGCATCCGCCCCGATTACGCTGAATGCGACCTGATTGACGACCTCGGGGATAACCGGATTCACCTTGCCAGGCATGATCGAGGAACCTGCCTGCTTTGCCGGGAGGTTGATCTCACCGAAACCGGCTTGCGGGCCGCTGGAAAGCAATCGAAGGTCGTTGCAGATTTTCGAAAGCTTCACGGCCGAACGCTTGAGAATTCCACTCAGCGACATAAAGATTCCCACATCGCTCGTAGCTTCGATGAGGTCGAACGCGGTCTTCATCTCGATGCCGGTGGCATCCGTCAGGTGGCGTCGTACCGCTTCGGCGTACCGAGAATCGGCGGTAATTCCTGTGCCGATGGCAGTGGCGCCCATATTGATTTCGCTCATGAAGGGCAGAACGTCGGTGAGTCTGGCGTGATCTTCTTCGAGCGTGTGCGAAAAGCCAGTGAACTCTTGGCCAAGGGTCATGGGCACCGCGTCTTGCATTTGAGTGCGACCGATTTTGAGAATCTTGACAAACTCGCGACCCTTGACCGCGAAAGACTCGGACAGCAGTGCGTGTTCGGTGAGAAGCCGATGAACACCAAAGATCATCGCTAGCTTGATCGCGGTCGGATACACATCGTTCGTGCTCTGGCTGCGGTTGACATCATCGATGGGGTGCAGGAAGGAGTACTCGCCCTTCTGGTGCCCCAAGATTTCGAGGGCGCGGTTGGCAATCACCTCGTTGGCGTTCATGTTGGTAGACGTGCCAGCACCGCCCTGAATCACCCCGACACAGAACTCTGCATGAAGTGCGCCATCGAGAATCTCTTGGCACGCGGTATCGATAGCGTGCGCTTTCTTCGATTCCAGAACACCGAGTTCGGCGTTGGCACGAGCCGCCGCCTGCTTGATGTGAGCCAAAGCGCGAACGAGGTCAGGATAGACAGAGATCGCACGCCGAGTTATCGGAAAGTTCTGCATTGCTCGGAGAGTGTGGACCCCCCAATAGGCATCTGCCGGAATCTCTAGCGAGCCGAGCGAATCGGATTCGATGCGGGTAGTGGTGTTGTGCGAAGAGGCATTGCTCAACTGTTGGTTCTCATCTCCGTTGACGGTTGGCACGACAAAACCTGCGTGTCACTCATGCAACCATTCTACGCTTCGGCCACGCGTGAGCCGACGGAGACCGGTGACGAGAACGTCAGTTCTTAACGGTGAGCTAATTCTTGATGGCGTCCCGCAGCAGCGCGGAAAGCGCCTGAAGTTGGATATTCGACTCCGCAATGACTTCGTCATCTGAACCGTCAAGTGCCCGTGCAGCCAATCCAGCCTTACTGTCTATGAGCTCTGCGATTCGCGCATCAATCGTGTGCGCTGCGATGATGCGCCAGGCTGTCACCGGAAGCTCTTGGCCGATTCGGTGCACGCGGTCGATCGCCTGCGTTTGCTCGGCGTTCGTCCAACTAAGTTCGGCGAGAACAACGTTGGATGCTGCCTGAAGGTTTAGTCCAACGCCAGCGGCGGTAAGCGATGCAACCACTACGGAAACGTCGGGGTCATCGGCGAACGAGTCGATGGCGTTTTGGCGAGCCTTGGCGCTCTGGTCACCGCGAATCGACACCGACTTAAGTCCGACCTTGGCAAAGTGTGCCTCGGCGGTGTCCATCACATCGATGTGCTTGGCGAAAAACACAACCTTGCCGACTGAGCGAGCCAATTGCGCTGTGTAATCGGCGGCGAGCGTAGCCTTTGCCTGCCCAATTCGACGCACCATCGTAAAGACGTTCTCTCCCGTGGTTGCACTCTTTGACTCTTCGAGCTCGGCGTGAGCGACGACCCGAATCAAGTCTTCGACAGCGACATCGGGCTTGAGGTTGCGCACTCGAGTGAAGCGATCAAGGAGTCGCGCGGTGAGCGCTTGCTCTGCCGCCCGAATCGAGCGACCGAGATCATCGTCGAGTTCAACGGGAATATCGGCGATGCGTCGCGCCGGAATGTCAGCCGCGACATCCACTTTCTTGCGACGAACGATACCCATATCGATAACCGCACGTCTCGCTTCGGAGAAGAAACCGGGGTCAGCGGGGGTGAGATCTGATTCTTCGAGCTTTGCCATGAGTGGTGCGAGTGGCTTCGTCGCATCGATCCAGCCCAGAAACTGCCAGATTGCTCGGAAGTCTTCAATCGAGTTGATGAGCGGTGTTCCGGTTAGCGCCATCAAGAGCGCCTTCGGGTACGTCGCACGGATGCTGTGAGACAGGCTAAGTACATGCTTGGAACGTTCAGATTTGAGGTTCTTAATGAAGTGGGCTTCATCGACGACCATGCCTTTGAAGCCAAATCGTCCGAGCCAACCGACGTGGCGGTCGAGAACCTCATAGTTGACGATGACGACGTCGCTGAAGGCATCGACAGAATCGCCATCACCGTGAACAACAGTCGCGGTGCGACCAGGAGTCCACAGTTCCACTTCGCGTTCCCAGTTGGTCTTGACGACGTTAGGGACAACAACGAGCAATGGGTACGAGTGAGAAGCCTCCGCCGCCATCAGCGCTTGAGCCGTCTTGCCGAGTCCTGGCTCATCGGCGAGGAGGAACGTGCGGTGGCCCTGCTTGACGCGCTCGACGAAACGAGCTTGGTGCCGCATGAGATCGAGATTTCCCCGCGTGCGAAGCGATTCAGCTTCCGGCAGTTCCATTGACGCAGCACCACCGCCAGATCCGTGTTCGAAAGCCCGGAACAGAGGGTCAATGAGTTCCCAGTTTGCGAGGCGGTTTCCGTGCTCTGGCTTTGCAGCCACTGCACTGAAATCGGGAGCCAAGAAGGGGTTTGCCATTTGCATTTGACGAACGGATGCTGGCACAACTTGCTTATCGACCTGCTTGTCTACAGGCTTCGGCTCGGCGGAAATGATCAACTCTTCAGGGCTCAGCTCAACGCCAGCAGCCAACAAAAGGTCACGGCGCAGAGCTTTCGCTGCTGGCGTGATTGGGGCGGCCTCCCCGAGCATCGAAAGCAGGCTAGTGTCTCGCGCTGCGGTCTTAGCCAAGATGCCGGCGAGGCCATCAAGGCGCTTCTGCTCATTAGCTCGTTCAGACTCAGTCAGCGTTGCATCAACCTTGACTCTGGCGCGCTCTTCACGCAGGAGCAGCGCGGCGACTTGGAAGCGTGCACGGTTAGCAGGCTTAAGCGGGCCCTTTTGCACGGCAGTCTCGACTTCACGAGCGGCGCGAGCGAGCACGGGGATTACTCCGGTGTCGTCACCGGGGCGAGCGCGTCGACGTTGAGCGCCGGCTTGTCGCTGACCAGAGTTTTTGGGTCGCTTGTTGCGCTGCGAGGGATCGGTCTTTGACGAGTTGGTCAACTATTCTCCTGGCGCTAGGCAAATGCTCAGTCACACGGATCGACGGCTCGAAGACGTTGCCACGAATGGGACCTCATGCTGAGTGACAACATCCGCTCGAGTGAGCCAGACCCAACTGCGGTGCGATTGGTGGTCTCAAGGGATGCGTTACTAGTGTACGCAGAAAAACGGGATCATGTGCTACTCGAGCGAATTAACCTCGACTTTGGGTATCGGTGACGCGAACGGCGACGCCAATAACGATGAACACAAGCGCTGCGGTGTAGTGCAATCCCGCGAACAACTGAGTGTCGGCGACGACAATTGGAAACACGGGATTCCATAAAATCGCAATCGGCACGAGTGCGATCGCCCACCACCATTGGTGAGCCTGAACCACGAGCACCACGCAAATCAACGCAAGAATGCTGACAACGTAGCGAACCACTGTGAAAATCTCGGTGTCGATGATGCCCGCCCCAACGAGGAGCACGAGCACAGCGAGGATTGCTGCCGGGAGGACCACTCGGCGTGGCCTGTTGGGGTACGTAGCACTCATTAGAGCAAATATACCCGCGGCTGACTCTGCAGAGCGCTACACGCCGCCACCGCCACCACCGCCGCCACCACCACCGGAAGAGCCGCCGCCGCCGGAACCTCCACTCGAACTGCTCGACGCGCTGCCAGAGTACGAACTTGCGATCGAATCAGACATTGACGAAATACTTGAGGCAAACAGTGCACCGTTGAACGCGCCAGAACCGCTATACCAATCGGGTGAGCGTTCAGAGTAGTACCGACTCAGCTCCCCAGACCACTGCTTTTCGAGCCCAAAAAGCACTGCATAGGGCAGGAGCTTCTCGTAGATCTTGAGCACGTCGTTGTTACCGGTCGATGTACTTTTCTCGCGCAAGGCACCTTCAGGGCTTTGCAGCATCCTCAACCGGTCCGCTTCTGCCAGCCGGATGTACAACTCAAGTCCCTCAAGATGGTCTCTAGCTTCGGCGCCGCGCGCGGTGACGGGCGTGCGAAAGAGCAACACCAGAGTCGCTACCCCCGCGACAATCGAACCCGCAATGATCACGAATGGGACTCCGGATCCATAGGCACCATCGATCAGCAGGACTCCGAAGAATATGACTGCGGCTATCGCGACCGCCGACACCGCAATCGGTAGGTAGCTACTCGCCGACACTGTGCGACGGAAACCGGCAGCAACGAGTCCGGAATTCTCTCGCTCCACAATTTTGTAGAGCTTCTGGCTGAGCTTCTGATCGGCCTTCGCGAGACTTCGCACCGCGCCGTGCTGCAATGACTTCCCGAAAAGCGCGCGCAATATCTCTAGTTCAGCGCCACGCACCCCCGTTGGGTCAACCAACTCAAGGAGATACTCGGTGCGCGACGAGAAGAACCCACTCGATTCCGCTTCACGAACCCGAAGCTTGCCTCGGACGGCAAACTCGAGGATTTGCGCGGCGATCGCTTTATTGCGCTTGCCAAGAAGAAGGGCTGCCGTGACGAGTGGCACGTCGCTGGGAGGCGAATATTCGGCGATGATGGTGGGCCGCCCTGCAGCGTCGGCAAGTTTTGTTCGCCGCGTACGGAACGCCCAGATGAGGCCTGCAAGAGCGCCGAGAGCACCCAACGGTTGCAGATAGCCCGAGGTTGAGGCGAAATAGGAGCTGTCTCGAGCCACAAAGGTTCCCGGTTCGAATCCCATTGCGACGGTGAGGTTCTGACCTGCGCTTAAGAGATCGTGGGAGGCAACAAAATCGTTCGCGTCAACCGAGACGATCTCGCATACCTCTGTCGATCCTTCGTAGCCCCAATAGCAGCGAGGCGGCGAAATGAGTGCATCTGCGAGCCCTTCGCCCAAGTGGATGGTTGCTGTGACTGAGCCAAACGGTTGTTGCCAACCCGTGCCGTTCGTGTCCCAGTACCATTCGTCAGCCTCAGTGTTGGAAAAGTATCGAGTGACGTCAGTTTGGTCATAGCTGAAGACGTACGTTTGGGCTCCGCTGACAAACGTGTTTGCGGCACTCGTGATCAGAGTGAATCCCTCGTCATGCTCCACGTCGAATGGTCGAGGTTTGCCGGTCTCGTCTGTCACCGAAATATTGGCTAGGTTTACCGGCACACCCTGGTAGTAATCAGGGATCGCTCGCCGCATCCCCCGGTTCTGGTCTGCCGGAAATACCGCAACAAAAGTTTCGACCGTGGAAAGCGTCGAATGACCTTCGCTATCGCGATCAAGAAAGAACTCGGCGTCATAACTATCGAATACGAAATCGTCGAGACCGGCGCTCACGATGCTTGTAGGGGGATCTGTGAGAGCGTGCGCGTTCGGCGTAGTCGCTGCCGTGGGTGCTGCGGTCGCCATCGTCGGCGGCAGAATCATCCCGATTGCCCACAGGAGGGCTCCGGCAAGCACCAGATATCGGCGTGCTCGATGACCATTGGCCGCCAGCTCCAGTCGAGTCACAGTCTTCCTTCCTCGCGCATTACGACCCCCGGGTGGGGGCAATCACCGCCCAGCTCTCGATAGAGTCGACGTATGAAGAGTGCCTTGGCTGTCGAACACCTGCAACAGCTCGTACAAATCCCTACAGTTTCCCGCGAGGATGTGGACGCAACTGAGTGGGCAGAATTTACCCGCTTCGCTTCAGCGCTGCGCAAACTCTATCCACTGTGCCACAGCCGTCTCGAACGTGAGACAGTGCTTGACTACTCCCTTATTTTTCGCTGGCGCGGACGTGCATCGACAGAACCGTCAGTGCTCTTGGCCCACTACGACGTTGTTGCCGCTCCCCCTGAAGGTTGGAAGCGGCCGCCGTTTGCCGCTGAACTCAGCGGCAAAGGCGAAGAACAATTTATCTGGGGGCGCGGAACGCTCGACAACAAGGGCTCGGTCGTCGCCATCCTCGAAGCCGTCGAGTCTCAACTCGAAGCTGGCCTAGTGCCGTCTCAAGATATCTACCTGTGCTTTGGCCACGACGAAGAAACACACGGCACTGGGGCTTCAGCGATTGTGGATCTGCTCGAACAACGCGGAGTGAAACCCGTCTTGGTGCTCGACGAAGGCGGCGCGATTGTTGACGACGTCTTCGATCAGGTCACAGCCCCCATGGCAGTTGTTGGAGTCGCCGAGAAGGGTACGGCTGCCTTGCGTTTGACTGTCGACCAGTCAGGCGGACACGCCTCAACGCCACCACGCACTCCCGCCGCTGTTCGACTCGCTCAAGCGATAATTCGTCTCAATGCTCGTCCCTTTCCCGCCCATTTGACTTCGACAGGCTCAGACTTGCTTCGCACTCTCGGCGAGCATGCCGGGGGCTTCAGCGGCTTCTTGCTGCGCAATGTGTCGTGGACACGGGGGCTCCTCGTGCCCATTCTGGTGCGCAAGAGCGACGAGCTAGCCGCAATGTTGCGCACAACTCAGGCCGTAACAATCCTCGAAGGCGGCCACGCCGTCAACGCGCTGCCGGAGCGGGTCAGCGCCATCATCAACGTACGAATCGCTGTCAACTCCACCCTCGAAGCGACTCTCAAACATGTGACAAGGGCAGTAAACGACAAGCGGGTCAGAATCACCGTCGAGTCCCCCGGTGAGCCGTCTCCCGTCTCGCCGACTACGGGGTTGGCTTGGGAATTGCTTCGCTCGACAATTGAGAAAAGCTTCCCGGGAACGATCGTGACGCCCTATGTGCAGAACGGTGCAACAGACAGTCGCCACTTCACACGCATTAGCCGCGGAGTCTATCGATTTACCCCGTTTGCGATGGCACGCGAGGTTCGCGATACACTTCACGCCCGAAACGAGCGGATGCTCGTGAGCAGCTACCTCGCCGGCATCGACTTTTATCGAGCCCTCATCGCCTCGCTTTAGCCTGCAACTCGCACTCCCCTAGCGAATGGCAGATCCTCGGGGTCGGTGAACTCGCGAGCGATCCACTGTCCCAACTCTGCCGGTCTGTCGGTGACGATCCCGTCAACGCCCAACGACACCGCATCCGACCACGTCTCAGAATCGTTAAGGGTGTAGATGAGTATTCCGAGGCCAGCATCATGCACCCGCTGCACTAATTCAGGATCAGCCGTAATCGCTTTTTTGCTTGTGACGAGAGCAACTGCGCCCGCTGCTGCGGCCAGCGCTCCTGGGTCACCGACAATGTCTCGCACAATAAGCATGCCTGGCAGCTCGGGGTTGACGCGCTGCAGTGCTCGCAGTGTCATGATGTCGAAGCTTCCGATGATGACATGATCGCTGACACCATGACGCGCGATGAGGTCAGAAATCAGGGAAACCTGTTCATCAGTCCACGATCCTTTGAGTTCGAGGATGGCGTTCTTTGTAGACCAGCGAAGCAAATTGAGAAACTCTTCCAGCGTGGGAACTGACGCCCCCGCAAAGGCTTCACCAAACCACGAGCCAGCATCAAGCTTGGCAAGCTCGTCATAGCTGTAACCCCAGACGGGGCCCGTGCCGTTTGTTGTGCGATCGACTGTCCAATCGTGCATCAGTACCGGAACGCCGTCGGCAGTGAGTTGCACGTCAGTTTCGACGTAGTCTGCTGCGCTATTGAGCGCGTGACCGAGCGCCTCAAGGGTGTTCTCTGGCGCAATCATTTTGTCTCCGCGGTGCCCGGCGATGAACGCGGCCTCTCCAGGCGCACGAAGGGATGAGAAAGCACCGGCGGCATGAACGCGGCTGACGTTAGCATTCAGCACGAGCGCGAGAGTAATTGCGGCAACGAGGGCGTCGGCGAGGGTCACTCTTCGCGCTCGTTGGTCTCGATAGTGAGGTGCCGGGTTCTGCGATGTCGCCATTGACTCGCCATCCTTTGTCGGGTTGCCGTACGTTCACGGTGACCCCACTATAGCGAGTCTGTTATCAATCCGTTACCTAATGCGCAGATTCTTTTGCGCGTGTCTCGATGGCCGCACGTCGCGGAATCGACGGCACAGCTCCATTGCTCTCGACCGAAATGGATGCCGCCGCCACAGCAAATCGTAATGCTACATCCGCCTCCATTCCTTCAACGAGGCCCGCCGCGAAAGCACCACAGAACGTATCCCCAGCGCCCGTGGCATCAACTGAAGTCACACGATGTGCCGGGACAACAATCTGATCAAATCCAGTGCGGTGCAAGGAAGCACCCTTCGAACCGAGAGTCACAATCACTGTTGGCACCAGCGAGAGAAGGCGCTCCCCCAGTCCGTCGAGTTCAGGGTCCAAACCGTTATCACGTGCCAGCTCGGCAGCTTCATGCTCATTCACAATTAGTACATCAAGAACGTCAAGCAGCTCTTGAGGAAGCGTCTGAATGGGTGCAGCGTTCAGAATGACCAGAGTGTCAGCCGCCTGAGCGATTTTTGCCGCCTCGACGACTGTGGCTAGCGGAATTTCCAACTGCATCACGAGAGCCGACGCCGCCGTGATCGCTGCCGCATCCGCACTGCTGAGAGCCACAATATCGCCGTTAGCCCCCGGCTCAACGATGATCGTGTTCTCGCCCGTTCCGTCAACAGCAATCAGTGCTGTGCCGGTTGGCTTGGGCGAGGTGCGTAATTGGGCTATATCAATCAAATCGTCGCCCATTCCCGCGCGCACCATCTCGCCGAACGTGTCTGCGCCGACGGCACCCACGAAGGTGGTTTGTGCTCCGGCGCGAGCTGCAGCAACGGCCTGGTTTTGCCCTTTGCCGCCAAGCGCAGTGCTCAGACCGTGCGAAAGTACGGTTTCTCCCGGCGAAGGGATGCGCTCAACGCGAAAAACCTGATCAATATTTGCACTGCCGACAACGACGATTCCAGACATTAGTCAAATGTATCGCAGTCGGGTCATTAGCCAAGCGTGGTCAGTCAGCGGTGTTCGATTCTGCTGCAGCAACGATCCGATTTACCATGCCGCTGAAAATCACACCATGGAAGGGAAGAATCGCTGCCCAATAGAGGCGGCCGCCCAAACCGCTAGGAAAAAACACTGCGCGCTGGCGGTACAGCGATCCGGTAGCGCCATCCGGTTTAACGGTCAATTCGAGCCAGGCTCGACCCGGCAGTTTCATTTCGGCCCGCAGCCGAAGACTGTGACCATGGTCGATGCTTTCAACCCGCCAAAAGTCGAGCGCGTCTCCAGTATTGAGAGTACTCGGATGACGACGTCCGCGCCGCAAACCAACTCCGCCAACCAGCTTGTCTGCCCAGCCCCGCAACGCCCACGCAAGAGGGAACGAATACCATCCGTTCTCACCCCCAATTCCTTCAACTACAGCCCAGAGTGCTGCTGGCGATGCCGGAGTGCTTCGCTCTCGCAGATCGGTGTAGACAGTGTGGCCCGTCCATTCTGGATCACTCGGGATCGGGTCGCTCGGAGCCCCAGCGACGGTGGCGTCTTGCCAACTGGTCGCGACTTCCCCGTCGCGCATCTTCACTAGAGCTAAACGCACCGAGGCCCGGTAACCCGTAAGCCCGCCCGGTGGCTTGGGGATGAAGTCAGAGACAGATTCATCGCGCACAATGCAATCAAACTGAAGAGACTCGATGATCGGCACCGCGAGCAACCGGGGAATGGGAGTCACCAGGTTTACCCACTGCGACGCGAGCCACGGCGTTAGCACCGGCAACGAGGCGATGGGGCGCTGGTGCAGGCCAGCTTCGAGAGCATAGCCGTTCATCATTTGGCCGTAGCGGAGCACATCTGGGCCGCCGATATCGAAGCTACGGTTGAGATCTTTATCCAATTCGAGTGCCGCAACTAGGTAGTAGAGCACGTCTCGTACGGCGATCGGCTGGATGAAGTTGCGCACCCACTTCGGCGCTGGCATGTAGGGCAACACCTCGGTGAGGTGACGGATCATCTCAAACGACGCCGAGCCTGAACCAATCACGACACCAGCGTTGAATGCGATCGTGGGCACGCCGGAGTCCATCAGGATCCGACCCACCTCAGCGCGACTGCGCAAATGACGACTCAGCTCGCTAATGTCGCCTTCAGGGTGAAGTCCGCCGAGGTAGACAATTCTCGATACTCCGGCGCTTTTCGCTGCCACCGCCACGTTATTGGCGGAGAGCTTCTCGGTCGCTTCAAAATCGCCCTTAGCCCCCATGGCGTGCACGAGATAGTAGAGCGCGTCGATATCGGCGACAGCAGTGGTCAGTGTCTCGGCATCGGTGAGATCACCGATTACGGTCTCCACGTCGTCCCGCCACGGAACATCACGCAGCTTGCGAGGGTTGCGCACAAGCACGCGCACGGAGTGCCCAGCATCTATCAACCGAGGAACGAGTCGGCCACCCAAATATCCTGTTGCTCCAGTTACAAGAACGCGCATGTCAGAACTCTAAACAGCGCAACTGAGAACCAGCGCACAGAGGCTGAACGCTCGCGGCCAGAATGTCAGCTTCGAGCTCGTCTTCGCCACACCACAAACCAGACGCCGGCGCTAAGCAAGAGAATTCCGGCGAAAACAGACCACGCGATCCAGGTCTGATCTGGTCTGTCGCCGTACACGCTCGCCTGCAATTCTTCGCGCGACATGGTCGACGGCGATCTCGAATCAGCGTCTTCGCCCGCATCGGCGGATGCCGTTGGCGACGGTGAGATCTCGGCATCCTCAGCGGCTTGAGCGGCAGCTCTCTCAGCGGAGCTCGGAGCGTCTTCCTTCGGAGCTTC
The DNA here is from genome assembly GCF_053580035.1 of Rhodoglobus sp. Taxonomy (NCBI): domain Bacteria; kingdom Bacillati; phylum Actinomycetota; class Actinomycetes; order Micrococcales; family Microbacteriaceae; genus Rhodoglobus; species Rhodoglobus sp. Next base: position 147,619 of record NZ_JBMDVL010000004.1, on the reverse strand, counting down.
GGCTACAGGAGCAGGTTCTGTTTCAACGGCAGGCGCCGGGGCTGGTGCTGGGGCCGGGGCGACCGCGGCCGCCGGCGCTGCTGGTCCGGAGTGCCCAGCGTAGTTCGCAAAGACTTGCACACCCCACGTTGTTCCGCCGCTCTCGTAAAACGCGATGCCAACGTCGGTGAACGACCCCAGAATGTTTGCCTTATGACCTGGGGACCCCATCCAGCCATCGTGCATCGATTGAGCGGTGCGGTAGCCCTGAGCAACATTTTCCCCAGCCTTGTTCCAGCCACTAGGGATTTGGCTCGAATAATGGGGATTGTGTGGCATCCAGTTATTCGCGGCCATGTTTTTTGCCCAATCGAGAGCAACAGCATCCATCGCTGAATTACGAATCAGACCAGCCTGACCCACTTTCCAGCGTGCTTGATTCACCAAACTGTGAATGGTGTCGGCGGGAGCAGCGCTGGCCGGCGCCGCGTCGGCAACCGGGATCACGACAACAGCGATCAGTAGCGCGAAGAGCGCGGCACCGATACGCGAGAAAGTGCGGCGTGAAAAGACCATTACCCAGCAAGTATCCGCAGATAATCGTCTAGATCAAGCTTCACGCCGCACTTCTCGGCTAAATCAGAGACTTCGTGTGCCACACCGTCTTGGTCTCAGTCCACTGCACAACACGTTCAATTGACGGCGCCGGAACACCGATAACCGGTCCGGATACGCGCTTGAGAGTGTCTGCCGCGGCGATCTGAAGGTCAACCCACTCGAGCTGTTCTGCTCCGGCAAGGTCGAGACCATTGACATCCGCGTGGCTCGCAAGCCACGGTGCAATTTCCGCCGGAGAACCGGTGAGGATGTTGACGACACCACCGGGAACATCACTCGTCGCGAGAACCTCAGCGAGGCTGATCGCGCTGAGCGGGGCGTTCTGGTGAGCAACCACGACAACCGTGTTTCCACTGACGAGTGCCGGAGCAATGACGCTCACGAGCCCGAGCAGCGACGACGAGTCCTGCGGAGCCACAATGGCGATAACACCACTTGGCTCAGGCGTTGAGAGGTTGAAGTACGGCCCTGAAACGGGGTTACCGTTGCCAGCGACCTGCACGTACTTGTCAGCCCACCCCGCGTACCACACCCACGCATCGATCGCCGTATCCAGCTGCGCCGTTGCCGCGGCCTTCGACAGCGACTCCGTTGCCATGAGCTCGTCGATGAACTGCTCGCGACGACCCTCCAACAGTTCGGCGATGCGATACAGCACCTGGCCGCGGTTGTAGCCCGTGGCCCCCGACCAGCCGCTGAATGCTGCGCGGGCGGCGACTACGGCATCCCGAGCGTCCTTGCGGCTTGCCAGGGCAGCGTTCGCGAGGAAGGCGCCCTTCTTGGTTGCTACCTCGTAGGTGCGACCGCTTTCGCTGCGCGGAAACTTGCCACCGATGTAGAGCTTGTAGGTCTTAGGAACCGTGAGACGGGTCATTTCTTGCCACCTTTCGTGACGGCGGGCGCGGCCCATCCAGCGGATTCTAGGTAAGCGGCGAGTCCGTGACGGCCACCCTCGCGGCCGTAGCCACTCTCCTTGTAGCCACCGAACGGCGACGCAGGATCGAAACGGTTGAAGGTGTTGGCCCAGATGACACCGGCGCGCAGCTTGTCAGCCACAGCGAGGATGCGCGAGCCCTTGTCGCTCCAGATGCCCGCAGACAGCCCATAGGGCGTGTTGTTGGCCTTGGCGATGGCCTCGGCCGGCGTGCGGAACGTCAAGACACTCAGAACGGGCCCGAAGACCTCTTCGCGAGCGATGCGGCTCGAGGTCGACACGTTCGTGAAGATCGTCGGGGCGAACCAGAAACCGTTCTCAGGGATCGCGCAGTCGGCAGTCCAACGCTCGCCGCCTTCAGCTTCCCCGATGTCGCTGAGTTCGCGGATGCGGTCGAGCTGACCCTTGGAGTTGATTGCACCGATATCGGTGTTCTTATCAAGCGGGTCGCCCATTCGGAGGGTCGACAATCGCGCCTTGAGGCGGTCGACGACGTCATCGTGAATGTTCTCCTGAACCAGTAGGCGCGAACCTGCACAGCAGACGTGGCCCTGGTTGAAGAAGATGCCGTTGACGATTCCCTCGATGGCCTGGTCGATTGGCGCATCATCGAACACGATGTTTGCTGCCTTGCCACCGAGTTCGAGAGTGACTTTTTTGCCCGTTCCGGCAACCGATTTGGCGATCGCACGGCCAACGCCGGTTGACCCGGTGAAGGCAACCTTGTTGACGTCAGGGTGATTGACGAGCGCCTGGCCCGTGTCGCCGGCACCGGTGATGATGTTGACGACACCTTTCGGCAGGTCAGCCTGCTGCAAGATTTCAGCAAAGATCATTGCGCTCAACGGAGTAGTTTCGGCCGGTTTGATCACGACGGTGTTTCCCGCCGCAAGCGCCGGAGCGATCTTCCACGCGAGCATGAGCAGCGGGAAGTTCCACGGGATCACCTGAGCGGCAACACCGAGCGACTGCGGGTTCGGTCCGAGACCGGCGTAGTCGAGCTTGTCAGCCCAACCGGCGTAGTAAAAGAACCAGGCAGCAACGAGAGGTACGTCAACGTCGCGGCTCTCCTTGATCGGCTTTCCGTTGTCGAGGCTCTCGGCAACAGCAAGCTCACGAGCCCGCTCCTGCACGAGGCGCGCAATACGGAAGAGGTACTTGCCGCGGTCTGCGCCCGACAGCTTCGACCACGTGCGGTCGTAGGCCTTGCGGGCTGCAGCGACTGCGACATCCACATCAGCGCTGTTGGCGTTGGAGATCGAGGCGATCTCCTTTTCGGTTGCCGGTGAGATCGTGCTGAACGCGTCTCCGCGGCCATCCACAAATTCACCATCGATGAAGAGACCGTAGTGTTTCTTCAAGTGCAGAACCGAAGTGGACTCTGGAGCTGGCGCGTAGTCGAGAAAGCTTGGTGCTTTCACGCTTAATGCTTTGTCATTCTCAGTCATGGTGTGCCTTAGTCAATCGTGACGTAGTCGGGGCCTGAGTAGTGGCCGGTAGTGAGCTTCTGACGTTGCATGAGCACGTCATTGAGAAGACTGGATGCTCCGAAACGGAACAGGTGCGGCTGCAACCATTCCTCGCCGACAGTCTCAGCGACTGTGACGAGGTATTTGATCGCGTCTTTAGAACTGCGGATGCCGCCTGCTGGCTTCACCCCGATCTTTTCGCCGGTGAGCAAGTGCCAGTCGCGCACAACCTCGAGCATGAGGAGGGTGACGGGCAGGGTTGCGGCGGGCGAAACCTTTCCGGTGGAGGTCTTGATGAAGTCTCCCCCGGCCAGAATTGCGAGCCAGGATGCACGGCGCACATTGTCGTAGGTGTTGAGTTCGCCGGTCTCCAAGATCACCTTGAGGTGAGCGTAGGTGCCGTTCTCGCGGCGGCACGCTTCTTTGACAGCGACGATCTGGTCGAAGACAACACCGTACTTGCCCGAGAGGAAAGCGCCACGGTCGATAACCATGTCGATTTCGTCTGCGCCGTTAGCTACGGCTTCCTTGGTGTCCATGATCTTGATCGGCAACGATGAGCGTCCGCTCGGGAACGCGGTCGCGACGGCGGCAACGTTGATTCCGTTGTCTGAACCGTTTGACCAGGATGACCCGAGGGCTTCAGCCGCGTACGGGACCATGTCGCCATAGACGCAGACGGCAGCGACCTGAGGGGTCGACGCATCCGAAGCATCCGGCAGTACAGCCTTGGCCGCGAGCGAGCGAACCTTGCCAGGTGTGTCTGCGCCCTCAAGAGTGGTGAGGTCGATGAGTTTGATGATGGTGTCGAGAGCCCATGCCTTCGACGTGGTCTTGATGGAACGCGTTCCCAGACCCGCTGCGCGCTGCTCAAGCCCAACAGCGTCAACGCCCGAGAGTCCTTCAAGGTGAAGCTTGAGAGATTTCTCGGTCAGATCTGCTCCGATGAGATTGACCGCGCGCTCAGCAGGTGCGAGCGCGATGGCCGATTCGATTGTCATGTGGTTTCCTCCAGAAGGGCGTGCGCTGTGGCCTCATCGGTGACGATGACGGAACACAGCCCACTCGTAACGACGGCGCGCGCGACGTCATGTTTAGCGTCGCCAGCGACGACAAAAATTGCGTGATCTGCTGCACGAAGCTCATCAAGACCGATACCGACAGTGCGCTCGTCTAGAGCAGAGTCAACGATCTTGCCAGCGCTGTTGATGTAACGACCAACCACGTCGCCGACGGCTCCCTTAGAGACGAGGTCATCGACATCGTTCTCGGTCAGGTAACCACTATCGACGTGGACCGAACTAGCACCAGCAACACCGGCACTATACAAATAGGCGGATGCCGAAGCACCCAGTGCACGAACGCTAGCCACAGCACGGTCGCGTTCTATCGCACGCTTCGTCTCGACCTGCTCCAGAATCGCGGGGATCGGCAGCAGCGTCGCTTGACCGTGCCCCTTCTGGGCGATAGTGACAGCAGTTTGGGCTGCGGTTCCCTGCTTACTGTTGAGACTCACACCGCCGTTGATCTGCACGACCTGCACGCCAACGGTCCAGCCGGGAGCAAGTAAACGAGCGACCTCGTCGAGCGTGCGACCCCAGCTGACGCCCAGAGTGCGCGGAACGGGGCGAACAGCGGCCAAGTAGTCGGCAGCCGCTTGAGCCACGCGAGGGTTGACCTCTTCGTCATCCGCGGGCAGCGGAACCACGACCGCATCTTTCAGACCGAAGCGGTCTCGCAACTGCCGTTCGACATCCAGCCGCCGAGCGCGGGGGTGAATGATCTCGATGCGCACGATTCCTGCTTCGCGGGCACGAGTGAGCAGTCGGCCCACTTTCCAGCGGGTAATCCCGAGAAGAGCTCCGACTTCGTCTTGAGTCTTGTTCTCTTCGTAATAGAGCTCGGCAACACGCACGGCCAAGAGCTCGGTTGATTCGTCCACTGCTGCCTCCTCCCTCAACGATAGAGTTCCTCGACGCCCGCTGCAACATATGCAGTTGCATCTGCTCAGATGAGCAGCAATTCTCACTGGGCGATGCGCACATGCGCAGCCAACACCCTCAAGCTGAATGCCACACGAAAGTCATCAGGTGAACCACGATCACCACAGACACCCAATAAGGTGGATGCCGTGACCACCACCACATCGAATCGTTATGCCCTCGCCATCGACATTGGCGGAACCAAAGTCGAGGCTGCCCTCGTAGACCCGAACGGTGTCGTTCTCGCGACGAGCCGCTTCCGAGCCCCCACGGGCCGCGCATCATCGAGCGAGCAACTCGCCGAGAGCGTGCGCACCGTCGTGCGACAGTCGAATGCCGCCCTCCCCGATGGCGCTGAACTTCTGGGCGCTGGCATCGGTAGCGCCGGGCCCATTTCGGTATCGCGCGGCGAAGTATCACCCCTCAACTTGCCGGCCTGGCGAGACTATGGCGTGCGCGCCCTCGTCGAAGCAGAGCTTCCCGGCATCTCCGTTGCGCTGCGTGGCGACGGAAACTGCATCGCTCTCGCTGAACACTGGATCGGCGCCGCTCAGGGAGTGAAGTACTTCATGGGAATGGTCGTCTCGACCGGTGTCGGTGGAGGACTCATCCTCGACAACCAGCTCATCGACGGCCCCACCGGCAACGGTGGCCACTTCGGTCACGTCGAAGTCGGCGGCGAGGACACCCTGTGTGGCTGCGGCGGCACCGGATGCGTAGAAGCTGTGGCTTCCGGGCCCAAGACTGTCGAATGGGCACAAGCTCACGGCTGGAACGGCAGCACGGGAGAAGAGCTCTCGGCTGATTACGCTGCCGGAGATGAGATCGCAATTCGCGCCGTTCGCCGCTCGGCACGCGCTGTCGGCCACGGAATCGCCTCGGCTACCGCTCTTGTCGACCTCGAACTCGTTGCGATCGGTGGCGGCTTCTCCCACGTCGCCGCCGACTACATTGACCTCGTCGCAGAAGCGATCACCGACCGCGCGCCGTTCCCGTTCATCACGAAGGTGCGCGTTGTGGCGTCAGGTCTCTCTAGCGACGGCCCGCTGATTGGCGCCGCCGCTCTCGTTCATCACCCCGAGCGACTCAGCAATTCCGCGCTGCAGAGCTAAAGGTCTAGTCCGCGAGTTCGCCAACGGGAATGCGTAACTCATCTTCGACGAATCGCGGCCGAGTCAGCCAGAATGCGCTGATGATGGCAAGCAAGCTAGTGGCGAGCAAGAACATCAGGGGCGCAACCCACCCACCAGAAAGCTCTCGAACTAGCGCGACAGCGAACGGGCCGAGCGCGCCGACGGTGTAGCCAACGCTCTGCACGAAACCGCTGAGAGCAGCCGAGGCGTCATGACTACGGGTGCGCAGGTTGATCAGCACAAGGCTGAGCGGGAACATGATGCTGCCAATTCCCACGAAAATAACCCACAGCCAGGTCGCAACAGTGGGAGCAAAGGCTAGCCCAAGGAAACCTGCGGCACCGGCCGCTACTCCGCCAAGCATGAGCAGACCGACGTTGGAGATTCGGCTGACCAGAATCGGGCTCACAATGCCCAGCGGAATCCCGATGAGCCCGAAGAGCGACAGCATTGCGCCAGCCTCTACAGGCGTCATTTCGGCGGACTCAATAAGGATTTCAGGAAGCCAAGCGAAGAACGAATAGAAGCTGATCGACGAGACAGCGAAGGCAATCGTGATGGCCCAGGCCGTTCTCGAACGCGCCATTGACCACACCGAAATACTGTCCGACGTCGGCAGGAGAGCTTCTTCACTCGCGACAGTGCGACGAGCATGACGTCCACGCGCCCACAACAGGAGCCACGGCACTAGCGCAGTAAGGGCCAGCAGAGCCCACACCGCCACCGATACACGCCATCCGGCAACCTCAGCCAACGGAGCAGCAAAGAATGCCGGGATCGCGGCACCCAGCGAGACGAGCATGACATAGCCGCCGGTAACCGTGCCCAAGCGATCAGGGAAGTACTTCTTTACGGCGGGAGGCAACAGGATATTTCCGATTCCCATTCCTCCGAGAGCGATGATGCTGCCAAGAGCAAGCATGACGAAGTCATCACTGACGGCGCGGATGCTCGAACCCAAAACCATCGCCATTGCCGCGATCAGCAAACTCGCATCAAGCCCGCGAGCACGAGCAAGTGCCGGTGCACCAAGGCCGGCAAGGGCGAACGCAACAGGGGGAAGCATTCCGAGCACTCCGAGACCCAAGCTCGAGAGCGGGATGTCGTTTTGAATTACCCCAAGAATCGGAGAAATTGCGGCGACAGCGGTGCGCACATTGAGGGCGATAAAGAGAATCCCCAGGAGGGCGAGAATGCGGCCTCTCCAGAGAGTGCGCGCGATAGTAGTCATTCGAACTACTCTACTTCCCGTTAACCCCTGTCTCTACGATGATGGGTCCAGTCGGCAACTCGTGCTGGCTGCACGCCAAGGAGATACTCATGGGAAACAGCGGATTCGACCACGGGGCATCGGAGATATTGTCGGCGGTTTGGTTCGGGGTAAAGGTCTCGATCTCAATGCACTCGAGCCAATCTGGGAAGGCATCCAGCCCACGCTCCAGGGCCTCGATACCGACACGATCCTCGACACGATCGGCAACTGGGCGAAAGACCCCAATCTGCCCCTCATCGGCGATGTGCCCGATGACATTGTCGAGAACCTCAAGAATGTCGTTAAGGTCCCCCTCAACAAGCTCATCAAGGGCTAGCCTCAGCAACTACTTCTTGGGCGTCGCTTTCGCGGGGACGCCCAAGATGGTTCTCACGGTGTCTTCATCGCGGCCCATCTCCTCGACGAGAGAATCAATCGACGAGAACTTCACCATCCCGCGAATGAACTCAACAAACTCAATCTCGACTCGCTTGCCATAGATATCGAAGTCCTGATCGAGCGCATGGGCTTCAACCTGCTTCGCCGCCACGCCCTCAAACGTCGGATTGTTGCCGATCGATACAGCCGCCGCGAAACGTGTGCCGTCGACTATGAGCCAGGCCGCATAGACGCCATCCGCCGGAATAAAGCCTTCGGGCAATCGCTCAAGATTTGCTGTCGGATAACCCAACTCGCGACCGCGCTGCTGACCGAGCACAACGACACCTCGCACCGAATGCAGCGCCGTCAGAATGCGACCAGCTTCAGCGACCCGGCCATCAGCAAGTAGCTCTCGCACAAAGGTCGACGAAAGACGACGACCTGCCTCGAGCTCGATGTCGTCGATGACGATGACCTCAAAACCGTGTTTCTTGCCCAGCGACCGCAGTAAATCGACGTCGCCAGCGCCGCGTGCACCAAAACGGAAATCTGCACCAACAAGAACGACGCGAGTCTGCAGAGCACCCGTCAGCACTGTCGTTACGAACTCTTCAGCGCTCACCTCGCTCAGCGCACGATCGAATTCCAGAACAAGAGTCGCGTCAACGCCAGTCGAACCAAGTCGTTCTAGCTTTTGCTCAAGGCTCACGAGCGGCAGTGGACACGCCTCGGGGTTCAACAAACTCATCGGATTACGATCGAAAGTCACCACAACAGAACGCAGGTCCCGCTCGGCGGCAATCTGCTGCAATCGCTCAAGAACCGCGCGATGGCCACCATGAACACCATCAAACTTGCCGATCGTTATAGCAACCGCACCAAAATCATCCGGAACAGCGTCGATCGATTCGAACAACTCCATGTCAGCGATTCTCCCGAGGTTTCTGCACCCGATACAGCCAGATGAGCCCAAGAACAGGAAGGATAAGCGGCACGAACCCGTAGCCAGCCCCGAATGACGACCACACCGTATCTGCGGGGAACAGAACAGCGTCTACGAGACTGAGCGTGCCAATGGTCAGTACACCGACGAGTTCGAAAACGATTGCCACCACGGCAACCCTGAACCAGAGCGCTCCGGAACGGACAAGAGCAATCGTCGCAACAATATAGACAAGTCCCGCGAGCGCAGACAGAAGATACGCGACAGGCGCGTCATCGAACTTCGTTGCGATCTGAAAAAGCGACCGCGCGGTGGCCCCCAACGCCATAACGGCATAGACGGCGATAAGCACGCGGCCAAAACCGGTGGCGGTGGAAGAATTCTGGCTAGTCATCGCTTCAACTTTAGGCGCTCTGGGCTAGGCCAATTGCACAAACCAGATTTGGCTCATCCGGTAGACCATCACAGCGATTGAGAGGCACGCGACCCCCAACACAACGCTGCTCCAACGATTGCGTTCGATCAGTCCCCACATCACTGCAGCCGGCGGGATCAGGATGGCGGAGACCAGATAGATCCAGAACTCTAAGCCACTGCCCGTTGCCACATTTCCGAACGCTGGGGCGACAATCGCCATCACGAGCTGCACGGCCAAGAGCGCTTCAACGAGAAGCGTGGCACCCAGCGTGTAGTCGTTGGGCTTCACTCCCGCGAAACCAGCGACTATTGCCGCGGTGCCGGCAAGCACCGCCACGATCACTTGCACCCACACAAACCATTCAACCATCGTGCGGGGAACCTTCCTGGGGAACTGCTACGGCATCCGCCGGAAAATTCGACAGGATGCGGGTGCGGCCATTGACGACTTCTGCAAGACCGACGAGCCGGCCCCCAGAGTTCACAACAGCGAGCGGGCCGGAGCCAACGGGCCCAAGCGGAATCTGCTGGCCCCGCGAGAGTTCGAACGCTTCTTCATCACTGATCTTGACAGTCTCAAAAAGTGTGCCAGCAACCTGAGCGGGAGCAACGAGCTGCTGTTCGAGATCATCCGAGAGCGTGCTCGCCATCTCGACAGCGAATGGCCCCACTTTGGTGCGTCTCAATACAGTGAGATGACCGCCTACTCCCAGCACCTCACCAACATCGCGCGCTAGCGCTCGGATGTAGGTTCCCGAGGTGCAGTCGACTCGAACCTTCACATCAATGAACTCGTCACGCACGATCTCGAGCACCTCGAAAGCGGATACCGTCACTGCGCGTTCTGCCAACACAACCTCTTCGCCGGAACGAGCAAGCGTGTAGGCACGTCGACCGCCAACTTTGATCGCGCTGACCGAGCTGGGCCGCTGCATGATGGGGCCCGTGAATTGCGCGACCGCTTCGCCAATAGCGTCATCGCTGATCGCGGCAAGTACTGCAGCATCCGCGGGCGCTGAAAGCTCGCCATCGGCATCATCAGTATTCGACGAAGCGCCAAGCCGAATCGTTGCCGTGTACTGCTTATCGAGGCCAACCAAGTAGGTCAGAAGCCGAGTGGCATTATTCGCGCCGAGCACGAGAAGACCCGTGGCCATGGGATCTAGAGTGCCGGCGTGGCCAATCTTGCGTGTTCCCACGGATGCCCGAGCTCTGGCGACAACGCCGTGACTCGTTATTCCTTGAGGCTTGTCGATGAATAGGATTCCGCTCGTCGGATTGCGCGGTGGTTTAGCCATGACCGCACCTCCCGAACCCAGCGGCCCCGGATGGGCAGCGCAACAACATTAGCCAATTCTCTCGCATCGCACACGCGTATCGACACCGCCGGTCAAGTCCCAGCCGTTCGCGCGGTCAAGCGCTTAGACTTCGACCATGCGAATTGGCATCATTGGGGCGGGTGCCGTCGGCGGCGCAATTGCGGCTTTGCTTGCGCGCGCCGGCCATGATGTCGAAGTGACAGCGCGCGGGGCGCACCTCCACTCCATTCGCCAATCTGGCATCGCGCTCACTGGCGCGTGGGGCGAAAGCACCGCCAGACTTCGCGCGGCAGCGACCCTCACGCGCGTCAACGAGCTTGTTGTCGTGGCGACAAAGGCCCACGACGCTGAGCAAGCACTTCGCGACAACATCAAATATTTGCGCAACGTTCCCGTCGTCGTTTTTCAGAACGGACTCGATTCGCTCGAGGCCGCACAGCACGCCTCGCCTCGCTCCGACATTATTGGAGGCCTCGCGACTTTCGCTTCGTCGTTCCTCTCCCCTGGCAAGATCCATGTCACCGCCGCTGGCCCCAGCTACGTCGGTGTCGCTGGAGACAACGATGTTCCTGCTCGCTATGCCGCCCACACCCTCAATGACGTCATGCCGACCTTCGTTGTGCCCAACTTTCGCGGTGCACAGTGGACAAAACTCGTCATCAATCAGGTCAACGCGCTGCCCGCGATTAGCGGCCGTAGCGTGCAAGCCGTCGTTTCACACCGAGGCCTACGACGCATAATGACAGCAAGCATGCGCGAAACAGTGCGCGTTGGGCTGGCCGATCACATCCACTTCGAAACACTCCAGGGGCTCACCCATCGCCAATTGCGCACGTTCGCTCGAACACCGCTGCTGCTCGGCGAGCTACTCCCCCGGCTCATGGCACGGCGCATGGGCCGCACCCCCAACCCTGGCTCGACCCTTCAGAGCATTCGACGGGGCCAACCAAGCGAAGTGGACGCGCTGAACGGCGCCGTTGTGCGCACCGCAGCCGCCAACAACAGCAGCGCTCCCGTAAACGCCCTTATGGTCGAGCTCGTACACGCGGTAGAAGAACGCGGCACCTTCTTCAGCCCCGATGACATCGCCGCCCGCTATGCGGCTCTCACGAGTGGCAACTGAGAATTCGGCCGCAGATCTCGTCATACTTTCGCGGCTGATTCGAGAATGGTTCGTCGAGAACGGTCGTGAATTGCCGTGGCGCCAGGATGGCTACGGCGCCTGGGGCATCTTGGTCAGCGAAATCATGCTGCAACAAACCCCGGTCATCCGAGTCATACCGCGACTCGAGCAATGGCTCGAACGGTGGCCGACACCGGCTGCACTCGCCTCAGCGCCTCCCGGCGATGCCGTACGGGCGTGGGAACGGCTTGGGTACCCCCGACGTGCGCTCAACCTCCACGCCGCGGCCACAGCAATTACTGAGCACCACGGCGGAATTGTGCCGGAGGATGTGCCAACGCTCATGGCTCTTCCCGGCATAGGTGACTACACCGCTCGCGCTGTCGCCGCCTTCGCCTACGGTCACCGGCATCCGGTCGTCGACACCAATGTTCGGCGAGTAATTGCGCGAGCAGTGCGCGGTCAGGGCGAAGCGGGGCCGCCGTCAACGAAACGTGACCTTGCAGCGATGGAAGAACTGCTGCCAGCCGAACGCGATGCGGCTCGCGCAACTAACGCTGCGGTCATGGAACTTGGTGCCATCGTCTGCACCGCGAGAAAGCCGCTGTGTGACGAGTGCCCGATTAGGGAGCACTGCCAGTGGCGTGCCGCGGGCTACCCACTGTATGAGGGAAAACGGCAAGCCACCCAGAAACGGTTCGAGGGATCCGACCGCCAAGTGCGGGGCCTAATCCTCGCCGAATTGCGCGCAAGCGATGTACCGGTGACGGCAGAAGAAATTGCCCAAGTGTGGCCAGAAAGTGTCCAACGAGATCGAGCCATCGCTGGGCTCCTCGCGGACGGCCTCGCCGTGAAAGTAGGCTCCGACTACGAGTTGCCGTAGTCGAATGCTCTGATGCTCTAGTCGTCTTTGCTGACGTAAACGGCGTCGTCATCGTCATCGTCGTCGTCGAAGCCAGCAGCTTCTTCATCGGCGGCGATATCGCGCGGTTTGACGTAAGGGTCTTCGTCGCCGGCGTAGGTAGCGTTCTGCTTGAGCGAACCGATCGATGCGTCACGCTGATGGGCCTCGGTGAGGAGGGAATCGATCAGTGCGGCGTTCTCGGGAATTCCATCGGGAATGAACTCAATCGACGGGGTGAGCCGTGCGGTGAGATTCTTCCCAACTTCGCGACGAACAAGGCCGGTAGCGGATTTGAGGGCGGCGGCGCTGTCGAGGCGCTCCTCATCTGTTCCGTAGACGGTGAAGAAGATTGAGGCGTGCTGCAAGTCACCGGTGACACGAACGTCAGTGATTGTGACAAATCCGAGTCGCGGATCTCTGATGCCACGCTCTAGCGTCTTCGCAACGATTACTTTGATGCGGTCGGCCATTTTTGCCGCACGAGCTGCGTCAACCATCTCTACTCCTTCTATAACTTTTGCTGCCTCAAGATTAACTGAGGCGTTGACGGCAACCTGAGCAGGAAGCTCGCGGAGCCTGCGTAGCTCCGCTTCCTGCTCAGGTTGCCGTCATAAGCCAACGAGTTAGACTCGCGGCTTTTCCTTCATTTCAATTGTCTCGATCTCGTCACCGATTTGGATGTCGTTGAACTTGCCAAGTCCGATACCGGCTTCATAGTCGGTGCGAACTTCAGTGACGTCATCCTTGAAGCGACGCAGCGAGTCGATTGCGAGGTTGTCGCCAACGACGACACCTTCGCGGATAACTCGTGCTTTGGCGTTTCGCGTGATCGTTCCCGAGCGCACGATGACACCGGCGATGTTTCCGACCTTGGAGGAACGGAAGATCTCGCGGATCTCGGCAACACCAGACTGAACTTCTTCGAATTCTGGCTTGAGCATGCCCTTGAGCGAGTTCTCGACGTCTTCGAGTGCTGCGTAGATGACCGAGTAGAAACGAACGTCGACACCTTCGCGAGCGGCACGTTCCCGTGCCTTCGGGTCGGGGCGAACGTTGAATCCAATGATGATTGCGTTGTCGACGGTAGCGAGGTTGATGTCGCTCTCGGTAACAGCACCAACACCGCGGTGGATGATGCGCAGCTGAACCGAGTCATCAACATCAATCTTGAGGAGCGACTCTTCGAGGGCTTCAACAGCACCCGATACGTCACCCTTGATGATGAGGTTGAGCGATTCGACCTTGCCATCTTCGAGGGCCTTCGTGAAGTCCTCGAGGCTGATGCGCTTGCGGCTACGAGCGAGCATTGCATTGCGCTCTGCTGCTTCACGCTTTTCGGCGATCTGACGAGCCATGCGGTCATCGTCGGTAACCAAGAACACGTCGCCGGCCTTGGGTACTGAGGTCAAACCGAGCACAGCAACCGGACGCGACGGCTCAGCCTTGAGGACAGAGTCGCCGTTCTCGTCGAACATTGCACGAACGCGACCGTAAGCGGTTCCGGCAACGATGGGGTCTCCGACCGAAAGCGTTCCCGACTGGATGAGCACGGTAGCAACAGCACCGCGACCCTTGTCGAGCTTGGCTTCAATCGCAACACCACGAGCATCCTTGTTGGGGTTTGCGCGCAGGTCGAGCCCAGCATCCGCTGTCAGGAGCACAGCGTCAAGAAGCTCGGTGATACCGATCTTGTTGAGCGCCGAGACGTCCATGAACATCGTGTCTCCACCGTACTCTTCGGCCACGAGGCCGAATTCGGTGAGCTGCTGGCGTACCTTGGCCGGGTTTGCACCCTCTTTGTCGATCTTGTTGATTGCGACAACGATCGGAACATTTGCTGCCTGAGCGTGGTTGAGGGCTTCAACCGTCTGGGGCATGATTCCGTCATCTGCAGCAACCACGAGGATCGCAACGTCGGTGACCTGAGCACCACGAGCACGCATGGCGGTGAACGCCTCGTGACCCGGGGTGTCAATGAAGGTAATCGGACGCTCGAGGCCGTCGTGCTCTTTGACAACCTGGTAGGCACCAATGTGCTGCGTGATGCCTCCGGCTTCGCCAGCGACAACGTTGGCGTTACGGATAGCGTCAAGCAACTTGGTCTTACCGTGGTCGACGTGACCCATAACGGTGACAACGGGAGGGCGAATTACGAGTTCGTCTTCCGACTCGTCTTCAAGTTCTTGATCGAGGTCCATGTCGAAGCCGAGCAGCAGTTCGCGATCTTCTTCTTCTGGCGAGACCATTTCGATCTTGAAGCCGAGCTCTTCGCCCAAGATGTCGAACGTTGCCTCGTCGAGAGACTCCGTTGCCGTTGCCATCTGTCCCAAGTGGAACAGTACGGTAACGAGGTTTCCGGGGCTTGTGTCGATCTTGTCGGCAAAGTCGGTGATCGATGCGCCACGGCGAAGGCGAATTACTTCCTTGCCGTTTCCGCGGGGGACGCTAACGCCACCAAGCGAAGGAGCTTCTCTCAGTTCGAACTCTGCCCGCTTCGCCCGCTTCGACTTGCGTGCCTTGCTCTTGCCGCCACCGCGACCGAAAGCACCAGCAGTGCCGCCACCTGGACCGCGACCACGACCGCCGCCTGGCGGACGGTTGGGGCCAAAGTTATTGGGTGCGCCGCCTGGACGAGCACCGGCTCCAGCACCAGCGCCACCGGGACGCTGACCGCCACCGGCACCTGGGCCACCTGGACGCTGACCGAAGCCACCTGGGCGTGCGCTCTGGCCAGGGCCGCCTGGGCGCGGAGCGCCTGGACGAACTGAGCCGGGGCGAGCAGTGCCTGGGCGAGGTGCACCCGGACGAGGAAGTCCGGGGCGAGGTGCGCCTGGGCGAGGAATTGAGCTGTTGCCGCCGCTTGCAGCGGGACGCCCCATTCCCTGGTTAGAGGCAAAGGGGTTGTTTCCCGGACGAGGTGTACCCGGACGAGGAACAGAGGATGGGCTCGGAGTCGCAGCGGCGTTGCCCTCTGGCTTCGCTCCAGACTCAGCGGATGCTTTCTCGGCAGCCAAAGCCTTTTCGGCAGCGAGTGCCTGAGCTTGACGCTCGGCGACAGTCAACGGTGCGGGGGCCGCGCCCTCTTCTGATTCGTGAGTCGGCTCGGGCGCTAGCGTAGGAGCCGGGGCTTCTACAACAACCTCTGCCGGGGTCGGAGCACTAGGCACCGGGGTCTTGGGTTTTGGCGCAGCTTTCGGCGCGGCCTTGGGAGCAGCCTTGGGCTTCTCTGGCTCTGCCGGTGCTTTCGCAGCGTCTGCTTCTAGAGCAGCTTTTAGCCGTCGTGCGACGGGTGGTTCAATGCTTGACGAAGGGCCTTTAACGAATTCGCCCATTTCTTTGAGCTTCGCTAGTGCAGCCTTGCTATCGACGCCTGCTTCGGCGGCAACTTCGTGTACGCGTGGTTTGGAAGCCACATTTCTCCTGTCTGGGTCTGCTCCCAGACAGGGGCAGACCGCTAATTACGGACGGAACTCATTTCGAGCCGCTCATTAGTTGTCCATAGGTCAATCAGCCTGTTCGTTAGGGGACATCGGTTGATGTCCCGTCTCATATTCAGCTAACACTGAAAGAAGTGTTCCGGTATCTAGTGGCAACTTCACCTTCAATGCACGCTCAAAAGCCCTGCGTTTGACTGCAGACTCTAAACACGTGGATGTGGGGTGGAGCCACGCACCGCGACCCGGACGTGTGGCCGAATGGTCGGCCACAACCGCACCGTGAGATGCGATAACCCTCAGTAACGAGGATCTGCTGCCGCTTGCGCGACAGCCAATACACGTTCTTACTGCATCCATGATACCCCTACTCTCCAATCCCGCACTCCCCCGCGCCCAGTATCGGCACGTCAGCAGCGCTGGGGAGCGACACACAACCGCGGTCAGCCCTAACTCACGGGGAGCAGAGCCTGCCGCAGTCGTATGACTACTCGTCGTCGAGAATCGAGTCTGGCTGGATGTCGATGCGGGCGCCGGTCAGTTTTGCTGCCAGGCGCGCATTTTGTCCTTCTTTTCCGATTGCCAGTGAAAGCTGGTAATCGGGAACGAGGGCACGAACAGCTTTGGTTGCTTCGTCGATGACAAACGAGCTGGACACCTTGGCAGGTGAAAGCGCGTTTGCGACGAAAACAGCAAGATTCTCCGAGTAGTCGACAATGTCGATCTTTTCGTTGTTGAGTTCTGCTGTGACCGCGCGAACACGCTGTCCAAGCTCGCCGATGCATGATCCCTTGGCGTTGATTCCCGTTTCAGTCGCGCGCACGGCCATCTTGGTGCGGTGACCGGCTTCGCGAGCCACTGACGTGATCTCGACGAGTCCGCTTGCAATCTCGGGGACTTCAAGGGCAAAAAGCTTGCGTACGAGCGAAGGATGCGTGCGGCTGACCGTAATCTGGGGGCCCTTATCGCCCTTGTTCACTGCGGTGACATAGACACGAAGTCGTGAACCGTGCTTGTACTCTTCGCTCGGAACCTGCTCTTCTGGAGGCATAATCGCCTCGACGGTTCCCAGATCAATGTGGATCATTCGAGGGTTAGGACCCTGTTGAATGACGCCGGCAACAATGTCGCCTTCACGACCTTTGAATTCGCCGAGAACTTTGTCGTCACCGATGTCGCGAAGCCGTTGGTTAATAACCTGCTTCGCTGCGAACGCGGCAATACGACCAAAATCGCTCGGGCTGTCTTCAGCCTCACCGATGATTGCGCCTTCGTCGTCGTATTCAGGAACCCACACACTGACGTGGCCAGTCTTGCGGTCAAGTACGACGCGAGCAGTCGGCGCAAGTTCTGCGGCCTTACCTTCGGGAGCCTCAACGTGCTTGAGGTAGGCACTCATGATTGCCTGCTCAATGATCTGCACTAGCTCTTCGAACGGTATCTCTCGCTCGCGCTCCATCATGCGCAGCACGCTCAAGTCGATATCCATTGAGGGCCTCCGATATTCATTTAGGGGTGATAAACCGGAGCCTCACTGGCTCCGAATAGGCTAGTTTAGCCGCCTTAGGCGAGCAGCGCCGCACCAACCTCGTCGATGCTCGTGCTGGTGCGCTCGTTTGTCGTACGATCCCAGACTTCGACCATTCCGTTGGCAGCATCACGACCGACAATGACGATCTTGGGCACACCGAGCAGCTCAGCGTCGCCAAACTTTACGCCGGGCGAAACTTTGAGGCGGTCGTCGAAGAGCACGTCGAGTCCGGCGCTTTCGAGCGAAGACACCAAGTTCTCAGCGGTCTCGAAAATGAGCGGGTCTTTTCCTGCCGCCACGATATGAACGTCGAAAGGGCTGATGTTTTTCGGCCAGAGCAAGCCCTTGCCGTCGTTGGTGGTCTCAGCGATGGCAGCCATGAGGCGAGTAACCCCGATGCCGTAAGAGCCCATCGTGACGGTCACAAGCTTGCCGTTCTCATCGAGCACCTTGAGTCCGAGAACCTCGGCATATTTGCGGCCGAGCTGGAAGACGTGCCCAATCTCCATTCCGCGAGCGGTTTCGATGGGTCCGCTGCCGTCAGGAGCCGGGTCACCGGCGCGGACATCGGAAATCTCTACAGTGCCGTCGGCAATGAAATCACGACCGGCAACAAGACCGAGAACGTGCTTCTCGTGGATGTTCGCCCCGGTGATCCACTGAGTTCCATCAACGACACGGGGATCGAGCATGAAACGGACACCGGTTGCCGACTTCTCACCGATAACGGCACCCTCGGGTGACCACGGGCCGATGTAACCCTTGACAAAGCCGGGGTTGCCCTCGAGCTTGGCAAGGGTGGCGAAATCTTCTGGAGTTGCCGCTTCGACCTCAGCAGGCGCGAAGGCAACCTCAGCGCGCTTGAGATCAACATCGCGGTCGCCTGGCAGCCCAACAACAACAAGCTCGCGGGATCCATCGAGCGAGCTGAGCGCCAAGACAACGTTCTTGAGCGTGTCTCCCGCAGTCCACTGGCGGTCAGCGCGAGGCTGCTGCTCGTTCGCTAGAGCGACAAGCGTGTCGATCGTTGGTGTGTTTGGCGAATCAAAAATGAGCGGTTTAGGAAGCCCATCAATGGGAAGCGACTCTGGGACTGTTGTGCGGTACGCCTCAACGTTCGCGGCATAGCCTCCAGCAGAGCGAACAAACGTGTCTTCGCCGATAGGGGTTGGATGCAAGAACTCTTCGCTCTTCGAGCCACCCATGGCTCCAGCATCCGCAGCAACCACGACGTACTCAAGGCCCAAGCGAGCGAAGATTCGCTCGTAGGCGTCACGGTGCTGCTGATACGAAACGTCGAGGCCAGCATCCGTGTAATCGAAAGAGTAGCTGTCTTTCATCGAGAACTCGCGACCACGCAATAGGCCCGCGCGAGGGCGTGCTTCGTCACGGTACTTGTCCTGGATTTGGTACAGCGCCAGCGGAAGATCCTTGTAGCTCGAGTACAGGTCTTTCACGAGCAGCGTGAAGACCTCTTCGTGCGTTGGCGCCAAAAGATAGTCAGCCCCGCGGCGGTCCTGAAGACGAAAAATACCGTCACCATACTCAGCCCAACGACCAGTCAACTCATAGGGCTCGCGCGGCAGCAACGCCGGAAAGTGCACCTCTTGCGCGCCAAACGATTCAAGCTCATCGCGGATGATCGCCTCGATATTGCGGCGAACCTTGAGACCAAGTGGCAACCACGCAAAGACACCAGGAGCCTGACGACGGATGTAACCGGCACGCACCAAAAGGCGGTGACTGGCTACCTCAGCATCGACGGGGTCTTCGCGGAGCGTGCGGACAAAGAGTTGAGAAAGACGTGTAGACACGTCTCAATGTTAGTGGCGCTACGGTGTCAGTACTTGCGGGGTACCGATCTCACCGGCAGGCATTTCTGCTGCGATGCGATTGGCCTCTTCGATGAGAGTCGCAACGATCTCTGATTCGGGCACAGTCTTGATGACTTCACCCTTCACAAAGATCTGGCCCTTGCCATTACCGCTGGCAACACCGAGGTCAGCTTCGCGAGCCTCACCCGGTCCATTCACGACACAACCCATGACAGCAACGCGCAACGGAACCGTCATGCCCTCGAGGCCCTCGGTGACATCGTTTGCCAACTTATAGACGTCGACCTGAGCGCGACCGCAGCTGGGGCACGAGACGATTTCAAGCTTGCGCTCGCGAAGGTTGAGCGACTGCAGGATTTGCAGTCCAACCTTTACCTCTTGAGCTGGTGGTGCCGAGAGGGACACCCGAATGGTGTCGCCAATGCCTTCGGAAAGCAAGATGCCGAACGCGGTAGCGCTCTTGATCGTTCCTTGAAATTCGGGGCCAGCTTCGGTGACGCCCAAGTGCAGCGGCCAGTCACCGCGCTCAGCGAGCAGGCGGTAAGCCTTAACCATGACGATGGGGTCGTTGTGCTTGACCGAAATCTTGAAGTCGTGGAAGTCGTGCTCTTCGAAGAGCCCAGCTTCCCAGACGGCACTCTCAACGAGCGCCTCTGCGGTTGCCTTGCCGTACTTCTGCAGAATGCTCGGCTCAAGCGAACCGGCATTCACACCGATCCGCAGGCTTACGCCAGCATCTTTCGCTGCCTTGGCGATCTCGCCAACTTTGTCGTCGAACTTGCGGATATTTCCGGGATTGACACGAACAGCGCCCACTCCGGCATCGATCGCTGAAAAGACATAGCGCGGTTGAAAGTGGATGTCGGCGATAACCGGAATTTGGCTCTTCTTCGCGATGATGTGCAAGACATCTGCATCATCCTGATGAGGAACAGCGACGCGAACAATGTCGCAACCGGAGGCGGTAAGTTCGGCGATCTGCTGAAGAGTTCCGTCGATGTTCGTGGTCTGCGTCGTCGTCATAGACTGCACGCTGACTTGCGACTCGCTGCCGATTCCTACAGAACCGACCTTAATCTGCCTGGTCTTGCGACGAGGAGCGAGGACTTCGGGAACTTTCGGCATTCCAAGATTGATTGCTGGCACGATTCCAGTCTAGAGCCGACTCCTGAACAACACCGGAACGCTAGTTCGCGGCGAGGTGCGCGCCGAGGGCTTCAACGAACTCCTTGGGGTGTTCAAGGTGAGCCGAATGGCCGCAGTTTTCCCACGCCAACTCGGTGTATTCGCCGCCATTGGCGACGTAGCGATCGAAAACAGCGCGAGTTTGTTCGATCATTGGCTGCGGCGGAGCGATGTCCGCCCCCGGCCAACCAGGAATGACACCGAGTTGGCCCAAGAAGTTGAGATCAAATCCCGAAGCATCCGAAACAATCGCGTCACCGAGACCGCGAACCCACAGAATGGGCGGTTTGCTCGCCAATTCGGTGATTCCACTGACATTGAAGTGGTCTGGCGTCATCGTATTGAGCACTCCGCGACCGCCGGGACCGAATCCGGGCCACGCCTCAATAACGACAGAATCGCCAGGGTAATTGTCTTCGCCTGTCGCCGTCGTGAGCATCGACTCAACCCACAGATCTTCATGCTCAGCGTGCACTTCGGGGTTCGCAACGTATGCCGTGCGGAAAACCATGCGAGCGGATGCCGGAGAGTCGACACCCGTATTACCCGCCTGGAGCTGGGCGATAAAGTCGGGGTTCGCTCCCCCGCCACCGGTGCCAGGGCACTCCGGGGCGAGAATCTCGCCGGTGGGGCCCTTGGTTCCGCCAAAGCCATAGGGCGACACTGGGGAGACAAACGTTGCTGTTGCCACACGCTCAGCGTGGTCGATCATGAACTGCATGACGACGCCGCCACCCATGCTCCACCCGACAAAGTTTGCGCGCTCTACACCGAGAGAATCCAGCACTGCTGCGATGTCGTCAGAGAAATCGCGAACGCCACGGGTGGCATCCACTGGCAATGTCTCGCTGTCTCCAAAACCGCGAAGATCGATGGCGAGCGCACGAACATTCGGGTCGAGTCCGAGCATTGTTGGTTGCCAGAACAGTGACGATGACACGTTGCCGTGAACAAAAACGACGGTCGAGCTCGCCGGATCTGCTGGCCTTTCCAGCACTGACGCGACAAGGCGCGGGGTCGTAATGCTGTGCTGAATGATGCCGTCGAGAAGAGTAGCCATGGGGTGTCCTTTAGTCGGTGAAACTGCTGGAAATGCGGGTGTCCACAGAAACCTAGTGAGCGATGAGGTCGACCGTGAGTTCAGGCTCGGTAGCGGCCCGCACGGTGGCTTCGTCGACTCCGGGAGCGAGCTCGCGCAGCACGAGACCCGTTGGAGTGATATCGATCACGGCAAGATCCGTGATGATGCGGTGAACAACACCTCGGCCGGTGAGCGGTAGCGAGCACTCATTCACGATCTTGGGAGTTCCGTCTTTCGCGACGTGTTCCATGAGCACGATCACTCGTGCAGCACCGTGCACAAGATCCATCGCGCCGCCTGGGCCCTTCACCATCTTTCCGGGAATCATCCAATTGGCCAGATCTCCGGCAACAGATACTTGCATTGCACCCAAAATGGCGGCATCGATCTTGCCACCGCGGATCATGCCAAAGCTCATAGCAGAGTCAAAGAAGGCTGTGCCGGGAAGCGTGGTGACGGTTTCCTTTCCTGCGTTGATCAGGTCAGGGTCGACGTTTTCCTCCGTCGGGTACGGTCCAACACCGAGGATGCCGTTCTCCGACTGCAACACAACAGTGCGCCCCTCGGGAACATAGTTCGGCACGAGCGTCGGAAGGCCGATGCCCAGATTCACATAGGAACCGTCAGCAAGTTCGAGCGCCGCCCGCGCGGCCATTTCTTCACGAGTCAAAGCCATTACGCAACCACCTTCTGCACTGTGCGACGTTCAATACGCTTCTCGACATCGGAACCAACCTCAATGACCCGCGTGACATACACACCGGGCAAGTGCACGGCATCCGGTTCGATTTCACCAGGTTCAACTAGCTCTTCAACCTGAGCGATACAGATGCGGCCAGCCATTGCCGCGAGCGGCGAGAAGTTGCGGGCCGACTTGGCGAACACAAGGTTGCCGTGACGGTCCCCTTTAAGGGCATGTACGAGTGAAAAGTCAGTCGTGATCGATTCTTCGAGAACGAACTCTTTTGACGTTCCGTCCACATCGAATGAGCGAACCTCCTTCGGAGGCGAGGCGATCGCAATGCCACCGGCACCGTCATAGCGCCGCGGAAGACCACCCTCAGCGACCTGAGTACCCACGCCCGTCTGGGTGAAGAACGCCGCCACTCCGGAACCACCGGAGCGTAGCTTCTCGGCGAGCGTGCCCTGTGGAGTCAGCTCAACTTCAAGCTCACCCGTCAAAAACTGGCGCTCAAACTCCTTGTTCTCACCAACATACGACGACGTCATTTTCCGGATGCGACGGGCCGCCAGTAGCACGCCAAGCCCCCAGTCATCCACACCACAGTTGTTGCTCACAATGCTGAGGTCATCAGAGCCCAACTCCAATAACGCCTCAATCAACACCATTGGGTTGCCACAGAGACCGAAGCCGCCAACGGCAAGAGATGCCCCACTCGGAATATCCGCGACTGCCTCCGCCGCCGACCCCACTGTCTTATCGATACTCACGCTCGAACCTCCCGCGGTTGACTCGCCAATAGTTCACCCATGACGTCCGCAACACAATCTGCGCCGCGCTGCGTCAAAGTAATTGTGTAGTGGTTGACATCGTGCGCCTCATGAAAAATCACCTGAGGAAGCTCTCTGTGCCACTGCTCACACTGTTCCGGAGAATACAACGCGGGCACCTGATTGAGAAGCCCTCGAGGTGCACGGATGAAATGAACCGGCACCCTAATTGCCCGAAGCGCACCCAAATATTCCGCATCGCCGCTCAACTGCAACGCATCATAAGTGACCGCCTCAATATTGCTTGCCGGATGCAACGCTGGCTCAGTACCAACCAAGTCGTAGTCAACATAGTCACGCACCGCTTGAGTGAAATTACCCTCAAATGCCGGATGCTGAGCCCAAAAATCTTGATAGCTGGCACGATCCGGGAACGTCATCGACAGTCGCTCCGCCGCCGGCCCCAAAATCACTTGAGGAAGTTCCTCCATCGTCGTGCCCTTCGGAGCCGGAATCGGCAGACCACCATCAATGAGAACCAACCCGGTCACGCGCTCCGGGTAGAGCGCCGAAAGGCTTGCAGCGACAAAACCACCCATCGAATGAGCAACAACGAGCGCCGATTGCGTCTCTGTCGCAGCCAACAGCGCGTTCATGTCAGCGGCGTGCTGCGGCATCCCGAACGGAGCAGGAAGGCCACGGCTCGCACCGCGCCCCCGCAGGTCGGGAGCGATAACGCGATACTCAGGAAAAGCTGCGGCAATCAGAGGCCATGACATATGGGATGCCGTGATGCCGTGGATCGCCAGGATGGTGCCCTTCGGTGGCTCGGCTGGCTCCCAGATGGCTGCCGTGAGTTCGCCGCCATCGACGAGACACGTGATAGTTCGATAGTGCTGAGTCATCGTGCGCTCCAGCCGCCATCCATTGTGTACGAGGCGCCCGTCACCATTCCGGCGGTGTCACCAGCAAGCCACAGCACGAGGTCGGCAACTTCGGACGGCTCAAGCAAACGCTTAATGGCACTCTCAGTGAGCATGACCTTTTCGACAACCTCAGATTCGGGAATGCCGTGAACCTTTGCCTGATCAGCGATCTGCTTCTCGACGAGCGGAGTGCGAACGTAACCGGGGTTGACGCAGTTGCTTGTCACCCCGTGCTCGCCGCCCTCCAGCGCCGTGACCTTCGAAAAGCCTTCAAGGGCATGCTTGGCGGCAACATACGCTGACTTGTATGGCGATGCCCGCAAACCATGAACCGAGCTGATGTTGATGATGCGACCGAATTCGCGCTCATACATGCGCGGCAGTGCGGCCCGCACAAGCAAGAACGGTGCCTCAATCATGAGATCGAGAATGCGGCTAAACATCGCCGGCTCGAAACTCTCGATCGGGCTCACGTGTTGGATACCGGCATTGTTTACGAGAATGTCGATGTCGAGTGAGAGGTCCGCAAGAGCCGCGGTGTCGGTGAGGTCGACCTGCCAGGCCTCCCCACCCACGAGCGTCGCCTGAGCGGTGGCAGCATCACCGTTGAGATCGGCAACAATCACGTGAGCTCCGGCCTTGGCCAGCGCGACAGTACAGGAGGCACCAATTCCACTTGCGCCACCCGTAACGAGGGCCCTTCGGCCCGTCAGATCAGTCATTTCTCGACTCCTTCACTGCGCGGCTCTGGCACTGCCAGACCTCGGCGGATAAACGTGATCATTTGATCGAGAACTTCATCGGGAACCCGCGATGTTCCACTTGCGGTCGGATCGGCGTCATGGCCCGCCGACGGGGAGTCTCCCCACAAGACCCACCGCATCCCAATCATTTCGCCGATGCCCATCAGCGCCCAGGCTGCAACGGTCGGATCAACGTCACCGATTTCCCCGAGCAACTGTGCTTCTTTGAGACCTTCGATATAGCCATCGACGATGCGCGAATAGTGCAATCGCAGCGACTTGGGCGAAACAAATTCAGCCTCGCGCACCACGCGGTACAGCGCGGGGTGTTCCGCCGTGAATTCGAAGAACGCCCGAAAGCCGGCGCGCTCTGATTCAATGCGATTGGATGCTGTGCCCGATGCTTCACTCATCGCCCGACGAACACGCCGATTCAGATCCTCCACGAGCTCTTCGAAAATCTCGAGCTTGCTCGAAAAGTACAAATAGAACGTGCCCTGACCTACGCCGGCCTCTTCTGTGATGCGCACGACAGAAGCATCCGTGTAGCCATAACGGGCAAAGATTGTCTCGGCAGCCTCGATCAGTTTCGTCTTGGTGCGGGTGCCGCGAGCGGTAAGTGGTGTGCTCATGAACTGATCCGTCCTGATTGTGCCGACTGTTCTGTCCATTGGCTAAGAAGTACACGACGTCGAACTTTGTCGCTGGATGACCGGGGAATCGACTCCACGAATAGCACTCGTTTCGGCACTTTGAACTTGGCGAGAGAAGCGAGGGCAAAATCGAGAACGTCAGTTTCATCGGTCGATTCACCAGAGCGAACGACGACCCAGGCGACGGCAACTTCGCCCCACTGCTCGTCTGGCACTCCGACAACGGCGACGTCAGCAATAGCTGGATGCCCGAACAGCACACCCTCAATTTCTGCAGGAGCTACCGACTCTCCCCCGGTGATAAAAATGTCCTTGATTCGATCGAGAACGCGGTAGTAACCTTCCGCATCCCGATCCACCAGGTCTCCCGTGGCCAGCCACCCTTCGCGAAGAGCGAGTGCCGTCGCTTCTGGGGCGCGAAAGTAGCCAGTGAAGACACCCGGGCCATGAACCAGCAGCTCTCCCTGCCCGGCGCCAGTGATTCGTTCTCCCGTGACGGGGTCGGCGATATCGACGTCAACATGCGGATACGGTTTGCCCGCTGATCCGATGCGAACGCGCGCTTCCTCATCGGGAAGGCACAGCACATTGGGGGCAGCTTCGGTGAGGCCATAGCCCTGCGTAAGCGCTACACCCCGACCGTGCCACACCCTCAGCAACGGTTCGGGCATAGGAGCACCACCAACAATGGCGTGCGCCAGACTCGACAAATCACTCGACGCGAATCGTGGATGCTGCGACAAAATTAGGTAGTTCGCTGGCACGCCCATCATCGTCGTAATGCGCCGATCAGCAATAAGTTGAAGCACGCGTGCGGGGTCAAAAGTGCGCTCAAGAACCACTGTTGCCCCCATCCACCACGCCAAGAGTGGCTGAATGTTCCACCCGCCAACGTGATACTGAGGCATTACCGCGAGCACCGTGTCAGCGCTCGTGATCTCGGCAGTACGAGAGAGTGACAGGTTCGTCCAAAAGCAATTGGAATGACTGAGGATGGCGCCCTTAGCTTGCTCGAGGGTGCCCGAGGTAAACACGATGAGGAGAGCGTCCTCGTCTCGGACGGGTCGTCGCACCGGCAGTGCCGCATCCTGGCGCAACGGGGCAACAATGTCTCGTTCGATACCGTGGGTGCCCAAAATGCTACGGGCAATGGGGGCCCGAAGGCGATCTGTGGCGAGTGAAGCCAGGGTCGAAAATTCGTCTTCGACGAGCAACAGTGCGGGATCTGCTTGCTCCAGTTGCTGAGCGATCTCTCGCGGAGAGAGGCGCCACGACAGTGGCACAAGTACGAGCCCTGCCTTTGCACACGCAAAGAACACCACAACGTGGTCTGAGCTGTTGCCGGTAATCGTCGCAATTCGATCGCCAACACCGTAGCCGCCATCGAGGAAAGCGGCGGCGAGGGCTGTGGCCCGATCATCCAACTGCCGGTAAGTCAGCACCACACCACGGTCATCAACAGCTACGCGCTCTGGCGTAGCGATGGCGCGATCGGCCGTCCACCGCCCTAGCGTGTGTAGCCCATCAGGCTGACTCATTCCGCCTCCTCAAGCTGCTTGCGAGCAGCCGGCGTCGAACGAGTGCCTGTTCCTAGGCGCCGCACTGCACCGGCAATTCCTCCGGGAAGGAACAACACCACAAGGATAAACAGCGTGCCCAAGATAAAGAGCGGTTCTGACAGAGGAATACGCAAAACTGCGGGAAGTCCGGCAATTGCGTCGGAACCTGCGAGCGCCGTCAGTCTCTGATCGAGCAAGGTGTAGATGATTCCGCCGACGATGGCACCCCATCGCGAACCGACACCTCCGAGCACCACAATCACCAGAATCGTGAGCGTGAAGTCTGCGGATGTTGCTCGAGGAGTCGTTCCGCTCTGAAGCAGCAAGTGCACCATTCCCACGAGCGATGCCAAAACCGACGCGATGACGAACGCCATGAGTTTGACGCCGAACGGGCGTAATCCGAGCACTCGCACTCTCAACTCGTTTTCGCGCGTTGCCGTCACCGCGTGACCGGCTCGAGAATTTTCGAACCACGCCACGACGACAAAAACGATGACCAGCAGCGCGAGCGCAAGCCAGTAAAGGTTTCGTGTATTGATCACACCAACGAAAAAGTCGGGGATGTGCTCGGTGTCGAGCCGCAGCCCCTCCTCGCCGCCAGTGACGGAAGGATTACGTCGCACGAGTACGTTTCCTGCCTGCGCAAAAGCCAAAGTGACCATCGCGAAGGAGATTCCAGTAACTCGTAAGCTCAGCGAGCCGAGTAAATAGGCGGCCGCGATGACAATCGCCAGAGTGAGGCCGAGCGCCGGGATCAGGGTGAGCTCAGTTTGCTGCAACACAATGCCAAGTCCGTAAGCACCGAGGGCAAAGTAGAGCGCATGGCCAAAGGACAGCATGCCCGCCGTGCCAAACAGCAAATGGTAGCTCAGAGCAAGCGAAGCAAAGAGTAGCGCGAGGGCGAGCAACTGAAGCGTACCCGGCGTGTAGGTGGCCCCTGGCAGTACGCCGGGGATAGAGATGTTCAGCAGCGGCAGCAGGGCGGCGAACACCACAAACGCTCCCCCGAGCATCCACCACGTGCGCTGGCTGAGGTTCGTTAGCGACTTCATGCCTTCTTCCCCAAAATTCCGGTTGGGCGAACCAACAGCACGACAGCGAGCAACAGAACAACCATGAGGTCGCCAGTTCCGCCCAAGAAATAGTTAGCAAACTGCTGCAGGATGGCGACAGCCACCGACGCAATCGCCGCGCCAGCGAGCGAACCCAAACCACCAATCACGGTGACGATGAAAGCAAAGATCAGCAGTGATCCGCCCAGCTGCGGTGAAACGTAACCGAAGTAGTGCGAGGCGAGCACCCCACCGAGACCAGCTGCTGCCCCTCCAATCGCAAAGACAACGGTGAAAGCTTTACGCACGTCGATCCCCAACGCGGTCACCATCGAACGATTTTCGACACCAGCCCGAATGACAAGCCCAAACCGCGTGTACCTCAAGAATGCAACAATGCCGAGCAGTACGAGCACCGCAGCCCCGATGAGCAAGAAGCGATCATTCGGAACGCGCGCCCCCAATATCTCTGTCGTTTGCGACAACCATGGTGGTGCAGTGACGTAGATGGGATCAGTACCCCAAATTCCCTCAAAAAGTGCAACCGTCGCCAGAGCCAATCCCACGGTGACAAGCACTTGCTCAATGTGCCGGTTGTACAACCGCCGGATCAGCAAAAACTCAGTTGCCGCAGCGACGGTAGCGCCAACGACCATGCCGAGCAGCAACGAAGCAATTAGCGTGCCCCAGCTCTCTCCGCCCAGACGCCGCGCCAGTTCCCAACCGGCAAAAGCGCCGAGAGTGAGAAATGAACCGTGCGCGAAATTCAGCACTCCCATGAGGCCGTAGATCAGCGAGAGACCGGATGCCACCAAGAAATACAGGGCACCAAGCCCCAGACCGGTAATCAACAGGAGAATTATGGTGCTCATGCGACTCCCAGCAATTCTTTTGTTAGGGCTTCATCGCCCAAGAGTTCTTCGGCGCTGCCGTCGTAAACAACGCGGCCACCTTCAAGCACGATGGCCTTCTCTGCGAGCATCCGCACAACCTGAAGATTCTGTTCAACGAGCAGAACGGGAACAGACTGCGCTGCCCGTTCCAGAGCCCGAGCGACATCCATCACAATCAACGGCGCTAGCCCCTTAGTCGGTTCATCAACCAACAGCACGCGGTTGTCGTTAACGAGTGCACGAGCAAGCGAGACCATTTGTTGCTGACCACCAGACAGGGTTCCCGCAAGTTGGCCAGCCCGCTGAGTGAGATCAGGAAAAAGCTCGGCGATCAGTTCACGATTTGGTGAAGAGTCACGCTCAGCGAGGCGCAAGTTTTCGGCAACCGTGAGAGACGCAAACACTTCGCGATCCTCCGGAACATAGCCAACACCGCGCTGCACAATTCGATGGGTAGGTTCGCGGTCGACCCGCTCCCCCGCCAAAGTCACTTCCCCAGAACGTTCGATTAGCCCCATGATCGCGCGCAAAGTGCTCGTCTTGCCAACACCATTGCGCCCCAAGAGTGCCGTCACACCAACGGGGAGCATCTCGAAACTCACCGCTTCAACAACCTGCTGACCCTCGATGCTTGCGCTGAGATCAGCAACCGTCAAAATCGAATCTGTGATCGTCGGCGTCGTGCCGGTCGACTCGGTCATAGTGGTGCCCCCAAATAAGCTTTCTGCACCGCTTCGTCTGCCATCACGGCATCCGGGGTGTCACACGCGAGCAACTGACCATGGTGCATAACCGCAACACGGTCAACCAAGCCGAGCACGACATCCATGTGGTGTTCAACCATCAACACTGTGCGTCCAGACTGATGAACCTGGCGGATGACGTCGCTGAGTCCAGCAACATCTCCAGAGGCGACCCCTGCCATCGGCTCGTCGAGCAAGATCACGCTCGGGTCAGTAGCGAGCAGCATGGCGATCTCAAGCTTGCGCTTGTCACCGTGGGAGAGAACTCCTGCCAGCGTCTCACTGTGATGACCCAAACCGACCTCGTCGAGCCCCGCTCGAGCAATCGTCGATGCGGCATCGGTTGGCCTGGGAAAGCGGAGCACCGAAGTAGCACCACCCAGCTTGACTTGAGCTGCCAGCCTCACGTTCTCCACAGCGCTCAACGCCGGAAAGAGACTGGAGGTCTGAAAGGTTCTGCCGAGCCCAGCCCGGGCTCGCGCATCAATGGTCTGATTCGTGACATCGCGCCCCTCAAGACTGACGGTTCCCGTCGTGGGAGTCATCACTCCAGAGATGAGGTTGAATAGCGTGGTTTTTCCGGCCCCGTTAGGGCCGATCACGCCGAGCATCTCGCCCTTCGCTACCGACAGTGACACGTCATCGATGATGACGGCACCGCCAATCGTGAGAGCTAGATGCTCGACCGTGAGCACGGGCTGGTTCGACATAGCTTCTAACTTCGTTGGTTATTCAGCGACGGGAGGCGTGACAGCTTCAGCGTCAACCGCGGTTACCAGCTCAGGCATCCACGAGTCGCCGTCAGCGACAAGAGTTACCTGGAACATGGGCTGGATCATGGCGTGGTCTTCAGCGCGGACGGTGATCGATCCCTTGACGGAGTCGAACGTCCAACCTTCAAGAGCCGCAATCATGGCGTCGACATCGTCGCCGCCTTCACGCACAGCCTGAACAACCATCTGCGCGGCAACGAAGCCATCAGGCGAGAACAGGTCAGCCTGCTTGCCCTCTGCCTCGAGGTAGCTCACCATGGCCGAGTTGGCGTCGTTGTCTGTTGCTCCACCGAAGTAGTGGTTGAGGAAGCTGATCTTGTCGCTAGCGGGACCGTAGGCGCCGTAGGTCGAGATATCGCCAAGCCCGGTAGCAACCGGAACGCTATCGAACACGCCCTGCTGGCTGAGTGCCTCCCACATCGCACCCGAGGTAGCTCCAGCCCACGCCACGAACACGAGGTCAGGCTGGGCATCAACAATCTGCTGGGCGAACGGGGTGAACTCGGTTGCGTCTTCAGGAACGAGCAAGCTCGTCACATCGGCACCTTGGCCGCCGAGGACGGCAGTTGCTGCGGCAACGTTGCCCTGACCGAATGCGGTGTCCTGACCGAAGACGAGAACCGACTTACCCGAAGGGTCTCCGATAAAGGTTCCTGCAGTAGCGACGTCTTGGTAGCTCTGGCGACCTGAACGGAAGGTGTAGCCATTGACACCGGTGATGGCATCAGCGGCTGCGGGGCCCGAAATGTAGAGAACCTTGTTTTGCTCAGCCTGTTCGGCCAGCGCGAGCGCGATTCCGGATGACACCGTGCCCATGATGATCTTCTTGCCTTGACCGATCACGTCTTTCGCTGCGGTGACTGCCTTGTCGGCATCGCCGGCGTCATCCGTGATTTCGATGTTGAGTTCACGGCCGTCGACGGTGCCTGTGCCGTCGGTGGCGTAGTCGAGACCGGCGTCGAATCCGGCGAGGTAGGCCTCACCATAAGCCGCAAGGGGGCCGGTTTGGGAGGTGATGATGGAGATGTCGACCGGAGCGAGCTCGTCGCCGCCCGAACCGCTATCTACGCTGGGGGCACAGCCCGCCAGTGTGAGAGCTACCGTCGCAATTAACGCTGGAGCGAGGTACTTTTTACTGACCCGCATGATGGGACCTTTCCTGCTGCCTTAGGAGGATTGTGATCTGAACCTGAGACCCGGTTCAGGTTTCATGTAGCCTATGGTTGCTCAACCTCGCTGTCAACAACGGCGCACCAACAAAGGAGTTTGCACAGTGGCCAACACCCCTGCACCCAACGATGTAGTAGTCCTTTCCGCAACACGCACTCCACAAGGGAAACTGCGCGGACAACTCGCCTCACTCACCGCCGTCGAGCTCGGCGCCATAGCGCTTCGCGCCGCCGTCGAACGCTCCGGCGTCGACGTTGACTCCATTGACCAAGTGATCTTCGGCCAGGTCATTCAGGCCGGCGCCGGGCAGAACCCCGCGCGCCAAACGGCCATCGCCGCAGGCCTCGCCTGGAAAACCCCCACCGTCACAGTGAACAAAGTGTGTCTTTCCGGGCTTGCCGCAATCGTGGATGCTGCACGCCTCATCCGTCTCGGCGAAGCAAATGTCGTCGCTGCCGGCGGTCAAGAATCCATGACTAACGCACCGCACGTGCTCCCCGGATCGCGCATGGGCTGGGCTTACGGCACAGTGTCAGCACTGGACTCTGCCGCGCACGATGCCCTCACCGATGCTTTTGATGCCGAGTCAATGGGCGCTAGCACCGAACGTCACAACGGCCGCCTCAATATTGGCCGCACCGAACAGGACGAAATCGCCGCTGCCTCGCACCAGCGAGCGGCCGCCGCAATCGAAGCCGGCATCTTCGTCGACGAGATTGCACCGGTGACTATCCCGCAGCGCAAGGGTGACGACCTCATTCTGGACACGGATGAGGGTGTGCGAGCAACCACCACCGTCGAAACTCTCGCCGGGCTGCGTCCCGCTTTCGATCCCGAAGGCACGATCACCGCCGGAAACTCGTCGCCCCTAAGCGACGGAGCATCCGCCGTGATCCTAGCCAGTCGCGCCTGGGCTGAAGAAAACGGACTCACCTGGCTTGCCGTGCTCGACCGCTCCGGCCATGTCGCCGGCCCAGACAACTCGCTGCACTCGCAGCCAGCGCGCGCTATCGCCGCCGCCCTCGACAACGCAGGATGGAGCGCTGGCGACCTCGACTTTGCCGAGATCAACGAGGCCTTCGCCGCAGTGAGCCTGCGCTCGACCGCCGAGCTCGGGCTCAGTCATGACATCGTAAATATCCACGGTGGCGCTATAGCGATCGGACACCCCGTTGGCGCATCCGGTGCTCGCCTCGTCGTTCATGCAGCGCACGAACTTGCCCGCCGCGGCTCAGGTCGCGCCGCAGTCGCACTGTGCGGAGGCGGCGGTCAGGGCGACGCCCTGCTGCTAACCCGCTAGTACTCACTAGTTCGTGCTAGTCCGTCGGTACTGCACCGTCGGCGTTGCAGCGTTCGGCACTTGCACGGTTGATTGCGGTCTGGCCTCACGGGGCTAGACCGCAATTCGCCAAAAACTAAAAGATCGAAATGGGCTTCACAATGTCTGCATAGATGAGCAGCGCGCTCATTGCTCCGAGCAAGACAACAACCACTAGCGTCAACGGGATGATCTTGGCGGTATCGACCGGTCCAGGATCGGGCTTGCCAAAGAGCTTCGCGAAGAACCGTCGAATACCTTCATAGAGCGCACCGGCGACGTGTCCACCATCAAGCGGCATGAGTGGCACGAGGTTGAAGACGAAGAGTGCGACGTTTAGTGAACCAATCAGTCCAATGAGCGAGGCCACTCGGTCTGCAACCGGAGAGGAATCGAGGCTGGCAATCTCACCAGCGATCCGGCCGACTCCAACAACACTGATTGGTCCGTTGGGGTCGCGCTCATCTGGCCCAAAAGCCGCATTCGCGATATCAACCATGCGCTGCGGAAGGTGCAGGATGACGTTGGCGACAGCAACAACGTTGTCACCGACCGCGGGAAGCACTGCGGTAACAGGCTGGCGCACCGCTTCAACCGCCGAACCAATCCCCAAGAAACCGTACTCTTCGGTCTGAGGGTTGCCGTCGGCATCTTCGACAATTGCCCCTCGATCATCGTAAACATAGCGTTCGGTCAGCAGCGGCTCGGCCACCAGAGTGACCTCGGCGCCATCGCGCTCGACAACGACCGTTAGCTCGTCGCCAGCAGCCGCACGGATGTACTCAGTGGCTTCAGCCCACGTCTCGACCGGCTCACCGTCCATCGACACCAAACGGTCGCCGGGGAGCATCCCAGCCGCAAAACCAGGGGCCGCAGGATCAGCGCTTTCGCACGACTGACGTTCAGAAGTCGCAGGGAGCACACACTCCGAGACACTCCCGATTGTGGTGCTCGTCTGGGCAACACCAAATCCCATGAAAAGAATCGCGAACATGACGATGGCAATAAGCAGGTTCATCACCGGGCCACCCAGCATGATGATGATCCGTTTGATAATGGGCAGGCGATAGAAGGCCCGCGACTCATCAACGTCCACGAGAGTGTCAGCGCTGGCAGTACGAGCATCCTGAATCAGAGCCTGAAACATACCTGTCGTGGCGGTGCGCCCCCCACTGTTTGCTTTGCCCGGAGGATACATTCCCGCCATGGCGATGTAACCGCCAAGAGGAATTGCCTTGACGCCGTACTCCGTCTCTCCCCGTTTGCGGGAGAAAATAGTCGGGCCAAACCCAATCATGTACTGGCTTACGCGCACCCCAAAGAGCTTCGCCGGCAGTAAGTGGCCGATTTCGTGCAGGCCGATAGACACGGCGAGTCCGACGACGACAACAAGGATGCCGAGAATATACAAGAGCACGTTTTCCACCCGCTAAGAATAGCCACGAGCGCCGACGTCCACCTGTGCCAGCGCTGTGCAGACCTCAGAACTACCCCGCACTGGGGGTTTTTGAGACTCAGTGGCGAGTCTTTGACACAACCGAATCTGCTTCACGACGAGCCCAGACCTCGGCCTCGTGCAGGGCGTCAAGACTCAACTCGGTCGGCTGGTGGCTCTCAACGACCCGCTCGACGACATCCAAGATGTCGAGGTAACCGATAGCACCAGCGTGGAACGCCAGCACCGCTTGCTCGTTTGCCGCATTGAAAACTGCCGGGAATGTGAGGCCTGCCGTACCGACAGCCTTCGCCATCTCGACTGCAGGAAAAACTTCGCTATCGAGCGGCTCAAAACTCCACGTGCTTGCTGTAGTCCAGTCCAGCGGTACGCCGACACCCGGAACACGGTGCGGCCAATCCAATGCGAGCGAAATGGGCAAGCGCATATTGGGCGGGCTTGCCTGGGCAATCGTCGAGCCATCCACAAACTCGACCATCGAATGAACAATGGACTGAGGATGGACGGTGACAGCAATGCGGTCATATGGCACGTCAAACAGCAAGTGTGCCTCAATCACTTCGAGACCCTTGTTGACCAGTGTCGAGGAGTTCGTGGTGATTACGAGGCCCATGTCCCACGTCGGATGCGCCAACGCCTCGCGCGGCGTTACCTCATGCAACGACTCTCGCGATCGACCGCGGAACGGACCACCGGATGCCGTCAAAACTAGACGCTGCACCTCCGAGTGCTCCCCCGAACGAAGTGCTTGCGCGATGGCCGAATGCTCGGAGTCCACCGGAACAATCTGGCCCGGCTTCGCTCGCGACATCACTAAATCGCCACCGACAATCAAACTCTCCTTGTTGGCCAAAGCCAACACTGCGCCAGAATCAAGCGCAGCGAGCGTGGGACCCAAGCCCACAGAACCCGTGATTCCGTTGACGATAACGTCAGCCTCGACATCCCGAGCCAACTGAGCAGCCGCTTCAGCACCGAACGCAATGTGCTCGACGCCAAAACGCGCAGCTTGTTCCTCAGCGAGCGCGCGGTTCGACCCGGCGGCCAGCCCCACTACTTCGAATTGGTCGCGATTGGCATCGATGACGTCAAGCGCCTGAGTGCCAATTGATCCGGTCGATCCGAGCAGAATTATCTTGCGCATTCCGCTACCTTAGCGAGCCAGACGAAACTGACGAGCGGATGCTAGCCAATGCCGAGAATATCGACAACGAACACGATGGTGTCAGTTCCACTGATCGCAGCGCCTTCGTTGCCAGCTTCGCCGTAGCCTTCGCTTGGCGGGAGGACTGCGATGATCTGAGATCCGACTTTTTGTCCCTCAAGAGCAGCTTTGAAACCGGGAACAACCTGTCCGGTATTGAAAGTCGATGGGGTGCCGCGCGCCCAACTTTCATCAAAGATTTCGCCAGTTGTCCAGTTCATTCCTACGTAGTGAACGGTGACATCGGAATTTTCGCCAACAGTGTCGCCGTCACCTTGCTTAAGCACGGCCACGGCGAGCTCAGTGGGAGGATCAGTCGAAGGAATCGTGATGGTCGGGCGACCATCGTCGTCGAGCTCAACGGTAGGGAAGCCATCCTCAGCGGGCTGATCTTCGCCATCAGCTCGGGGAAGAGCTGCCGGCGCTGGAGCGTCAACGGAAACGATGTCGACCACAAAGACAATGTCGTCGTCGGCGCCAACACCAAGCTGCTCGCGAGCGGCGTCGTCGGCAAATGACTCGTCAGGAGGAATTACACCCACGACGCGCGAACCGGCGGTAGAGCACTGAATGGTCTTGACGATACCGACGAGGAACTGCTCGGCATCAACCGGGAATGGAGCGAGACCGGCTTCGTCATAAGTCGTCGACGACAGCTCTTCACCAGTAGCACCGCTGTACAGAGAGAACTGAACGTTAGCGGTTGCGCCCTCAACAGCAACCTCGTCACCGTCTCCGGCGATAGCAACGGTGCGCTGAGTTTCAGAAACGTCTGTGGGGAAGTCAATTGTGACTTCTGGCTTCGCGCCGAAGTCGCCAGCGGTATTGACGGCTTCCGAAGCAGATCCCGATGCTGTGGGCGAGCAATCACCTGATTGTTCAGCCGTTGTCGAGTCGCCGGGGGCGCATGCGGCAAGCGAGGCCACAACACCGAGGGTCAGGAAGAACGGAATCGCTTTACGCACAGGAACCTTTCACAGCAACAACAAGAAGAACCAATCCTCGCGCACTATTGCTGTGCGTAGCGTGTGGAATCGCCGCCCAGTGCACGATCGCCAAGCGATGTTGGCTCAGACCGCTTTCTCATCCCCGACGATGATCCGCGGCTGGTGAAGCACAGGGAAGTTGACGGATGACGCGATGAAACACTTCTGACTGGCTTCGGTGTGCGCATCCATCGCATCCTCAACGCTTCCGGCAGAGATCGTCACCACCGGCCGAAGCGTCACCGAGGTGAAATGCCCGCCTCCGTTGTCCGTCTGCTTCATCGTGCCCGAAACTTCGTCGTGGTAGGCGGTGACAACGATGCCGCGGCTGACCGCTACGTGCAGATAGCTGAGCATGTGGCACTGGCTGAGCGCGGCAATGAGCAACTCCTCCGGGTTCCACCGTGTGGCATCACCGTGAAAAACACGAGCGCTCGAGCCCTCGATGCTGTGCTTGCCAACGGCAGTGACTTCGTTATGGCGAGAGTACCCACGATATTCGCGCGTTCCCTCACCAAGATTGCCCGACCATTCGAGTCGCACTTCAAAGTTGTGATCGATATTCATCAGAAACTCCTTCGCCAGCATCTAGCCCAAAGCCCATGATCGCAGTACGAAGTCCCACCACCACGCGCGACTCCACCGTATCTCGCTCAGACCTCACGGCGAAGTGCTTGAAGTGCTTCGAAACGGCTAGCGTGGGATGGTGAATGAAGCTACCTCAGGCCAAGCCAACGCCCTCACCGTCGAAGACACCGTGCAGCTTGCTGTGCTCGAGCGGTCGGGGATGATCGAATCTCGCCATCTCGGAGCGGCAGTAGTGCTCGCCCCTGACGGTAGCGAATTGCGTCGTCTCGGCAACCCCGAAGCACTCATCTATCCGCGCTCGACTCTGAAACCGATGCAAGCGATCACTGTCCTGCGCTCAGGAGTCACACTCAGCGACGAACAACTCGTGTTGGCCAGCGCAAGTCACATCGGTAGCCAACGCCACCAAGACGTTGTCGCCTCGACCCTGGCCGCCTACGGCCTCAGCGATGATGATTTGCGTTGCCCGCCCGACTGGCCAGCAGACTCGGCTGCTCGACGCGCAACGGATGCTCCTAGTCGGCTGGCCATGAATTGTTCAGGAAAGCACGCGAGCTTTCTTGCGGCCTGTGTCGTCAACGGTTGGCCACTTGAGAGCTACCTTGAGCACGATCATCCGCTGCAATCTCGAATCCGCGAAACGATAGTCGAGTTCACTGAAGCTGAGTTGGCACATGAGGGTACCGACGGTTGCGGCGCCCCCGTCTTCGCGATGAGTCTTGTTTCCTTGGCACGGGCAATCCAACGCGTGACCACGGCAACCGCGGAGAACGATCCCCACGCTCACGCCCTCGTCAGCGCGATTCGGGCCAACGCCTGGGGGCTAGACATGCCGCAGGTTGCCGAAGCGATGGACACCCTCGGCATTATTGCCAAGCGCGGCGCCGAGGGTGTTCTTATCGCGGCGGCGCCCGATGGCACCACCGTCACGCTGAAAATCCTTGACGGGTCTATTCGGCCGCTGCTCCCTGTCGGTTTGTCCTTGCTCGCTGAAGTTGGTGCCATCGACGCGGATGCTGCCGCTGCGGTTCTCGCCTCGACTACCGAAAAAGTACTGGGTCGAGGCGTGCCCGTCGGTGAACTGCGTTTTCAGCTCACGTAAGAACTACGTGCTAATGATGGTGCGAGGATGACGGCAGGTCAGCCCTTACCGGTGATGCGACGGAACTCGGCATTGAACGCTTGGTCATCGGTGGTACTGAGCGTGCGGAAAGAACTGGCGCGCGACATTGCAGTGGCGTTGGGGAACGTGAACTGGTTTGTGGCCAACTCCGGGTAGTTCTCGATTGCGTACTCAAGGGTGCCGTCAACAGGGCTCACACACTTGATCCACTGCACGACCTTGGTCGCGTTTGCGGGATCGTAGTAAAAGTCCATCAGCTTTTCAACGTTGGCTTTGTGCTGAGCACCCGCAGGAATAACGAGCGAGTCCGTGAAGAACGTGCCCCGCGATCCTGGAAGCAAGAACTTGTACTTTTCGTACCCAGCTTGGGCATTGAGCACAGCGATATCGCCGGCACGAGCAAATCCGGCTACTGCTTCGCCTGACTTAAATTTGTCGATGTAGTCACTGCCCATGACCCCAAGAATGTGTTTGGACGCGAGGTGCTTTTCGAGAACATCACTCGCCTTCTTGAATTCGTCGATTCCCCAGATATCTTTCGAGATATCGACACCTTGGGCGAGCAAGAGCATCCCCATCGTGTGGCGCATTTCTGCGAGAACAACGACTTTTCCTTTGAGTTCATCTGCCCACAGTTGCTCAACCGAAACTAGGCCCTTGGGATATTCCTCGGTGTTCCAGGCAATGCCGATGAATCCGCTTTGCCACGGCAGTGAGTAGTCACGGTCGGGATCGAAGTCGGGATGAGCAAGCTTCTTGTTGAGGTTCGCCTTGTTGGGGATGTTCGCCGAATCAATCTTCTGTGCGTAGCCGAACCTGATCAGTCGAGCAGCCATCCAGTCGCTGACAACGATTACGTCAGCCCCTGTTGGCTTTCCCAACGCGAGTTGGTCTTTCATCGTCAAGTAGAAGCCAACGTTGTCTTTGACAACAGAACGGTATTCAACACTGACACCGGTCTGATTCTTGAATTCTTTGAGGGTCGCGGAGTGTCCGCTGAGGTCTTCATCAATGTATGAGGGCCAGCTTGCCCACACGAGAGAGCTATCACTCTCTGAAATATCAATAGCACTCGAGCCGTCTGGCGCGGCGCATGCGGCAAGAGCTAACGCGGATGCGCCAAGCCCTGCTCCCTGCAATAGCCGCCTGCGGCTGAGTTGAGATTGCTTCGCCTGCAGCATCAGCTGTTGGATCGCTGGATCCTGCGGAAGTGGTCTCGTCACGTTTTCTCCTTCGCCACACCAATTACCCCGATGGTAGTGAGCGCAGTTTGCGTAGTTGTAGCCCCAGTTAGGAGGGGCTTTATGGGCGCGTGGCAATAATTCCATGTTTTGTGCTCAGATTCGCGCCATTATTGTGCCCAATTCGGGTACCGCTGAAGATCACGTCCTCACCACTTCTCGTCGCGAGATTACACCGTGGTAGTTCTTGGCAGTCGCACTCTCTCTGCTCCAGCTTCGGTGACGTTCCAGTAGTGGCCCGAGCCGGGAGCAAGAGGGGGTGGCAGTTCCCGAGTGCGCGCGAGCGTGCGGTAGTCGCTGAGGTTGCAGCCATCGAGCAGGATTGTGGCGTGCGCTCTGAGGAGCGTTAGCGCGCCCCAGCGCGACTGCCATTCATCGATTGATCCGATAATGGCAACGGGGTCGTTCCCGTTGGGGATGAACAATTCGCGTTCGGAACCAGGCGCTCCTTCGAGTACGCGCGTTTGCCATCCTGCTGCGGCGAGTGCTGCTCTGGTTGCTGTGGGACGGCTGCTGGCGACAGCGAGGTGCTCATGACGATTGAGGGTTCTGACGGCTGCCGCTCGCGGCACAGGTGGCACATCTTCGCTTCTGGCGATGTGCACTCGCATGTCTTTCCATAAACCACCTCCGGGAGGTAGTGCCGGGTTAAAATCGTCTGAGGCGCCGCCGGAAAGTACGAATTCCTGCCGACTGCTGAAGCGGAGCCTCAGGATGTTTGGCATGAGTTGGGCGATGGCCTGCAGCGCTGCGGTGACACGTTGAGCGCTCGCGACCACCCAAATTTTGTGAGCGGGTCCCTCGCGGAGGAGGCGAATAAGTCTCTCGAGAATTGCGGCTCGGTGGTCGTCGTCGAACCGTGAAACTATCGCGTCTAGATCATCAATGAGCACGATCGTTCCCCCCGCGGACTGCTCGCGCGATGTCGAATTATCGAGTAGCGCATGAATTTCGGCAAGCGTGTCCCAGAATCCTGCAGCGTCGAGCCCTCCGGCTTCAATGCGGAAGCAAGGCTCTTCGCCCATGTGTGGGCCTGTGACCGCTTCTGCAGAGTCTGCCGTCACAGGGCGAGCAACACCGCGAGAAGCGGCCGCAGCGGCGACTGTGGCGATCGCGACACTCTTGCCGCTGCCTGGGCCACCGAGAATGAGAACATTCCCGTCTGCCATCGGCGACCATTCCGCAATGCCCTGGCGCTGCTCCTCGGGGATATCGCTGAGCCCAAAGCAGATGGTGGCCTCTTCTCTCCCCTGTCGCCAAGCCCTCCCCGCAGCGGAGCTACTGCGCTCAGCAACACGAGCGAGCGAAACATCGCCGGGAAGGGGCTCGCACCATGGTCGTCTCGGGGTTACGGTGGCTGGCCATCGTTTGGCAACTGTCTGAATGTCGTCTGGCGTCGCGAGCGCGAACTGCGCTAGCTCGGCGGATGAGGACCCGTGAGCAAGCCACGCGCGACCCTTCGCTCCCGTTGGCAGCTCGGCCGCGCGATCGCTACCGATCACGGCGGAGCTATCTGCTCCGTTGTTCACCCGCAGCGAGATCCGAAGATCGGCATTAGCTAGGAGCGAATCTCGCACCACTCCTGACGGGCGCTGTGTGCACAAAATCAGGTGCACCCCGAGAGACCGGCCACGGGCAGCAATGTCGCTAAACAGGGCGTGCAGTTGAGGATAGTCGGCCATCATCGCCGCAAACTCATCAACGACAATCACTAGGCGCGGAAGCGTGTCCAGTTCAGCGACATCTCTCACCCCGGCGATGGCGAGTGCACGCTCTCGGTACTGCAATTCTGCTCGAAGGCTGACAAACGCTCGACTGGCCTCGGCGGCGTCGAGGTCAGTAATGATTCCCACCGTGTGAGGAAGCTCTGAAAGGTGAGCGAATGCTGAACCACCTTTGAAATCGACGAGCAGGAAAGTGACATCGTCCGGCGAGGATTCTGCAGCCATTGCGAGAACCCAAGAGATGAGCAGTTCGCTCTTGCCGCTTCCCGTGGTCCCCCCAACAATTGCGTGCGGCCCGTGAGCAACAAGATCGACAACGATGCGACCGTTCGCCCCCACCGCCGGCCGACTCGCTAGCGACTTGGTACGACGCGGTCGCAGCTCGCAGCCAGGATCCAGCTGGCCCAACAGTCCTCTCAGCTCGACCGAATCAGGCACTGCACCATCGCTGCTTGCTAACCCGTCGCGGGAGGCAATGTCGTGTGCCGCGAGCGCCCACGCCAATGCTTGCTCCCGACCGAGAAACGATGGTGCAAAGTTTCGCCGCTGATGTT
The DNA here is from genome assembly GCF_053580035.1 of Rhodoglobus sp. Lineage (NCBI taxonomy): Bacteria > Bacillati > Actinomycetota > Actinomycetes > Micrococcales > Microbacteriaceae > Rhodoglobus > Rhodoglobus sp. The sequence goes on along the minus strand of NZ_JBMDVL010000004.1, from coordinate 105,938 downwards.
TGTCCGGATGGCGGACAACAGCAACCGAGCTCCCGTCGGCGCGAATAATAATTCGATGCCCGCTCGGTGCGTGCTCCTCATTCTCGACAACGCTGATCGAGACGCTGGGTACACCATCTCCGAGTACTCCCCAGTGAACACTTGCCCGGGTGTGCGCGTGGTCAGCATCATCGACACCGCTCTCTGAACGCAAGACTCGGTGCGGAAGATGTGCACTCCATTGCTCTGAACTAAAGACGCCGCGCAACCTCACCCAGCTTGTCGTTGGCGAAAGCGTGCGCGCTAACTGAATGGCCAGCCCCCTGGCTAGGGATAGTGCAATTGGCTCGGTACCGAAGATCGCAATGCCGAGCCGAGCATTCACAGCGATGGGAGCACCGTGCACACTCGCGGCCTGATCGACTAGGTGCTGGTAGTGCTCGTCCGTAAGCGGATCCACCGCATCGTGCGACCCGGAACGATCAATGACGAGGTCGCTGCGAACTGTGCCGTAGCCGAGGTGCACCGGCAGAACGTCGCGAGGCTCTCGCGCCCAGCGCAAGGAATCTATCTGCACGTCGTTCACCATGACGATCGCCGGTGGCGTGCGCTCAACAAGATCGCCTCGCTCCTGCCGATGGTAAGCCTCAATGGACAGTTGGGTCGCCGCTACTTCCCGGGAAAATCGTGCGGTTTCGGCGCGCAGCTTTTTGCGTGCGGAAACCCGCGAATCAATGAAGCTTCCCGTCGCCGCTAGTGGGCCAAGCGCAGCGAAGACCAATGCGAAGGTGGATCCTGTTATGAGCCAAATCGCCAATGAAGCCACGATCGGAACTGTTGCAGCGACGATCGGGAATCTAAAGGGTGCTGCGGGCTGTGGAGCGGTAGGCAAGGTAATACGGGGGCCAGTAGCGCGAGAATCGGTCACTCACTGAGTTCATCAGCCTTCAGCATCCGCTCATATCGCTCACCCCAAGTAGTGGAAAGAGTGCATCCTGTGGGATTTGTGAGGGACGCTTCTCCCCAGTTCGACCGCACCGACGGTGAGTAAAGCGAACGCCGGTGAGTTCTGTCGCTAACTAACGATGAAGAACTGTTCGCCGATCTCAACTCGTGTGCCGCGCATGACTCGGTAACGCTTGCCGGGTTCACACCGCTTGGGTTCTCCCCCGGGTTCTCGCACGACCGTTCCGTTGCCGGAGTAACGGTCGCTAATCCAGAAGGCACCAGTGATTTGACCGAACTCAAGATGCGTTTTGGACACGGACTTACTGGGGTCGGTAATCGGCACAAGAATGTCGAACTTCTCTGATGGCTCTGCAATCGGATTGCGACCAACCAGACCGGTTCCCGTCACAATCACGCTGTCGCCCGTGCTGAACTGAAGCACAAAACGTGTGCCAGAAAGACTTCTCTCGACGATCCGAGTGTCTTCGATGTCTTCGTCGTCGGAAGCAAGCGATGCAATCGGGGTTGGCGGAGCGATGGGAAGCTCCACTCGGTGATGAGACATCGGCGGCGGTGCAAGAACTGAGAGCCCAGCCGTCTCAGATGCGCCGCTACCATCCGTGCTTGCGCTTACCTCCTCGGCAACGCGCTGATCATCGCTTGATGCAAAATCTGGCACTGCGCTGAGTCGCTCGAATTCGGCAGCTGAGTCGTTATGGCTTCCGTCAACGGCACCAACCGAAGCTGCCTCATCCAAGGAGTCGATTGATTCACGTGGCGCGGATGCCGACGCTGCCTCAGAATTCAACTGTCCGATTTCCGCTGCACGGGAACTCGAATCCGCATCCGAAAATTGTGGGTCGCCTGAATCGTCGCGTGCCTCGTCGCTCGAAGCAGAGTGGTCGTTTTGCGAGTCTGCGTTGTCATCATCGCTCTGGGAAATTGTGGGCAGTTCTGGGGCGTCTCCCGATTCGGGATTCCCCGCGTTCATGACTTGGTCGGCGATCTCGGCCTGCTCGGCGACCTCAGCGTGCCCGGATTGTTGAGCCTGCTCAGCTAGTTCAGCCTGCTCAACGTTCTGATTCTGTTCAGTCTCGTCTTGTGCCGCTACCTCGTCGATGTGACTAGCAGCGAGTGTGTTGCGCGCTGAAGCGACTGCCCCGGTGCGGGCGGTTGGTTTTCCCCAGGGGAAGGGGTCTAGTGGTGGTGCGACCGCGGTGCGAGCTGTTGGCCCGATTCCGTGTTTGACGAAACCACAGGAGCCGCAGAAGATATCGGATTCCGAAAGAGCTTCACCACATTGAGCGCAGACTGCATCGCTCGATGCCGCCACGGCCAGTGGCGCCGTCGGTGCTTTTTCGGAATCGACAGAAGCGACTGACTCGTTCTGCGGACCATTGACACTGTCGGATGCCCGGGGAGCAGTTGCGCTGAACGAAGTCACCTCAGCCTCTGGCTCGACCGCTGTCGTTGAGGGAGCTGGCTGATCGGCTACGCGCTCCGATGCTACAGGCGCAAAAGCGGACGCCCTCAATCGATCTGCTGTCGTAAAGAGCGTTTCTTCACCGAGGGGGCGCACCTGCTTTGCAGGGGAACGCTCGGCGGCAGGAACGGCCACCTCAGGCCGACCCACATTCTTGAGATCTGGTTCAAACGCCGATCGCGGCAGGGGCGACGGCTCGACCAAGGGCTCTGGCTCAACGAGTGCTTCAGGCTCGGCCGGAAGCTCAGGCTCAGCTTGCTCTTCGTGCCCTGTCTGCGGCTGCGGCTCTGGCGCTGGCTCTTGCGCTGGCTCAGGCTCGGATTTAGCGTCGGATTCGGTTTCGGTTTCGGGCTGAGACTCTGATTGAGGCGCGGGCACCGGTGCGTCGCCCGCAAGCAGCACTACCCCGTCGCGATCGCTGTCACGGACGCCAGAGTGATCCTCTTCGAGCGATCCATTGACGTCACGAGTTGGATCGTCTCCGCCACGCGCATCGTCATCGACAAGCGCACCGTCATCGTCAGCAACATCGCCGCCGTCAGCGGCCTCGCCAGCCTTAGCGGCACCCGCATCAACACCCGCATCATTAACTACAGCAGCGTCAGCGTCGCCGATCTCAGCTATCGGGATCTCGTCATCAGATTTCGGCGCGTGGTCAGAATCGCCCTCAGTTTCGGACTGCAGCGAATTCTCAGTCGCTGCGTCGTTGACCACCACTGCCTCGTCCGCGGCTGCTGCGTCCACCGCTGCCTCGTCCGCCGTGGCGTCGGGTGACTGCGGCCAGGCCACTTCTTGGGGGTTTGGCGCCGGAAGGTCACGCCAACCCTCGTCGGCTGCGGGCGGGACATCGCTCACCACAGGTGATGGGGAAATGGTGGCGGCGAAAGTGAGAACTGAGGGGTCAACGACTTCGTCGTAGGGACCATCTTCGTCGAACGGCAAAACCTCGTGCTCTGGGCCGTCTTCTGGCTCGTCCTCGGGAGCGCCGTCGTGCTGAACTAATTCGCTGTCGTCAGTCGGAGTGTTGGGAAAGTCGCCAACATCGTGGGCCGAGAGTTCATCAGCGCTGGGGAGCACCAGTGGCTCGCCAAGCTGCAAAACAATGGTGTCGGATGCTGTGGGCGCGGTCTCATCGAACTGATGAGTTTCGTCGGCCAACGGAGAAGTTTCGGTGTTGACCTCGTGAATGTCAGCGGTGGCGGCAGTCGATGTCGGAATCGTGGGGCGTGAAACCGCACGAGACGCGGCTGCCGGTGCGACCTCAGCGCTCTCGCCGCTTTCGACCGAGTGACGGCGACGTGCGCTCAGCAAAGCCGCTGCCTTTGCCTTCTTTTCCGCGCGCTTCACTCGTGCGGATTGTGAGCGTTTGGGAGCAGCATCAGCGCTGCGGCGGGCGCGCCGCGACATCGCGGGCCGCCCGCACTCGGCACAGTAAACAGCATCGGCGGGCAGTTGCGTCGCGCAGAAAGAACAGATCATCGGGTAGTCCTCTATCGCTTAAACAGACTTGTGACACTATAACCACCGAGCGATCGCAGTGATATTTTGGTCGTGAACCGCGCCCAACGCGACAGTCCAGTGTGAAGCTGATTTTCGAGATCGGTGACGTTCGTCCAGAACGCATCGACCTCGTCTGACTTCGGATCAGCTCCGGAGAAAATTACGCGGTCGGCATGCACCGCAAGGTCATACGCGGCTGGTACTTGCACTATCGCAGCGACCTCCGTTCGGGTTCCTGACGGTGGTGGCGTGTAGCCGTGGTCAAGGAGGGAGTCTTCAAACTCTTGCCAACCACCGCTGATCTGGTCGAGGGCGGAATCTGCGCGTCGGCGCAATATCCGTCGACGCAGTTTCGCGGCGACAATAAGCAAGAATGGGGCAGCGATCACGAGGAGCACGAGCAACGTCCAACCGACAGCGCGGAGAACCGCGAGGATCGCCTGCAGCACAGGATCAAGGTCAGGTTGCAGCGCCTGCTCACTATCCGGGTTTGACTGGCGGTTGAGCGTGTCCGATTCGATTTCCGGAGGTTGCACGACTGTTTGGGGGCGAGCAACCTGCGCAGTGTCATCCGGATCTTCGTCCGGAATCTCACGCAATGGTGGATTGGGGTCAAGCGTGACCCAGCCATATTCTTCGGTATTGACTTCGATCCAGGCGCTCACGTCATTGCCGCGAATCTGCTGGTCTGAAGTGACGAACCCGAGCACTATTCGGGCGGGGAACCCCAACTCGTTTGCCATGATGGATGCCGCAACCGCATACTGCTCTCCATCACCGATCATTCGCTGCTCAGTAAACAGCTCAGCAATTCGATCTGCTGAGTGACCAGATCTGCTAGCCGGTTCGTCTACACCGACACCGTGACTGATGTAGCCGTCAGCTGCCAGGCCGGCAAGCATGGCGGCGAGACGCTCGCCTGGCACGGTGATCCCACGCACGTACTGGTCGAGTTTTTCCGTGAGTTCGTCTGGCGAGACTCCGATGGGAGGAACTTCAGCTGCACCAGGCGTAAGTGTCGAAATTTCGTCATCCGTGGGTTGGACGGGGACAACGCCTTCAAGGGTGTAGCTATCGCCACGCTCGAGTCGCTCGGTCACCGCTGCAGTGCCGGAAACTTTGTTGTAGTAGAACGAGTCGCGCAAATCCGCGGCTCGATCTCCACCGAAGTCAACCTCTTCAAACAGGCCAACGGTCGGCACCCAAACTCCTGAATATGCGGCAATAGTGATTGCCATCTGGGCCGGACTTCCTTCGACTTCAGACTGGTCAAAGCGAGAAGGCACACGAGCAAATGATCCGGAAGCGCTCGTGACGCGACCGCTACCTACCGCGTAAACAACCCCATCGTAGCTATCAAGTGTGGCAAGCCTGACTCGAGTTCCCAATGGGACACCCGACACTTCGAAAAGCACAGAGTTGGCTGTTGTTGGCTGCCAATAGCGCCGAAAACCAGAAAGCGGGCTCACGTAATCTCGCGGATCAAAAGGCTCAACTATCGCCGTGCGAAGCACGGAGCGATCGTTCACGGGAGGCACAGCGTTGGCAAAAGCGACTGCGGCACTTGTCGCGATCGCCAAAATCATGACCGCACTGATTACTGTTCGCGCACCAGCAAAGCCAAACTCTCGCTTGCGTCGAGCTACACCAGCGGTATCCATCGCGGCTTCAAGAGCATTGACGGTGTCGCGTCGACGTCGCCAGCGAAACCACACCAGCGCGAGCGCAATGACGACCAATAGGGCGATTGCCAATGTTGCCGGTCGATCGGGGTAGGTGGGGCCAAACGCCACTGCCGACAAGAACAACGCGATTGGTGGGATTACTGAAAGTTCTGGGCTTCTGGTGCGATAGGCGATGCTGAGCGCAGCGACTGTGGCGGTGAGGACAAGCACGAGGGCTGGTACGAGCAACGCTTGATAGCTGCCAACGGGAAGGGAAATTGTCAGAAGTTGCTTCCACCCGAGAGCAACACCGAGAACGAGATCGATAAGTCCGCCGAGCGTCGGCAACACTGTATATTGCGCCTCGGATGGAACCGCAATAGGAACTCCGATCACCAGAAATGCAACAAACGTGACAAGCGTTGTCGTCACGAATGACCATTTTCTCCAGAGCGAAACGACGGCCACAATGGAGCCGACGATCACACTCACGGCGATGAGAATGATCACGGCGGGGCTGCGGTAGATCGGCCACAGCGCGGCCGCAGCGAGAACAATTGCCAGCCAGAGCAGTCCGCCGCTGACAAGGAAGAAGGAACGTGACAGTGTGCGCCTCATACTGCCGCCGATCGCGCGAGGGCTCGTTTAAGATCCTCGAGGTAGCCGATCGTGAGAACGCTCAGTCCGGCGACCCTGCGCAAACCAGGAACTGTTTCCGGGTCACACACAATGGCAACCACTTCCACGTTCGCGGCGAATTTTGTTGATGCAGCGCGCAGTTGCTGCGAGGTCACGGGTGAACCGCAAATAAGAAACGCGACCGAAACACCGCTCGTCTGCTCAGACGTAACGCGTGCGACATCCACAATTCGAAGAGCCGTTTCTGCATTCTGCACGCGAGTGAGGTCGTCGAGGAGTCGGGTCCCGGTCAAAGTGGAAAGGGCTCGTACGGCGAAAATCTTCCGTTTGGCAAACTGCGGTGTTTGCGCGCTAGCAACTACCGTTACCGTTCTGGCATCGCGAATAGCTTGCGCGCCCAGAGATCCGGCAACGCTCACCGCCATCTCGAATTCATATTCGCTCGCAAAGTCGGCAGTCGCCAAGCTTAACGCGATCACCAAATGACTGCGGCGGGTCTCCTCAAACTGACGAACCATATACCGGCCGGTTCGCGCAGTGGTTTTCCAGTGGATGTTGCGCCGCTCGTCACCCGGAAGGTATTCGCGGAGCGCATGAAAAGAAATGTCGTTATTTGCTAGATCCTTGGTGGGGTTTCCTTCAAGGTCGCGGATCAGACCAGTGCTGACACTGGGGATACTGATGGTGCGCGGGTGAACGAAGACTTCCGCGGACTCAGTCCACACGAGCTCGCGGCGTACAAGCCCTATCGGGTCAGCGCGCACTGTTCGTACGGGGCCGACTGATATAACGCCTCGACGATGAGTAGGGATGGGAAAATCGTGCGTTGCCGAACCGCCGGGCCGGATGCTCGGAAGCACTGCCTCGGCAAAGGTCTGAGCGACCGGAATTTCAGCGACAACTCCGAGGCTGCGTCGCTTACTCTCGTTGACCCCGCGAACCTCGCCGCTTGCAGCCTCCCCGACAACCACACGCCGTCGATCCACGTGAAGGCTGATTGCGAGCTGGCTTCGCCCAAAGAGATAAATGGCCGCCATCAGCGATACAGCGATGAATGCGTAGCCCGCAATAACGAGTTCGACCCACGCTATCGAGTAACCAACGATCAGGCTCAGAGGGATGAGGGCAAGAATCACCCAGCCGAGCGGAGTCACGACTGACGTGACTCTCGCCGCGTAGCGAGAGATCATGGTGCGCGCGAGGCCAACGAAACGCACGATGGCAACGATTAGGTCAGCGAGAAACCCCGTGCGGTACCCGACAATTCGAGTTCGTGCGTTGTCGAGTCCCCGGATTGCAGTCGGGAAGTCTGCGTCAGAGCGCGCTCGTTCGCCGCTCGGATCCTGATGTTCCGCTGCGGGTTGTTGACGGGGCTCTCTTTTAGCCTGGCGCGAGAAAATCGAACTCACACGGCTTGCCGTTCAGTGGGTGGAGGATTCTCAATCAGAATCTGGGCGATAACACTCGAGGCGGTTACACCTTCAAACTCTGCTTCGGCATCGATCACCAGTCGGTGCGCAAGTACGGGCTCGGCAAGTGCTTTCACGTCATCGGGAACGACATAGTGCCGACCGTTGGAGGCCGCCAGGGTCTTGGCTGCGCGCATCAGCGCGAGCGCTCCACGGACACTCACGCCAAGTCGAACTTCAGTTGCGCTGCGAGTCGCTTCAACTAGCCGGCTTACGTAGTCATTTATTGTCGGGTCGACATGAACAGTGCGAGCGAGCTGAGCCATTTCAACAACAAGCTCAGCGCTGACGACAGGGTCAATGGTCACGGAGTGCGCGGCCACGCCGGCACCATCAAGGATACGAAGGGTGGATGCCCGGTCTGGGTAGCCGATCGAAGCTTTCATCAGAAAGCGATCCAGTTGTGCTTCGGGTAGACGGTAGGTACCCGCTTGCTCGATGGGGTTTTGAGTAGCAATCACCATGAAGGGCGCGCCAACGGGGTGTGAAATTCCGTCTACGGTTACTTGCCCTTCTTCCATCACTTCTAGCAGCGCAGCTTGAGTTTTGGGGCTCGCACGGTTGATCTCATCGGCAAGAACAATATTGGCAAAGATTGGTCCGGGGTGGAACTCAAACTCGTTGTCCCGCTGATCGTAGATACTGACTCCGGTGATGTCACCCGGCAGTAGGTCTGGGGTGAACTGGATGCGGTTCGTGGTTCCTGACACGCTTTGCGCTATCGCGCGAGCAAACGAGGTCTTTCCTGTGCCGGGGTAGTCCTCAAGCAGCAGGTGCCCCTCGCTCAGCAGCGCAGTGAATCCGAGGCGCACCACAAACGTCTTTCCGAGCAGGATTTGCTCGACATTCGTGACGAGCCTGTTGAAACTCTCTGCGAACCATGCAGCTTCATCGGGAGTCATGCTCATACCGCACCTCTAGTCATAATCGAATCCGTTATACGTTCTGTCGTAGGTTTGGCCACCGTTGGCGATGACGCGGACGACAAGTGTTGGGGTTGCCAGTAGGGCCACGTCCGCGTGGCAGCTGCCGCCGGGCGTGCTGGTGTTGGCTGTCTGCCAAGCATCAAGCGTTGCGCCTCCACAGCGATACTGCACAGCCTCGTAGGTGCCGGTGGGCCAATCGAGCCACGTGAAGGTTCCGCTCTGGTTAAGTACGTCATTGTCAGACGTGAACGTGAGGCTTGCCACTGAGGGGTTTACGGGAACTCCGAGCGGGAATGGTGTTGACCAGGTCGGCTGGCAGATCGGGCCCGATCCGTAGCTTCGGCACGCGCGCACTTCAACTGAAACGTAGGTTCCATACTGTTGACCACCGTCGGCCGTGAGGAACGAGCCGAGCGCAACTGGTCCAAAAATTGTGCCGGGAACGCTGCCACCGCTGAGACGGTAGTAGAGCGTGTAGTCGCTTGTCAGCGCGTCGCTGCCCATCATTCCACCGTTGACGGTGAAGTCGAATCGGTTGCCGTTTGCCACCGGTCCTGCCGTATTGAGCGCGGTCACGACAGCGGGAGGGGTGTGCGCAATCACTGTTGGAGATACGGTGCAGCCTTGCCCGTTGTAAGCAAACACAAGCATTGTGTACGTGCGATTGGGGGCTAGCCCGGTAAACGTTGTCGACGTACCGCTGGCGGCCGCCGAAAGCTTGGCACCGTTGCGAGCGATCGATCCGTCAGCAGCACAGGTAGGAGCTGTCCCGGTATAGGCAGCGGCGGTGTACTCGGTAACGGGGCGACCATTCTCGCTAAATGCTCCCGCCCACGTCAGATTGGCTGTGCTGTCGTTGACAACGCTCGCAACGGGAGCAGCAAGTGCGATCGGTGGGCCAGCGGGTACTGCGCTGCGCGGCTCGCTGGTATTCCACACCGATAGCGCCGTGTAGGCGGCGTTCCGCGGGCTGACTGTATAGGTAACGGCGACACCGTTGTCGAGTACCCACGTCGCTGGAGTATCCCAGGTGCACGTGGTGCTGTCGCATTGCGTCAACCCGAGCGAGGTCTCGAATCCACCAACGACAACGCGGTAACGGTCCACTGGTGAACCACCGCTCGGTGTGGGCACCGCATTCCAGGTCAGTCGCAGACCGTGGTCAAGAGGGGCTGCACTCAATGCAGTGGGGGCTACGGGGATGATGTCAGACCAGACAGCGTCTGCAAGCGTTACGGGGTCGGATTCTCCGATCGCGTTAATAGCGACCACCGTAACTTTGACCGCGTTAGTCGGGCCGTTGCCTGCGGTGGCGATTGCACACGTTGTGCCGGCACACTCCGTCGTGTTCGCAACGACGGTGCCGACTTTCGTGGTCACCCGATACGACGTAATGGCCGAATTGTTAGACGGACCGGCGTTCCAGCGCATCATGATGGTCTTGTCCCCGAAGCCGCTTGGCCCCAGGTTGGAGACCGGATCAGGTCGATCCTGAACGGAGACCGTCACTGTTCCCCACACGTAGCGAGACACATCGTTGGTCGCGTCAGCAACCCGATACTGAAGATTCACGTCGCCGGGCACTGCGTCAGCCGAAACGGTAACGGTCAACGTGCTCTTATCGCTGCTCGGCACGATCGTCAATCCGGCGGGGATCGCTCCGCCACCGAGCCCGCGAATATCGATAACCCGCAATGGTGCACCGGGGAACGGATTGGTCGACGCGTCGTTGGCTAGTACGTCGACGACCGTGGTCTGACCGCGTTGAGCAATTGCAGAGTCTGGCGCTGGGCTTGCCAGCGGGCGAGTTGAAGGAACTACATTGAGCTCGATACGCCCGGATTTACCCTCAGAGAGGTCGTCCTTGACTCCGAGCGAGATCGACGTCCGAGTTCCCTTAAACGCGCTGTTGTTCGCACGAAGAATCAACGTCGTGCCCTCAAGCGAATAAGTGAAGCCCTCAGGGAGTGGGCTCAACACGGAGTAGGCGAGTTCGTCCAGGTCGTCAGGGTAGGGGTAGTTCGTCAGCTTGAGGAGATCGATCTCCTTCTCCTGGCCCGGTTCAAAATCAATTACAGCGCCGCCGAAAACTGGAGCTTGGTTGTCTCGAGGGAGCACGTCGATCGGCAGCACCAAGATTGCTTTGCGGCCTTCAGGGTCGGTCGCTGACGTGCCGTCCGTGACCTCAAACGAAATGGATGCTGGACCAAAGTACTTTTCTGCCGACGTGTAAACAAGAGTGTCTTCGTCGCGCACGAGGCTCGTGCCATCGCTGTGGGTCGCCAGGACCGTACTGGAGTCGGTGAGTCGAACCGGCTTCTCCCCGACCGCAATGATGTAGTCGTTGAGATCGATAACTAGCGTGCTCTCACTATTGACGCTCAACTTTTTGGCTCGGCGATCGATCTGGGGCAAGGCGTCGTTGTACCCGGGCACTTTGATGAAGGCGTAGCTGAAGGCTTCGGGGTCTGCCGGGTTGGTGACGCGGAACGGGATGATCTGTCCGGCATCCTCAACAGAAATTTCGATCTTTTTGTCAGAGGTCACTCGTGCGACATCGCCGAAGCCTGTGTAGATTGCCAGCGATAGCGTGCGAGGGTCACCATCCGCAAAGAACACGTCACCGAGCACATCGACCGTTACCCGATTGCGGTCGAGCACGTCTGACAGTGTGAGAACACTATCCGTCGCTATCGGGTAGGCAGGTTTGGCTTCTGGGTCGACTGTGACGCGGATGAAGTTCTGGCTCGAACCGCCCGTTTCGTTCTCGATGACATAGATGATTCCGTAGTCGCCTGGTTCTTCTGGCGGAGTCACATTGACGACGTCACCGTCGATTTCAGCAACGGTTGCAGGATCGTTCGGTTCGACAGACACGACAGACAGCGGACTACCATCAGGGTCGGAGTCGTTAGCAAGGACCTGAACTGAGACTGTAATACCCGGCTTGACAGTGACCTCATCGATGATTGCCACGGGGTTCCGCGCACCATCGATTCGTGGGCTGATACCGATATTGATTTCGCCGTTCGCTCGCGCACCCAGCGAATCAATGAGCGTGTAGCTAAAGGTGTCTGTTCCGGCGGAGTACTCTCCGGCTTGGTAAACAAAGGTATTCGAATCGACTTCAATGACCGCGCCCTTGCTGGGGTTGGTTGCTTGACCCAGCAACTGAACGGAGTCACCATCGGGGTCTGCTGACGTCAACGGGATTTGCACTCGCACGGTGTCTCCAGCAAGAACGCGAGCAGTAACCGTCGGGGGAACTGGCGGGTTGTTGCTTGCCGGGTCGAGTTCACGAACGGCAATGCGCACAATCGCGGTTGCTGACTGACCATCGGGACCAGCGACTTGATAGGCGGCGGTGAAGTTTCCGGTGCGGTCGGGCGCAAGGTAGCGAAGAACTTGGCCGGAGGCGAACAGGAGCCCGGAATCCTCAGGGAGGTCCTGAGCAAGCTTGGGCACGAGAGTCAGTTCGAGTCCATCAGGGTGTTCGTCGTTGTGGAGTACCCGAATGTCGACAGCTTGACCCACGCGAACGGTAACGGAATCATCGTTCGCGATCGGAGCTTGCAGCCGCGACGGGGCGGGAATTTCAACAACAGTAATAACGCCAATGGCGTCCGCAAGGCCGTTACTAATGCGGTAATTGAAACTCACTGGACCGTCGTCGAGTGGAGCTTCCAAGCTGACACGCACGAGTCGCTGTTCCAAGACTTCGGCGCGTACGCCAGAGCCGGCGGGCAGATTCATGATTTCTGTGACGAGAAGCACTCCGCCGGCGGGGTCAACGTCAGTGCCCGCAACATCGATTCGTTCGTTCTGCAGTGTCTGCACGAAAATCGTCTTGGGTACCGTAATCGGTGTCGTGTTCGCGTCTGGTGGTGCAACGACATCGATTCGTACGATTGCCGTAAACGTCAGGTTTCCGTCTGTGACAACGTACTCAAGATTGTGGCTGCGAATCTCATCGCTCTTGAACCGGAAGGTGCCCGTCTCGTAGCTGGGCAAGACTTGAGCACCAGTCTTGGCTGGAACGCTATTGAGGCGGATGTTTCCGTTGCCACCGCGAACATGAGCCAGCGGTGAGACCGTGACTTCTTTGCCCGCATACGCCAGTACGACAAAAGGATCGGCTTCGATCGGAACTTCCCCGGGCGATTTGACCGAAACGGAAATGCTACCCGAGCTTTCGGCGTCGCCATCTGAAACGACGAGAGTGACGATTTTGAGTTCGCCGCCAGCGCCGGAGTCAGAGAAAATAACGTCTCCGCCTGGCTTGTAGCTCACAGTGTCGGGAACCGCGACTGCCGCGCTCGTCAGATAAAACGGATCACCATCGGGATCAACCCAGTCGCCAAGCACTTGTTCGGTAATTCGTCCGCTGGTTTGAACGGTGAACTTCGTCGCCCGCACCTGCTGCGGCGGCGAGTTTTCAGAATCTGGGCGAATGTCGACGACCACGGTTGCTGTCGCTGTACCACCGCGACCATCACTGATGGTGTAGCTGAAACTAACTTGGCCGCTCGCACTTGGCTCGAGCGTAAGTTGAATCTGCTGGCGTTCATTGATTCGGTCGATGCGACCTACACTTGCGCTAATCGTCGGCAGTTCTTCGACAACGAGGACGTCGCCGTTTGCGTCATAGTCATTCAGTAGCACCGGAAGAACTGTTGCGCGACCGGGGCGAGCCCCGAACGCGTCGTCAACGGCAACGGGTGGTTGCTGCACCTTGTCGACTTCGGGTTCGAGATCGAGAAGATTTTGTTCAACTTCAGGTTCTTCCTCATCTGTCGTGATGAGTTCGTTCCAGTTATTGATGAGCTCGCCATCATCCTGAATGGCCCAGGTGCGTCCGCTGAGTCGATCATTGAGAACCGCGCGCGTGCCATTAACGGAATATGACAACTGCGCGTTGGCTTGCATCTCGGCCAATTGCAGCATCACACCATCACCGGCATCCGTTGGACAGCGTCGCCAGTTCTCGCCGCTCGTCCAAGCGGCGAACTCGCAATCACCAATCCGAAGCGGTGCCGAGGCCAACCCTGACTGGCCAGTTGCCAAGCCAACGGCGGCGGCCCCACTGAGCGGAACGCTAAGAACCCCATCGCTATAGCCGATGAGCACTCGCTCTCCCCCGGTGGATGGGAGCTGGAGGATCGGGCCATTGCCACCATCAATAAGGCCAGTGAGGTCGACCGTCCTGCCGTCCATATAGAGCAGTTGAGCATCCGCATCGAGAATTGCCCACTGGCCGGCAACAGAGGTAATGCTGAGTTCCGCAGTGGTGTCGAGGTCGAGGGTAACGCTCGATTCTGCGGTGTCGGAGATCGCGGCGTTCACCCGAAAAAGCTGACTTGTCGACGGGGAGAAAGCGAAAAGCAATCCGACTTCGTCAACGCTGACAATCGCGTCGGCACCGAGGCTCAGCGACGCGACAGACTCAGCATCGAAATTGAGGAAGTCGTCGTAAGAGCGGATCCATACTTCGCCGGTGCCATGTTCAAGCACAACGACGTTTTTCCCTGCGAAGAAGACCTCGGGTTGGTTTGGCGGGAGCGCAATACTCTCGGCTACCTCTGAAAGCGCGGGATCAACCACATCGATCGCGCTCTCAGAGCGATCGAATAGCAGCACGTTCTCCCCGTGCTGAACAACCTCAAGGTCAGCGCTTTGAGCGTTCACCACCGAGTTGATTTCGAGCACTTCTGTACTTGCGCGGCCAATAGCCTGCTGCTGGTTGTTGGCAACCCACACAGCACCGTCGGCAAGATCAACGCGCTGTGCTGTGTAACCCGTCGACACAACGGCGATCGTTGCGATCAACGCAACGATCGCAGAGATGGCTACCGCACCAACAACAGTGGAGCGGCGCGCTCCGCGCCACAGCTTAGCCATCGTCACCGCCTACTTTTACTGGCGTCATGGCAACACCGCGCACTTCTGAGCACTCGATGACCCAGACTTTCCGTCGCGCGTCACTGTCACAGAAATGCAGACGTTCTCGCCTGATTCCGCATCGACGACGAAACTCGGCTCCCGTTGTTGCACCGGCGGTTGACCGTCGGTCGTGGTGATTTGGTACGAATCACCCGCTTCGAGTCCGGGATCTTTCCAAGAAAATTCCACAACATCGCTCGATATTGTCGCGCTGATATCGCTAACAACAGGAATGCCACTCGACTGTGACTGCAACTGGGTGAACGTCACAGTTGCCCCCAGCACCACAACAAGTGCGGCAACAATTACTCCGACCCACGCGATGGCCTGCATGCGGTAGCCGCGAGGTGGCGGGTTCGAGCCAGTCTTTCGTCTTCCCGCTTTTTCATCGACGGCCTCGCTGTCGAAAGAACCGAAACTGTCATCGATCGCTGCCGGACGACGACGCTTTCGGCGTTGAGATGACGAAACCGGCAAAGCCTGACCTGGACGAACTCGAGTGCGGTCTTCCAACTCTGCAACGGTCGCGAGTGCCCAGTCATCCATAGCAACTTCGATCGGAGTTTGCGAAAGGCCGAGTTCCGACTCCACCGCTTGGAGCTCGTGCACAAGCTCAAGCACACTGCCTTGGCGAGATTCCGGCTTGCGCGACATCGCACGATTCAACGCACGCTCAAGGCTCTCGGGAACGTCGCCACGACCGGTCGTGCGAGGCTTGGCTCGGTTGATTCTCGAAATCAAGTCCGTCGACTTATTCGACTCGCCCGGTACTTCGAACGGCGAACGACCGGCCAAGAGGGAATAAACAGTCGCAGCGTACGACCACAGTTCAGACTCAATAGTGCCAGCAGTCTCATCCATCAAGACTTCTGGTGCGGACCACGGAATCGACATTCCGACGGCTTCAAGATTTTCGGATTCGCTGAGGGTCGCTGCGATTCCGAAGTCAGAGAGCACCGGATGCCCGTAGGCGGTCGTCAGGATGTTCGATGGCTTGATGTCACGGTGAAGAACGCCGGCGCGATGAGCTGTTTCAATCGCGCTGCCGATCTTGATAGCGATGCGCAGCACCTCGGGAACTGGCAAGCGCTCGGCCCGGTAGCGCTGACTCAAAGTCGATGAGCAAAGTTCCATCACCAAGTACGGTCGGCCATCGGAAGAGACGCTCGCCTGATAGACCGTGAGGATCGACGGGTGGGCGCTGAGCTGCGCCATAAGATTCGCTTCGGCCTGAAACATTTGTCGAACTTGGTCGTTGACAACTTCACTCAGCATCACCTTGACAGCGACCTGACGTCGTGGCATGTTCTGCTCATAAAGAAATACGTCAGCGAATCCGCCGGAACCAAGAACGTGGACGTGGGAAAACCCCGGCAGCGCAGGGGGCTCTGATGGCAGTCTTCGAGCCACAGCACACCCCTAACATGTCGACGAGTTCGACCATTCTAAGTGAGCAATTAGCTCAATATCCGGATTCTGCCCCTTGTTTGGGGTCAGAGAGTCTGTCCCCAGTATGGAGGACCTACCGCCTAGTCCACTGTAGGTACTTCTAGTACATCGAGGATGATCGCGGTGATGTTGTCACGACCACCACTGTCGAGTGCTGCTGCGATCAAAGTTGACACGGTTTGTGCCGGGTCAGTGCGTTCGGCCAGTTGACGCGAAAGTTCATCCTCCGGCACCTCGCGAGTGAGTCCATCAGAACAGATGAGCAGTCGTTGTCCCCGGTGGATCGGCAGCATCCAAAAATCTGGCGATGGCGCCGCGTTGAAGCCGATCGCCCGTGTGATGATGTTGGCGTCTGGGTGATCGTCAGCTTCGTCACGAGTGATGAGTCCAGCATCCACAAGATCTTGAACTACAGAGTGATCTCGGGTGATCTGGGTGAGCACGTCATCTTCGAAGGAATAAACCCGACTGTCACCAACATTGAAAACTGCGAAGGCCACCGACTCGTGATGCTCAGTGAGCACAACACCGGTGACGGTAGTGCCGACGCCAAGTTCGCTGTCCTGAGCGATCAACCCGATGTAGTCAGTGGCGCGCTCAAGTGCACGTTCCACCGAACGCGCAGGCAAGAAGTCTCCCGTGATGGCGTCATCGAGGCGCTCGACGACGGCAGCGCTAGCGAGGTCACCAGCCGAATGTCCGCCCATGCCATCAGCAACCGCGAACATCGGTGCCCGAGCGACATAACTGTCCTCATTTGCGGCACGCCGATGTCCAGTATGAGTGCCTGCAGCCCACGCAAACGTAAACGTCTGGTCTTCTCGCCCTGGCAATGCGATCGTGTGCCGTGAATTGTTGCCGCCGATTTCGGTCACGGCCACCTTCCTGCTTGCTTTACTCCAGACGCCGCCGCGGCAGAATCCGAATAATGTTTCCGTCTCCAATATCCACTAGCGTGCCGGCAGTTACGACTACCGACTCACCCTGCCGAAGTTTTTTCGCGGCATTGCCGGGAACTTGAACAACGGACCCGTTGGTAGATCGAAGATCTGTCACGATAACTGATGAACCCAACTGACGTATCTCTACATGGGTTTCTGACACTTCTCGTGTTGGCGAGTTCACCGCGATAAGCCTAGGCCCGACGCCGCGAACGACGCGTGGGGGCCTAGGGTCGCGGCCAAACACACACGGATGCTCAAGATTGTGGGCACCTGCTGCGCCGTCAATTTGCACTCGGTAATACAGTGCGGATGTCTCGGGCGTATTCGCGGCAGTGGGACGTGAACGAGTCACCGGTTGGGCCCTGACCCGCGTCGGCAGGCGTGCAGGAACTTGTGCGGTTGGCGAGGCTGCGGCCCGGCCAGCGGAGGGCGCAGCACCAGCGCCTGGCCGAATATACGGCTGCACTACTACCGGCCGTTTTCTGGACGAAAGAATGATCGTGTCATCGAGGTCGGGCTCAGTCGGCTGCACGACGGGACGCTGGCCCGCAGTAATCGTGTCGTCGAAGTCTTGCTTCACCCCGTAAGTTTAGGCTCGCTTGACGATTTCTCGTGGGAGAACGTCACGCTTTTCCGATAAAACTCATGACGTGCTTGATGCGGGTGTAATCCTCAAAGCCATAGCTTGAGAGGTCCTTTCCGTACCCAGAGTGCTTGAATCCGCCATGAGGCATTTCGGCGACGATCGGGATGTGGGTGTTGATCCACACGCATCCGAAGTCCAAATGCTTCGCGAAGCGCATCGCGCGGCCGTGATCGCGAGTCCACACGCTTGACGCGAGCCCGTAGTTGACATCGTTCGCCCATTCGAGCGCTTGGTCTTCATCAGTGAACTTCTGAACGGTGATGACCGGCCCAAAGATTTCGTTTTGCACGGCAGAGTCATGTTGCTGAAGCCCGGAGATGATGGTCGCTTCATAGAAGTAGCCACGCTCACCTTGACGATGCCCGCCTAGCTCAATCTGAGCATGGGATGGCAACTCATCAACTACGCGGGAGACCTGCGCAAGCTGATTCGCGTTGTTCACGGCTCCGAAGTACACGTCTTCGTCTGGCGCTCCTGTCTTGGCGTTTTCTCGTGTCCACTTCACCAGCTCAGCGACAAATTCATCATGCACGTCCTCCTGCACGATCAGGCGCGTTGCCGCCGTGCAATCTTGACCAGCATTGAAGTATCCGGCGGCACCGATTCCTGCTACCGCCGCAGGGATGTCTGCATCGTTGAAGACCACAACCGGGGCCTTACCGCCAAGTTCTAGATGAACCCTCTTGAGATCAACGGATGCCGCCTTAGCGACCTCCATACCGGCCCGAACCGACCCGGTGATGGAAACCATTTGCGGTGTCTTGTGGTCGATCATGAGGCCGCCCGTTGTGCGATCGCCCGTGAGTACGTTGAATACGCCTGCTGGGAGAAACTCGGAGGCGACTTCTGCAAAGAGCAGCGTTGATGACGGGGTCGTGTCGCTCGGCTTCAGGACGGTGGTGTTGCCAGCGGCAATAGCTGGCGCAACTTTCCACACGGCCATATTGAGCGGGTAGTTCCACGGGGCAACTTGACCGATAACGCCGATAGGTTCGCGACGAATCGATGATGTGTGGTCTTTCAGGTATTCGCCGGAGGCCATACCCGAAAGGTGCCGTGCCTCCCCCGCGAAGAATCTGATTTGATCGACGGAGAGCAGGATTTCATCGGCCACCAAACTGTTGCGCGGTTTGCCGGTGTCTCGTGATTCCAGATCGGCGAATTCTTCGGCTCGAGCTTCCATCGCATCAGCGATGCGGAACAGGGCTAGTTGACGCTCTGACGGCGTGGTCTCGCCCCACGTCTCGAATGCTCGCGCCGCAGCGCCGTAGGCTGCATCAACATCGGCGGCTGACGATATTGGTGAGGTGGCGTAGCTCTTCTCCGTTGCCGGGTCGACCACATCGAAACTGTTCTCGGTGGTGGCGGCAACATACTCGCCATTGATGAAGTTTTGGATCTCAGAAGTGCTCATGCCACCAAGATACCTACCGCGTCGTCAGTAATCCACTGCTGAACTGACGATTTCCGCTGTGAAACGACTATTTTGATACGGAATCACTTGCAGAAGAGGGTTTCAACTGACAAAATCGAGCAATGAGCACCTCGTCTCGCAGTTCTGCGGCCAAACCTGTGCACCTCGACGATGTCTCAAAGGCGATCATCGAGCAACTGCAGAACGATGGGCGCCGCTCCTATGCCGACATCGGCAAGGCGGTCGGTCTCAGCGAAGCAGCTGTTCGGCAACGTGTGCAGAAACTCACCGACTCGGGTGTCATGCAGGTCGTTGCTGTTACTGATCCCATGCAACTTGGTTTCTTTCGCCAGGCAATGATCGGCATCCAGGTATCAGGAGACACGACCTCTGTCGCCGAACAAATCGGTAAGCTTCCGTCAGTTGACTACGTCGTGCTCACCGCGGGCAGCTTTGACCTCCTTGTCGAAGTCGTCTGCGAAAACGACGATGACCTTATTGATCTTCTGAACCGCGACATCCGCGGAATTCAGGGCGTTCGCTCTACGGAGACCTTCGTCTACTTGCGTCTCCACAAGCAGTTCTATAACTGGGGCACGCGCTAAACGGCGCCCCCATTCTCCTCAAGAAAGTGTCTGCCATGCCAGAGTTCGACGAAGCCGATCTGCAGCAAAAAGCTAAGGATCACCTGTGGATGCACTTCTCTCGCCAATCGGTGATGGAAGACGGTCACGGCGTGCCCATTATTGTGCGCGGCGAAGGCCATCACATTTATGACACTGCAGGCAAAAAGTACTTCGATGGACTGAGCGGGCTCTTTGTGGTCAATGCTGGTCACGGCCGCAAGCGCTTGGCCGAGGTTGCCGCTAAGCAGGCAGAAGAACTCGCGTTCTTCCCGCTGTGGTCGTACGCCCATCCGAAAGCCATCGAGCTTGCTGACCGTTTGGCAGGCTATGCGCCTGGCGACCTCAACCGGGTATTTTTCTCTACCGGCGGCGGCGAGGCCGTAGAGACGGCGTTCAAGTTGGCGAAGCAGTACTGGAAACTTCAGGGACGCCACACTAAACACAAGGTGATTTCGCGGGCAGTGGCCTATCACGGCACACCTCAGGGTGCACTCACGATCACGGGAATCCCCGGCATGAAAGAGATGTTTGAGCCGCTCGTTCCTGGTGGCTTTCGCGTGCCGAACACCAACTATTACCGTGCCGAGGAAATGGGTTTCCATGGCACGGAAGAAGAGTTCGGGCTGTGGGCAGCCAACCGTATCGAGGAGATGATTCTCTTTGAGGGCCCCGAAACCGTCGCAGCCGTCTTCTTAGAACCGGTGCAGAACTCGGGCGGATGTTTCCCACCGCCGCCCGGCTACTTCACGCGAGTGCGCGAGATTTGTGATGAGTATGACGTGCTGCTGGTAAGCGATGAAGTCATTTGTGCATTCGGGCGCCTTGGCCACATGTTTGCGTGTGACGCCTATGACTACATTCCTGACATGATTACGTGCGCGAAGGGCATGACGAGCGGGTACTCCCCGATCGGCGCGACGATCGTGTCAGACCGCGTTTATGAGCCCTTCAAGCACGGCGCGACGACTTTCTATCACGGGTACACCTTCGGCGGGCACCCTGTGTCGGCCGCTGTCGCTCTCGAGAACCTTGACATCTTTGAAGAAGAGAAAATCAACGAGCATGTTCGGGAAAACTCCCCGAAATTCCGTGCGGCTCTTGAACGTTTGCTCGACCTACCAATCGTTGGTGATGTGCGGGGCGATGGGTACTTCTTTGGCATTGAGCTCGTCAAGGACAAGGCGACGAAAGAGACCTTTAACGATGATGAGTCCGAGCGCCTTCTGCGTGGTTTCCTCTCCAAGGCTCTCTATGATGCCGGGCTCTACTGCCGTGCTGACGATCGAGGGGATCCTGTGATTCAGCTGGCACCGCCGCTAACGATCGGTCCAGCCGAATTTGACGAGATAGAATCGATCCTGCGTTCGGTTCTCACCGAAGCATGGAGCCGCCTCTAGAACCACAGCAGGTTCGTTCTCTTACCCGCGGCTCAGTTAGAGTTGTTTCGTGAGTACTGAGGATAATTCGCCGATATTGCGCGAGCGCGATCGCCGTTCCCCCATGACCGTGTCCCGGGCAATTGCGATTGCCCTCGCGGTCATGCTCAATGTTGCCGTCATCGCTAGCGGAGTGTGGGTACTCACTAATCAGCAGCGCATCGCTGATCAGTTCGCCGTGTGGCAGTTCGAACCGTCATCGAGCGTTGAGAAGTATGTCGGTGAGGCCGGAATGTCCGACGAGGGCAAGTTCTTGTTTTACGCAAGCCAGCCGACGATTCAGACGAACCCCACCTTCAACAGCACGTGCTCGAACGTCGAAGAAAACTTCGGGGTGCTCGGCTGCTACTTCCCGAGCAATAAGTCGATCTACCTCTTTGACGTTACGGATGATCGGCTCGCCGGTATCGAGCAAGTCGTCGCCGCGCACGAGATGCTGCACGCGGCGTGGGACCGCACCTCTAGCGCGGAACGAGCACGGCTTACTCCGCTGCTGGAAGCAGAAGCGAAGCGGATGAAAGACGATCCAGAGTTTGCCACAACTCTAGAGTTCTACGCTAAGACCGAGCCCGGAGAGCGGTCGAATGAACTCCATTCCATTATTGGTACGGAGTTTGCCGAACTCAGCCCCGAACTTGAAGAGCACTACGCCGAGTACTTCACCGACCGCTCGGCGGTTGTTGCCCTGCACGAAAAGTCCAATGCTGTCTTTACCGCTCAGCAGGAAGCTAGCGAGAAGCTGGTAGCCGAGCTCGATACGCTACGCGCCAGCATTGATGCCGACTATGACTCTTACAATGCGGGCTACGACCAATTAAACCGGGACATCGATAGCTTCAATACCCGCGCAGACAACGGCGACTTCTCCACGGTCCAGCAGTTCAACAACGAGCGCAGTTCGTTGATCGATCGCCAAGACTCCTTGAATTCGTTCTACGCCTCAATCGAAAAGAATGTCGCGACGTACGAAGACATGGTGACGCAGCTTGAGGCACTCAACGCGACGATCAGCGAACTCAACAAGAGCATCAATATCGAGCCGCGAGACGACAAACTCTAGGACTCATCCTCCACAGCGCTCCCCCAAAGCCGAATATCGCGATGTCCGAAAATAGCCAGCGGCGCCTCTAGAGTCAGGATTACGCTCGAATCATGCAACCAGGCAACGCACTCCAGCACGAAGAAACCTACCTTCGCCGTCTTCCGTCTCCTATCGGCCGCATCGAGCTCACGAGCGATGGGGAAAGCCTCACAGGGCTAGCCATTGAAAACAGTGGCGTTCTGCCTCATGGCGCCGAAGACGAGCATTCCTGTGCCGTGCTCGATGAGGCGGCACGACAACTCACCGAGTACTTCGCTGGCAAACGTCGCTCATTTGACTTGCCTCTGTCTGCTCCTGGCACGGCATTCCAGCAGTCGGTCTGGCACGAGCTAAACCAACTCCCGTTCGGTTCAGCTGTTTCCTATGCCGATATCGGCCGCGCGACGGGCCGCCCCACTGCGGGCCGTGCGGTAGGAGGCGCCGTTGGCGCTAACCCGATCCCCATCATTGTGCCCTGTCACCGCGTGCTCGCGTCGAACCAGCGCATCACCGGTTACAGCGGTGGTGCGGGCATTCCTACGAAGGTGTGGCTACTCGAACACGAAGGAATCAGTCACCGATGAGCGAACGGGCATCGATTATCGTCGGGCCCGATGGCCGCGGTCGTTGCGGCTGGGTCGGGGACGACGAACTCTATCGCCAGTACCACGATGACGAGTGGGGGGTTCCCCTTCGCGGTGACCACAAGCTCTTCGAGAAGATCATGCTTGAGGCTTTCCAAGCTGGGCTTTCGTGGATTACGATCTTGCGACGACGTGAGGGATTACGCGATGCGTTCGACCACTTTGACCCAATGGCGATCGCGAAGTATTCCGACGCAGATGTGGCCCGACTGCTCAACGATCCCCGCATCATCCGCAACCGCCTCAAAGTCTCAGCAGCAATCACTAATGCCCGAGCAACGCTGAAACTCACGCAGCAGGCACCGGGCGCGTTGGATGCACTGCTGTGGCAGTTCGCTCCCCCAACACGGGCGCGACGGCTATCGTCGCTTGCAGATGTACCTGCCGTGACTGCCGAGTCCACCGCCATGAGCAAGGACCTCAAAGCTCAGGGGTTCCGATTCGTGGGGCCGACGACGATGTACGCCCTGATGCAATCGGCCGGCATGGTCGACGATCACGTCGAAGGCTGTTGGCGAGCAGCCTAAGTGGCGGCGGCGACGACCAGATCGAGTTCTCCAGGTTCGCCGCGCTCGAGTTGAAAACCCGCACCCCTCGCCCACTCCATGAGCGATTCGACGGTGGAATGGTGGATACCGGCGCTGATGACCGCCCGAGAGAAGATACCCTTGGACTTTTTGTTGAAGTGGCTCAGCGCGACGCGCTTTCCGTCCGGCCCCTCAGTGACAATTCGAAGATAGACACTGTTACCCGACGCAGCGCCCAGCTGCGCATAAGCCTCAGAGCGAAGATCAAGTTGCAGCCCCTTGACGGCGCTCAAAGTCTCCGTAACCGAGGCACGCCAATGTGATTTAAGAGTCAATCCGGGTAAGCGCGAATTGTGTGAAAGTCGGTAGGCGGGAATCGGATCTCCGGCCCCAATGGGCCCGAAAAGTGCCGAATGCACAACCACCGTTTTGTGGGCGAAGTCACGTTCTGCAGGTGTCAGGCTCGGCGCATCGAGTCCGTCAAAAAGTACGCCGGTATAGCGTTCGAGGGCTGGCATAACGGGGGCGGTGGCCAGCGTGCGGTTCCGTTCAACCTCGAACTGTTGTTTAAGGCTGAGTCCAAGCGCTCGTCGGGCGGTTTCGGAATCGCCCGTGAGGTGCGTGAGCTGTTGAGCAACGGTTTGACGGTGCTCGGTCAACGCAGGGAAAGATAGCCGTGACCAATCGAGGGCCGAGCCGTGGACTCCGCCGTCTCGTTTCGTTTCAGAGGGAGGAAGAAGAACGATCACGCGTCAAGAAAGGCGATGGCCCGTTCAACGTTGACACCGATCGCGCCGGCAGAATCAAGGGTGATGCGTGCAGTCGCACCGCTCGCTCCAGTCCAGGCCGAGTATTCGTCCAGATTGTGTTCCACAGCATCTCGAGCCAGAACACTGGACCGTTCTCGTTTAGCTGCGCGCTCGACGAGTCGAGTTTTGTGTTCTTCGCGATCGGAGCACACGACTTCGATGAACCGGATGCCGGAACCTGTGCGCTCAGCGAGGTTAACCCACTGCTCGCGCGCAGGATCCACGGCGTTTACGGCGTCGATGATGATATCTCGATCGTGCATGAGAACAGATTCTGCGAGAGTCTCTGCTACCAAATAGGCGGCAAGACCTGTCGGTTGTCCACTACTAATTCCGGCTTCCAGAATCGCAGTTTCTATTTGGTCGACCGACAGGATTGTGATCTTGCGCCGTGCACCAATGACCTCTGCGAGAGTGGTCTTACCTGCGCCCGGCAGCCCAGCCATTGCAATTAGCATGAAACGAAAACTAGACCAACTCTGCGGAACTCGCCACGACTGTTACCGTGTTGTTCTCCACTGAGAGGAATCCGTTATCTGCGTTTGCGGTGACGAGTGTTCCATCAGCGGCGGTGACTCGAACTTCACCCTTCGCGAGAATCGCTAGAAGCGGTTCGTGGCCAGGAAGAATTCCGATTTCACCTTCGGTAGTGCGCGCGACGAGCTGGCTCGCCTCTCCCGACCAGAGTTCCTGGTCGGCAGAGACGACGCTCACCTTGAGAACGGCCATTGTTAGGAGTTCTCTTTCTGAATTTTGGCCCACTGCTCTTCGACATCGTTGATTCCACCGACGTTGAAGAATGCCTGCTCGGCAACGTGGTCGAACTCACCCTTGACGATCGCGTCAAACGACTCGATGGTCTCCTTGAGCGGAACAGTCGATCCCTCAACACCGGTGAACTTCTTCGCCATGTAGGTGTTCTGTGAGAGGAACTGCTGGATGCGACGTGCGCGCGAAACGGTGATCTTGTCTTCTTCAGAGAGCTCGTCGACACCGAGGATCGCGATGATCTCCTGGAGTTCCTTGTTCTTCTGCAGAATCTGCTTCACGTTGGTAGCAACACGGTAGTGGTCGGCACCTAGGTAACGAGGGTCGAGGATACGACTCGTCGAGGTGAGCGGGTCAACGGCCGGGTAGAGACCCTTCGACGCGATTTCACGGCTGAGCTCAGTCGTAGCGTCGAGGTGGGCAAAGGTCGTTGCCGGAGCTGGGTCGGTGTAGTCGTCAGCAGGAACATAAATTGCCTGAAGCGACGTAATCGAATGACCACGCGTCGAGGTGATGCGCTCCTGAAGGATACCCATCTCGTCGGCGAGGTTCGGCTGGTAACCAACGGCCGAAGGCATGCGGCCCAGAAGGGTCGATACTTCAGAACCGGCCTGCGTGAAGCGGAAGATGTTGTCAATGAACAACAGAACGTCCTGCTTCTGAACGTCACGGAAGTACTCAGCCATGGTGAGAGCCGAGAGTGCAACGCGCAGACGCGTTCCTGGTGGCTCATCCATCTGGCCGAAGACTAGAGCAGTCTTCTCGAAGACGCCTGCTTCGTCCATTTCGGCGATGAGGTCGTTACCTTCGCGGGTACGCTCACCAACACCGGCGAAGACGGAAACTCCACCGTGGTCCTGGGCTACACGCTGGATCATTTCCTGGATCAGAACGGTCTTACCGACGCCGGCACCACCGAACAGACCAATCTTTCCACCTTGTACGTAGGGGGTAAGGAGGTCGATGACCTTGATACCGGTCTCGAACAGCTCAGTCTTTGCTTCGAGCTGGTCGAATGCCGGGGGCTTGCGGTGGATGGGCCAGCGCTCGGTGATCTCGACAGTTTCACCGTTGACCTTGCCATCTTCATCCGCGTTGAGGATCTCACCGGTAACGCTGAAGACCTTGCCCTTGGTGACGTCACCAACGGGAACAGTGATCTGCTCGCCGGTGTCGCGCACTTCTTGGCCACGAACGAGTCCGTCAGTCGGCTTGAGCGCGATGGCGCGAACGACGTCGTCACCGAGGTGCTGTGCAACCTCAAGTGTGATCTCAGTCGTCTTACCACCGATGGTGACGTTGGTCTTGAGGGCGTTGTAGATTCCGGGGATCGAATCGTGCGGGAATTCGACGTCCACTACGGGGCCGGTTACTCGCGAAATGCGACCAATACCGGCAACTGTGGCCGCCGCAGCCTTCGTGGCTGCAGGCGCCTTCTTGGCTGGTGCTTTTTTGGCTGGGGCCTTCTTGGCCGGGGCTTTTTCAGTCATGGCTTCCCTATCTATGGTTCTTACTTAGCCGAGCTGAGGGCGTCCGCGCCGCCCACGATCTCGGAAATCTGCTGGGTGATCTCTGACTGGCGCGCGTTGTTTGCGAGGCGCGTGTAGTCGTTGATGAGCTTGTCTGCGTTGTCGCTTGCAGACTTCATTGCCTTCTGTGTAGCAGCGTGCTTTGCAGCAGCCGACTGAAGCATGGCGTTGAAGATGCGACTTTCGATGTACACAGGCAGCAAAGCGTCGAGCACCTTGTCTACCTCTGGTTCGAATTCGTAGAGGGGAAGAACATCCTTCTCGTCGGGCGCTTCAACACCCTCAACGATCTCCAGAGGGAGGAGACGAACGACCTCGGGAACCTGCAGAAGCATGCTTACCAAGCGGTTATACACGATGTGAATTTCATCCACGCCGCCCTCGCTCGCTGGCTGCAAGAACTTGCCAACTACGGCATCGCCGATTTCCTTGGCAATTTCGAACGCTGGCGAATCTGTTCCGCCGGTCCAAATCTGCTCAGCATCTCGCTTGCGGAAGGCGAAGTACGCCGCTGCCTTGCGACCAACGAGGTAGTAAACAACTTCTTTGCCTTCGCCCTCGAGCCGAGCTGCGAGTTCGCCAGCTTCGCGGAGAACGTTCGTGTTGAACGCTCCTGCGAGGCCACGGTCGCTCGAGAAGATGACTACCGCTGCGCGGTCGACTGTCTCTGGCTCGGTTGTCAGCACGTGATCGACGTTCGAGAAAGTCGCCACCGCCGAAACGGCACGCGTGACTGCACGTGAGTACGGTCCCGATGCAGCAACCCGCTGTTTCGCCTTTTGAATGCGCGACGCGGAGATCAGCTCCATCGCGCGTGTGATCTTCTTGGTCGTCTTGGCAGAACTAATCTTCTGCCGGTAGACCCGAAGTTGCGCTCCCATAGCTTTCTAACTTTCTCTGTCGTGTTGGTCGATGATCACTGGTTCGCTTATTATCGGCGCCGAGCTCAGCGCTTCTGCTTGACGATCTGCTCTTGAGCGATGTCTTCTTCAGCGATCTCTTCGAACTGCTCGGATCCTACCGAGTTGAGCGACTTGCCCTCACCGGTCTGGAAACCTAGCTTGAATGCTTCGACTCCCGCATCCATGTCAGCAATTAGCTGGTCATCGAGGGCGTTCTTCTCGCGGAGGGTGTCGAGAACCTTCGTGTTACGAGCGAGGTAGTCGTGCAATTCGCTTTCGAAACGAAGAATGTCTTCGACGGGAACCTCGTCGAGCTTGCCGTTCGTGCCGGCCCAGATCGAAACGACCTGGTTCTCGACGGGGAAGGGCGAGTACTGAGGCTGGCGAAGCAGCTCGGTGAGGCGTGCGCCTCGAGCGAGCTGGCGACGGCTAGTTGGGTCAAGGTCAGATGCGAACATTGCGAATGCTTCGAGCGAGCGGTACTGAGCAAGCTCAAGCTTCAGTGTTCCTGAAACCTTCTTGATCGACTTGACCTGAGCGTCTCCACCAACACGCGAGACCGAAATTCCCACGTCAACAGCGGGGCGCTGGTTGGCGTTGAACAGGTCGGACTGCAGGAAGATCTGACCGTCGGTGATCGAGATCACGTTGGTCGGGATGTACGCAGCAACGTCGTTTGCCTTGGTCTCGATGATGGGAAGGCCCGTCATCGATCCGGCACCGAGCTCGTCGGAGAGCTTGGCACAACGCTCAAGCAGACGGGAGTGCAGGTAGAACACGTCACCGGGGTATGCCTCACGTCCTGGCGGACGGCGCAAGAGCAGCGATACGGCGCGGTAGGCCTCGGCTTGCTTGGAGAGGTCATCGAAGATGATCAGTACGTGCTTGCCGCCGTACATCCAGTGCTGGCCGATGGCTGAACCGGTGTAAGGGGCGAGGTACTTGAATCCTGCAGGGTCGGATGCGGGAGCAGCCACGATGGTGGTGTACTCCATCGCGCCGGCCTCTTCGAGCGCGCCCTTGACAGCAGCAATCGTCGAACCCTTTTGCCCGATGGCGACATAGATGCAGCGAACCTGCTTGTTCTCGTCGCCCGAGTCCCAGTTTTCTTTCTGGTTGATGATGGTGTCGATCGCAATGGCGGTTTTACCCGTCTGGCGGTCACCAATGATCAGCTGGCGCTGGCCACGGCCGATCGGGATCATGGCGTCGATTGCCTTGATTCCGGTTTGCATGGGCTCGTGAACACTCTTGCGGTCCATGACGCCAGGTGCCTGAAGTTCGAGCGCACGGCGAGCTTCTGCCTTGATCTCACCGAGGCCATCGATCGGGGCGCCGAGAGGATCGACTACACGACCGAGGAATGCGTCGCCAACTGGTGCGGAAAGTACTTCACCCGTGCGGGTAACCTCCATACCTTCGACGATGCCGGCGAATTCGCCGAGGATGACAACACCGATCTCGTCTTCGTCGAGGTTCTGGGCGAGGCCCAGGGTGCCGTCGGCGAAGCGGATGAGTTCGTTGGCCATTACGCCGGGGAGGCCGTCGACGTGAGCGATTCCGTCTGCAGCGTCGACGACGGTGCCGGTCTCGGTTGTCGCAGCCTTGCCGGGCTCGTAAGCCTTGACGAAGTCCTTGAGCGCGTCGCGGATCTCGTCCGGACTAATGCTGAGTTCTGCCATTGTGTTTTCCTATTCCGTGGAAAGGTCTGCTAACTCGCTAGCCCGCGAGTTGGATCCTGAGGTCGTTGAGCTTGGTGGAAACGCTGCCGTCGATGACTTCGTCACCGATCTGAACGCGTACCCCACCGATGATCGAGGGGTCGATGCGAACGTTGAGCTTGAGCTCGCGTCCGTAGTTCTTGGTGAGGCCCGTGCGCAATCGTTCGAGCTGCGCTGCTTTGAGCGGCGCAGCAGTCGTGATTGTGGCGACTGACTGACCTGCCTGGTCGGCAACGATGTCTGCTGCAGTGGCGATTAGTTCACCGATGCGGCGGCCACGTGGCTGCTGAACGAGCTGGTCGATGATGACAACAGCCTGTTCTGAAGCCTTGCCCTTGAGCAGTTCGTGAACCAGCGCAGACTTCGATGCGGCGGAGCCAAGCTTGCTGCCTACGGCGAGTTCCAGTTCGGCATCTGAAGAAACGGTGCCACCGAAAGCGAAGAGCTCGTTATCAATAGAGAGCTTTGCGGGAGATGAATTTGCCACCGACCGAATACCGATCTCTTCGATTCCTGCGAGCAAATCATCTGCACTCGACCAGCGAGCGCTCACGATGGCTGAAAGCACGGTGCGCGTAGAGGCGCTCAGCGACGAGAAAACCGAACCGATAATCGCGGCCTTGTCTTTCGCAGCGGCGGCAGGATCAGCCAAAGCGGAACGCAATTGGGCGGAACCGCCCACAACGCGCCCGGCTTCAAACAGCTCTGCGCCAGTGGCCAGAGAGTTCTTGGCAGCGACCGATGCCAAAGCATCTTTCGCGGCAACAAGCGCTTCTCTCGTAGCTGATCCCATTACTTTTTCGCCTTTGCCTTCTCTGATGCCTCAAGGTCAGCCAGGAACTGATCGACGAGCGCAGACGACTTCTTGTCATCGGTCAAGCTCTGCCCGATGACGCCCGATGCGAGGTCGATGGCCATTGAGCCAACCTCGGTGCGGAGCGACACGAGAGCTGCTTGACGCTCTGCCTCGATTGTGGCCTGTGCGTTCGCAGTGATGCGTGCAGCCTCAATCGACGCCTGCTCTTTGAGCTCGTTGACGATCGCGGTGCCTTCGAGTCGTGCCTGTTCGCGAATTTTCGCGGCCTCGGCACGGCCCTCAGCGAGCTGCGTCTTGTACTGCTCGAGAGCTGCAGCAGCTTCGGCCTGAGCGATCTCGGCCTTCTTGATGCCACCTTCGATCGCTTCGGCGCGTGCGTCGAGCGTCTTCGTTAGTGCAGGAAGGAACTTCTTCCAGAAGAAGAACAAGATGATCGCGAAGCAAACCAACGACCAAACAATGTCGTAGGTCTCCGGAATCAACGGGTTGGGCGATTCGCCCTCCGTTGCAGCAGCCAGTAGTGCGGTTAGCATCCCAGCCTCCTCTTAGTCAGTTAGCGATTACGGGAAGGGGATGAATGCAACTGCGATCGCAACGAATGCGAGCGCCTCGGTGAATGCAATACCGAGGAACATAAGGCCGGTGAGGCGACCCTGAAGTTCTGGTTGGCGCGCAACCGACTCAACGGTCTTGCCAACAACGATGCCTACACCGATAGCGGGTCCGATGGTTGCAACACCGAATGCGAGGGGTGCAATGTTTCCAGTCAGCTCTGCGACGTTCATTTGTGTTTCCTTCCGTGGTTTTCTAATCCAGGCGAATGCCGGGATCGGTCTAGTGCTCTTCGACCAGCGCGAGCTGGATGTATACGGCGGTCAGGAATGTGAAGACATAGGCCTGAAGTACCGCGACAAGGAGTTCGAAGATTGTGAAGATAAAGCCAAAGGCGAGGGTGCCAATACCGAAGAGTCCGAAGAGCCCACCGGCGGTGAAGAAGAAGAACTGTGTTGCCGAGAAGCACAGCACGAGAAGCATGTGGCCAGCGACCATGTTCATGAGAAGTCGAAGCGCCAGTGTTACGGGGCGAAGGATGAACGTGGAGAGGAACTCAATCGGCGTAACGACGATGTAGAGGTACCACGGAACACCGGACGGAAAGAGCGAAGCTTTGAAGAAGTTGCCACCCTGCTTCTTGATTCCTGCGTAGATAAACGCCACGTAAGCAACGAGAGCCAAAACAAGCGGAACGCCGATAACTGAGGTGCCAGCGAGATTGAGACCGGGAACTATACCGGTGAGGTTCATGGCCAGCACCATGAAGAACATGCTGGCGAGAATGGGCATGAAACGCTTGCCGTCTACCTTGCCAAGAGCGCCATCGGCGATGTTGGACTGAACGAAGCCCACGGCCATCTCGAGGAGGCTTTGGCCGCGACCGGGAATCATTCGCATGCGGCGGGTGCCGATCCAGAACAACACCACAATGAGCGCTACCGCAATAAAGCGAATAAGCATGAGGCGGTTGATCTCAAACGGCGTGCCGTCAAAGAAGATCGCTGGAGGGTAAAAATCGAACAGCGTGGGGCCATGAAAACCCCCATCGCCTGATCCGTCATCGGTGGCAAAGGGCGCTAGAAGCGCGAGAGCGTTATATAACAGCGCTGTCTCCAGAATCGGGGCGTGTCATCACGCGGCGATGGAAGTGGGGGGTTGAACAGGTCAAAGTCTATCAAGAGAATCAGTCTCACGACGAATCCAGAGGCGAATCCGACGAGAATTAGTTTGACGTCGAGATATCTTCACCTGGCAGCTTGACGCCGGGTACATAACTCTCACGCGCACGAACGAAAGCGAGCACGTCAACGACGAGACTGCCGATCACAGCAGCGAGGATTGCAAAGAAGAACACGAGAGGTTCCAAGAACGGTTGCCCGCGCAGCACGACCAGGATTGCGATGAACACCACGAACTTGAGGAGCCACGCGCCAAGCACGATGCCAAAGAACAGAGTGCTCGAAGAATCACCGTTCGTGGCTCGCGAAGCCACAACGATAGTGCCGGCCGTGAACGCCATGAACAGCGCAGTGAGTCCAGCACCGATGAGTGCGCTGATGAGTCCCGGCGTTCCCGCGACCAAATAACCGATGACTGAACCGGCCAAGGCAATAGCGACAGTCAGTATCGCGCCATAGGCAAGAGCACGGCCGAGAATGGCGGAAGACTTCATAGGGTGGGTTCCTTCGTGAGTGGCGTTGGTGAGGTGTCGGTGGACGCGGCATCCAAACCGTCGTATCGTGCGTCGTCGTTCTCGAGAGTTTCGCGCAGCTCGCCACGACGTTGAGCAGCGGCCTCGCGTGCCTTGCGAGTGCTCAAGGGAGCAAGGGTGATCGCGGCGCACACCGCAAGCCCAGCGACGAACATCAGCGCGCCCCAACGCCACGGCACAAACGTAAAGGCGAGAACACCGACGGAGGCCACGAAGGTCCAGCTGTACAGAATCAGAACAGCGTGAAGGTGCGAATGCCCCATGTCGAGCAGTCGGTGATGAAGGTGCTTACGGTCAGCACTGAACGGCGATTTGCCTGCTCGGAGACGGCGGATCATCGCGAGCCCAAAGTCGAGCAGCGGAATGACGAGCACCGCTACCGGAAGCAGGATGGGAATGAAGGCCGGCAAGAAATCGAGCGTAAATTTATCGGGCTGCGCGAGATAGCCCGCATCCACTTGTCCAGTGACAGAAATTGCTGATGCCGCCATCAAAAGGCCGACGAGCAGTGCACCGGCGTCGCCCATAAACATCTTGGCTGGATGGAAGTTGATCGGCAGGAAGCCGACACATGCACCGATAAGGATCGCTGTGGTCAGCGACGCCAGGTTGAAGTATTCGGTTTGGGCCTGTGACTGCAAAAGATAGGCGTAGATGAAGAAGACGCCATTGGCGATAACAGCGACACCAGCCACTAGCCCGTCAAGGCCATCAATGAAGTTCACGGCGTTCATGACCAACACGACGGCAAAAATCGTAATGATGAGCGAGACATACGGCGAAAGGATGGTCTGCCCGCCGACGGGAAGCGTAGTGAGCTGCACCCCCTGCCACGCCAAAACTCCAGCCGCGATTATCTGCCCGGCGAGTTTGGTGAGCCAGTCAAGATCCCAAATGTCGTCAGCGACACCGATGACAACAATGATGAGCGCTGCGCCAAGCAGGCCAAGAACCTTACCTGGGTCGTTGAAGATCAGCGAAAAGTTGCTGAAGCTCGATGCAACGGCAAACGCAACGATGATCCCAAAGAACATCGCGACGCCGCCAAGTCGAGGCGTAGGCGTTGTGTGCACATCGCGTTGGCGAACCTTCGGGTAAAGCCGGTATTTGAGACTCAATTTGAGTACAAGCAGCGCAAGGGCGTAAGTAACGATTGCCGCAATGCCCGCGATGAGCAAGTAGAAGATTATTCGCATCGGTCGGCCCCGATCAGTGCACGGATCGACTCTGCCGGGATAACACCCTCACGCACAATGCGCAGTTTGCCACCCTCAGAAAGCAAACCAGTGGCATCCACAATCGTGGAGGCAAGTTCGCCGCCCTCACCATCATCGAGGTACACCGAGACGGATTCGCCCAGCATCGCTTGAGCCTCTGCTGCAGTACGCGCGGCGGGAAGCCCCGTGCTGTTTGCGCTCGAGACGGCAAGCGGGCCCGTTTCAGACAGAAGCTCCAAAGCAATCCGGCTTGATGGCATCCGCAATGCAACAGTGCCGTGGGTCTCCCCCAGATCCCAACTCAGCGAGGGCTGTGCTGGCAAAATGATCGTCAGACCGCCTGGCCAAAACTCGGCGACAAGAGTGCGCACCTCATCCGGAACCTCGGCTGCAAGCGCGTCGAGAGTGGGGATGCCAGGAATCAGAACGGGAGGCGGCGACTGACGCGTGCGCCCCTTGGCATCGATGAGCTTCTGAACAGCCTCGGGCTGAAAAGCGTCTGCCGCAACCCCGTAGACGGTGTCAGTCGGGATGACAACAAGATCGCCGCGGCCAATAGCAACACGTGCGAGCCGCATGCCGGTAAGAAGCTGAGCGTCGTCTGCGCAATCGTAAAGGTCATCCATGTCCCCAACATGGTACCCGTCTAAACAGTGAAAGACTGATCACGACAAACAGATAGCGATGGTCAACAATGACGCTGCTTTTCATCTTTGACATGGATGACGTGCTCTATGAGTACGACTGGCGTGCACGCATGGCCGCAATGAGCGAGCTGACCGGCCTCAGTTTTCTCGAACTGCGTCGCCTCTGGTGGCACGATGACGGCGAATTCGGCGCCGAAGCTGGCCTCTACCCCACGGGTGACGAGTACCTCGCAGCGTTTGAACGTGCAATCGGTCAGTCAGTGGATGTCGCACGCTGGGTCGAGATCAGAGCAGCAGCAATGACGGTGTGGCCCGATTCCATCGCAGCTGCACAACGCGCTTCCGAGCTAGGACAGGCGACCCTGCTCACGAACAACGGAGCCCTCCTTGGCGATCATTTGCCCACCCTCGCCCCTGAACTCGTAGATATTTTCGGCGACAACCTGCGCACCTCAAGTCACTACGGGGCGCGCAAACCCGATCCGGCAGTCTATGAACGAACCCTCGATGCCTATGGTGTTGATGCCCGCAACGCTTTCTTCGTTGACGACATGCAGGTGAATGTGGAATCAGCGCGGCAACTCGGAATAACAAGTCACCAATTTCTCGATTGCGCCGGACTACACCGTGCTATCGAAGAGTTCGCCAACGCGCGCGCCTAAAACGACCGCAGCACAAGCGACGCTGGCACGCGAGAGCGGGCCAGAAGCGCGTTCCTAGAGCAGCGCGGTAGTCGCGCGATCTCGGCCGAGCAAGTCTTTGTGGTGGGCAACAGCATTCCAACCGTCTGCCGTGAGCAGCGCGGCCAATGCCGAGGCTTGCTCTTCGCCATGCTCGAGCACGAGAGTGCCACCCTGGTGCAAAAGCCGGCGTGCCGTCGTTGAGACGCGGCGTACGACATCCATGCCGTCTTCTCCTCCATAGAGCGCCAGAGCGGGGTCGTGGAGCTGCACTTCGATGTCGCGCGGGATTGCGGCCGCGGGAATGTAAGGCGGGTTCGAAATCACAACATCGACGGTGCCGTTGAGTTCAGGAAAGGCATCCCCGAGGTCAGCGTTGATGAGAGTCGCGTTATCGGCGCCGTAGCGACGAAAGTTTTCGCTCGTGTATGGCATCGCGTCGGGCGACAGCTCGACCGCATAAATACGAGCGCGCGGCACCTCTGTGGCCATTGAGAGAGCAATCGCTCCACTACCGGTGCCAAGATCGACACCGATCGGCTCAGGAGTAGCACTCGCATTGAGCGCATCGATCGCGAACTGCACCACTGTTTCTGTCTCCGGGCGTGGCACAAAAACACCGGGGCCAACCCGAAGCTCAAGATTTCGGAACGGCGCCATGCCCGTAATGTGCTGCAGAGGTTCGCGAGCGGCGCGGCGCGCAAAGAGTTCGCGCACTGTCGACTCCACCTCCGCAGGCACTGTCGCTCCGGTGACCACGCGAACACGAACCTCACCGCGGCTCAATTCAAGAACGTGCGCTACGAGAAGTTCGGCATCCACAGCGGGACTCTGCACTCCCGCGGCAGTCAACAATTCAGTGCCGCTGCCCAGAAGGTCAGCGACACTGATGTTGTGTCCAGATGTCACTTCAGGCTTAGGAGTCGTTGCCGACTGCCGCCAAGCGCGCCTCTTCATCAGCCATGATGCACGACTGGATGACAGGCTCGAGAGCACCGTTGATCGCCTGGTCAAGGTTGTAGGCCTTGTATCCCGTGCGGTGATCAGCGATGCGGTTCTCAGGGAAGTTGTACGTGCGGATGCGCTCGGAGCGATCCATGGTGCGAATCTGACTCTTGCGGTATTCGCTCGCCTCAGCGTCCGCTTCTTCTTGATAGCGGGCGAGGATGCGCGCACGCAGCACTCGCATACCGGCTTCGCGGTTTTGCAGTTGCGATTTCTCATTCTGCATGGCCACGACGATGCCGGTCGGAAGGTGAGTAATACGAACAGCGGAGTCCGTTGTGTTCACCGACTGGCCACCGGGGCCCGAGGAGCGATACACGTCGATCTTGAGATCGTTCTGGCTGATCTCGACCTCTTCTGGCTCGTCGACCTCAGGGAACACGAGCACTCCAGCAGCAGAAGTGTGGATGCGGCCTTGAGACTCAGTGGCAGGCACACGCTGAACGCGGTGCACTCCCCCCTCGTACTTCAAGTGCGCCCACACGCCCTCAGCGGGATCGCTCGAGTTGCCCTTGACGGCCAACTGAACATCTTTGATGCCGCCAAGATCGCTCGAGGTCTGCTCGATGATCTCCGTCTTCCACTTCTTTGACTCTGCGTAGTGCAAGTACATGCGCAGCAGGTCGCCAGCGAAGAGAGCCGATTCTGCACCGCCCTCCCCCATCTTGATTTCCATGATCACGTCACGGGAATCGTTGGGGTCACGCGGAATCAGGATGCGGCGAAGCTTCTCCTGCGCTGCATCCAGTTCCTCAGTAAGACCGGGGACCTCAGCAGCGAACGACTCATCCTCGTCAGCCATTTCTGTGGCGGCCGCGAGATCATCGGTCAACTGACGCCAGTTGTTGTAGGCCGCGACAATGCGCGACAACTCGGCGTAACGTCGGTTGACTTTCTTCGAGCGGACCGGATCTGAGTGGAGCTCGGGGTCAGCAAGCTGACCCTCGAGCTCCCCATGCTCGGTCAGCAGCGACAGTACTGACTCGAACATAGTTAGTCCTCTTTTTTACCGTTAGTGGAAGGAAGCGATTTCTGGATCTGCATGAGGAACTCAACGTTCGACTGCGTTTCCTTGAGTTTATTCAACACGATCTCGAGAGCGGCCTGCTGATCGAGACCTGCAAGAGCGCGACGCAAGTTCCAGGTGACCTTCACTTCGTCAGCACCGAGAAGCATTTCCTCACGACGCGTGCCGGATGCGTTGAAGTCGACTGCCGGGAAGATGCGCTTGTCAGCGAGCTGGCGCGAGAGACGAAGCTCCATGTTGCCGGTGCCCTTGAACTCTTCAAAGATAACTTCATCCATCTTCGAGCCAGTCTCAACGAGAGCCGTCGCGATGATGGTGAGCGAGCCACCCTCTTCAACGTTGCGTGCCGCACCGAAGAACCGCTTCGGTGGGTAGAGCGCTGCTGAGTCGACTCCACCAGACAAAACGCGACCGGAAGCCGGTGCCGTCAGGTTGTAGGCACGGCCGAGGCGCGTGATCGAGTCGAGCAAGACAACAACGTCGTGACCGAGCTCAACGAGGCGCTTAGCGCGCTCGATAGCAAGTTCAGCGACGGTGGTGTGGTCTTCAGCTGGACGGTCGAAGGTCGAAGCAATAACTTCGCCCTTGACGGTGCGCTGCATGTCGGTGACTTCTTCAGGTCGCTCGTCGACGAGAACGACCATGAGGTGAACCTCAGGGTTGTTCTTCGAGATCGCGTTCGCAATAGCCTGCAGAACCTGCGTCTTGCCTGCCTTGGGCGGCGAAACGATGAGACCGCGCTGGCCCTTGCCGATCGGAGCAGCAAGGTCAATGATGCGGGTCGACAGCATGGTCGACTCGGTTTCAAGACGCAGACGCTCCTGCGGGTAGAGCGGGGTGAGCTTGCCAAATTCAACGCGGTCGGCTGCCTCTTCAACGGGCAAACCGTTGATCGAGTCGATGCGCACGATGGCGTTGTACTTCTGGCGGCCCTGGCTGTTGTCGCCGTCACGAGGCTGGCGGATGGCACCAACGACAGCGTCGCCCTTGCGCAGGTTGTACTTCTTGACCTGACCGAGCGAAACGTAAACATCGCTGTTGCCGGGAAGGTAACCAGTGGTGCGAACGAAAGCGTAGTTGTCGAGAACGTCGAGGATGCCGGCAACCGGGATCAAGACGTCATCATCGGTGATCTCTGGCTCGAAGTCGTCGCCCATGTTGCCACGGCCACGCTTGCGGTCACGGTAACGGCCACGTCCACCGCGCTCGGAATCAGCGTCGCCACCGCGTGAGTCGTCCTGGTTGTTCGGGCCGTTGGTGCCGCGGTTGTCGTTGCTGCCGCGGTTGTCGCGGTTTTCCCGAGGCTCGCGGTTCTCACGAGGTTCGTTGCCGCCACCGTTGTTGTTCTGGCGACGGTTGTTGTTCTGACGACCTGAACCATCGGCGTTCTGTCCGTTGCGGTTGCGGTTGCGGTTGCGGTTACGCCCCGAACCCGACTCACCGTCGGAGTTGTTGTCGCCATCGTTATCACTGTCGGAATCGGAATCTGATGATCCACGGCCGGAGTTGTTGCTCTTGTCGCTGCCGCTGTCGGAGTTGTCCGCAGTGTTGGCGTTGTTGTCACGCTTGTTACGGCCAGCGTTGCGACCCTTGCCAGCATCGCTGCCCTTGTCGGCGTCGCCGCCCCTGTCGGAATCGCTCTGCGCCTTGTCTGGCGTGGCATCGGTTGACGCGCCAGAGTTGGCGTCATCGTTCGAGCCCGACGTGGCTTCTGCGGCGCGGCTTGAGCTGCGACGGTTGCGCTTAGGCGCTGCGGCGGCTGCGGGAGCATCCGATGATGCTGGTGCATCGGTCGGTGCGCTCGAGGTTGCTGCAGCATCCGACTCGCTTGCTGCTGGTGCAGCGTCGACCTTCTTCTTTCGAGGAGCCGTCTTTGGCTTCTGCTCTGCGGCACCGGTTGACGGCGCAGCGTCTGCTGCGGGAGCAGCAGAATCAGTTTTTGGTGCAGCAGTCTTTGGTGCAGCGGTCTTGGCAACCTGCGGGGCGCCAGCGGGAGCTTCGGAGCCTGCGATTGCGGCGCCGTCGACGCTCGTGACACGGCGCGAAGCGCGCTTGCGTGCGGGAGCTACTTCAGCTGCTGTTGATGCTGCTGCATCTGTTGATGCGGATGGTGCGGTGTTGCTGTTCTTCTCGTTGATAGCTTCCACGAGTTCTCCTTTGCGAAGTTTTGAAGTGCCGGTGATGCCGCGTTCGGCTGCCATTGCTTGAAGCTCGGGCAGTCGCAACGCGCTCAGCGCGGCACGGGAATCCACGCTTGATGCGTGGTTGTTGACGTCAGTCACTACTTGGGGTTCCTTTCCCCAACCACGCTTTCGAGCGATGGTGGAGAGCTAGTCGCTCACCGATGTCTACGCGGATGCGCAGGAATCTAATTCGGGGATGCGACGGGTGAAGTGCAACCGGGATGCTACGACTACGCCGTAGCTTCTACCTGGTGCTCAATCACTGTAGCACCTTTGAAGTCCACAGCTAAGAGTAGGCATTCCCAAGGCGTGGCGGCGTGTTCCTGCACGAGTGCCATAGCCTCAAGTCTTCTCGCTGGGTCGTCGGCGAGCACGAGCACAGACGGGCCGGCACCAGAAACTACGGCGGCGTGACCGTGGGAGCGCAGCATCCGAATCAGTTCAGTTGTCTCGGGCATCGCTGCAGCCCGGTAGTCCTGATGAAGTCGGTCGCCGGTGGCCTCGAGCAACAATTCGGGGCTCTGGGCAAGAGCTGCGATGAGCAGTGCCGCCCGGGAAACGTTGTAAACCGCATCAGCGTAGGGCACCGTTTCTGGCTGCAAGCTGCGCGCATGGGCCGTTGACACCCGAAAGTCGGGAACACAGACGAGAGGTGAAACTCCGCGATGCACGATCAACTTCTTCGCTTGCGGCCCGGTCTCGGTGCTCCATGCGATCGTGAGTCCGCCCAAAAGGGCTGGTGCGACATTGTCGGGGTGCCCCTCTAGCTCGGTTGCGAGCACCAGGAGCGTCGCGGCATCCATCTCGACGATGCCCTCGAGCAGCCCCTTGGCTGCCATTACTCCAGAAACGATCGCCGCCGCAGAGGAGCCGAGCCCTCCACCGTGCGGGATGACGTTGCTTGCGCTCACATGCAGTGCTGGCATTGTCTGCCCGAAGTGGGTAAAGCAATGCTGAATCGCTTGGATCACCAGGTTGGACTCGTCGGTGGCAACAATGCCGGCGCCGACACCCGTGACATCGATCGTGACACCCGAGCCCTCTACCGCTGTGACGATGAGTTCGTCATAGTGCGATAGAGCAAGCCCGAGCGTGTCGAAACCTGGACCAAGATTCGCTGAGGTCGCCGGCACACGCACTACGACGCTGCGACCGACCAGCGAGGTCATGCCTTGGCCAACCCCAGAACGCTGGCGACCTCAGCGGTGTCAACGGGAACAATCTTGGGCGTGATATCGTCGCCGCTTGCCGTCTTGAGCGCCCACTGTGGGTCTTTCAAGCCGTGACCGGTGACGGTAAGAACTACTGTCGATCCGCGAGGGATCTGACCAGCTTCTGCGCGCTCCAACAAGCCCGCAACGCTGATTGCGGATGCCGGTTCAACAAAGATGCCGACTTCGGCAGACAGAATGCGTTGAGCTTCAAGAATCTTGGCATCGCTGATGGCACCGAAGTAGCCATCGGAGACTTTGTGGGCTTCGGTGGCGAGGTGCCACGAAGCGGGATTTCCGATGCGGATGGCGCTAGCGATTGTTTCGGGATGCTTGACCACTTCGCCGCGAACGATCGGTGCACTGCCTTCGGCTTGGAAACCAAACATGCGCGGCAACTTGGTGGTGGCCGAGCGTGCAAGTTCTTCGCTGTAGCCCCGGAAGTATGCGGTGTAGTTTCCGGCATTGCCGACGGGAACGATGTGGAAATCGGGGGCATCGCCCAAGACCTCAACGACCTCGAACGCAGCAGTCTTCTGGCCCTCGATGCGGTCAGGGTTAACGGAATTCACGAGGTGCACGGGGTAGTTGTCTGCGAGATCGCGAGCGATATCGAGGCAGTCATCAAAGTTGCCCTGAACCTGAATGAGTTCGCCATTGTGGGCGATGGCCTGGCTGAGCTTGCCCATCGCGATCTTGCCCTCAGGCACAAGAACAGCGGCGGTAATTCCGGCGTGAGCGGCATACGCTGCTGCCGACGCTGACGTGTTACCGGTCGAGGCGCAAATGACCGCCTTCGCACCGTGCTCGACTGCCTTGGAAATGGCCATTGTCATACCGCGGTCCTTGAAAGAACCGGTCGGATTCATGCCCTCGAACTTGACCCACACGTTCGCACCAGTGCGCGCAGAGAGAGCTGGAGCAGGAAGAAGCGGTGTGCCACCCTCCCCCAAGGTGATGATCGGAGTTGCATCAGAGATGTTCAAACGATCTGCGTACTCGTGAAGAACGCCTCGCCACTGCCGATTCTTGATTTCGCTACCCACTGGTTAAAGCCCCTCAACTCTCAAAACGGACACAACTTCACGCACAACCGAATTCTCGGCAAGCGCGGCCACCGTGGCGGCAAGCGACTCATCTGTCGCCTCATGCGTCACAGTAACTAGGGTAGCGCTAGGCACACCCTCAGTTACTGCGCCGACGGTCTGGTTGACCGCCTCAACAGAGACTCCATGATCGCTAAAGACTGCGGCAATTGACGCGAGCACACCCGGCTCATCGACAACCGTCAAGGTGATCTGATAGCGCGTCATTACGCTCGAGATCGGCAAAATAGGAAGATTGGCGTGCGTGGACTCGGCAACGCCGGGGCCGCCAATGACGTGCCGACGTGCAGCAGAAACGACATCGCCAAGAACCGCGGATGCCGTCTCGAGTCCGCCAGCGCCGGCGCCGTAGAACATGAGACTGCCTGCAGCCTCGGCCTCAACAAAGACGGCATTGTTGGCACCGTGCACGGCAGCAAGGGGGTGAGCTAGCGGTACAAGAGCGGGATGCACTCGGGTGCTAACGCCATCGACGCCACTTGCGGCATCCACTACTCGTTCGCAGATTGCGAGAAGTTTGACGACGTAGCCGGCCTTGCGGGCAGCAACGACTTGCGCGGCTGTGACTCCTGTGATTCCTTCGCGGTGCACCGAGTCGAGCGGAACGCGCGTGTGGAAGGCCAGACTCGACAAGAGCGAGGCTTTCTGGGCGGCGTCATATCCTTCGATGTCGGCGGTGGGGTCTGCTTCGGCGTACCCGAGGCGAGTTGCCTCGGCGAGGGCGTCGTCAAAGCTGTCGCCCGTGGCATCCATTCGGTCAAGAATGTAGTTCGTGGTGCCGTTGACGATTCCGAGGATGCGCTGCACACGATCGCCAGCAAGGCTGTCGCGAAGCGGGCGAATGATCGGAATCGCGCCAGCAACGGCAGCTTCGTAGTAGAGCTGGGCACCAACTTGGGCGGCTTCTTCGAAAAGTTCGGCACCGTGATGTGCGAGCAGCGCTTTGTTCGCCGTAATCACATCAGCCCCGGAGTGCAGTGCTTTGAGGATCCATGTGCGCGCAGGCTCAAGCCCACCAATGAGTTCGATCACGATATCGGCGCCAACGATGAGCGACTCCGCATCGGTTGTCAGCAACTCTTTCGGGATCTCGGTATCGCGCGGTGCATCGAGGTCACGAACAGCGACGCCGACAACTTCAAGCCCGGCCCCCGCTCGAGCAGCAAGCTCGTCAGCGTGCTCGAGTAACAGTGCGGTGACCTGTGATCCGACACTTCCTCCGCCCAAAACTGCGACGCGAAGGTTGCGGTATTCGATCATTCAGATTCTCCCGATGGTGTGATTCCTGCGTCGCGGCTGAGTAAGTCTTCTTCGGTTTCGCCGCGCACAATAATGCGAGCTTTTCCTTCACGAACGGCGACAACGGGCGGCCGTACGAGGTAGTTGTAGTTGTTCGACATCGCCCACCCATAAGCGCCCGTTGCCGGTACTGCGATTATGTCGCCTGGCTCAATATCGCCGGGCAAATATTCGGCGCGCACAACGATGTCGCCCGCTTCACAGTGCTTGCCTGCAATACGGACGAGCGTCGGGTCAGCCGGCGAAACACGATTGGCAATTCGGGCGGAGTAATCGGCACCATAGAGAGCAGTTCGGAGGTTGTCACTCATGCCGCCATCAACGCTGACGTACTTGCGCACGGCCTCGCCATCGACGAGCACATCTTTGATCGTGCCAACCGTGTACAGCGTTGTCGTCGATGGCCCAATGATGGAACGGCCTGGTTCAATCGCAATGCGAGGAACAGCGATGCCCAGGCGTGCACATTCGGTTTCCACAATGGTGGCAAGCGACGCGGCAAGTTCGGCAACCGGCAACGCCTCGTCTGCCGAGGTATAGGCGATGCCGAAACCACCGCCAAGATTCAGCTCAGGCACCGGACCATCAGCAGACAGTCGCGCATGCAACTCAAGCAAACGCTGCGCCGCCTCCGCAAAGCCAGCAGTATCGAAAATTTGCGAACCAATATGCGAATGGATGCCCACAAACTCCAACGAGGAGTGCGAACGAATGTGCGTCACCACAGCCTCAGCATCCGACAACGGAATCCCAAACTTCTGGTCTTCACGTGCTGTCGCCAAATACTCGTGAGTTGACGCGTGAACCCCGCTATTGATGCGCAAGCGCACCGGCTGGGTTCGACCGTGCCGTGCGGCGGCTTCAGCAACCCGACCGATTTCGACGACGCTGTCGATAACGATGGGGCCGATGCCCGCGCGCACGGCACGGTCGATCTCGGAAAAACTCTTGTTGTTGCCGTGGAATCCCAGTCGCGATGCGTCGACACCAGCCGCGAGCGCAACAGCCATTTCGCCGGCGCTAGCAACATCGATGTTGAGACCGGCTG
Organism: Rhodoglobus sp.; assembly: GCF_053580035.1. NCBI lineage: Bacteria > Bacillati > Actinomycetota > Actinomycetes > Micrococcales > Microbacteriaceae > Rhodoglobus > Rhodoglobus sp. The sequence continues at coordinate 62,388 of NZ_JBMDVL010000004.1, read as the reverse complement.
CCGTCATCCAGCGGGCAACTTCGGTGCACAAAAATGCTTTGCCCGCGTAGTACACCTTGACGCTCGAACCGATGCGAGCGAACTCACTATCGAAGGCATTCTTGATCTCGGTGGCGCGAGCGATTGCATCCGCTTCGTCGACGACGTACACGGGGGTGCCAAAGTCACGAACAAGTTCACTAGCGGTAACGCCGGCAATCGCGAGTTCGCCAGTTTCTGTGCGCGCCGCATTATGCGACCAGACGGTCGACGGCAAAGAGTTTGCTTCGGCGGGAGCGTTTAGCCACTCGGGCGCCAGCGGATTCGCGAACACAGTCGCACCTCACAGAGATGTAGACGAAAAGCGGCGGATTGTGTCCGCACGAGCGTAGGGGATGCTGACCACTCTAACGGCAGTCTCGGCTAGCGCTGAATCGAGTTACTCCGCAGCGCAAACGCCGTATTGCTGCCATCGGTCATCGCCGAGGGCAATGCCATCTGCGCTGAGCTGGATGATGAGGTCAGAACCCTCAACCGCGACGGAGTCGATCGTGAGCGCTGCGGGCATCGACGAGGCAACGCAGAACTTTTGCGAGCTAAGGAGGCTGCCAGCAAGCCCAGAAACGAGAGGGTTGTTTCGTAAATCGGCAACCGAAATTTGTTGATCTCCTAGGAGCACCGATTGCGGCTCAAACTTGAGGGAATCCCCCGCCGCCACTGGCAAGAGGTCAAGCGCGACCGGGATGCGGATGAAGAGCAGTTGGAACACGGTGGAGACCCGGATCGCTGGCTCCTGCAATTCGATGGAATCGAGTTCGATGCCGCTGAGCGTGCTCGCCAATTTGGTGATCTCAGAGTTCGGGATTGATGCCTCCATCGTGAAGGTGTCAAGCGCGCCAGAGGGAAGCAACGGCACTTCTGTCGCCACAATGTGGGCGGATGCTTCGAGGCCGTTCACTTCGACACGATCGAGTTCGACTGTCACGACATCGATTCCGCCGGTGAGTGCTTGCAGCACGAGGGAGCCAGAGCCGAGGTCAACAGCGACGCCATCCGTTGACTCAATTCCGAGCGAAGAGGCGATTTCGTCGCGCACCAGAGTCTCGGCGGCAGCGCGCCCTGCCGTCTCAACGAGCACAACACCAAGGATCAGGATGACCGCGATGATGCCGCCAGCGATCCACCAGCCTCGCCAACCACGACGACGCGATTGCGGACGGGATGCTGACTGAGAGCCATCATCGAGAACAAGTTCGACAGTGGGCTGCTGGTCTGTGTCTGCCACGAAATCTACATCCGCTCCGGTGCACTGACGCCGAGCATCCAGAGCGCATTGCGCAGAACCTGGCCGACAGCGTCATTGACCCAGAGCCGAGTGCGGTGCACATCGGTAACCTCTTCATCGTTCATCGGCGTGACCCGGCACTGGTCGTACCAGCGGTGGTAGCTGCCCGCGAGTTCTTCCGCGAAGCGCGCGATGCGGTGCGGCTCGCGCAACTCTGCGGCCTGAGCCACGATGCGCGGGAATTCAGCAAGAACACCCAGCAGGATGCTCTCGGTTTCGTTCGTGAGTAGTGAGGCATCGAAGACGCTGCGATCCACTCCCGACTCCCCCGCATTGCGAGCAACGCTGTGCGTGCGGGCATGCGCGTATTGCACGTAAAACACGGGGTTGTCGTTCGTGCGCTTCTGCAGAATCTCCGGGTCGAGGTTGAGCGGCGAATCGGAGGGGTAGCGGCCGAGCGAGTAGCGCAGGGCATCCGTTCCGAGCCATTCGCGCAGGTCGTCGAGCTCGATGATGTTGCCGGCGCGCTTAGATAGGCGAGCGCCGTTGATGCTGACGAGCTGCCCGATGAGCACCTCGATATCTTTGTTGGGGTCGTCACCGGCCGCGCCCGCGAGCGCCTTGAGACGGTGAACGTAACCGTGGTGGTCGGCACCGAGTAGGTAGATCTTGTGGGCGTAGCCACGGTCACCCTTGCTCAAGTAGTAGGCCGCATCGGCAGCAAAATAGGTGTAGATGCCATTGCCGCGCTTGATCACACGATCTTTGTCATCACCAAAGTCGGTGGTCTTGACCCACACCGCGTCATCGATATCGGCGACGTGGCCCTGAGCACGCAAACGCTCAACGGCCGTATCGATCGCGCTCTTGCCGTCGTCCTTCACCGCGTGAAGGTCACGCTCACTGAACCAGACATCGAAGTGCACGTTGAACGCAGCAAGTGACTTCTTGATCTCGCCAAGCTGAAGTTCGTAGCCACGCTCGCGCGCCACAGCGATCGCAGCATCGTGATCAAGTTCAAGAATTTCAGGGTTCGACGCGAGCACACGCTGAGCGAGTTCCGCAATGTAGGCACCCGGATACCCGTTCTCGGGGGTCGGTTCGCCCTTCGCTGACGCCAGAATTGACGCCCCAAAGTTGTCCATCTGGTTTCCGGCGTCATTGATGTAGAACTCGCTAACCAGCTCAGCACCGGCAGCTTTCAGGATGCGGGCCAGTGAATCACCGAGAGCGGCCCAGCGAGTGTGACCGATGTGCAGCGGGCCAGTGGGGTTCGCCGAAACGAATTCCACGTTGATGGTTTGCCCGGCAAGCGAATCGTTGTTGCCATACACATCACCCTGCTCGACGATCGTCTTCGCGAGTGCGCCAGCGGCAGCAGCATCCAGCGTGATGTTAATGAAACCGGGGCCTGCGACATCCACCGAAGCAATGCCGTTGATCGCACGAACCTGTTCGGCAATCTCAGTTGCGAGCTCTCGGGGGTTGGCCCCGAGCGCTTTCGCCAATTTCATAGCGATGTTGGATGCCCAATCACCGTGATCGCGATTTCGCGGTCGCTCTAACACCAGATCGGTCACGGTCAGGCCCAGATCGGGCGTGCCGCGGTCCGCCGCAATGCGGGAGACGACAGAGAGCAGGGTGGCAGAAAGATCAGCAGGATTCACTCCTTAAGAGTACTGGGTGGTCGCCGCCGTTCTTTTCGAAGTTCACGACACTGCCGGGTCACTGCGCAGCAATGCCACTACAGGTCGCGAGAATGGAACCATGGCTCTTCGACTTCGTGTTCTTCCCGCAGTTATCGCACTTAGCGCATCTGCTCTTCTGCTGACCGCTTGTGTTCAAGCAGAGCCCGACCCTACTGGACCCAATCCGACACGCACCATTGACCCGTCGAGCACGCCTTCTAGTTCCGCGACGCCCGAGCCAACGACCTCAGCAACCGCTGACCCTGAAGCTACTGCCGTCACTCTGGCCTGTACAGATCTGATCTCGCCTCAAGCGATGTATGACTTCAATCCCAACTACTTGTTGCTGAACAACTTCTCCCCCGCTGCTGGGTCTCCCGCCGCTACCGCACTCGCGTCGAAAGGCATCGCGTGCCGCTGGGAGAATTCCACCAGCGGTGTGACGATCGATGTGTCAGTTGCCAAGCCTGCCCCCAACAAGCTCGACGGACTCAAGTCGAACGCTGGTAGCGCTGCGAGCGGCTTTGACGGCTACTTCGCTGCTGCCGGGGGCACCGGAACCGCGCAAGTATTCAGCGGAGCCTATTGGGCAACGTTGAGCTCACAAGCATTCTTCGAAGCCGCGGATGCCGCAGAACTTGTTTCTGACGTGCGTTCAGCACTGAAATAACCGAGCAGACGCGCGATAACCGAGCGGACCCACGGCGCGCAAGATTCTCGCCGTAGCTGCGGCGCTCGTTAGGAGAGCTGTACCGGTGACTGGTGGTCGTCGATCGGCAGCGAGTCTGCTGTTGCCGTGATGACAAGGTTCTGCAGGAACAGGTCAGCCCAATGATTGGTGAGGAACGCGACATCGGCGGCGTCCCGGCCTGTCGCAATGCGCACGAGTGACTGGCGAGGAGCGAGTCCCGTGGAATCGACAACCCACCACTGACCGTCAATGAATGCCTCAGCGACGGCATGAAAATCCATCGGGCTCAGCCCCGGTGCGTATACCGAGGCGTAGCGAGCGGGAACATCCTTGGCGCGCAACATCGCGATGGTGAGATGCGCAAAGTCGCGGCACACTCCCCGACGCGAAAGCAGGGAATGAGCCGCGCCATCCGTCGCGAGAGAAACACCTGGCGTGTAGCGAAGATTCTGCGCTACCCAATTGCGCACCGCGTGCACCAACTCGTGACCGGTCTGAGTGGGAAATAGTGAACGCGCGGTCGGCGTGAGTGCATCGGATTCGCAATAGCGACTGGGGCGCAAGTACTCGACCCGATCGATGTCATTGACCGGTGCCGGTTCGGGGCTCGCCTCAACGGCGGCGGCATAGTGGACGACGAGCCGGCCAGGGCCCGCAATCAGCGTGTGAAGTCGAGTTCCGCGCGCATCGACCAACTCTGTTGGTTGCTGGGGCACGCCATCCAACACGAAATCCAGCGACTCGGATGACGTAGGCCACGAAGAGGCGACAGCGATGCTGAAGACCATTTCGGTGCGACCGCGAAGGTCAAGTTCTTGGTGGGATGAAACTGTGCGCAGCATGACTCGATACTGTCACGGGAACCTGAAGTGGGTATGAGAAGACCGTGCTAATCGTTGGGGCGATTGCTTGCTAAGCTAGGGTCCTTGCCTTCGTAGCTCAGGGGATAGAGCGCCGGTTTCCGGTACCGTAGGTCGGGGGTTCGATTCCCTCCGGGGGCACTGTTATTTCTGCTCTTCGCCGCTTCAGGCTGTTTCCACTGGCTGTCGTGACAAAGGTTATTCGTTGACCTGAGGTCGTTGCGGCGAGATACTGGGGTCACCACCGGAAAGCTTCCGGGGGAAGGGTTCAGGCGTCATCCGCCGATTCGAACCATCGGCATGATTAGGCCTGCAGCTCGGACAGGAAAACTGATCATGGCCGGATCAATCGAATTCCTTTCGTCGACAGGCGATATAGCGCGAGTGAACTACTCAGTTCCACTTCCCGGCAGCCATCAGGGCAGGCGCCTTGTTCGCCTTGATCTTGGCTTGACTGCTGGTGACTGGGTGGAAGCAGAACTGACGGGCGGAACCACCCCTGCGTTAGCCGCAGGAATCCACCAGGATCAGTCTGGGAAGATCACTATAGATCCCGGCGCCGCGACCACATTCTTGCGCAAAAAGTTGACGCGCCTCGGCTACCCAGCCGCCGATATTGACACGGCACTTGCGGCGCTTCCTGACGAGATCGAAGGCAATGATCCGCCTCCGCAGCAACCCGGACTGGCGCCAGACACGCCATTACCGAACCCGCCGAAACCGGGCGGCCTTGAGGGGCTTGCCAAACGATTCGTGTCAGCGGCACGGGAGGGAATGGTCTTGTCGCCTTTGCCCGGGCCCGGCGGATCCGACGTCACGGAAACCGTTCCTGTTGACATCGAGCCAGATCCACAACTGTTCCTCGTTGAAAAAGTCGCTATTTCGTCATTCCTCGGGGACTACGGCATGGGCAAAACTGTCAAGACCTTCACCCTTTTGCCTGGCGAGTCCACCACGATCCGTGTCAAGACGTGGCAGTCCACGAAGAAGAGCCGCAAGGAGTCATCGTCGATCATTGATTCGCACGAAGACGAAGCCAAAGAGCGGTTCGAAACGACCGTGCAAAACGAGACAACGGACAAGAGCACCAAGTCACAGGAAGAGAAGTGGTCTGTCGAGGCGGAGGCTTCTGCCACGTGGGGGTGGGGAAGCGCGAGCGTTAAGGGTTCAGCTTCAGGCGAATACCAATCCGGCCGCGAGCAGTTTGCCAAACAGGTCTCTTCAGCCATCGGCGAGCACGCGAAGACAGCGTCCTCGAAGCGTGAGTTATCGGTAACATCCGAATCCGAAGTTTCGGTCGAAGAAGGATCTGAGGAAGTCATCGAGCGCACCATCACTAACGTCAACGTGCGTCGCGTGCTCAACTTCGTGTTCCGTGAACTCAATCAGGAGTACCAGACGCATCTGCACCTGACCGATATCCATGTTGCTTATACAAACGGCATGGACGGCGTCTGGCGCGAAGTTCCGATCTCTGGCCTTCGCGGACTGCTAGCCGAACTCTTGCACGAAGGCAGTGGCAAACGGGACGAGATTGCCAGACAGATAGTGAAGTTTGCCTCGGTGGTCTTCGATGGGCACGATGAACCCGTCCGCACACTAGAGCTGGTTACCTACGACCCGATCGAAGATACGTTCACGATCAGCACTATCGCCAAGGACGCCGACGGCCTTCCTGAGGCCCCGACCCAGAATCAGTTCTACCGCTTCAAGAAGGGGAATTTGGCCCAAGATCTGGTTCCAGGGGTGCTGCTGTCGACCCAGAGCATCGTGATGCGGACTGATTCGGTGATCGTTGAGGCGCTCTTGGGCGAGTCCGATGCACTCGACGCATTCGCGATGGAAATTCAGGGCGCAGCTGCCACCGCGAAGACTCTTACTAACCAACGCGAGAGCCTGATCCAAGACACTTTGGCGGCAATCCCCGATCCTGAGCAACGGGCGAAGTTGGCTGCGGCGCTCTTCGTGCCGCACGCCTCGGAGCCGTCGCTATGAACCGGGCAAAGTCGTGAGCGGTAACCGGGGCCCTCTCGACGAAGACGGAATAACTGACACCGAGGTCTTGACCGAAACGAGAGTGGCCGACGCAGGTCCTGTAACTAAAGCGGCCCGCAAGTCGACGCCCAAAAAAATTACCCCCAAAGAGGCTGATGCACGTGCGCGCAGCGTCGCCGGCACGTGGCTAGAGCGGATCGACCCAACATTGACGCCGAGAGCGGTGGAAATTTTGGGCTGGGAAAGCCCAAAATTGTCCGAATTTGTCCAGGGCTATCCCTATGGAGCCTGGACTAACTCGCCTTCACTGATCTTCGTCAACTTCGACGCCGTGCCCGTCTGGTCCGATCGCTTGGACGCTTGGCTTATCGCCACCTTGAAGCATGAGTCCATCCATGCGGCGTGGTTCCGTGACGGACCAGCAGCAACACCCCCACGCGCCAAGGGACACCCCGCGACATTTCTCATTGGCCTGGCTCATGAAAAATTGACCTACAAGGAGTGTGCCGCGTGGCTAAAGTCCGGCGCTGCTACCACGCTGATCGAGGACCACATTCGTAAACCGGCCCCTCCGGCTGCGCTTAAAGAGATCAAGCAGCACGAGCGTTCGCAATTCGGCTACTACAACGACCTCACCCGTGCACACGAGCGGGTCGTTAAGCTGCCCGAGGCGCAGCGCGAAAAGGCGGCGTTTATCGAACTAAAAAAATTCGGGCTCCCCGCCACGTTAAGTGCCGACCCTGAAGCGGCCATGAAACAGCTCTACAAGGAGCCGTAGCAACTCGCCGGCCAATAGCGACCCTGCGCGGTTACCGACGATTGATTTATCAGTCAACTGAACCACGTTATGAAACGACGCAGCAGGCCTTGGCGCCGGCATCAGTGCTGGTTGCCACGGAGGCGAGCATCTTGACTGGATCGGCAAAGGCTTCGCAGCAGAGTTCGTAGACGTTGGAACGGCCACGTGGCGTCACTGTTACGAGGCCGTTCTCTCGCAGTGGGGCGAGGTGGTGGCTCACGAGGGTTTGGCTGAGGCCGGTGGCATCGGTCAGTTCACGCACTGTGTGAGCACGCTCGGTGAGCAGCAATACGAGTTGCAACCGATTGGGATCACCGAGGGCTCGCAATAGGGGCGCAAGACTGTGAGCGCGTTCAGCACTTGCCGACCACGCGGGCTTCTGAATCATCAGAAGTTCAACCGGTTTACTCATGACCGCAATCGTACACGAACTGTTTGTTATCAACAGTAAGTACTGTTATTGTGAGCAAACACTGAAGTTGACTTTGAGGAGCGTTGTGACCACCGAACACTCAGCGCCAAGCGCACTGCCCGTCGTCGTTGTCGGAGCCGGGCCCATCGGGCTCGCAGCCGCCGCCAACCTCGTGACTCGCGGCATCCGCACCGTCGTTCTTGAAGCAGGCACCCACGCCGGTGCAGCAATCAGCGACTGGGGTCACGTCGCATTCTTTTCCCCCTGGAACTACAGCATCGACCCCGTAAGCCGCGAACTACTCGAACGCGCTGGCTGGACCTCCCCCGCTGCCGACACCCTGCCAACGGGGGCCGAAATAGTGAAGGACTACCTGCAACCGCTCGCCGCCACCGCCGAACTTCACCCCGTCATCCGCTACAACAGCAGGGTGATCGGGATGTCGCGCCACGGCATCGACTCCACCAAGACCATCGGGCGCGAACGCCGTCCACTGCTCGTTCGCGTTGACTCCCCTGATGGCGTGTATGACATCCTCGCCTCGGCGATTATCGATGCGTCGGGAACGTGGGGCAACAGCAACCCTGTCGGCGCTTCCGGGCTACCCGCGACGGGTGAAGCCGTCGCCGGTGAGTGGCTAGTTGGCCCGTTACCTGACGTTCTGGGGCGCGACCGCGCTCGCTTCGCAGGCAAACACACCCTCGTGATTGGCATGGGACACTCTGCCGCCAACACCCTGCTGGCTCTTGCCGAATTGCGCGAAAGCGAGCCGGGCACCGAAATCACGTGGGCGATTCGTGGTCGTTCCCCACAGCGCCTCTATGGCGGAGGCACCGCCGATGAATTGCCGGGTCGCGGCGCCCTCGGCACCAGACTCAAAAAGGCCATCGATGCTGGCGCAATCGCGCTTCTCACCGACTTCACTGTCGCGAGTCTCGCACCAGACGATGACGGTCGCCTTGTCGTGACGAGCGAGAACCCTGACGGCGATCAAACCGTGACAGTGGATGCTCTCGCCGCCGCCACCGGGTTCCGCCCCGACCTTGACATCCTGCGCGAACTGCACCTCAGTCTTGACCCTGTGCTTGAAGCTCCTGTTGAGCTTGCACCGCTCATCGACCCCAATGTGCACAGTTGTGGCACGGTGTCGCCGCACGGAGCGAATGTGCTTGCGCATCCGGAGAAGAATGTTTATGTCATAGGCATGAAGAGCTATGGCCGCGCGCCGACTTTCTTACTTGCTACCGGGTATGAGCAAGTGCGATCGGTGGTCGCCGCGCTGGCGGGCGACACGGTGAGCGCTGATCGCGTGAACCTGTTGCTGCCCGAAACGGGGGTGTGCTGCGGAAGCGGCGCCGGATGCTGATCCCGACCATCTGAGCGAATCTGCGACCGCGGCGGGCACTCGTCACTAGTCGTCGATGACGATCCCGAGGTTGCTCGCAAAGAGTGGGGCAAGCTCAGTGAGCTGATAGGAGTTGAGCGTCGCGCCCTTCAGATGCTCGACCCCGCCAAGCTGCCGCAGTTCAACTCCGCGAAGATCAAAGTTGGTCAGTGTCGAGCGTGTGAGATCGAGGTTGTTGATCTGGGTGTTCGCGAACGAGACCCGATTGGCGGTTGCAGCACCTAGGTCGAGTTCGTCGATGCGGCAGTCCGTGAAGAGAACGTCTTCGAGTGTGGCTCCCCGCAGATTGAGGTAACCGATTCGGCAGTGGGTGAATCGAACAGAACTCCAACTCGTTTCGTAGAACTCAGCTGACCCCAATCGTGAGTTTTCGAAACTCACATCGCGAAAATTTGAGCGGGGTGCCGTAAAGATCGGAGCATTGAGTTTGTCGAAGCGAGTGTCAACAAAGGTTGCCGCTCGAAAATCGGTTTCGCTGGCTTCGAGTTCAACAAACTCACATTCAGAGAATGACACTCCGGCCAGTTGCTGCTCCCGAAAGTCAGCCGCAACATACTGCTCACCGCTGTAGCTTTCGTGCGCCTGTACAGCAGCGGCAGTGCCAATAGCGAGGTTCTCGAATCGCAGTTCATCGAATCGAGGGGCTGCGGTTAGCGGTTTTCTAGTCATGCTGTTCGCACTTTCTGGTCCGTTCCCGAATCATCGAATGCCTGCACACCCTCCTGAGCACGCGAATAATCCACGCTACTCGACCCCCAGGAACGCTCCCACCACTAATCTGTCTCCATGACTTCACCCGCCACCGCCGCTGACCGGATCGCCCACTTCTCCAGCAAACTTGACTTCGAAACGGATGCCTCCGACGTGCACGCTGCCATGCACTCAGAGACGACATTCGTGCTCGTCGACACTCGAGGCGATGTGGCTTGGGCCCAAGGCCGAGCCGTTGGTGCAATCCACATTCCTACGCGCGAAATTGCGGAACGTGCCGCCGCCGAGATCCCTGCCGGAACGCCCGTCGTTGTTTACTGCTGGAGCCCCGGATGCAATGGCGCGACCAAAGGTGCCCTCGAGTTCGCGAAGCTCGGCTACGAAGTGCGCGAAATGATCGGCGGATTCGAATACTGGGCGCGCGAAGGCTATCCCGTCGTCAGTAGCGACGGTCGATTAGTGCGCCAGCCTGACGTCCTTACTGCACCTGCGGCTGGGCCCGACTGCGACTGCTGAGCTGGCACGGTGCCGGCACCAGTGTTAACGGTTGGCCAACTCCCGTCAACCGGACGATCAGCAAATAAGTACTCGATTTTGGTGGCCCACATCATAAACACGTTGCGAGATGTCTGCACTAGCTAGTAGCTTGCAGCCATAACTGGGGGCGATGGGTTGATTTTTTCTCGCAACCACTCCCCTAGGGTTTTAACAACCGTTTCAAAGGGGAATCAATGGAGTTCGCAGAACGTCTCGCAGCACTCGCTCTCAAAGTAAAGAACCAGCGCAATGCGATCCAGACCGAGGAAGCAACCAAGAACGCGTTCATAATGCCGTTCATCTCAACAATTCTGGGTTATGACGTATTCAACCCTCTTGAGGTGATTCCCGAATTCACAGCCGATGTCGGTGTGAAAAGGGGCGAAAAGATCGACTACGCGATCATGCGCGATGGTGAAGTCCAGATCTTGATCGAGTGCAAGAAATCGACCGGCGCACTCAGCCTTGAGCACGCGTCCCAACTTTTCCGGTACTTCGCTGTAACGAATGCTCGGATAGCGGTACTCACCAACGGTGAGAGCTATCACTTCTACACAGACCTCGATGCCCCGAACCGAATGGACGAAAAGCCATTCCTCGTGCTGGACCTTTCAGACATCGACGAGACGCTGCTCCCCGAGCTCAGCAAGCTGACGAAGGACGCTTTCGACCTTGATTCGGTAATCAACGCAGCGGAAGAGCTGAAGTACGTCGGCGCGCTCAAGAGGACCATCGCTGCTCAGTTCCGTGACTCCTCCGACGACTGGGTCAAATTTGTGACGACGCGTGTATACGAGGGCTCGTTCACGCAGAAGGTTAGAGAGCAGTTCACTCCGCTAGTCATCAAAGCTTCCAAGCAATTTTTGAACGATCAGGTAAACGATAGATTAAAAGCAGCTTTGGGATCGTCGACATATCCAATTGTTCCAGCAGAATCGCCGGCTGGACCGATTAGCAGCGAGCCCGTGGTCGAAGCGGACCTCGATCGCGACACCGAAATTGAAACGACTCTTGAAGAGCTGGAGGGCTATCAGATCGTTAAAGCTATCGCCTGCAGCGAGGTCAAGCCCCAGCGCGTTGTGCACCGCGACGCGAAGTCTTACTTCGCGGTGCTACTCGACGACAACAACCGCAAGACAATCGCGCGACTGCACTTCAACAGCAAGAAACAGAAGTACATCGGCACCTTCGACGCTGACAAGGTCGAGACCAAGCACGCAATCGAATCTCTCGATGAAATTTATCAATATGCCGACGACATCCGAGCGGCAGTTCAGCTGCATTCCAGCTGATCGAACCGCTCAAATACTTGGATGCGCTGCCCTCGAGCGCGCCCAGCGCGCCTAGTGCGCGTCGCTTGAGTGCAGCTCCAAGAATTCGTAGAGTTCGCGGTCGTCAACGCCGGGGAATGTTCCTGACGGCAGCGGTGACAGGATGTGTGCGTGGAGCTTTGCGCTCGACCAGGCATTGCCAGCCCACCGGTCGCGCAGAACATCCTCTGGTTTGCGGCAGCAGGTTTCGTCTGGGCAGGTAGATGATCGGCGGTTGTCGGTGGCACGGCCGCGGAACCACTTCGAGTGCGAGAACGGCACCCCGATAGTGATGGAGAACTCTTCGGCATCCGTTGTGCCGGTTTGGGTAGATTCGAAGAAGCTGCCATCGGGGGTGTCGGTGTATTGGTAAAACTCGGTTGTGCGGTTGGTGCGGGTGAATGCGGTGCGGGCGCTCCAATTGCGGCACACAAATTGGCCCTCGGCTGAACCTGTGACATCCACGGGCAACCGCAATCCGTCATTTTCGTACGCCTTGTAGACGGCACCGTCGTCGCCGACCCGCAAAAAGTGGGTTTCGAGATCCAGGTGCGAAGTTGCAAGGTTAGTGAAACGCAACGCTGCAGCCTCATGCGTAACACCGAAGGCATCCCGAAAGTCCTCGACAGCAATATTGCGCTGGGCTTTAGCGTTGCTCAAGAATTCGACAGATTGTTTCAACGGCATCAGAACGGCAGCCGCGAAGTAGTTGATCTCCAGTCGTTGATGCAAGAACTCGGCGTAGCTGGTTGGCTCAGTGTGGCCAAGCACTCGGTGCGCCATTGCTTGCAACGCCATCGATCGCAGTCCGTGCCCACCGGGGATTGATGCCGGTGGCAGATAGATGCGGCCGTGTTTGAGGTCAGTGACCGAACGGGCTGAGTGCGGCAGATCGTGCACGTGAACGAGCTCGAATCCTAATGATTCCGCCATCAAACTCACTGCACGGTGAGTGAGTGCTCCCGTGGTGTGGTTTCCGGCAAGCGTCAGCTTTTCTGCTTCTGCTTCAAGGTCAGGAAGGTAGTTGTCGAGAGTACGCATCTGCTGGCGCAACTCGGTGTTGGCCCGTCGAGCTTCCTCGGGGGTGGCGATCGCTTTGCGTGAACGGGTAGATAGCTCATGGTGCAATCCAACGATCGCTTCAAGAGTTTCGTCAGGAATTCCCTTGGACGGGCGAATCTTGGGCAACCCCAATGAGGCGTAGATGGTGCTGCGCTGCACCCGATCCAATTCAATCTCCAAAGCTGCCCGTTTTGTGGGCGGCGCCTCGTCAAGCAAATCAGCCAATTGGATGTCCGTGGCTGACGCAATTGCTGACAGCAAAGTCAATCGTGGCTCGCGTCGCCCATTCTCCATAAGGGAAAGCTGACTTCCAGCAACACCGACTCGGTCGCCGAGTTGGTCGAGGGTGAACCCGGCGGTGGTACGGAAATGGCGGATGCGTTGGCCCAGAGTCACAAGATCATTCACAGGTTCACTATAACTAAAGAAAGCAGATTCTTTTCAGACAAATCCCGAGCAATGCGCAGAAATATGGGTGATCATCGAATAAGAACAGTTTTTTCAGCACCACACACTTCAGCGGAAGGTAGAAATGAGCATCGCCGAGATGACAAAGACCCACTTCTCCGCACCCGACGGAACCGACTCCAGCGTTGTCGCCTGGGTGGAAGAGATCGCCACCCTCACCCAGCCAGACGAAATTGTCTGGTGCACCGGCAGCGCTGAAGAAGCCGACCAGCTCGCGAACCAGATGGTTACCGCGGGAACCCTCACACGACTCAACGACGAGTACCGCCCCCACAGCTTTCTCGCACGCAGCGACCCCAGCGATGTCGCTCGCGTCGAATCGCGCACGTTCATTTGCTCCGCAAAGGAAAGCGATGCAGGTCCATCCAATAACTGGGCCGCTCCCGCAGAAATGCGCACCACGCTTGACGGACTTTTCGCTGGCAGCATGCGCGGTCGCCGGATATTCGTTGTCCCCTTCTCCATGGGACCGCTTGGCTCTCCGCTCGCCAAAATCGGCGTGCAGGTAACAGACTCCCCCTACGTCGTCATGAGCATGGGCATCATGACGCGAATGGGAACCGCCGTTCTTGAATCGATCGATGCTGGCACTGAATGGGTGCGTGCCATCCACAGTGTTGGTGCACCGCTCGCCGCCGGCGATACCGATGTGCCGTGGCCCTGCAACCAGACCAAGTACATCAGCCACTTCCCCGAGACTCGCGAAATCTGGTCCTTCGGTTCCGCCTACGGCGGCAACGCGATTCTCGCCAAGAAGTCATTCGCCCTACGCATCGCTTCGGTAATTGCTCGTGACGAGGGATGGCTCGCCGAGCACATGCTGCTCCTTAAGCTCACGAACCCACGCGGTCGTGTTTTCCACATCGCTGCGGCATTCCCAAGTGCCTGTGGCAAGACCAACCTCGCCATGCTCAAGCCGACCATCCCCGGCTGGAAAGCCGAAACAATCGGTGATGACATTGCGTGGCTCGGCAAAGGATCTGACGGCCGACTGCGCGCTATCAACCCCGAAGCTGGCTTCTTCGGTGTGGCCCCCGGAACGGGAATCACTACCAACGAAACCGCGATGGAAACCATCTGGGGCAACACCGTCTTCACCAACGTCGCTCTGAAAGACAACGGCGATGTGTGGTGGGAAGGCATGACCGATGAGGCGCCTGAGCACCTCATCGATTGGCAGGGAAACGACTGGACGCCCGAATCAGGCACCCCGTCGTCGCACCCGAACTCACGTTTTACTGTGGCTGCAGCACAATGCCCCACCATCGCAGATGACTGGGAGTCACCACAGGGCGTCGTCATCGACGCAATAATCTTCGGCGGTCGCCGCGCGACCAACGTGCCGCTAGTGGTGGAGGCACGAGATTGGGAGCATGGCGTCTACCTGGGCGCCACTATCTCATCTGAGCGGACGGCGGCTGCCGAAGGCACCATTGGCGAATTACGGCGTGATCCGTTCGCCATGATGCCTTTCTGCGGATACAACATGGCCGATCACTGGGCGCACTGGCTCTCCGTTGGCCAAAATTTGCGCACCTCAGGCACTGTTCCGCGCATTTTCCAGGTCAACTGGTTCCGCAAATCAGCCGATGGCTCGTTCCTCTGGCCAGGCTTTGGCGAAAACTCTCGCGTGCTTGAGTGGATTCTGGAGCGAGTCGACGGCCAGGTTGCTGCACGCGAAAGCGCCCTCGGGCTTCTCCCCCGCGATGGTGACCTCAACATTGACGGCCTCGACCTCAGCGACGACACGATGGAACAGCTCTTCGCAATCGATACTGACTCGTGGAAGGCCGAAGCGGCATCCACCGAAGAATTCTTTGCCACCTTCGGCGACCGTGTCCCTACGGCAGTAACTCGCCAACTTGAGCAGCTAAAAAAACGCCTCAATAACTAACCAACGAAACCGCCTCGCCGTTCGTCTTTAGTAGTGTGACCACAATTGCGCTAACTGTTGGCCATTCCTCGGCCACAATAGAGACAACGGCGAGGAGGGGCTCAGTGACTGAGACCGAAAACACCCCTGCCCGCTGGGAAGACGTAGTCACGCAACTCGTCGCAGAGCGAGGCGAAGCCTTGACGCGCTATGCGTACCTGATCTCAGGAAACCGCGACGATGCATCCGACCTTGTTCACGATGCACTCGTCAAAACATTCGGCCGGCTGCGCAACGGCTTTTCCATAGCCAGCGCAGAAGCGTATGTGCGTCGCGCCATCCTCAATACCTATCTCGATCGAGGTCGGCGACTCAGTCGTTGGCGCAAAATTGCGCACCTCACTATTGAGCCTGAAACCCAAGAATCTCCGGATGCAGACACCGAGACCCGACTCGACTTGCAGTCTCAGTTGATGAAGCTACGCCCGCGCGAACGGGCCTGCATAGTGCTGCGGTATTACGAAGATCTGAAGGTGGATGACATCGCCGAAACCCTGCAGATCAGTCCCGGCGCCGTAAAACGCTATCTGAGTGACGCGCTCGCGCGGATGGCAGTGAGCCTTGATCGCGCCGAAACCCACGACCTGCGGAGCCACCATGGTTGATGAGAACGAACTGCGCGCCCACCTCGCCGCAGGAGAAAAGCCCGCGATCACGATCGACACCGCTGCCATAGTTTCCCGCAGCAAAGCCCGACGCCGACCACGCCAGTTGGCGGTTGGTGCTGTTGGTGTTCTCGCGGCAGCATCCCTGCTGTTTGCCGGAATTAGCACATTTCCCCGCACCGGTGATCTCATGGCGGGAAGTGCGGCATCCGACCAATCGGCGACTCGAGAAGAGGGCGGTGCCGGTGCGGACTCGGAGGAGTCGTACATTGCGCCCGAGGATGGCGCCGTTTCCGAAACGTGTGGAGCAATTATCCCGTCGAGCGCGGCAACACCCTATGGGCTCGCGATTGACCTGGACATTGATAGAACGGTCACGGCATCCGGTAGTGCGTTCGGTACCGTTCGTCTCACCAATACGTCGGATGAAGCAGTAACGGGAACAACCGCCTCGGTCCCCGACGTCAATTTGACGCGGGACAGTGTCTCGATTTCTCACAGCCCCGACGCACAAATCCTGTCCGTCATTCCGGTGAATTTGCAGCCGGGCCAAAGCGTTGAGTTCGCTGTCTCGATTGCGATTTACGATTGCACGGTCATCGACACCGGCGGGAAGGTCGAGCCTGGCACCTACGCCATAAGCACCTCGCTCGCATTCGCGCCGACCGACCCCGAAACGGGAGCGGCTGCCGAAGTGCGCAGCACAACGTCAACGATCATTCTGGAGTAACTAGGTCGCTCCACGTGTCGCTTCGCTAGACTCCTCGTGTCACTTTCGTCGACAAGGGAGCACCAGTGAAGGCTCGATTAGCCACCGTATTTGCCCTTGCTGTTGGGCTCGCAGTGATGACAGCGGCGCCAGCTCTCGCCGAAGACCCTGTTCAGCTCGATGGCGCCTATGTCATCGACAACACCGGCGTGCTCGACGGCAGCACTGCAGACGTTGTCACAGCTCTCGACTCGCTGTACGAGCGGACTGGTGTGCAACTTTTTGTGGTCTACGTTGACGAGTTCACGAACCCCAACGCTCTCATTGACTGGGCGAATGCCACGGCAGAGGCCAATGGCCTCGGTGACGCCGATCTTCTGCTGGCGGTTGCTGTTTCGCAACGACAGTATTCGCTGTCTGTCTCCGCTGATGCGCCCTTAACTGACGCTCAATTGGATGCGGCCGAGAGCGCTATCGAAGCAGAACTTCGCAACGATAATTGGGCGCAGGCTGCAATCGCGGGGGCGAATTCGCTCACCGGCGAAGAAGCACCGTCACCTTCTGCAGCATCGGGAGGTGGCATCCCGCTTCTACCGATCATTGGCGGGGCTGCCGTCGTCGGTGTCGGTGCCTACGCGATCTATCGCGTGCGGCGTCGAGGCAGCGCTGGCAATTCTCAGAAGCCGGGCGAGAGTGTCTCCCAGGAGGAACTCGACCGTCGCGCAGGCAGCGCTCTAGTCGAAATGGATGATGCACTGAAGACAAGCGAGCAGGAGCTACGATTCGCAGAGGCACAATTCGGTTCGCTTTCAATCGTTGAATTCGAAGCAGCTCTTGCTGAAGCGAGTTCCACTGTCGCCGACGCGTTCCGCATCCGCCAGAGGCTCGACGACAGCGATCCAGAAACTGCAGAGCAGAAGCGCGCACTCACACTCGAAATCATCGAACTGTGCGAACACGCAGATGGATTGTTGGATAACCAAGCGGAATCTTTTGAACAGCTGAGGCAGCTAGAAACCAACGCTCCGGCTGCGCTTGCGGAGACCCTCGCCCTTGTAGCTCGGGCGAGAGAAAAAGTCCCAGCAATGGACAACGCGCTGGAAAATCTAAACGCGCAATATTCACGTTCCGCGATTGTGGCGATCGCAGACAATAGCAAACGCGCTAGAGCTCTGCTTGACGCTGCCGTTGCAGACGCTTCAGCCGCTGGTGACGCAATCAACTCACAAATGCCAAGCGCCGCCGCCGTCTCCGTTCGCACCGCCCAGGCCAAACTCGGCCAGGCCATTCAATTGATCGCGGCCGTGGATTCACTTGCCACAGAGTTGCAGTCGGCGGAGCAAAAACTGGCTGCCGCAATAACAGACACCACTTCGGACATTGCTGCAGCTCGCGCTCTGCCCCGCGACGACACCTCGTCAGCATTGCAGCCATACATCGCTACTGCCGAAACCGCTCTTGCCTCGGCACAGGCTCACTCAAATGATCCCGTGGCGAGCTTGAGCTCTCTCGGTGAGGCAAACGCTGCCCTAGAAACAGTGTTTATTGGGGTGCGTGATCAGCAGGCGGCCGTCGCTCAGGCAGCGACGCAACTGACAGCTGCGCTTGCGGGCGCTCAGTCGCGAATCACCACGACGGCACAGTTCATTACGACCCGTCGCGGTGGTGTTGGCTCCGAAGCGCGAACGAGGATTAGTGAAGCCGATCGTCAGGTGAAGCAGGCACTGGCTTTGCAGACATCCGATCCGGTTACGGCCTTGACGCATGCGAGACAAGCCGATCAGCTAGCTGCGACGGCATACGATCTCGCACAGCGTGATGTCTCGCAGTTCTCGACCGGCGGCGGAATGGGTACTGGCATGGGCGGGCTCGGTGGGCTTGGCGGTTTCAGCGGTGGTGGCAGCTCGGGTGGCGACATTCTTGGTGGCATCATCGGAGGCCTTATCGGCGGCAGCTTGGGCTCACGGTCATCTCGGTCAGGCCAGAGCCCGTCGTGGGGCGGCTCATCGTGGGGTGGCAGCTCGGGCTCGAGTGGTTCACGTTCTGGTGGTTCTCGGATGGGCGGCAGCAGTCGTTCTGGAGGCGGCAGTCGCTCTGGCGGAAGTTCTGGTCGCAGTGGTGGCGGTCGCAGTCGCGGCGGTAGATTCTAAGTACGGTTTGCTCGGTAACACTCACGAAAGGCATGTCGCATGGCAAAGCAGTCGATCCTCGGACGTATTTCACAACTACTGAAGGCGAATATCAACTCGATTCTCGACCAGGCCGAGGACCCCCAGTTGATGCTCGACCAGCTTGTGCGTGATTACACGAACTCCATTGCGGATGCGGAGAGCGCTGTTGCTCAGACGATCGGCAATCTCCGGCTCATGGAGCAAGATCACACCGAAGACAGGAACGCTGCCGCCGATTGGGGTCGTAAAGCCCTCGCGGCAAGCAACAAGGCAGACGAACTTCGCGCAGCGGGCAACTCGGCTGACGCTGACAAGTTCGACAACCTTGCGAAGATCGCCATCAGCCGTCAGGTTTCCTCCGAAAATGAAGCCCGTGCCGCCGCCCCAACAATTGCCTCGCAAACGCACGTTGTTGATCAGCTCAAGAGTGGGCTCGACGGCATGCGCGCAAAACTTAGCGAACTGACCGCAAAGCGTGATGAACTCGTCGCTCGCTCCAAGACTGTCGAAGCGCAGTCTCAAGTTCACGATGCACTCAAGTCGATCGATCTGCTCGACCCGACTAGCGACCTCGGTCGTTTCGAAGACAAGATTCGGCGCGAAGAGGCCAAGGTTCTTGGGCAGCAAGAGTTGGCAGCATCCAGCCTCGACGCCCAGTTTGAGGGCCTAGAAGATCTCGGAAAGCAGAGTGAAGTTGAGGCCCGCCTAGCCGCGCTCAAGTCGGGCGGCACAAAAGCTGTGACGGCTGGCGAGTAGCGCGAACACGAAATCTTACGAATGACAATTGACTACGTTGTCGTTCCACAGTGGCAGGGCTCAGGGTCTTCCCGAGCAATGCAACTCGTGGACGGTGCCGAGTCGATTCGGGGCGATCTTCCCTCCGCATCGACTCGCACCGTAGACGTGCCGCTCGAAGCTGGCGATCACCAAGGCACTGGCGTTCAACGCCTGAGTTCACTCTTGCTTGTTCGCGACCGAGCCCTTCAGCTCTATTCCGCAGACTCCGCGACCCACGTGACGATCGGGGGCGATTGTGGTGTCGAGTTGGCGGCGATCGGGCATGTCAGCGCCAACGCACCAGTCGTGGTCTGGATTGACGCCCACCCCGACCTGCACACTCCCGCCTCCAGCCCTTCTGGTGCTTTTACGGGGATGGTACTTCGGACGCTTCTGGGTGAGGGTGCAGCGCCACTCGTACCCGCGCATCCGCTCACGACAGATCAGGTGATTCTTGCCGGCGTGCGCTCGGCAGACCCCGAAGAAGACACTTACATTGAGGATGCTGGCATCCGCTCGATCGGTGTGATCGAGTTTTCTCCTGAGTCAGTCTTAGAGGCGCTGGCCGCAGCGGGCGCAAAGTCCGTGTATCTCCACATCGATCTCGATGTGCTTGACCCTGCCGACATGGCGGGTCTCGGATCCCCGGTGCCGTTTGGGATCACTCCGGCACTGCTCGCTGACACAATTCGCGCGATTGTGGCAAAGTATCCGCTTGCCGGCGCCGGAATTACTGAATTTGCCCCGGCATCCGTCAGTCAGGCAGCGGATGATCTCCCGACCATATTGCGACTGATCGGCGCCATTACTTCGGCACGTTAGGGCGCGTTGTTTGTCGCCGCTAGCCGGGACATCGACAACAGGGTGCTATTCCCGAGGCTCCTCAGCTACCGAGACTGACACCGAATAATTGGCGCCATCGACGTCCTTGATAGTGACCTCACTATCGAAGTCTTCATTGAGCGCCGGATCAGTCAACACACAGTCGAGGGTTGTGCCGTTCTTCAGCTCGACCATGTCGTCACCGCAGTCGATCTCAGGCAACTCGCCGATGGACTGCTCTAGCGCCGAGGCCGCCGTCGAAGCAATCGAACTCGCGGAGACCTCAACGGGCGGCTCGCTTGAGCAACCAGCGAGGAGGGCCGTCGAGGCAACAGCGAGAGCAAGAATTGCGGAACGCAACACGGGAACCTCCGAAAAGTAGGGCTGGGTATGAGCTTATCGTCAGCGCGATACCCCACGTTGGCGCGCGGGTCGTAGGCTGGGACCATGACTGACCTCAACACCAGTAACGCCAAAGTGACCGTGGAACGAGATGGCCACGTCTTGCTCATCGGGCTCAATCGAGTCGACAAACGCAACGCCGCCGACATGGAAATGTTGCAGCAGCTTGCGCTTGCCTATGGCGAGTTGGAGAGAAACCCTGAGTTGCGCGCCGGATTCGTTTTTGCCCATGGTGACCACTTCACTGGCGGCCTCGATCTTGCCGATATCGGTCCCCGAATCGGTGCCGATGGTCTCGATATGGTTCCCGAGGGTGGGATTAACCCGTGGCAAGTTTCGGGGCAGAAACTCTCCAAACCTGTGGTTATCGCCGTTCAGGGCACCTGCCTCACTCTCGGAATTGAACTGATTTTGGCTAGCGACATTGCCGTTGCTGCCGATTCGAGCGTGTTCGGCCAGGTCGAAGTCTCACGCGGAATCCTTCCGTTCGGTGGAGCGACTATCCGCTTTCCCCGTCAAGTTGGCTGGTCGAATGCGATGCGCTGGATTCTCACCGGCGACAGCTTCGATGCCGCCGAAGCTCATCGCATCGGAATGGTGCAAGAGGTCGTGCCCCATGGCCAGCAGTATGCCCGCGGACTTGAGCTTGCTCAGCGGGTCGCCGCTCAGGCACCGCTCGCTGTTCAGGCAGCCCTCGCCAACGCTAATCTTGCTATTCGCGAGGGCGATGCTGCGGCAGAGGCCGGGCTTCAACCAGCGCTTGTCGCAGTCGCTCAGAGCAAAGATGCCCGAATCGGCATGGAAGCTTTCATGACGCGCGAAACCGCACACTTCGTCGGAAAGTAGGGATCACTGTGACTGAGAATGCGTGGGATGTCATTGTTATTGGCGCCGGCGCTGTCGGCGAAAACGTTGCTGACCGGGTTGTGCAAGGCGGACTGAGCGTTGCACTCGTCGAAAGCGAACTCGTCGGCGGCGAATGTTCCTACTGGGCGTGCATGCCCTCGAAGGCGCTCATTCGCAGCGGGCTCGCCCTGCGTGCCGCCACACGCGTGGCAGGTGCAGCCGAAGCGGTCACGGGCGGCATCGATGTTGCTGCTCTGCTCGCCCGCCGAGACAGCTTCACGAACAACTGGGATGACGCTGGCCAAGTCAGTTGGGTAGAGAAAGCGGGCATTGATCTCGTGAGGGGCCACGCGCGGCTCGATGGGCCTAAACGAGTCATCGTCACAGCAAAGGATGGTGAGGTCACCACGTTGACGGCACATCACGCAGTTGTCGTCGCGACCGGATCGACGCCGATGCTTCCGAATATTTCTGGCCTCATTGAGGCGCAACCGTGGACACCAAGGGAAGCAACATCCGTCAAAGAAGTTCCTGAATCCTTCGCCATCATTGGTGGCGGCGTTGTCGGCGTTGAGATGGCAACCGCCTACCGTGACCTTGGCGCCAAAGTGATCCTCTTTGCTCGTAGCGGTGTGCTCAACGGTCAAGAAGATTTTGCCAGTGACCTAGTCGCGAAAGCCCTCCGTGAGCGAGGCGTCACTATCGTGAAGGCGTCCCCCACGCGCATCAAGCGCACCGGTCACGGCATCGACATTGATACCGAAACCGAAAGTTTCACCACATCCGAAATTTTGGTGGCGACGGGTCGCACAGCGCGCACCACAGATATCGGAATCGACACCGTCGGCTTCACCCCCGGAGACTGGTTGGCCGTTGACGACACCATGCTCGTGCACGACACCGACTGGCTGTATGCCGTTGGTGACGTCAACCATCGTGCGCTGCTCACCCACCAGGGTAAGTATCAAGCGCGCGCTGCTGGCGACGTGATCGTGGCACGCGCCACCGGTGCTGTGGTCGATAACGCACCGTGGGGGTCTCACGTGGCAACAGCAGATCACTGCGCTGTTCCCCAAGTGACGTTCACCGACCCCGAAGTCGCCTCAGTTGGCCTCACCGCTGAAGGTGCCGAGAAGCACGGAATAGACACTCAAATCGTTGACTACAACATCGGTTGGGTTGCCGGGGCAAGCCTTCAAGCCGACAACTATGAGGGCCAAGCACGGCTCGTCATTGACCGAGAACGTCAGGTCATTGTCGGTGCAACCTTTGTCGGTCAGGATGTCGCAGAGCTGCTGCACTCTGCCACGATCGCCATAGTCGGCGAAGTCCCTATCGCGCGCCTCTGGCATGCGGTGCCCTCGTATCCGACAATCAGCGAGGTGTGGCTGCGGCTACTCGAGGCTGTTGGTCGCCCCTAACGACGGCAACGGGCTGAAGAAATGAGCGCTTCACGAGGCCTACGGTTTGGCCGCGCCATTGCCCAAGCTGAACACAATCCGCGAGTGCAGCGAGTGCTGCTGCACCCCGCTGTTACGCGACCCGGGTATTGGTTTGCTACCGCATCCGGGCTGCTGTGGGGTGGGCTACTGAGTGGCTTTCGATTGCGTTTTCGTGGCGGTGTGATTGTTGCCGAGCATGTGCCGCGCTGGGCGTTTGGTCGCGGCGGCACGACCATTGGCGCGGTGTATCTCACATGCGACAATGTGAGCGACACGGTGCTTGAGCATGAGGCTGTGCACCGTAAACAGTGGCGGCACTATGGATTGTGGTTTATCCCGCTGTATTTGCTTGCCGGCCAGGACGCTCTGAAGAATCGATTCGAAATCGAGGCCGGGTTGGAGCTAGGCGGTTACCTTCGCGGCCGATCGGCGCGCACACCCAAGGTTTAGGCGGAGCGCCGTGAACTAGTTCGAGCTGAGCAGGCGAGCGGGGCCCTGATGGGCAACCCACGCATAGACGGTGCTTTCGCCGAACGCGCTCACGGGGAGCATTTCGCTCAACCACGCGTGAACCGAGCGAGCGACGCTCTGGCCACGTTCGCGTAGTAGCCAGCACACACTGAAACGGCCGGGAGCCGCTAGCGGCTGGATATCGTCAGCGGAGTCGACCTCGATGAAAACTTGGCCGCGAGAACGGGCCGGCAATGTCGCGAGAATCATCGAGATGGCGTCGATCGAGGTCTCGTCTCCCGCGAGCAGCACGCGGTCAGCCGACTGGGGATTCCAGGCGATCTGCGGGGTGAAGAGTTCGGGAAACATTGATCCCAGTATAGGCATGCCTTACCTAAATAACGAAGCGCTCTCGGCGGACTCTAAGCCCCAAACGCCGCCGGATGCCGCGAGCCCCATTGAAAGCGCCGCTCAAGCTGCGCGCCAATCGCGAGCAGCACGTCTTCGCGACCGGGGCGGCCAATGAGCTGCACGCCCATCGGCAGCCCTTCCGCGGTTGCGTGCACGGGGAGGCTGATCGCGGGCAGGCCGGATACGTTGACGAAACTCGTCCACGGTGTGTACTGCACTTGCTTTGCAAAGTTCTCGAAGGCATCCTCGGCATGAAACCAGCCGAGCGGGCGTGGCGTCATGGCCATCGCCGGCGTCAGCACGGCGTCGTAGGTCGAGAACTGGCGGATGACGCTGCGCTCGAACCGAGACAGCGTCGCGATGGCGACGCCCACGTCGCGCGCGCTCATCCGGCGTCCGCTTTCGATGAGCCATTTCGTGAGGGGTTCCACGAGCTCGAGTTGTTCGCCGTCGAGCGGGATTCCGGCGGCTCCCGCTTGCCACAGCACCGTGAAGGCTTCGGCGTATTCGGGTGAGGGGGCGAGCGCGAAGTCTTCGCTGCCGTGGCCGAGCTGGTCGAGCGCCGTGCGAGCGAGAGTGAGAGCATCCTGAGCTTCGGGCGAGACGCTGATGTCGTAAGTCTCATCCCACGGCGAGGTTGTCATGACGCCGATGTTGAAGGTGCCTTCGCCGCGGATCGCCGCGTTGAGGAAGGCGCCGCCGTCCCACGTGGGCGGGCCAACCGAGAACGGCGAGGGGCCGGCGATGCCATCGAGGAGCAATGCCGCATCCGCCACCGTGCGAGCGAGAGGGCCGGTGACCGGAAGCTGGCCGAGACTGCCGAAACCACTGCCCGCGGGCACACGACCACGGGACGGCTTGAGCCCAACGAGTCCAGTCGCGGCGGCGGGGATACGAATCGAGCCACCACCGTCCGAGCCCGGCGCGAAGGGCAAGAGCCCCGCAGAAACAGCGACCGCCGCTCCCCCGCTGCTGCCGCCAGAGCCCAGCGAGGTGTCCCAGGGATTCACGGCCGGGGCATCCGAGAGCGGCTCGGTGTAGGCGGGCAGCCCGAATTCGGGAGTTGCGGTTTTGCCGAGGCTGATCGCGCCGGCAGCATCGAGAACGTCGGTGATCTCATCCGACACCTCGGGCACGAAGTCAGCAAAGGCGCGCGATCCGTAGGCGGTGCGCACTCCGGCGCGAGCCCACAAGTCTTTTTCGCCCGAGGGCAGACCCCAGAGGGCGGAGGCGCGGGAGCCAGAGGCTTCGAGCTCCACAGCACGCTGGCGCGCAGCATCCGGAGTCACCTCGGTAAAAGCGCCCAGCTCAGGATTCAGCCGTTCAATGCGATCGAGGTAGCACTCCACGAGTTCGGTGGGCTTCACCTCGCCCGATCGCAAGAGATGCAGCTGCTCAAGGGCGGTGAGGCGATGAAGTTCTGACACGGATTCAGCCTAAGGGGGTTGACAACGACCCGCCATGCTGGTTGGTTAGTTACATCACCAACTAACCAACTAGCCACACTCAGAAAGGAGGCTCACATGGATGACTCTCGCCCCCTCTTCGCGCAGGTCGCCGAGAACATTGAGAACGACATCATCTCCGGCGCACTACCCGAAGAAGGCCAGGCTCCCTCGATCAACGAGTTCGCAGCCTTCTATCGCATCAACCCCGCGACCGCCCTCAAAGGCGTCAACGTGCTCGTCGATGCCGGAATTCTCTACAAGAAACGAGGAATCGGAATGTTCGTCGCCACCGGCGCTCAAGAACAACTCAAAAGTGCTCGCCGCGACAGCTTCAGCAGCGAGTACGTGCGCCCCCTCTTGGCCGAAGCAGAAAAGCTCGGCATCGACTCCGCCCAACTCACCCAGATGATCGCCAAGGAGGCGAACAACTCATGACCTCCACCATCGAGGTAAACAACCTCAGCAAGCACTTCGGCAAAGTGAAAGCCGTCAGCGACGTGAGCTTCACGGTCGCCGAGAACAAGATCTACGGCCTGCTCGGCCGCAACGGAGCAGGCAAGACCACCCTCATGCAGTTGCTCACCGGCCAAGAGTTCGCCTCAAGTGGCACGATCTCTCTTTTCGGTCAGGCCCCAGTAGAGAATGCAAAGGTTCTGCAGAACACCTGCTTCATCAAAGAGAGCCAGCGCTACCCCGAAGACTTCCGTCCGAAGGACGTCTTCAAGACGGCCCCCTGGTTCTTCGCCAACTGGGATCAAGAATTCGCCGAGCGTCTGATCGCCGACTTCCGCCTCCCCCTCGACCGCCGCATCAAGAAGCTCTCCCGCGGCCAGCTCTCCTCCATCGGAGTCATCGTCGGCCTCGCCTCACGCGCACCACTCACCTTCTTCGATGAGCCCTACCTGGGGCTGGATGCCGTGGCTCGCCAAATCTTCTACGATCGCCTTCTTGAGGACTACGCCAACCATCCGCGCACTGTGATCCTCTCCACCCACCTCATCGATGAGGTCAGCAACCTGCTCGAACACGTACTCGTGATCGATGACGGCAAGCTGCTCATCAACGAGGACGCCGAAACTCTCCGCAATCGCGCGACGACCGTTGTCGGCATGCGGACCACTGTCGACACGTTCATCGGTGACCGTGAAGTGCTCCACCGCGACGGAATCGGCGGGCTCAGCTCGGTGACCGTTGGCGGGCTCAGCGAGAGCGAGCGCCGCGACGCACACGCTGCCGGGCTGGAACTGTCACCGGTGTCGTTGCAGCAGCTCATTATCCAACTCACCCGCACCGAGACTAAGGAATTCGAGGCCAGCGCATGACCACCACAACCACGGCTCTCGCCCAACCGGCAAGCCCCCTGAAGCGCATCGCCAATGTCGCCAAACTGCATTTCGCCAACCCGTGGACGACTCTCGGCCTACCCTGGATCATTCTCGGCGTGATATTCGTGGGAACTCTCACAATTTGGTGGCTGATTTTCTCGGCGCTCTCCCCCGAGGCTCGCGTAGGTGCACTCGAAGGAACAGAATTCGGTGGATCCAGCTTCTTCATCTTCATTTACATGATGGTGGTGGCGATTCAAGCGATCAGCATTACTTTCCCTTTCGCCCTCGGCTACGGCGTCACTCGTCGTGACTACTACCTCGGTAGCGCGCTTGCCTTCGTGGTCCTCGCCGTCATCTACACCACGGGCCTGAGCGTTCTGGCCGCCATCGAAAACGCAACCAACGGCTGGGGCATGGGTGGCACCATGTTCGCACCGATCTACTTCGGCGATTCCACGCCCGAACGCATTTTTGTCGTTTTCGTTTTGTTCCTGTTCTTCCTCTTCTTCGGTTCAGCGATTGCCGCTGTCTGGGTTCGTTGGAAGGCAACCGGCGTTTCCGTGTTCTTTATCATCGTCGGAGCACTCCTCGTCGGATTGATTGCGCTGGCGACCTTCACGGACTCGTGGGCTGCGGTTGGTGCCACGCTGGTCGACCTCGGCGTTCTCGGGGTCGCGGCCTGGAGCCTCGTGCTCACCGCGATCAGCGGCGTGGCCGGGTTCACGCTGCTGCGACGGGCCACCCCGAGAAACGCGGCGTAGCTCAAACGCGGCGGTCGATACACCGGCCCGGATACGCGGATGCCCGGCTCTCCCTTCGCGGGAGGCCGGGCATCCGTGCGCTCGAGAGCTGTTCGAGAGCGAGGGTCTAGGCGTCGAGCGACTTCTGCAGCAGGTACGTGCCGACCCAGCGGTCGAACTTGAAGCCGACGCGCTTGAGATGCCCGATGGATTCGAAGCCCAATTTCTGGTGCAGGTGCACGGAGGCCTCGGTTCCCTCATCCGAAATGACGGCAATAATTTCGCGGATGCCCGCCCGACGCCCACGTTCAATGAGTTCGTTGAGCAGCGCACCGCCAACACCCTGGCCTGTCGCAGACGGCGAGAGATAGATCGAGCCCTCGGCCGTACGCTTGTAGGCGGCCTTAGGACGCCACGGAAACATCGCGGCATAGCCGAGTACCCGATCGTTGTCGTCAACAGCGACGATGAACGGCAGCCCCGACTCTTCAACCGACGTGCGCTTGGCCGTCATGATCTCGGGAGTGACCTCGACAATGTCGAACGTGACAACGGTCGTGCTCACGTAGTAGCCATAGATTTCGGCGAGCGCCGCATCATCCGCTGCGATGGCGTCTCTAAAGTGGTGTGCCATTGCTGCTCCCGAGGTGTCGTGACAAAGAAGGTGAGTGGTGAAGACTGTCTCGCCCCGAGGGTGACGAGACTCTTATTTTATGGGGCTGGTGACGGGTCGATTCGCCAGTCGATGGGCGCAGCGTCCTGCTCCTCGAGCGCAGCGTTCACGCGACTAAACGGCTTCGAACCGAAGAAACCCCGACGAGCAGAGAGCGGGCTCGGGTGAGCACTCATGATCACCGGGGTATCGCCCAACAGTGGCGCAACGGATGCCGCATCCTTGCCCCACAGCACGGCAACAAGCGGTTGCGGCCTCTCCGCGAGCGCGCGTATCGCGTGGGCCGTCACTTCTTCCCAGCCGTGACGACGATGGGAGCCCGTCTCCCCCGCCTGCACTGTCAGCACCCTGTTGAGCAGCAGCACACCTTGGCGCTGCCACGCGCTGAGATCGCCATGAGTTGCTGGCGGGATCCCGAGGTCGTCGTTGAGTTCGCGGTAAATGTTGCCGAGACTGCGCGGTAGCGGTCGCACCGCCCGGTCCACCGAGAACGCTAGCCCCACGGCGTGCCCCGGCGTTGGATACGGGTCTTGGCCGACGATGAGTACCCGCACGTCGTCGAAGGGCTCACGAAAGGCGCGCAGTACTGCGTTTTCGGCGGGAAGCCACTCGCGCCCCTGCGCGGTCTCCTCAGCAAGAAAAGCAGCAATAGCATCGAACTGTGTCGCGACGGGGTCGAGTATGCGAGACCACCCGGGGTCGACACTGCGGAAATCCATGTCACTACGCTAGCTTCCGTCCCCGCTACCGATAGCATCCGTTCATGTCATTGCTGCGCGGAAAATCCGGTGCCATCACGATTGGCCTCATCGGCTACCTCTTCTTTGTCGAGCTGGTGAGCGGAATTATTCAGGGGTACTACATCCCGCTGATCCCCGACCTCGTCGAGCATTTAGGCATCCGCGACGCTGATTTCAACTGGTTTGAGGCCGCCCAGCTGCTCCTGAGCGCCATTGTGGTGCCGATTCTCGCGAAGCTCGGCGACATGCACGGGCACAAGCGCATCCTGCTAATTTCGACCGTTCTGACCGCCGGCGCAACCTGGTGGCTGGCATTCACGGGTGACTTCACGAGCTTCTTGATCGCGTGGGCGTTGCAAGGCTTCTACGTTGTCTGGCTCCCGCTCGAAGTCGCACTGATTTTTGACCGCGGACGAGTCACCGGCATGGGCGCCTCACAGACTCGTCGGGCCGCAGGGTTCCTTGTGGTTGCTCTCGAAGCCGGTGCCATCATCGGTGCCCTCGGTGGCGGCCGCATCTTCAAGGCCTTTGGCGAGAACGTGCAGCAGACCCTCATGATCCCCGCCATCGCGGTAACGATTGTCTTCTTCGTGATCCTGTTCGGTGTACCCGAATCGAAACCGCTGCCCGGCCGCACGCTCGACTTCTGGGGCTTCGTGCTCCTCACTTTCGGCCTCTTGCTCATCACGTCGGGGCTCACGTTCTTGCGAATCAACGGGCCAGGCGCTCTGTGGGTGTACGTCATCATGCTCGCTGGTGTCGCCACCTTCATTCCGTGGGGTCGTTACGAACTGCGCCAGAAAGATCCTGCGATCGATCTTCGGATGTTGCGAGACCCGAGCATGTGGCCCATCCAACTCACTGCGGGGCTCGTCGGCATCAGCCTCCTCGGCGCCCAGGCACCGCTCGCGACCTTCGCCGGCACCGACCCGATCAACGGGTACGGCCTCGGAATGGAATCGGATGAGATCTCGTACATTATCGGCGCCTACCTTGTGTCAATGATTGTGGGAGCGCTGCTCTTCCCGATTCTGTCGAAGTGGAAGAGTCCGCGGGTTGCCCTCATCGTGGCCACGTTCTTCGTCGCAACCGGCTACCTCATGTTCTTGCCATTCCATGCGACAGTGCTGAGCGTCTTCCTCAACATGAGCATCGCGGGTCTTGGCTCGGGTGCCCTCGTAGGTGCGCTCCCTGCCGCTGCCGCTGCCGCTGCCCCGCGGGGCCAGACCGGCATCGCGACTGCTCTCACCAACACGACCAAGACGATTGGTGGCTCGTTCGCCTCGGCGATCTTCGCCATCGTGCTTCTGGCCGGGGCGGCATCCGCCGTCACCGAAACCGCTTCAAGCTTGTTCGGCTACCTGACGGTGTTCACGATCTGCGGTGTTGGTGCACTCGTCGCCGCCGTGCTGCTGTTCTTGGTGCCGAAGCTAGCCTTTGCCGACGTGGTGGATGACATCGATGAGCTCGTGCCAGCAGTAGGAGCGGACGACACGGGGACCGCGAGCACCGAACCTGCGGCAGCGCCCGGAAACAGCAACGACTAACGAACCTTCAGCGCGCCCCTGATCATCTTGTGCGGCGCAGCCTGGGCAACAGGCTTGATCGTGATGAGGTCGAGGTTGACGAACGGCGGCAGCTCAAGAGCGTGCACAATTGCCTCGGCAATGTCATCGGCAACCAGCGGGTCGGGCACATTCTCATAGACGGTGTCTGCCTTGGCAGCGTCTCCGCCGAAACGAACGAGCGCGAACTCTTCTGTCTTCACCATGCCGGGAGCAACCTCAATCACCCGGATCGGCTCCCCCGCAAGCTCGAGCCGCAACACAGCGGTGAGGGCGTGCTGGGCAAACTTGGCTGCGTTGTAGCCGCTGCCGCCTTCATAAGGCACGGTGGCGGCAATTGACGTAATCATGAGGATGCTCGCCGTCTCGCCCTCAACGATCGCTTCGCGCAGCAGCGGCAAGAGCGCGCTGGTAACGCGCTTGGTTCCCACGACGTTGACGTCGAACATCCGGATCCAATCATCCGCGTCGCTCTCTTCAACACTCGCGACGCCGAGCGCGCCGCCCGCGTTGTTGACGAGCGCATGGATGGGGCCAAGTTCACGAAGGTAGGCGGCGAGCGCCTCCACGTCATCCTGTTTCGTCACGTCGGCAACGAACGTGTCAACCCCGGTGTCGGCCGCGAGCGCCGCGAGCCGTTCCTCACGACGCGCAACAGCGACCACACGCCATCCGTTATTGGCGAACCGACGAGCAGTCGCCTCGCCAATGCCTGAGCTTGCCCCGGTAACTACTACTCGCTTGATTGCCATGTGTTAAAAGTAGCGGCATCCAGTAGCGGTCAGCCACCGGATACCACCCACCCGCTCCGCGGGAGCGCCCTAGCGTTCGTTCGCGACGAGGTATTCAGCAGAAGCCAGAATGGCGGCGGTAGAGGAAATGTAGGTGAAGCCCAAGTCACGCGGGGCATCGGAACCGTCAACATCGAGGTTGCGTTGGATGGAACCGGCAAGGGCCCGCACCGCGGGGTTGACACGAGCAACAACTTTCACCAGCCAGTCGGGCAGTTGCCGGGTAGTGATCTTGCGCTCCGGATAGACCTTCTTGAGCACGGCGCTGGCGTCGGCAATCATCATCGCACCCGCATTCGCCGGATAGCGTTTGCCGATCGCCACCGCGCTGTCGATAGCTGCAACATGCATGCGGGCAACGTCACGCACATCCACGATCGGCAGGTTCGATTTGGGGTACGCCGGATCGACGCCCCCGAGGAAGCGCTCAACGTACGCCAATGAGGTGGCGTAGTGCTCATCCATCGGCGGACCAAAGACGGCTCCCGGGTTGATCGTAGTGAGCTGCATTTCGGGGTGCTCGGCCACAAATTGCCACGCCGCACGTTCTGCCAAAGTCTTGGATGCTTCGTAGGCAGTCGTATCGGGATGCTTAGGGTCTGTCCAGTTCGCCGGCGTAGAGGCATCCATTCGCGGCTTGGCTGAATCTTTATAGATTGCGGCGCAGCTCGAGGTGAGGATGACGCGGTGCACCCCAGCGGCCTGCGCTGCGCTTAATGCCCGGCGCGTGCCCTCAACGGCAGGCCGGATAAGCTCCTGGGGGTCTTTGGGCTCATCAACGGGGAAAGGAGACGCGGTGTGGAGAAGCACATCCACTCCGACCATCGCCTCTGCCCAGCCCTGATCTGCGAGCAGGTCGAGCGACACGAAGCTCAAATCAGCACCGGGGAATAGCGCCTCGACCTGTGCCTGCCGCTTTTCTGAGCGAACTGCCGCTTTCACGGCGTAGTTTTTCTCCAACAATTCGCGAACGATGTGTTTAGCGATGAAGCCTGATGCGCCAGTAACGAGCACGGTGGTCATGATTTCTCCTGAAAAGATTCTTGTAGCGGGATGGCATGAGAGGCGGGGCGGGTAATGCCGTTCCAGAGCACGGTGAACGCTCGTTCGCCCTGCTCAGGAGTGAGCGCGCTGTCGACGGACAACTCCAGTTGACGGATAAACGTCTCGGCTAAATACTCGTCGGGGAGATCGACAAAAAGGTTTGCTCGCGAGCACTCCGCAAGCAGGAGATACAGCGCTCCGAAATGGGCGTCCGCGACCTGTTGCGCCTGAGGACTCACGAGATCTGCGCCCTTGAGCAATAGTTTCACTCGATGGTGCTCTGGATAGCCCTTGGCCCATTCCAGCCACCGCCGCCATGCCGTAAAGAATTGCTCACGAGGCGCCGCGTGGCGGTCGAATTCTCCCAACGCCTCGGCGAGCTCGTCGGTGAGATGCCCATACACGGCGTCGAGCAATTTTTGCTTCGACGAGAAGTAATTGAAGAGGGTCCCATTGGACACACCAGCGACAGCGGCAACCTTTGCCGTTGAGACTCCAATGCCCTCTCGATCGAAAAGCACGATGGCGGCATCAAGAATCGCCTCCGGTTTGTGTTTCATTCTTCCACCGTAGGTATTTTAGAGTGACTAGTCAATCTAGTCTCGCTTCCGGCGGGGAAGGCACACGAAGCTCACGGTCTCGCGCACTACACTTCAACGAATGACCGGAGCTTCTCTCACCACCGCGGCACCCGCCCGCACCCCCAAGGCGCGCATGCCGCACTGGGACAATGCGCGCTTTCTTGCCGTCACCCTTGTGGTGATTGGGCACGGAATCCAGCGCCTCACGTATGACTCCAACTACGCTCTCGCGCTCTACCTGTTTATCTACGCCTTCCACATGCCGGCGTTCGCCATTATCAGTGGCTATTTCTCTAAACCCGGGGCTCCCTCAGCGCTTCAAATGCGGCGAGTTCTCACCGACATCCTGCTGCCGTATTTCATCATGGAGGCGATTTGGGCTCTCGTGAAGTATTTTGCTGAAGGTGAGACTGATCTCAACCCGTCGAAGCCAAGCTGGACCCTATGGTTCCTGCTCGCTCTCGGAATCTTTCGACTGATCCTGCCCTACCTAGCGTTACTCCGCTGGCCGTTGCTGTGGGCCATAATCGGCTCGGTGGGGGTTGGCTATTTCGACAATGTCGACAGCACTTTCTCGCTCTCACGCGCGATCGGCATCCTGCCCTTCTTCGTTCTTGGCTGGAAGCTTCGTGAATGGCGAACCATCGAAAGATGGCAAACCGTTACACGTTCCGTTTGGCTGTATCGCGGGCTTGCCGTCACCGTTTTCGCTGGCTGGTTGGCAATAATCCTCGGCAACATCGAGCTCTGGCGAACCATCGACTTGCGCTTCTGGTTCTTCTACGACGACTCCTACCAAGGCCTCGGCGAAAACCAGTGGTGGGCTGGAGGCGTGCGATTGGGGCTCATCCTGCTTGCCGTAATTCTCAGCGCGGCGTTCTTCTCACTCGTTCCACGACGCCACACCTGGATCACGGATGCCGGGCAAGCGACCATGTACGTCTATCTTCTGCACAGCTTCGTTCTCTATCCCCTTCGAGAAAGCGGACTGCTGCATGATGAACGAGCTTCCGCAATGTGGCTGCTCAGCCTCGTTCTTGCGTCAATTGGGGTTGCTCTCGTGTTGTCGACGCCATTTGTGAAGAAGATATTCCACTACATCATTGAGCCAAAACCGCTGTGGTTGTTTACGCCGTTACCAGACGAAGTCGCCAAAGATTCAAAGAAAAGTTGAGTTACGACATATTTCAGCGCTGATTGACCGTCAGAGGGACCCTGCTTAGGCTCTGAGTGTGGCGGATAGCCCGATCCACCCTTAAACCTGAGGAGGCCGCCGTGAGCGACTGGAACTTCGAAACCAAGCAGATCCACTCCGGTGCGCAGCCTGACCCGACCACTAACGCGCGGGCTACACCGATCTACAAGACCACGGCCTACGTGTTCAACGATGCTGATCACGCCAAGAACCTCTTTGCTCTTGCCGAGTTCGGAAACATTTACACCCGCATCCAGAATCCAACACAGGATGTCGTCGAGCAGCGCGTAGCCGCTCTCGAAGGCGGAACCGCTGCACTGCTGCTCGCTTCCGGCCAGTCGGCAACTACCTTCGCGGTTCTCAACATCGCCCAGGCTGGCGACCACATCGTGTCGTCATCGTCTGTCTATGGCGGAACTTACAACCTCTTTAAGTACACGCTCGCCAAGCTCGGCATCGAAACCACGTTCGTTGAAAATCAGGATGACGCAGCCGAGTGGGCCGCAGCGGTGCGCCCCAACACCAAACTTCTGTTTGCTGAGACCATCGGTAACCCGCGCATCAACGTTCTCGACATTTCGCTCGTTGCCGATGTCGCCCACGAGGCAGGTGTTCCGCTGATCGTCGACAACACGATCGCGACTCCGTACCTCATTCGCCCCTTCGAGCACGGGGCCGACATCGTCGTTCATTCAGCAACGAAGTTCTTGGGTGGCCACGGCACGGTTCTCGGCGGAGTTATCGTCGACGGTGGAAAGTTCGAATGGTCGAAGAACGTTGAGAAGTTCCCGGGGCTCACTGAGCCCGACCCCTCGTACCACGGCGCGAGCTACACGGGCGTGCTCGGCGACGCCATTGCCTACATCATCAAGGCCCGCGTGCAATTGCTCCGCGACTTGGGTGCAGCAATCTCTCCCGACAGCGCGTTCTCGCTCATTCAGGGCATCGAGACGCTCAGCCTACGCATCGAGCGCCACGTTCAGAACGCGCAGGCCATCGCCGAGTGGCTTGACAACCACGAAGACGTTGACGTTGTCTACTACGCCGGTCTGCCGTCGAGCCCGTGGTACGCCAACGCGAACAAGTACGCTCCCAAGGGTGTCGGCGGAGTTCTCTCCTTCGAGCTCAAGGGTGGCGTAGAAGCTGGTCGCTCCTTCGTCAACGGTGTCTCGCTGTTCAGCCACGTTGCCAACATTGGTGACGTGCGCAGCCTCATCATTCACCCCGCGTCGACCACCCACTCCCAGCTCTCCCCCGAGCAGCAGTTGACTGCTGGAGTCACACCAGGACTGGTGCGACTTTCGGTGGGCCTCGAGAACATCGAGGACATCACAGCCGACCTGCAGTCCGGCTTTGATGCGGCACGCGCAAAGACCGCTGAGGTTCGCGCTCGCGCCTAATACTGCTGATCCTGGCGGCGGTGTTCCCTGAACACCGCCGCCATTTTCTCGTTAACCGGGCACCCGATCCGCGTAATAATTTCGTGCCCAACGGATTAGTTCGCGATACTTAAGAGGACATGGACTGGCAGACACCTGAGGACACTGTTCCTTCAGCATTTATCACCGACGCAAACGTGCGTTCACTCCTCGGCAAGCCCCCAGCAACGGGCGCCTGGCGCGAGGGCGATCCTGTCGGTCAGCGGCTGTTTGTCACCGTCGCTAATCTTTCGCTTGAGTTCAGCGGCGCGCTCCCTTCCGCACGCATCGCATACGAGACTCACGGAACTCTCAACGACGATGCATCCAACGCCATCCTCGTCGCGCACGCCCTCACCGGCGACAGCCATATTGCGGGCACCCCCGGTCATGGTCATTCAACTGCCGGATGGTGGAACGACCTTGTTGGTCCGGGCAAAGCAATCGACACCGACCGCTGGTTCGTCGTCTCCCCCAACATTTTGGGTGGTTGCCAGGGCAGCACTGGTCCGGCATCACACGCCCCCGATGGAGCCGAGTTTGGCGCCCGGTTCCCGTTCATCACCATTCGCGACCAAGTCGCAGCACAGGTCGCCCTGAGCGACGTTCTTGGCATCGACCAGTGGGCTGCCGTCATCGGTGGCTCCATGGGTGGGATGCACGCCATCGAGTGGGCCGTCGGCCACACCGACCGGGTTGCTCGCGTTGCGATCCTTGCTGCGCCACCGGTCTCAACGGCAGACCAGATTGCCCACAACTCTGTGCAGGTGGAATCCATCCGCACTGATCCCGCTTTTGCCGATGGGGCCTACTACGACGCCGCCGACGGTGACGGTCCGCACCGGGGCCTCGCACTCGCGCGGCGTCTCGCGCTGCTCAACTACCGATCATCCGATGAATTGAATGAACGCTTTGCGCGCACGTGGCAAAGCGAAGTGAGCCCGTGGGGCCGCGGCGGTCGCTATGCGGTTGAGAGTTATCTCGATTTTCACGGCAACAAGTTTGCGCGCCGTTTCGATGCCAACAGCTACATCACACTCGCAGAAGCGATGAGCTCGCACGATGTCGCACGCGGGCGAGGCACAATGCAACAGGCTCTCAGCCGGGCCACGATGCCCGCCCTGGTCCTTGGCATCGATAGCGACCGACTGTTCCCGGTCTCCGGCCAAGAAATCATTGCCGAGCATTTGCCAGGGAATATCGATGGCGCAGTGCCGCACGTCATCCATTCGCCGTTCGGACACGACGGATTCTTGATTGAAGCTGAGCTCGTCAGCGACCAACTTCGCCGCCTTCTCAACCTCTAGTCCTGCTGGGAATCAGCGCGCTCTGAGCGTGTTGACGAGAAATTGCCGATTCCTCATGCGAAAAGGCGGTGCGTCACCCCCGAGGGAGGGGGTATCTGTGCAAGCATTGCGACAAAT
The DNA here is from genome assembly GCF_053580035.1 of Rhodoglobus sp. Taxonomy (NCBI): domain Bacteria; kingdom Bacillati; phylum Actinomycetota; class Actinomycetes; order Micrococcales; family Microbacteriaceae; genus Rhodoglobus; species Rhodoglobus sp. The sequence continues at coordinate 25,671 of NZ_JBMDVL010000004.1, read as the reverse complement.
GGACCTCATCGCTAAAGAACGGGATCGCCTACTGCAGCGCACTGCGCGGGTAGCGAGCTTGAGCTTTCTTGCCGTTTCCGTCATTTGCCTGAGTCTTCCGGGCGCCGTTCAGACCATGACACTCTTCTTGTGTCTTCCGCTCTACCTGATTATCGCGGTCCTGCAGTTTCAAATGGGCAACAGTCGCTCGCTCGGCTGGGTCGTTCCGTCTTTTGTGGCGGGAATCATCGCCATCTTGCTCATCGCTGGCACGCCGGGAGGGCCAAACCAATCGGGCCTCGCTGCGGCAGCCCAACTCTCGTCGGCGTCACTCGCCTGCATTGCCATTGTGCTCACGAGCACGCTAACGCGACGCCTTGTGCTTTTGGCAAGCTTCGTTGCCGTCGCTGGCACAACGGTATTGGCTCTCGAGCCGTTCCAAAATGCCGTCCACACCCTCGCACTGCTGGTCTTCGGTTGGCTCCTTGCTGCGCTAATCGGTTTCTGGATCAGTTCCGGGGTGCCTCAAGCAGTGCGACGCATTGCGAGCATCGGCCGAGCTCACCGTGCAGAACGTCAGGCTAGCGAAACCGAAGCTCAGCGTCGTCAGGGAGCCCGTCTACTTCACGACACTGTTCTGGCAACACTGACGCTACTTGCCCACTCTGGCTTGGGAGTGTCTGCGGATGCCATGCGCCAGCAAGCGGGCGACGATGCCCGATTGTTGCGTCAGTTGCGCCTCGGCGCCACACCTACCCCGCAAGCATCCGGTGATTACAACCTCAGCACCCCGGTGAGCGAAACAGTGCTCGGCACCACGCTGGAGTCTGTAAAACAGCGCTTCGGGCGGATGGGACTCGAAGTGAGCTGGCATGGCACGGGGCAGGTCCTCCTGCCGAGCGATGTGCTCGATGCTTTCCTTCTCGCTTTGGCTGAGTGTCTCGAGAACGTTCGCCGTCACTCTGGAGTGACCGATGCGCACGTCACCATCACCGAAGACGAGACAACCGTGCGCGCGATGATCACCGACTCTGGTGTGGGGTTTGTGCTCGACGACGTCGATTCCGCCAGTCTCGGATTCAAAGAATCGGTGGTTGCTCGACTCAAGGAAGTGGGCGGCCAGGCCCGCCTCTTTTCCACCCCTGGTTCCGGCACGACCGTTGTCTTGGAGGTTCCACGATGACCTACGCTCCTCCAGAAGAGAACACTCTCGGTGTCATTATTGGCGGCAAGCCTCGACACTCCAAGAGCGCGAGGATCAGCCGTCTCGCGGGCGAAGACACCCCGCGACTCACTAGCCTCGGAACAGGTTTCGTTGGCGTCGGCGCCGCTGTGCTCGTCAGCCTGCGGGCAATCTACGGCCTCGTCTGGCTCGTCGTCCAGTGGGACCTCTATCCCAACCCAGTTCCCGCAGCGGCAGCCTGGATAGTGCTCGTTCTCCTCATCGTGGGAACGATTACCGCAGTTCAACTCATGAGCGGCCAACTTCCCCATTGGATGTTCGCGCTCTTCCTCTTCGGTCTCGCCTCCGTCGTTGCTCTCGACCTCTATGCGATCTGGCCTCTTCATGACATCGGCGGGTACGCCACCTCGGCTATCGCCGCGGGGATGACGCTACTTCTTGTACTGACGGTCCGCCCAAGTTCCGACATCATCATCGCCGTCTCGGTAATTGGAGTGGCGTTGGCGGCAGCCATTGTCATCAATGTTCCCCTCACGACAGAAAACATTGCGCCACAAATTACGTCGGTATCATTTGCCGTTCTGCCCACCGTGATCGGCCTTGCCCTCATCCGCAACTTCCGACGGCTCGTGCAGGTCGAGCTCGACCGCGTTCTCGTGCAGAGCACCCTCACTGCGCCTCGCTTCGCCGTGGGAATGATGGCATCCGAGGAACTCGCACGCCTCGACTTAGCTGCCGAAAAATTGCTCGACTCGGTATCGAATGGTTCGACAAAGCTCCCTCTCACCCCCAAGATCGCGTCAACCGCAGCATCGCTGGCAACCGAATTGCGTTTGCACCTCATCGAAGGGCGACGCGAAACGTGGCTGTACCACGCCATCACGGAGTCGGACTTGCTCGGCAAGTCAGTGACCCTCACAGACAAGGGAAGCCTGGCTGGGCTGCTCGACCCTGTGCAGCGGGATGGCCTCCTTTCCACAGCATGGCTGTTTGTCACTGATACGGCCAAACGCGGTGCCAAGAATTCCGTTCACATCACAATCGCACCATCAACAACCGCTGTGGCCCCGGGCTCCGAAGATAAAGTGGCGATCAAGATTGCGATTACCTCCAGCGGAGTAGCCCGAAACCGGATCGACGCCTCCACGTGGGAGGCAATCGCTAAGGTGGGTAGTTATACAGATTCCACCGAAGATTCCAGCGTGAGACTGGACATCGAATGCCTTGTCGAAAACCCCGCCGACCAATAAATTCGTATGATAAGACGATCAACTAAGAGGAATTCATTGTGACTGAACCAACAAAGCGCATCCGGCTCGCAATCGTTGACGATCACCGAATGTTGCTCGGCGCTCTCACCGAGTGGATTCGAAAGGCTGCCGCAGACATCGACATGGTCGTTGCCGTGCCCACGTGGCCCGAACTCACCATCCACCCTGAGTTCCCTGTTGATGTCGTCTTGCTCGACCTCGATCTCAAAGACAACATCCCCGTTTCACTCAAGATCAACACCCTCAAGTCGATGAACGTGCGCGTTGTTTTGATGAGCACATACTCCGAACCCAACGTTGTTCGTGAAGCTCTCGCCGCCGGCGCCCTCGGCTACCTCGTCAAGAGCGAAGACGCTGACATGATCGTTGAAGCAATCCGGGCCGCATCTAAGGGCGAGTCCTTTGTCTCAGCCGAGCTTGACCTCGCGATCAACGCCGACGAAATCGGTGGTGCTCCCAAACTCAGCGCCCAAGAACGCCGCGTTATGGCCCTCTATGGCGGCGGCGAGCCCGTCAAGTCCGTGGCCTACCAGCTCAGCATCTCCGAAGAAACTGCCAAGAGCTACCTCAAGCGTATTCGCGAGAAGTACCGCGTCGCGGGCTTCGATGTCGGAACGAAGGTGGCGTTGCGCAAGCGCGCACTCGAAGACGGCATCCTCATTGAAACCGAAACGATGCACCACCTCTAGGCCGCATCATTCGCCAGTAGACACAACAAGAACCGCCCTGATCCCACCGAAAGTGGTTCAGGGCGGTTCTTGCGTTAAACGGAGTTAGTTCTCGGAGCGGATGATGGCTTGCTCGAGACGTTCGACCTTGCCTGTCATCTCACCGGTGTGACCAGGGCGGATGTCGGCTTTCAGCACGAGCGAAACTCGCGAACCGAACTGACCAACAGCCTCGGTCGCAGCCTTCACAACGGCGAACACTTCATCCCAATCGCCTTCGATCGTCGTGAACATCGAATCAGTCTGGTTCGGGAGCCCCGAGTCTCTGACAACTTTCACTGCGGCAGCAACAGCATTGTGTACGGAGTCGGTTCCGTCTGGCCCACCGCTGGGTGCTACTGAGAATGCGACGATCATGCTGGCTCCTTTGTTGTCGTGCTTGCTTGGGGTGCTTGGGGTGCTGTGGGTGCTGTGGGTGCTGTGGGTGCTGTGGGTGCTTGGGGTGCTGACGGTGCCGTCGAGCTCAGCCGCGCAACGCCAACAATGGCCCACCCTAACAACACAATGAGCAACAGATTTCTGACGCTCAACAGGGCGATCATTGCGGGGTTGGAAGCTAAGAGCAAGTGATACAGGTAGGGGTAAACGGCGTGGGTGAGCGCCGCGCTCACAAGCGTGAGCACTGCGGGAATGCGAAAACTCGGGGCACCGTTTGCACCACGGGCGCTGCGCGTCAACATCCCGAACACGATGGGCACGGCGAGCCAGGTTATGAACTGGGGTGAACCGACTTTGTTGACAACAATCAGTGCCGCTACCAATGCCAAACTCAACATCGGCAGAATGACCAAGGTTGCGACTCCAGCCCGAACCGCCCGCATACCGAGCAACGCGATTGCGAGAACAATGATGGCGAGCACTGGGGTGATCACTGCGGCCGCGACCTCGACCCCGGAGCCAGCGATCTGAAACGTCAGAATCGTATTGTCGTAATAGATAAAAGTGTCAGGAACACCCGCCACGATCTGCCACAGCCAAATCCCGGCAACGGGCGACTCGATCTGGATGCCACGGCCGGTTTGCTGCGTGATAAAGCTGAAGACATTCCAGCCTGCGCCAGCCAGAAGGGCGAACACGACGATTGTCGCCGAGGTGGCAGCCGCGCCAACGACAATCTTTCCGCGGTCGCGGACGGCGATGAGTGCCGCAAGCACGAGTGCCGCCGGCCACACCTTGATCCAGGTGGCGCAGGCCAGAACAATCGCGGCCGTCTGTGGGCGCGAACGGAGAAGCGTCACCCCAATGATCGCCACCGCAACAGTGATGGCATCGATTCTCGCTAAAGCAATCGGGCCGAGGACGAGCAGAAACGCTGTCCACCACCAGCCGGCGATCATTCCCGAACGCGAACGCCCCCATCCGGTGAGAAATCCGAGCGCGAGCACGTTTGCACCCATCACGAGAGAAAGCCACGCTGCTGCGATGTGTTCAAGCCCGAATGTGACGGATGCCAAAATCGGTACCAGCGCCAACAGCGGATACACCCAGGGCATATCCACACCGACAACGACGCCAGAGGCATAAGCCTGTTCAGCCCACCGCGCATAGACGATGGTGACGTCCCCGAGCGGGAGTCCTGGAGCAAAGATGTTCAGGAGTCCAAGTGCGAGATGGACAGCAACAAAGGTGAGCCCGAGCGCTAATGCTCCGGCAGACCGCACGGCACTCACTCGGAAGCGGCGACGGAAAGGTCGCCAGCGGCAAGTTCCGCGATCACGGCGGGCACGGCTCGACAGAGGTCAAGAATCGTCAGTGGTCCGCCAGCGCTGGCTCGCTGCGCGGCCCTGCCATGAACGTACGAGGCTGTTGCTGCGAGACCGACGAGCAGGCTGGGGTCATCAAGCACCCGCCCACTATGGGTTGCCACCAGCGAACCGAGGATGCCGCCGAGCGCGTCTCCCGCGCCCGCGGTTGCCAACCACGCTGGCGCTGCCTCAATCGCGACAGTGGTGGTTCCATCGCTCACGTAGGTGGTGTGACCTTTGAGGAGCACAGTCACTCCGAGTCGCTGGGCTGCCTCAATAGCCCACTTCTGAGGATCAGCGGCGACAGCGTCGGCACGCTCATCCAGCAACCTTCCGAGTTCGCGATAGTGCGGGGTTATCACGGCGGGGCTAGATACGCGGTGTACGACGTCTAACGCACCGCCATCGAGCACAAAAGGGACGTTCTGGGTGAGTGCGTGCGTGATGCGCTCATCTGCAGCTGCTTCGCGATTCGCGAAGTCCATGCCTGAACCAATGAGCCACGCTTGAACACGCCCGTCTGCCATTACAGCTTCAGGCCGGCGTTGCAAGATGAGATCTTGCGCACGCTCTGGCCCGACATAGCGAACCATGCCGACGCCAGTATGCAGCGCCGCATCAACACCCAGCACTGCTGCGCCGGGATACTGAGCAGAGCCAGTGATCACACCGAGAACTCCGCGAGTGTATTTATCGTCGCTGAGCTGGGGCACAGCAATGTGACGTGCTGCTTCCTTCGCACCCCACGTCGCGTTTCGTCCCATGGTCGTTAACGATAGTTGACTGGGCTCTTAGCGTCGCCGGGTCGCGTCTTGCACCTCACCGACAAGCACTTCGATGATGTCCTCAAGAAACAGCACTCCCGTGGTCTCACCGGAGGCATCAAAGCTGCGGGCAACGTGAACTCCCGAGCGACGCATTGTCGCTAGCGCATCTTCAATGTCGGTCTCTTGGTACATCGAAATCAACTGGCGAATCCGCTTAGGCGGAACCGGCTCGCTGAACTCGCTCTCGTCAAGATCGATCACGTCTTTCAAATGCAGGTAGCCTGTCGGCTCGCCAGCATCATTCAGCAGGATGTAGCGCGAGAACCCGCGCTGAGCAACAGCTTTCTCGAGATCGGCTGGTGCGGCATCCTCAGGCAAGGTCACAAGGCCAGACATCGGGATCGCGACGTCCTGCACCTTCTTCGAGGTGAATTCGAACGCTCCAGTCAGGGTCCCACCAGCATCGTGGAGCACTCCTTCACGAGTGGACTGCGCAACGATCGTGGCCACCTCATCGAGGGTGAACACACTGTTCGCTTCACTCTTCGGCGTCACTCCGAACATTCGAAGGATGCCGTTTGCCGTCGCGTTCAGGGCAACGATGATCGGGCGGAACACCGTTGCGATAAACACCAACGGGGGTGCGAGCAAGAGAACAGCTCGGTCGGGAACAGAGAACGACAAGTTCTTAGGAACCATCTCACCCAAAACAACGTGCAAGAACGACACGATAATGAGCGCGAGAATGAACGCAATAGTGCCGATGAGCTCTTCGCTCAATCCGGTCAGTGCAAGCGGGATCTCCAAGAGGTGGTGAATCGCCGGTTCTGAGACGTTCAAGATGAGCAGAGACGCGATCGTAATTCCGAGTTGGCACGCCGCCAACATGAGCGTGGCATGTTCCATCGCCCACAGCGCAGTCTTTGCCGAACGAGAGCCAGAGTGAGCCAGCGGTTCAATCTGAGATCGACGTGCCGAAATGACGGCAAACTCAGCCCCAACGAAGAACGCGTTGACGAGCAAAAGCACGCCAAGCCAGACAATTCCCCAGACGTCCATCAGTTGGTCACCTCCGTGTCACTAGCGCTGACAATCGGATCGGGGGTAAACCTCACGCGGTCGATTCTTCGGCCTTCCAATCGTTCGATGCGGAACACCCCACCAGCGGCAGTAATCGTGTCGCCCGTGCGCGGAACGCGACCGAGTTCACTCATAAGCCAACCAGCAACAGTCTCGTACGGGCCCTCTTCTGGCACCTCGACTCCTGTGCGCTCTAAGAGTTCATCGGGGCGCAAGATGGCGGGAAAGGTAAACCAGTCCCGAGATCGCACAACATCGGCCTTCGACCGGTCATGTTCGTCAGACACCTCGCCGACAAGCTCTTCGACGAGGTCTTCTAGCGTTGCGACACCAGCGGTTCCGCCGTATTCATCAACGACAACTGCCATTTGGTATCCACGGCCACGCAATTCGGCAAGGAGGGCATCCAACCGCATCGTCTCGGGGACAAGGAGCGCTTCAGTCTGCAGCGCTGAAACAGGAACGTCGGCGCGTTTCTTGTGGGGAACCGCTACCGCCTGCTTCACGTGCACAAAGCCAACAACGTCGTCGATGCTGTCGTCAATTACGGGAAAGCGCGAGAAGCCGGTGCGCTTAGCAAGATCGATGACATCTTGAGCACTATCGGTGCGATCGATGCTGTCAACGCGCGGGCGAGGAGTCATCACATCCTGTGCCGTGTGATCGGCGAACGCGAGAGTGCGTGCCAATAGTGTTGCGGTGTCGTTGTCGAGGCTTCCCTGACTGGCAGATCTCCGCACAAGTGACGTGAGCTCCTCCGCGGTGCGGGCACCAGAGAGTTCCTCTTTCGGCTCGATACCAATGCTGCGAAGAATGCCGTTTGCCGTGTTATTTAGGAGAGTGACCGCGGGACGAAAGACAGCGGTAAACACCACTTGAAATGGCACAACAGCCTTCGCTGTGGCCTTCGGAAGAGCGAGCGCAAAGTTCTTGGGAACGAGCTCGCCAATGATCATGGAAAGCAATGTCGCGAATGTGATCGCCACGATGGACGCGACAATCGTTACCGCAGCCTCTGGCAGCACTGCACCGAACGGAACCGACAACCAGGTGCTGAACGCTGGCTCGAGCGTATAACCCGCGAGCAGGGTTGTCAGAGTGATGCCCAATTGCGCGCTAGAGAGATGCGTCGACGTGTGCTTCAACGCGGAGATTACAGGGGCGAGTCGCTTCTCGCCACGCTCCTGCCGAGCTTCCAGCTCGGAGCGATCGAGATTAACGAGTGCGAACTCTGAGGCGACAAAGAGTCCGGTGCCTACCGTGAGAACGATGCCAACGGCAAGGAGCAGCCACTCATTCATGAGTAGTCACCCCACAGCGGGAGTGAGAGAAAGGGCGAGAGACAGGTGATGATCGCGCGGGATTTCGGCCCCGGCGACAACTAGAGGGAGGGTCGTCCATTATGGCCTTGAGTATAGGCCAAATTCCTGCGCAACCGCTGCTGAGTTACCAACTCACGGGCAACGCTTTGCCTTCTTCATAGCCTGCTGCCGACTGGATTCCCACCAGAGCCCGATCGCGGAACTCACTGAGTTGTGATGCTCCCGCATAGGTGAACGAGCTGCGAACGCCCGAGGTAATCATGTCGACCAGATCATCAAGAGATGGCCGCGACGGATCGAGGTAAATTTTTGACCCCGAAATTCCTTCAGCGAACAGTTCCTTGCGTGCTAGCTCATAGGGATCGAGACCACCGAAACGAGCACGGACAGCCTTCGTCGATGCCATTCCCCAACTGGTCTTATAGAGCGCACCAGCATCATCGTGGCGCAACTCCCCCGGGGCTTCGATCGTGCCAGCAAACCACGAACCGACCATGACGGATGCCGCACCAGCAGCGAGCGCCAAAGCGACGTCTCGCGGGTAGCGAACTCCCCCATCGGCCCACACGTGGGCTCCGAGTTCACGCGCGGCTGCCGCTGTCTCCAGTACTGCTGAGAACTGTGGACGGCCAACCGCGGTCATCATGCGAGTCGTGCACATCGCGCCGGGGCCAACACCGACCTTAATAATCGTTGCACCAGCGTGTACAAGGTCGCGAACCGCGGCAGCAGTCACGACGTTTCCGGCCGCAATGGCGACCCCAAGATTGAGGGCGGCGACTTTCTCTACTGCTCGGACCATGCCATCTTGGTGGCCGTGGGCCGTATCGAGCACGAGGGTGCTCACTCCGGCGTCGACGAGGGCGCGAGCACGAGTCGCAACATCACCATTGATTCCGAGCGCAGCAGCAACCGCGAGTTTTCCCTCGCTGTCCAGTGCCGGTGTGTACAGCGTCGAACGGAGAGCACTCTTGACGCTAGTAGCGCCAACTACCGTGTCGCCGTCGGTGACAGGAACGAAGTCAAGATCCCGCTCGATGAGCAAGTCGAAGAGCTCACGCGCACTCGAAAATTCTGAGCGGTCGATGGCATTGGTGTCGTGCCGCGCCAGATCGCCAAGGGCTGCCGCAGGCATGGCCTCGCCGAGGCGTTCAGCATCGATGACGCCTGCGAGCGCACCATTCTCGATCAGCACCACTCCGTGCCCGGCGAGCGGGGGAACCTGTAGCAATGCCTGCTCTACCGAATCACTCGGGCTGAAATAGACAGCCGAATCAAGGTCGATCGGTTGCGAACGCACCCAAGCGATTGCGGCATCCATATCTTCGCTACTGAGATCTTGGGGCAAAACGCCAAGGCCACCGCGCCGCGCAATGCTAGCCGCAAGGCGTGGGCCCGTGACAGAGTTCATGTTGGAGGCAACGAGCGGAATAGTCGCCGAGGTTCCATCTCCCGGGGCAAGGGAAACAGCCATTCGGCTACCAACCGAAGAGTGGCTGGGAACCAGAAACACGTCTGAATAAGTCAGGTCGTGCCGTGGGGTTGTTTCATAGAAGTCCATAGTTACTAGCGTAATCGCCGCGGAATGGGAACATTCGTGAAAATTGCGTCAAAAAAGCACGATCTGTGCGTCTCGCGGCCAGCGGACACACAACAAAGCGATTAAGATTGATCGGGATGTCCGGCGTACGGAATGTGCGCCACTTTTTCACACACCAGAACTGAAAGTAGGCGGTTTGACGTGTCAGGCCAAGTAACCGGAATCGCACCAGAAGGTGACTCCTCGGGCGAGTTCGGGGCCAACGAATGGTTGGTCGACGAGATGTACGAAAAGTACCTCGAAGACAAGAATCTTGTGGATGAAGCGTGGTGGCCGTTCCTCGCGAACTATCAACCAGCGGTAGACCCCACGCCGACAGAGGACTCTTCCACCGCGACCGTAGACACTCCAGCCGCTGCACAGGCAGAGTCGCCTCAGGCAGCGAAGGCAGCAGAGCCCTTAACAACCGAGGAGCCAGAGGCCCCCGAGCCGAAGGCTGCTGCGCAAGCTCCTGCCGACGAGAAGCCGTTCGTCGACGAAGCCAATCCGAGCACCGGCAGCCAGCCCGTCGCACGCACGACGTCTGTAGAACCGAAGCCTCAGCCGATTCCGGCCGAAGCGCCGACCACAACGCCGGTCGATACGACCCAGACACCTGCTGCCCCGAAGCCACAAGCCGAGAATGTTGTTGCGCCTCTGCGCGGTGCCGCAAAGGCACTCGCGTCGAACATGGACTCAAGCCTCACTGTCCCGACCGCAACAAGCGTTCGTACGATCCCGGCCAAGCTCATGATCGACAATCGCATTGTCATCAACAACCACCTCAAGCGTGCTCGCGGTGGAAAGGTGTCGTTTACGCACCTCATTGCGTGGGCGATCATCCAGACCCTCAAAGAGTTCCCCAGCCAGAACGTCTACTACGACGAGCCAGAGGGCAAGCCTTCGGTCGTGACCCCGGCTCACATTAACTTGGGTATCGCTATCGATATGCCGAAGCCTGATGGCACGCGTGCTCTCGTAGTTCCCGGCATCAAACAGGCCGAGACAATGGGCTTCGGCGAATTCCTTGTTGCATATGAAGATGTCGTTTCGCGTGCCAGAGCCAACAAGCTCACCGGTGCCGACTACATGGGCAACACGATTTCGTTGACGAACCCCGGAGGCATCGGTACTGAACATTCTGTTCCTCGCCTCATGCGCGGTTCGGGAACAATCGTCGGCGCTGGCGCGCTGGAATACCCGGCGGAGTTCCAAGGCGCAAGCCTTCGTACGCTCACCGAGTTGGGTATCGGCAAGACCGTAACGCTGACGAGCACGTATGACCACCGCGTCATCCAGGGCGCCGGTTCTGGTGAGTTCCTTAAGAAGATTCACGAGCGCCTCATTGGCGAAAATCACTTCTATGAAGACATTTTTGCCGCGCTACGCATCCCCTACGACCCCATTCACTGGGCAAATGACATCAGTGTCGACCTCGCGGACAACGTCAATAAGACGTCGCGCGTTCAAGAACTCATCAACTCGTTCCGGGTTCGTGGCCACCTCATGGCAGATACCGATCCGCTCGAGTACCGCCAGCGTTCCCACCCCGACCTCGATATTTCGAGTCACGGCCTGACGTTCTGGGATCTTGATCGTGAATTCGTCACGGGTGGATTCGGCGGCAAGCGTCAGGCTCTGCTGCGCGAGATTCTCGGAATGCTGCGCGACGCATACTGTCGCACTGTCGGTATCGAGTACATGCACATTCAAGACCCTGAGCAGCGTCGCTGGATTCAGGATCACGTCGAGAAGCCGTACACCAAGCCTGGCCACGACGAGCAGATGCGCATCCTCGGCAAGCTCAATGAAGCCGAAGCATTCGAGACGTTCCTTCAGACCAAGTATGTCGGCCAGAAGCGCTTCAGCCTTGAGGGTGGAGAGTCAACAATCGCCCTGCTGGATGCCGTCATTCAGAAGGCAGCAGAAGCAAACCTTGAAGAGGTCGCCATCGGCATGGCGCACCGTGGTCGCCTCAGCGTTCTCACGAACATCGCTGGCAAGACTTACGGTCAGATCTTCCGCGAATTCGAGGGCACTCAAGACCCGCGCACCGTTCAGGGTTCTGGCGATGTGAAGTATCACCTCGGCACCGAGGGAACTTTCACTGCTGCCGATGGCCGACAGATCCCTGTCTACCTTGCGGCTAACCCTTCACACCTTGAGGCCGTCGATGGCGTTCTTGAGGGCATCGTTCGGGCAAAGCAGGATCGCCGCCCGATTGGGTCCTACGCTGTTCTTCCTGTGATGGTTCACGGTGATGCTGCTATGGCTGGTCAGGGCATTGTCGTTGAGATTCTGCAGATGTCTCAATTGCGTGCGTACCGCACCGGCGGAACCATCCACGTGAACATCAACAATCAGGTTGGCTTCACTACCCCTCCCGGCGAGGCACGCACTTCGCAGTATTCCAGCGATGTCGCTAAGACGGTTCAGGCACCGATCTTCCACGTGAACGGCGACGACCCCGAAGCTGTGGTTCGCGTTTCTGAGCTGGCTTTTGCGTACCGTCAGAAGTTCCACCGCGACGTTGTCATTGACCTGATTTGCTACCGCCGCCGTGGCCACAACGAGGGCGATGACCCCTCGATGACGCAGCCGCTGATGTACAACCTGATCGAGGCCAAGCGTTCCGTTCGTACTCTCTATACTGAGGGTCTCGTCGGCCGAGGCGATATCACGCAAGAAGAATACGAAGCGAGCCACCAGGACTTCCAAGATCGTCTTGAGCGCGCATTTGCGGAGACTCACGCGGCACAGACCGGTTCCATGCCGATCCTTACTCAGGATGGCAATGCAACGTCTGATCTAGAGCGTCCAGGCTCGCAGCGCGATGATGCTGTTGGTGAACCCATCACCACCGGTATCGACGAAAGCATCGTTCAGCTCATCGGTGACGCGCACGGCAACCCACCGGCGAACTTCACGGTTCACACCAAGTTGCAGGCTTTGCTGCGCAAGCGCGTCGATATGAGCCGCAAGGGCGCTATCGACTGGGCATTCGCCGAGTTGTTGGCAATTGGTTCAGTGCTGCTGGAAGGCACTCCGGTCCGCATGGCCGGTCAGGATGCTCGCCGCGGCACATTTGTGCAGCGTCACGCCGTTCTCCATGACCGCCAGAATGGTCAAGAGTGGCTTCCTCTGCAGAACCTCTCCGAAAACCAGTCGCGTTTCTGGATCTACGACTCCCTGCTCAGCGAATACGCCGCTTTGGGCTTCGAATATGGCTACTCAGTGGAGCGTGCAGATGCTCTCGTCATGTGGGAAGCGCAGTTCGGTGACTTCGCTAACGGCGCCCAGATCGTGATTGACGAGTTCATCTCCAGCGCCGAACAGAAGTGGGCGCAGCGCTCGAGCGTTGTCATGCTGCTTCCGCACGGTTATGAAGGCCAGGGGCCAGATCATTCGTCTGCCCGCATCGAACGCTACTTGCAGATGTGTGCCGAGAACAACATGATCGTGGCTCGCCCGTCAACGCCTGCGTCGTACTTCCACTTGCTGCGTCGTCAGGCCTATTCGCGTCCACGCCGCCCGCTAATCGTGTTCACCCCTAAGGCGATGCTTCGTCTGCGCGGTGCAACGAGCGATGTTGCTGACTTCACGAGTGGTCGCTTCGAACCCGTTATCGATGACGTCCGTCTCGAAGACAAGTCGGGCGTCACACGCGTCATCGTGACTTCGGGAAAGACGTACTACGACATCGTTGCCGAGCTCGATAAGCGCGAGATCAAGCACATCGCGGTTGTGCGCATGGAGCAGTTCTACCCGCTGCCCGTTACTGACATGACAGAGGTACTCGCGAAGTACCCGAACGCTGACATCGTGTGGACTCAAGATGAGCCCGAAAACCAGGGTGCGTGGCCGTTCATTAGTTTGGAACTGGCTCGTCACCTCAAATCAGGCGAAATCAAGCTTGCGTCACGTCCAGCTGCCGCCTCGCCGGCAACCGGATCGTCGAAGCGCAGCGCGCTTGAGCAAGCAGAACTGATCGATCACGCGATTACGCAGCCTTAGGGTCGCGGTTACGCCTTAACAGCGAAAGCGGGCATCCTCTTCGGAGGATGCCCGCTTTCGCTTTTAGGGCGTTAATTCACGAGTACTCACTTATAGATCGCTACAAGTGACGTAAACGATAGAGCGATTTAGGCGTCTGCCAGCTTCGACAGGATCGCGTTACGCAGATCTTCTGGAGCCTTCTCGCGGCATGCCTGCTTGACTTTCAACTTCAGTGCGAGAGCAACGAGATGTTCACTCGAGCACGATTCGCAGTTATCCAGATGATCAGAAACATCTTGGAAATCGGCTTCGTTCAATTCGCGGTCGAGGTATTCCTCGAGCTCCGCTTTTGCTTTCTCGCAACCACAGTCGGTCATTTCGTGCTCCTAGATGATGCGGGCGTGCCGGGGGTGCGGTCACGCGCATAGTCGGCCAGTAGTTCACGCAGCATGCGACGGCCACGGTGCAGTCGGCTCATTACGGTCCCTACGGGGGTTTTCATGATGTCGGCGATCTCTTGATAAGAGAAGCCTTCAACGTCGGCAAAGTAGACAGCGAGTCGGAAATCTTCGGGGATCGACTGAAGAGCATCCTTCACGGCGCTATCGGGCAAGTGATCAATAGCTTCCGCCTCAGCAGAACGCGTGGAGACTGACTGGGTTATCGACTCTGCGCCACCCAGTTGCCAATCTTCCAGCTCATCAATGGTGCCTTGGTAAGGGCTGCGTTGGTTCTTGCGGTAAATATTGATGAACGTGTTGGTTTGGATGCGGTACAGCCAAGCCTTCAGGTTCGTGCCCTGCTGAAACTGCCCGAATGCCTGAAACGCTTTAACAAACGTCTCTTGCACAAGGTCGGCAGCGTCGCTGGGGTTACGGGTCATGCGCATCGCGGCGCCAAAGAGCTGGTCCATATACGGCAGCGCTTGTTCCTCGAATTGCCGTCGTTTGTCCGCCGCTGCGGTGTCGGTATCGCTCTGCTCAACTTCGTCGGTAGTCATCAGCGACAATTCTAGTTCGCAGATCACGGCATCCTGCTGAGTGCTCAGTAATGCAGTCATGCTGGTGCCTCCTCCGTGGTGGGTAAAACGTCGATACTCTTAGTAACTAATGTTCGTATCCAAGTATTCCAACCCAGAGTTCAGCCCCTACGACGACGACTCGGTTCCTGAGACGACGGTGCCCGGCAATTGGCCAGCACCGACGGTTACTCACGCCTTGGCAGAATCGTTGAGCCTCCCCGGCAGCAAGAGCCTGACGAACCGTGAGCTTGTTCTGGCAGCTTTGGCAGATGGCCCGTCCGTGCTGCATTCACCGCTTCACTCTCGTGACAGCGCGCTCATGATTGAGGCGTTGCGCGCTCTCGGCGTCGGAATCACCGAAATCCCCACGGGCAACGTGTTTGGTCCGGATCTTGCCATTACCCCAGGCGAGCTCCAAGGTGGAAGCTCGATCGATTGTGGCCTCGCTGGTACCGTTATGCGTTTCTTGCCTCCAGTAGCAGCACTTGCTCTCGGGCCCATCGCCTTTGACGGGGATGAGGCGGCGCGCCGGCGACCCATGCGCACCACCATCGACTCGCTGCGTGCGCTTGGCGTTGATGTGTCCTCCGATGGCCGAGGAACTCTTCCCTTCAGCCTCTACGGCATGGGGTCGGTCGCTGGCGGCGAAATTAGCATCGATGCGTCAGCATCTAGCCAGTTCGTTTCCGGTCTGCTCCTCGCGGCTGCGCGTTTCGATAATGGCCTCACGCTGCGGCACACGGGTGAAAAACTACCAAGCATGCCCCACGTCGAGATGACTATCGCCTGCCTAGCGGCGCGCGGTGTGATCGTTGACAGTCCAGAACCCGGGGTGTGGATTGTCCCGGCCGCTCCGATTCGGGCAATCGATGTCGCGCTCGAACCCGATCTTTCAAATGCTGCTCCTTTCTTAGCTGCTGCCGTAGTCGCGGGCGGAACAGTCACGATAGAGGGCTGGCCAGCATCCACGACACAGGTCGGTGCAGACCTCGAGCACCTACTAACGCTCTTCGGCGCTACGGCAACGCGCTCCGATGGTGCACTCACGATCGACGGCGGCGCTGGCATCATCGGCGGCGTCAGCTATCCAGGAATCGACCTCGATTTGAGCACCGGTGGTGAGCTCGCACCCGCAATCGTTGCGTTGGCTGCGCTCGCGTCATCGCCGAGCACGATCACGGGCATCGGTCATCTGCGAGGTCACGAAACAGATCGCCTCGCAGCGCTCAGCGCTGAAATCAACGCCCTCGGCGGAGCCGTAACAGAACTCGACGATGGCCTGCACATTGAGCCGCGCACACTCCATGGCGGAGTGTGGCACAGCTACGAAGACCACCGTATGTCGACCGCCGGCGCAATCATCGGCCTTGCAGTCGAGGGTGTCGAGGTCGAAGGTATCGACGCAACCGCAAAAACTCTGCCACAATTCCCCGCACTTTGGGCAACGCTCGTTGGCGATGCCCCGCTCACGACCACCAGTCTTGGGTTGCTGTAACGATGAGTTGGCTCAGCGGAGATGACGAAGACGACGACCGCAAATACAGCGAATACGACGAGAGTTCGATTCGCATGCGTCCGAATCCCAAAGCGAACAAGCCGCGAAGTAAAATTCGCCCCGAGCACGCCGACGCCATCGAGGGTCGCGTGTTCAGCGTCGACCGCGGACGCTACGGAATCTGGGTTGCTGAAGGCACCGACGACGAACGCCAAATCATTGCCGCACGTGCCCGCGAACTGGGGCGAAATCAGCAAGGCAAAGTCTCGGTGGTCACCGGCGACTGGGTCGACCTCGTCGGAGACACGAGCGGAACAGAGGGAACGCTGGCCCGTATCGTTCGCATCCGCGAGCGCAAGACCCTACTTCGCCGCAGTGCAGATGACACGGATGCCGTAGAACGCATCATTGTGGCCAACGCCGACCAGATGCTCATTGTCGTTGCCGCCGCCGACCCTGAGCCGCGACCGCGTCTGGTCGACCGCTATCTGGTGGCGGCTTACGACGCCGGAATTACTCCCATCCTGTGCATCACTAAGACTGACCTGCAAGATCCGGCTGAGTTCTTGGAGAACTTTGCGGGGCTCGAGTTTCGGGTAATCGCGAGCCGGTCAGATGAGGTTCCGCTTGAGGAGCTTCGGCAAATCTTGGATGGCCACACCACGGTGGCTGTCGGTCACTCGGGTGTCGGAAAGTCCACGCTGGTAAATGCGTTGGTTCCTGATGCGAATCGTGCTGTCGGCCACGTGAATGCGGTTACCGGCCGGGGGCGCCACACGTCATCTTCAACGATCTCTTACCGTGTTGGCTCTGGTTGGGTGGTCGATACTCCCGGAGTTCGTTCCTTCGGTTTAGGTCATATCGACCCTGGCAAGATTTTGTCGTCGTTCACCGATTTAGCGGTTCTTGCTGAGGAGTGCCCCCGCGGCTGCACCCATCTTCCGGATGCTCCAGACTGTGCAATCGCCGAAGCGGTGGCCGCTGGCGATCTTGGCGAGGTCGGAAAACTGCGATTGGATTCCTTCCAGCGACTCATCACGACGCTGGGTTCCACTAGCGTGTAGGGGTGACCGAATACACTCTCGCTGACGATCTTTCTCTTGCTCTCGCGCTGGCGGGAGATGCTGACCTCATCTCGCTCGATCGCTTCACGGCGCTCGATCTTGAGATCACCACCAAGCCTGACCGCACACCGGTAACGGATGCCGACAAGGCTGTCGAGCGAAGCATCCGTGCCGGTATTGCTGCTGCGCGCCCGGGAGATTCCATTCTCGGCGAAGAGTACGGTGAGGCAGGCAACTCGAGCCGTCAATGGATTATCGATCCCATCGACGGAACATCAAACTTTCTCCGCGGTGTTCCCATCTGGGGCACCCTGATCTCGCTCGTCATTGATGGCGTGCCTCAGGTCGGAGTCGTCAGCTCGCCCGCTCTCGGCAAACGCTGGTGGGCCGCAACCGGTCATGGTGCTTTTGCTCAGGCACACGATGGAGAGCCAGAACAGATCTTTGTGAGCAAAGTTGCGTCGCTTGAGGCCGCCTCCATTAGCTACAACAGCCTTTCCGGCTGGGATGGCGTTGGTCGACTCGATGCGGTCATCGCTCTAACTCGGGCTACCTGGCGTTCGCGGGCGATTGGCGACATGTGGGCGTATATGCTGCTGGCCGAGGGCGCGTTGGATGTCGTTGGCGAGTTCGATCTCCAGCCGTATGACATGGCTGCGCTGATTCCCATTGTGCTCGAAGCGGGTGGACAGTTCACCTCGATTGAGGGCGAGGCTGGGCCGTGGCATGGGAGCGCCTTGGCGACTAACACACTGCTGCACGATGAAACGCTAGAGCTGTTGCGTTCTTACCAATAGTTCACCCGTTTGGGGTACCTGTGAATACGCTGAGTTGACTAGGCTTAACTTATCCTCGGCATTTTTACATTCTCACGAAAGCGACTGACCCTAATGACGACAGAAAAAATCTGGCGCCGGGCGCTCGTAATCGCAACAGTGGCTACCGCAACGGTAGCTCTCAGCGGTTGCAGCATCCTCACTCTTGTAGCCAATGGATTTTCGGATGCCGTAGATCCCGGCCCCGGCACGACTCAAGATGTTTTCAGCCTCGTCGTTGGGGACTGCGAAGCCGGTGCTCCCGCTGAGGGCGAAGTCTCCCAGACGAAGACAATCGACTGCGCTGAACCTCACGAAGGCGAAATTTACGCGGCTTCGTATCTGGCAGAGGGCGATTTCCCCGGTGACGACGTCATCGCCGCTCAAGCGGAAACCGATTGCCTTGTCGAGTTCGAGTCGTTCATCGGTGTGAATTACGAGGATTCGATGTACGACTACTCCTGGTATTACCCCACTGAGAGAAGCTGGGCTGACGGAGATCGCGAGATTCTTTGCATCGCCTATGACTATGAGGGAAACCAGATCACAGGGTCTCTCGCTGGAGTCGCAAAATAAGACTGCGTGCGAGCGGCTGTCGAAGATCTGTATCTTCGATAGGCGCTCTATTCGTCAAGGGAACAATTGGTGACCGCGATGGTGTTGCAACCAGTAGCCGGATGAGAAACGCTGGTAGTTCCTCGAACACAGGGCGGTAGCAACAATGAAGATCGAATTTCCGGGATCCGACGACACTATGCTCGCTGCCCGACTGGAACTTCCTGAGGGCACACCAGCAGCATTCGCGCTGTTTGCCCACTGCTTCACGTGTTCAAAAGACTCGTTCGCCGCCTCCCGTATTTCGCGAGCGCTCGTTGACTACGGGGTCGCAGTTCTGCGCTTTGACTTCACAGGGCTTGGCGGATCTGACGGTGACTTTGCCAACACAAACTTCACGTCGAACATTGAAGATGTCGTTGCCGCGACTGAGTTTTTGCGAGACAACTACCGCGCGCCATCGTTGTTGATCGGGCACTCGCTCGGCGGCGCTGCCGTTCTCGCTGCCGCCCATCGCATTCCTTCAACTCGCGCGGTGGTGACGATCGGCGCCCCAAGCGACCCTTCGCACATCACAAACCTGTTCGGTGCTGCGAACGCTGAAATCGAGAGTCGCGGCGAAGCCCAGGTTCAGCTTGGCGGGCGTGAGTTTCGCATTCGCAAGCAATTGCTCGACGACATTGCCGCTCAGCCGCAGTCCGCGAGGTTGCGAGATTTGGATGCAGCACTCCTCGTCGTTCACTCCCCCATCGATCAGACGGTGGGCATCGACAACGCACGCGAGATTTTCGAAACTGCTCGGCACCCCAAATCCTTTGTTGCACTCGACGGAGCGGATCACCTGCTCAGCAACCGCGACGATGCGACCTTCGCTGCAAGCATCATCGCGGCCTGGGCTGCTCGCTATGCCTTCGACGGTGCTGAGACCCCGACTTCAGCCGAAGGCCCGATGACCGTCATCGAGCCGAGCGCCGCTGTCACTACCGACGGTCGTTCAGTTATTGTCCGCGAAAGCGGTCCAGCTCGATATGAACAGCGAGTACTCGCATCGGGGCATGAGTTCATCTCTGACGAGCCTGCACCGCTCAGCGAAAACCACGGACCGAGTCCCTACGATTTGATTCTTGCCGGTCTCGGAAGCTGCACGTCGATCACCATCCGCATGTACGCCGATCGCAAGAAGATGCCCTTGACGGGGGTGAGCGTGCGCTTGACTCGCGAGCGACTGGATGCCGCGACCTGCGAGCATTGCACGGCCACCGAGGGAACCGTCGAGCACATTACGCGCGAGCTCACTCTTGACGGCGATCTCAGCGACGAGCAACGTCAGGCGCTTCTCGTGATTGCCGATAAGTGTCCGGTGCATCGCACCTTGGAGGGCGAGATTTCAATCACAACCAGCGTTACCGCGGCGACAGGGTAGCGACCACCTATCGACATCGCCTAGAACTCTCAGCAGTCTCGCTATAGAGTTATTAGGCAACCCTTATTTTAAGATGAAATGAGCCGGCCCTCGCGCCAACCGCCTATGACCATTGAACGCGATTCCGCCAAGCACCCCCTAATCATCCGCCGGGTCACTGTTAGCGCGGTGAGCCACCCCACGCCGACCATCGCTCGCATCACCCTGAGCGGTGACGAACTCGACGGGTTCGTGGCCAGCGGACCTGCCGACCACGTCAAAATCTTCTTTCCTGACCCCTCGACTGGAGAGCTTTCCGCTCCCGTCATGACCGAGTCTGGCATCAGCAAGCCCCAGGGCGGTGTCGTGATTTCCCGCGATTACACGCCTCTCGGTTTCCGCAGCTCAGAGGGTCAGCACGAGCTTGATATTGATTTTGTTGTTCACGGCGATGAAGGTCCCGCTTCCGCTTGGGCCGGCCACGCCCGCATCGGGGATCCTCTCGTGATCGCTGGACCCCGTGGGTCAAAGTTGCTCCCCCGTGGCGCAACGCACGTAATCCTTATCGCTGACGAAACCGCTCTGCCAACCAGCTCGCGGTGGATCGATATGCTTCCCACTTCGGTGCACGTCACTGCGTTGTTTGATGTTGCCGATGAGACCGTCGAGAGCTATTTCAGCCCCGAACAGAAAGCACGCATGTCTGCTGAGTGGTTCTACCGCCGCGACGGGCTCGGCCAACTCGACGCTGCGCTCCGGGCACTCGGAGAGATTGGCGAATCGACCTACATTTTCCTCGCTGGCGAAGCCACAACGCTTGTCCCTTTGCGCCGCTACCTACGCCGAGAACTGGGTCTGCCCAAACAGCAGGTTTCAGCAGATGGCTACTGGCGTCGAGGAGTCACGAATGCTGACCACCATGAACCGCTCGATCCCACCGATCCGGAAGACTAAAAGAGGCACGCACTCGCGCTGCGCATCCTGACTGCTTGCTCAATTGCGCCTCAGCATCCGCCAGATAGCCGGTCGTCGTTCTCGACCGAAGTGTATGCTGATGGCACAAGTGAACAGCCGTCATACCGCTGCGGGAGAGCCCTTCCGATCGTTGGTTGGCGCCGTAGGAGCAAACCCTCTCCGGGAATCTCTCAGGCACCAGTACCGCAGTGGCTAGGCAACTCTGAAAAGTAGTCGGCCCTGTCCGACTCGCCGACGGGGCAACGTAACGCCACAAGCGTGCGGAAACTCTCAGGCCCGATACAGAGCGGAGAGGACTCAACGACGCCCGCACGAAGATGTGTGGTGAAGAAATGGAGTCACCGTGCCAATTCGCAATCTGACGCCCCGAACCGAAGTACCGACACCCTCGCTCGAAGAGGTGCCCCTCAGCAGCTTCGACCTGTTCACGGTCGGCATTGGCCCATCTAGCTCCCACACCGTCGGCCCCATGCGTGCTGCCGCATCATTCGCTGCCGACCTTGCCGAACACGGGATGCTCGACGCTGTCACGTCGCTCCAGGTCCGGCTCTATGGTTCTCTCGCCGCTACCGGTGCTGGTCACGGCACGATGAGCGCTGTGCTCATCGGGTTGGAGGGCAAACTACCCGACCAGGTTCTTCCAGCAGAGATGGAAAAGATTCTCGAACGAATTGAGAGTACGGGCGTCCTGCAGCTTGCGGAGACACACGAAGTTCCGTTCACGGAGGGCGCGATCGCACTCCACCCGCTCACAGTTCTCGACGGACATCCGAACGGTATGCGATTTGCCGCATACGACAAAGATGACATCGCAGTCCTTGAAGCGACCTACTTCTCCATTGGTGGCGGCTTCATCTACCGGGAGGGTGACAACCGCGACGGCAGCTCGTCCACCGGCCCCGCAGCGGTTGCTGATCCCCTACCCTTCCGTACTGCGGCCCAGCTCTTGGCTCACTGCCGGGCTGAGGGCCTGAGCTTCAGCGGCGTGATGCTTCGAAATGAACTCGCGCGCCGCAGTTACGACGAAGTCGCTGCAGGACTCCTTCACATTCGTGACGTCATGGATGAGTGTAAGAACAATAGCCTTGAGCGCACCGGCAACCTTCCCGGCACTCTGAATGTGCGTCGACGGGCACCCGACTGGCACGCTCGTCTCCGCCGCGAAGACCCCGACCGTGACCCCGTTTTCTGGCAAGAGTGGGTCAACTTGGTCGCTCTCGCCGTCAACGAAGAAAACGCTTCTGGTGGTCGCGTCGTCACGGCACCAACAAACGGCGCAGCAGGCATCATCCCCGCGGTGCTGTTTTATGCCACTCACTATGCTCCCGGCATGAGAGACGCTGACCAGGCAACAAAGGATGATGCGACAGTGCGCTTCCTGCTCGCCAGCGCCGCCGTTGGGGTGCTCTATAAGCGCATGGCATCGATCTCGGGTGCTGAAGTTGGATGTCAGGGTGAAGTTGGTTCCGCATCATCAATGGCCGCGGCGGGACTAGCCGAGATCTTGGGCGGAACACCAGAACAGGTAGAAAACGCCGCCGAAATCGCGATGGAACACAATCTTGGTCTGACCTGTGACCCGATCGGTGGTCTTGTACAGATCCCCTGCATCGAGCGAAATGCTATTGCGGCGGCCAAGGCAATCAACGCCGCAAAAATGGCACTGTGGGGCGACGGCACGCATCGGGTTTCACTCGATGAGGTCATTATTACGATGGCTGAAACGGGCAAGGACATGAGTTCTCGCTACAAAGAGACTTCCATGGGCGGTCTCGCTGTCAATGTTGTGGAGTGCTAACGCGCGGCACGCACATAGCGAAGTAGTAGTGCGCCGTCATCGCCACCGAGTGCTTGCGCCAGTGCCATCTCTTGCGGGGCTGCATCGGCAGCGTCCACAATGCGGCGGGCAGAACCGCCTTCGATGCGCGGGCTAATAGTCAGACAGAGTTCGTCGACCACGCCTTGAGCGATCATCGTCGCAAATAGTGTTGGCCCGCCCTCACTATGCAATTGGGGGTAGCCGCGATCGGCAAGGAGATGCTTCAACTCGACAGTATCGACCTCGGTGTCGCCGGCAACGACTACATCGGCGACTTCCTCCAGTGCGGCACGCGCCTGCGGTGACGCGCTCTCCGTTGTGATCACGAATGGACGCACAGCGTAGCCAGCAAGATCCTTGGGCTCAAGCCTCAAGGATGCACTAACGATGGCAAACCGCGGTTGGGCAGCGAGGCCGTTGGCCACTCTCCATTCCGCTGCATCATGGTCTAAGGCCAAATTTCGGTAGCCTTCCTGACGAACGGTTCCCGCACCAACGACAATGACATCGGCAAGCCGTCTCAAGAGTGCGAAGACTCGCGCGTCCGTCGCAGTCCCGAGTGGGCCTGATGTTCCCTCGTGGGTTGCTGCACCATCAATGCTTGAGACAAAGTTGGCCCGTAACCACGGCACCGAACGATCCGCGACCGCATAGCTTGCCAGTAGCTGTTGGTCGCTCAGTTCGCTGCCAGCAGTCAATGCACGAATTTCGGATGCGGCCTCCATCAGGTTCTACCTCTCATTTGCGTCGGACATGTTGTGTTTCAGCTGCGCAGGCTCGCGCAATCCTAAAATGGCTTCAGCGATGCGTATGGCTGCGACGCTCTCTGCCACTTCGTGCACCCGAACCACTCGCGCACCGTTCAATACGCAAGCCACGGCTGCGGCTAGTGAACCTTCGAGGCGCTGAGATTTCGGTTTGTCGAGCACTTCGCCGATGAAGTCTTTATTAGAAAGCGCCACGAGTGTTGGCAGGCCGAGTGCGGTGATGACATCGAGGTGTCGTGTGAGTTCAAGACTATGCAGGGTGTTCTTATTCAGGTCATGTCCTGGGTCGACAAATAGTCGTTCTTCGGAGATGCCCGCGGCAGTGGCGCGCTGCACCCGTTCGGCCAAGAAGTCACGGACTTCCTTGGCGACGTCCTCGTATTGAGGTCGCGCGAATTGGGTCCGCGGCCGCGCGCGCGAGTGCACAAGCACGAGGGATGCATCGCTCTCAGCCACTATGGCGGCGAGGTCGGGGTCGCTCAGGCCAGTGGTGTCATTGATCACGTTGGCACCGGCCGCAATGCTGCGACGCGCAACCTCTGCGTGAAAAGTATCGACGGAGATTACGACATCAGATTGCGCCCGCAGCTCTTCCACTACAGGAACAACACGCGCTGCTTCGTCCTCAACGCTCAGAGGGTCACCTGGCGCAAAGGGAACTCCCCCGATGTCGACCCAGTCAGCTCCCTGCTTCACTGCGAGAATGGCCGCAGCGACGGCATCCTCAAGGGCGAAGTTGGCCCCCGAATCGTAGAAGGAGTCAGGGGTTCGATTGACGATCGCCATCACCGCAACCTGCCGGGAAAAATCGAACGGGCGGTTACCAATGGTGCGACGGGGATGCCGGAGCGGCGGCAGCGCAAAACTCATACTCCCTATACTGGGCGATGATGCTGACAAGCGCATCGAGAGCACCCCCCTGAAGTAGGTTCTTGGTCGCATTTTTCTTTTTTGCGACGACCCGACTATCCGTCAACGACGCAGGAGTGCCGTTGAGAGGGGCCTTAGCCGATGAACAGCAGCGTTCCCGCCACAACGGATGCTGCGGCAATAAGCAACGCGATAGCGAGCAGCACCGCGTGCACCCGGTAGAACGCCGTCGGCTTGCCGGCCGCATCCCGTGCCCGAGAGTCAGCGCTTACGCGTCGGAAGAACTGGGGCCAGGCTACAACGTTGAAGGCAGCACTGACAAAGAGGATGATTGCGGCAAACAGCTCCATGATGATCCCAGCCTACGCGGCCCAGCGGCGATCTCACGTCACGCTGCTGCTCTGACGTGCGCGACAATGGGCTGATGGAGGAGCTCACTTTACGCGGCGGCATCGGCGCTCAAGTCCAGTCGGAGTTCGAGGTCAAACGCTCCCGATTTGTTGGCCGCATTGTGCGCGTTGCTACTGAGGCTGAGGCCCGCGAAGTCATTGAGACAGCCCGCAAGGAGCACTGGGATGCACGCCATCACTGCTCTGCCTTCATACTGGGATCGAGCGCAACTCCTCATCAGGTGCGGCGATCGAACGATGATGGCGAGCCGTCCGGAACGGCTGGCCGCCCAATTCTCGATGTGCTCTCCGGTCGCAATCTGATCGATTGCGTTGCCGTAGTCAGTCGCTATTTCGGCGGAACTCTGTTGGGCACTGGCGGCCTCATCCGGGCCTATTCGGATGCCATAGCACTTGCGGTCGACGACGCTAGGGCGAAGAAAATGCTCGTGCTTCGTGAGCGGCGCGAGCTTTTTCGTTTGACACTTCCCCATTCGGATGCGGGTCGCATTGAGGCGGAACTTCGGCAGAATGACGTTGCCGTTCTCGGCACTGACTATGGAGTCTCTGCTGTGATGACTGTCGCATCAACGATCGATGACGAAGGTGCGTTGGCTGCCATGGTTGCCGGCATCACCTCGGGTCATCACTCGCTCGAGCCTGCTGGAAGTGAATGGATTGACGCGGAACTGCAAGCCTAAGTAACCGAGCGTATGTCGGACCTGCGGTGTCTTCGACGGTCAATCGCTGGCGTGAGCGTCAAACTCGCGGTTTGTTCTGTGGCGGAGTTGCGCTGTTGTTGGGTGGTTAACGCAAAATAGCCACACCCCGAAGGGTGTGGCTATTTTA
>NZ_JBMDVL010000003.1:0-294595 GCF_053580035.1 Rhodoglobus sp. | reverse complement strand
AGCATCAGGGTTCGATCGCGACGATCGAGATGGGTGCCAGGCAGTATGTTGCCGGCCTCGGCAGATTCTTAGAGGTCGACCCGGTTGAGGGTGGGGTTACTAATGCTTATGACTACCCGGCTGACCCGATCAACCAACTTGATCTGAGCGGCGAGTTTTGGGGATCGATCGATTGGAACGTCGTTGGCGATGTCGCCGACATCGTCGCTGGAGGTCTAGCGGTTGCTGCAATCTTTGGTTGCGTTGCATGCGGCGTCGTGTCGGCAGGAATATCTGCAGTCAAGGGGATCGTCCGGTTGGTCTCCGGGGACGTCGGTGGTTTAGAAGACATCGCGGTTGCCGCTACTCTGAGCGTGGGCAAAGCTCGTCAGCTGGCAAACTCGGGCATCAAAGCAGCAAGGGTGAATAATATCGCTCGGTGGGACCGCGGGAAACCCGCGAACAGAGCTGTTATCAGGCAAATCAAAAGCCAACACAGCAGGTTTAATCGGGACGTAATTCGCCCTTACAATTTAGGAACCAGAGTTTACGGATATGTCGCGACTTGGCAGTCTTTGGATCGGATTATGCACAAGTACGGTGGGAGGCTGGCACGATGAGTGCTTGGTTCAGCTTCTTTCTCCGAAGTGGCGGTCCGGTTCTGTTCCTTGTCGGGCTGATTCTCTTTTTGGTGACCGATGGCACTGTGGTTTACCGACTCTTCTTGTTGGCGGTTGTTTCCAGCCTTGCTATCGCGGGTTCGATATTTCAGTTCTACCGGCTCAAGAGGAAGGATCTTTTGCTGATTGCGAGCGAATCGATAAAGCGCGCCAAACGGAGCATCTCCGACGCGGACACTTTTGACGCTTCTCGTCCGATCATTGGGGTGGTCAACCGGAGCCACACCAGAGCGGATTATGTTCTCGTGCGGCTTAAAAACGATGAGTTTGGATCGGCGGGCTACGAGGTCGCAGAGGGAAGATTTCCATGGAGAACATTGCACGAATCGGAAGGATTGTCAGCAGAAGAGCTGCGATCAGAATTGCGGGAGCTCAGCGCGAAATTCATCTCCCAAGGGAAATTTTCCGATGAGCTCGCGAGGCGATATTTTCGCTCCTAACTTGTTGACACTTCATGCATTTCGAATGCGCTCGAGCTGAAATCTTAAACTTCTGATCGGCTTCCAGATGTTTGTATCGGGCGAGGTCGATAGTCGTTCGTGGTCTGCACGGTTCAGTCGTTGGTTCGGTGCGAAGTGACCTCCATTGCGAAAACGCTAACTCGGCAAGCCCTGCTGATGTGATTTCGTGTGGAATAGTCATCACTATTCAATAGAGAGGCGACCTCGATGTGGCGATCCGCAGACGGCAGGATGAATTCCGTAGCTGTGCCCGCCGATATTGAAGAACTGAGCAATCTCAGACGCTACCTACTTGGGCTTAGCCCAGAGGACCGGGATCTGCTCTGCGACGAGTTATTTGAGCTCGATCCGTCTATCGGTCTGGAGATCGAGTTGTCTCCTTTCGACGAGGCTGTCGAGGAAACATTCTTCGCGGTGCAAATATCTCTTGACTACCTCGCTGATCTCGACAGGGAGCGTCTACTCGGCGCCCACCGTGAGACTGAATTGAGCGAGATCGACGTCCGGTGGCGGTTAGACGTAACCGGGGTAGTCCAGCACGTCATCGTGGAACTGGAGTCTGATGTTCCTCCCGCGGAGTAGATCTCGGGAGAGCCAGGAGTCGGGTTCGGGACGAGCCGCTAGATCTAAAGGACACGCATGCTAGCGGGGACTCACGGACCGGATTTGCCAGCCAGCGATCGAGTTTCTCTGTTGCCTGGCTTGTCAGCGCTTCGCCTCCACAGGCATCAGAACGCTATCGCGGGAGTGGCACTCCTTATGATGGTGGTGTCTGGCATCTTTGGGTTTGTTGGCACTCAAGGGAACACCGTCTTGCTGTATATCGCGCTTCCTTTCTTCGGACTAAGCGTCGTTGTTGTGAAGTGGGTGTCACTCTATGGAAGTCTGCGTGTGGATCGCAGAGCAGTGCTGGAAGCCGAAGCGGGTTACAACACGATCAGTCAGCTGAGATACGAGTTGCCATTGGTCGACGATCGAACAGGCTACGTGCTGCGAGGGGCCTCGAAAACGAATCGTGGCGACCATCCGTGAGACGGCAAGCCAAAAGTTGACACAATTTCCGGGATGGAGCTGGACTTCGAGACTGTGGGCGGGCGCCTTCGTTATGGTGTGAAGGTGGCGGTGCGGGATGTTCTGTAGGAGTGGGATGGTCATGGACGGACTAACGCTAGCTGCTGGGGCTCCCATGCCGGCAACTAATGCCCAAGGGTTTCTCTTTCTTGGCGTGATACTTCTGGTTGCCGCCACATACACTTGGATCCAGCGAGAAACTTACGCGCGCAAAAGTCGCGAGCGTTTCGAGAAATTGGGTTGGACTTGGTTCGCGCGCCGGATGCCCGACCGTAGGTGGCACCGGATATCAGTTGTCTTCGCGGTGGTCGGGGGCGCGTTGGGGATGCTGTCTCTCCTGGCCGGCGTTGTGTTTGTCTTCTTGAGCATCTAGCAAGGGCTATCGCGATGCGCTAAGGAGGCCGCCGTTGTTCGACCGGCGGAAGCCCTACCCCCACAGCAACTCCGGGCAGCGTCCGCGAACAGCACAGCAAATGCTGGTGCCGGGCTTTTGATAGCTATAGCCATCAAAACTTGTTATATTGGCATCTATAGCTATCAAAAAAGGGGGCGCCATGGTGCAGCGAGACTCATCCCAGCACAAGCGACTACTGAGGGACTTCGGCGCCAACCTCCAGCGGTGGCGCAAGGTGAACGGTCTGACCGCGGTACAGGTTGCCGAGCGCGCATTTATCACCCGCGAAACACTTCGAAATATAGAGAACGGTACCGGCACCGCGCGCATGGACTCGATGTTTGCCGTGCTCGCCGTATTGGGCGTCGAAGGCATCATCGTGGACGCGGCGGACCCCTACAACAACAATGCCGGGCGAAGCCGAATTGACGACATTCTCCGCGGCGGCGGCAGCATATGAAACCCTCGGACATCATCGAAGTCGCAATCGGAGGCGGAGCCTCGCCCACAACGGTCGGCATCCTCCGCCCGTCCTTCCAAGGTGGCCGATCTCTCGCCAGCTCCTCGTTCGAATACACCTCAGAATATCTAGGATCAGGGAACGCTGCCACGCTGTCACCCGACCTCCCGCTGATAACAGGACGCATCTTCACTCCCGCGAATAAGACGCTCTTTGGTGTCTTCTCCGACGCCTCCCCAGATGAATGGGGCCAGAAGGTGATCGAAGCCAACAGGGTCATCCTTCGGAAGAGGAACCCCGAACTCCCGAGAGTACTGGGCGAGTTCGACTACCTGATGGGCGTATCCGACGCGACCAGAATGGGAGATATCCGGCTTCGATTCGCGGACGGCCCGTGGCAGGCTCCCGACCATGGGATCGCAAACATCCACAACTTGAACAAAATTGTCGAGGTTGCCGCGCGATACGACAACAACGAGGCAACCGACGAAGACATCGCCTATTTGAATGACATCGCCACGAGCCCCGGCGGTGCCCGTCCCAAAGCGAACGTAGTGACGAAGAAGGGGCGCTTAGCTATCGCGAAGCTCCCGCACTCAAAAGATCGCAACCTCGATGTCGAAGCGTGGGAGGCTGTCGCCTTGACAATCGCGAGCTCCGTAGACATCCACACCCCGCAATTCCAACTCGTTCAGACGCCTAACGGAAAGTCGGTGCTGGTCGTTGAACGATTTGACCGCACCGAGCCACGCTCCCGAAGAGGATACATTTCGGGCGCAACAGCGCTCGGAATCGGTGCCAATGACACGAGCACCCGCACCTATGAGGATTTTGCCGATGCGATCGGCAGCCTGTCGACAGACCCAAGCGCTGACCTGCGCGAAATGTTTTCCCGCGTAGCGCTGACCGTGCTCATCAACAATGTCGACGACCATTGGCGCAACCACGGGTTCCTGCGTGACGGCGGTGGCTGGCGGTTGGCTCCCGCATTCGACATCAACCCCAGCCCACACCGCGGCTCCATCAACTCCCGAGCCATCAATGCTGACGACGATCCGCGGGAGCGAGATATCAGGAACCTGATCAGCAGTTCCGCAACATACGGACTCTCGTCGGCGGAGGCAGCGGAATCAGTTTTTCGGATCGCGACCGCAGTCGAGAAATGGCGCGATGTAGCCGCAACCTATGGGTTGCCCGCATCCCAGACCGATCTGATTAGTCAGGCCTTCGACCAGAAACAGCTCGAGAGGGCGAAGTCGATTCGAGCCGCATTCCCGCCAACGACGATTCCGATGGCTGCCCGTAACGCCGGGGCGATTCTGGTGAAAGCCCACACCCGAAACGGCGCCGCTGTGGCAGAGCATTGGCGTAAGCCTCGATAAGACTGAATATGATCCGGTCGGCGCCTCGGCGCCTGACCAACCCTCACTAGCGGCCAGCACCATGGGCTGACCCGCTCTGCCGACAGCGACCAACGGGCGGTCGATTACTAGACGCGCGAGTTGGCAGAAGTAATATCAACCGCAACCCCTGGCGGCGTCTCCACGAGCAACCCGGTCCCCGCGAACGCGGCTTCGAGGTCGGAACGGGTTTCGGTGAAGTGTTCCCACCCTTCGGTGTGGAGGCCGACCACATGGTCAACGCCCAGAATGCGGGCTGCTTCTGCGGCATCCGCCGACGTTAAAGTAAGGGGGCTGTTGATGGCGGAGATGCGGGCAGCGCCCGCGAACAGCACGGCGATGCTGATGTCAGGGAAACGGTCGGCGATCTGCTGCACGAGCGGCAGGGAAGCGTTGTCACCGCTGACGTAGATGGTCGGCTCGTCCTCGGCCTGCAGCACAAAACCGGTGACCGGGCCAACGAGAGCTTCAGCACCGGGAGGGCCGTGCAGTGCGGGCACCGCGGTGACGGTGACGGCACCTACTCCGACGGTTTCCCACGAGTCGAGACCAACAACGCCGCCGCCGAAGAGGTCAGAGCCCGCCTTCATGGTGCTGATCGTCAGCACGCCCGTGGCGAGAAGTTCGAGTCCCTCGTAGTCGAGGTTGTCTTGGTGTTCGTGATGCGACAACAACACGAGATCGACAGCGCCAACATCCGCTCGGCTCAGTGCCGGACCCGCTGTCTTGGTGAGCGGCACACCGCCCTCGTCGGGGTAGAGCTGCGGGGCATCGAAGGTGGGATCAGTCACGATGCGCAATCCCGCATATTCGAGCAACGCGGTGGGGCCGCCAATGTAGGTCACGGTCAACTTCGACATACTCTGAGACTATGCCCAATCGTCTGGAAACTGCTGCGAGCCCGTACCTGAGATCACACGCCACCAATCCGGTGGACTGGTGGGAGTGGTCTGCCGAAGCTTTTGCCGAAGCGAAACGCCGCGATGTGCCCGTGTTGGTCTCCATCGGCTACTCCACGTGTCACTGGTGTCACGTGATGGCCCGCGAATCTTTCAGCGACCCCGTGTTGGCCGCCTACCTCAACGAGAACTTTGTGGCGATCAAAGTCGACCGCGAAGAGCACGCCGAAGTGGACTCCACCTATCTGGCGGCGGCATCCGCCTTCACGCCCAACCTGGGCTGGCCCCTCAACGTGTTCGTCACGCCCGCGGGGCGAGCGTTCTTTGCCGGCACCTACTGGCCGCCGACCGCTGTGGGGCAGCATCCGGCATTTCGACAAGTGCTCGAATCGGTGACGGATGCGTGGACGGCGCGGCGTGAGCAAGTGGAGACGAGCGGAGCCGCGATTGCTCAGGCGCTCGCGCAGAGCCGCGGTGTGGAGAGTGAACTCGTCACCGACTTTGCTGACGTGATCGATGCGCTCGCTGCCGCCGAAGACCTCGAACACGGCGGATTTGGTGACGCCCCCAAATTCCCGGTCACGCCGGTGCTGCGCTTCCTTCTCGATCGCGGCGCCCGCTCCGCGGAACACTCGCCCGAGGCAGCCGGCCTCGCCGACCGCACGCTGACGGCGATGGCGGCATCCGCCCTGCGCGACCCGGTCGACGGCGGCTTCTTCCGCTACTCCACCCAGGCTGACTGGACCGACCCACACTACGAACGCATGCTCTACGACAACGCCCAACTGCTCGCCGCGTATGCGCTCGCCGACTCGGCTGAGGTCGCGACGGGCGTCGCTGAGTTCTTGCGCGACAAACTGCTGCTGCCCTCTGGCGCGTTCGCATCGGGCCTCGACTCCGAAAGCACCGTCGACGGCAAACGTGTTGAAGGCTTCTACTATTCGCTGGATGCCGCGAGCCGCGCCCGCGTCGAAGCCCCGCCCCGCGACGACAAGATCCTCACCGGTTGGAATGGTCTTGCCATCGAAGCTCTCGCCTTGGCCGGCGCTCGTCATGGCAACCCCGAGTGGATCGTGCTGGCCCGCGGTGCCGCCGACTTCTTGCTTGCTGAGCACGTGCGTGGTGGGGGTTCGGGTGCGGACGCAGCGGTTGGGCGGCTCGTGCGCACCTCGATCGACGGCATCCTCTCTGGCGCAGCAGCAACCCTCGAAGACAGCGGGATGCTCGCCCAGGGACTGCTCGAACTCTCGATCGCTACCGGCGAGGTTCGCTACGCGCTCGCCGCCCGCGCCCTCATCGACGGCGCACTCGCCGCGGGCGCGGCAGGTTCGGGAAGCTCACCCTTCGGCCTCCCCGGCGGCAGTGACTCTGTGCTCGCCGCGCAGGGCCTCTCCACCGAAGCCGACATCAGCGACGGAGCCCACCCCAGTGGCCTCAGCGCCATGGCCGCCGCCGCCCACACCCTCTTCGCTCTCACCGGCGACGCCCAGTACAGGGATGCCGCTGAGGCTTCCATGAAGTTGGTCGGCCAACTCGCAGCCCAGCAACCGATCTCGTTCGGAACCGCCCTCACCCTCATGTCGGAGCTCGGCGCACCCCTGCGCCAGCTCGTCGTCGTGACCGGGGATGAGGCGGGCGACGAGCTCACGATTCTGGCCCGCACGCTGCACCGCGCTGGCGGCATTGGTGTCGCGGTCTCGCAGGCTCAGGCAGACGCTTTTGCGGCATCCGGTTTCGAGCTGTTTGCTGCACGCACCGCGACCGGCGGCGCACCGACGGCGTACCTGTGCGAAGAGTTTGTGTGCCGCCTGCCGCTCACGGATGCGCCCGCGTTGGAGGCGCTGCTGAGCGCGAACTAGCGGTTGTAGACGTCGCGCCGATGCCCGAGGGTGACGACAACGACGAGCAGCACGTCATCCTGAATTGTGTAGACGATGCGATAGTCGCCGATGCGCACGCGAAAACCAGGCCGCCCGTGAAGCGCCTTGGCGCCCGGAGGCCGTGGGTCGTGGCCCAGGAGGGCGATTGCGCCACGGATTCGGTCGCGATGCTCATAGTCAGCTCGCTTAAGGGCGCGCGCCGCGGCGGGCGTGACCTCGATGCGGTAGGCCACTACCAGCCCAGATCGGCCTTGACCTGATCCCAGGGAATGTTCGGCCCCTCATTGGCCATTGCTTCGTCAAAGGCGGCAACGTCCTCAGCATCTTCTAGCGCATCCATCATGCGCTCATACTGCTCCGGACTCACGACAACGGCAGCACGCTGCCCGCGGCGCTCGATAAAAACAGCTTCGTGCTCTGACGTGGCGATGACCTCGGAGAAGTTCTTGCGGGCGTCAGCGATGCTGGTGGTCGACATGCGACAATTGTACGTTTCAACTGCCAAAATGTACATTGCGAGTCGCGGTCGATGCGATAGCAGCGACTATCTGGAGAAGCTTTTCGGCGCTGAACTCTTGGGGGCGACGCACAACATCGATCGCGGCTCCCTGGATGAGAGCGATGAGTGTCGATCGGAACGCTTCGGGGGCAAGGCCCTGCTCGTGAGCGAATCGGTTTGTGATCGGCTCCATGGTGTCGGCGTAGCGGCTCAGGCCGGTGTTGAGTTCGTCACGAAACTCCGTGCTCTGACGGAAGAAGTAGAACTGAAAAAGAAGATCGACGTCGTCGCGTTGAGTGTGCAGACCTTCCAGTTCAGTGGCCACCATCTGAAACAGGGCGACGTCTGCTGGCAATTCGCTGCCGAAACCATTTTCGGGGCCGTCGAGAGTTGTGGAGAGCAGTCGCGCAAGCAAAGCGTGCAGGAGTCCGTCTTTGGATTCAAAGTAGAAGTAGATGAGGCCGTTCGAGAGGTCGGCTTCAGCGGCAACTGTGCGAGCCGAGACAGTTTCTAGCCCGCTACGGATCGCCACGGTTTTTGCGGCGGCGAGAATGTCGTCGCGCCGCTCGATCTCTGGTTTCTTTACTCCGACCACGCTTCAAGCTTAGCTATTGCAATCTATTGACCAAACGGTCAATATTGGTATTGCGGGTCCGCAGTGGTGCTGAAGGAGAAGAAGAGTGACTCATCCTTTGAAGAATGAAACCGTTTTGATCACCGGCGGCGGAAGCGGCATCGGGCGACTTCTGGCCCTCGGCGCTGCGGAACGCGGAGCCAGGGTCGTGGTGTGGGATCTGTCGGCGGCCGCGGCCGAGAGCGTGTGTCAGGAGATCATTGGCGCGGGTCATCACGCCAAGGCCTTCACCGTCGATGTGTCTGACCGGGCCGCGGTCAAGGCCTCCGCGAAGAAAACGGGCCCGGTGGATGTTGTGATCAACAACGCTGGAGTCGTCACAGGCAAGAACCTTCTTGATGCGTCCGACGATGCGATTGAGCGCACGATTCGGGTGAACACGCTTGCTCTGTTCTGGGTCACTCGCGCGTTCCTCGGGAACATGATCGCCAACCGTCACGGCACCGTCGTCACCATCTCCAGTGCCGCCGGACTTGTCGGAGTAGCTAAGCAAACCGACTATTCCGCGAGTAAATTCGGGGCTCTCGGATTCGCCGAATCACTTCGGGTGGAACTATCGAAAGCAAACACCGGAGTTAACTCGCTGGTCGTGTGCCCGTACTTCGTCAGCACCGGAATGTTTGAGGGTGTGCAAACCAAATACCCTCTGCTGTTGCCTATCCTGACTCCCGAATATGTAGTTCAGAAAACGCTGACAGCGATCGAGAAGGGCCGACACCAGTTGATCATGCCCCGGTTCGTAAATCTTTTATCGCCAGCCCGGGTGCTTCCGGTCCGCTGGTTCGACAAACTCATGAATCAGCTTGGTGTGAACAACACCATGGACCATTTCGTCGGGCGCTAGCTGAGCCCCAATGCGGTGCGCACGTGCACGTATTGCGTGAGGAAGGCGCGTTCGTCGAGGCGTTTGCGGCGCATCCACGACGTCACTTCGCTGTTGCTTTTGCTGGCGTTGCACGAACCGCAGGCGGGAACGACGTTGCCGACGGTGTAGCTGCCGCCGCGGGAGATCGGCTGCACGCAGTCTTTCTGGAGTGCAGAGTCGGTGGCGGTGCAATAGGCGCAGCCGCCCCATTCGCGCTTGAGTTCTTCCCACTGCTCGGCGGTGAGATCGTTGTCGGCGGCATCAACCCGACGTTTGCGGCGTCGTGCGGCGCGAGCGCTTCGAGTCTGAGCCACAGCCATACCGCTAAGTTAGTGCACTGCTGGTGCGCTGCGGCAGCGACTGGCGTGGGCCGGGCAATGATCCCTCGCTAACGCCCAGCGCGACGCGACGAGATAACCCCGGTGTCGAAGCCCATCAGATTGAGTCCACCATTGAAGCGCGCGTGCTCGACCT
Organism: Rhodoglobus sp.; assembly: GCF_053580035.1. Classification (NCBI taxonomy): domain Bacteria; kingdom Bacillati; phylum Actinomycetota; class Actinomycetes; order Micrococcales; family Microbacteriaceae; genus Rhodoglobus; species Rhodoglobus sp. The sequence continues at coordinate 284,899 of NZ_JBMDVL010000003.1, read as the reverse complement.
TGAGGCAACGGTCCATGACCACGGTGAGCCCCTGCGACTCACCATAAACAGCGGCTTCTTCGTTCCAGATGCCCAGTTGCACCCACACAGTCTTTGCGCCGATTGCGAGCGCATCTTCGATGACGCTGGGGATGTCGCTGGCTTTGCGAAAGACATCCACAATGTCGGGCACTTCGGGCAGCGACGCCAGATCGGGATACGCCTTCTCGCCGAGGATCGTGTCGGCGTTAGGGTTCACAAAGTACACGCGGTAATCCGTCGACTGCAACAGGTAGGTGCCCACGAAGTAGCTCGACCGCGCGGGGTTCGGTGAGGCTCCGACTATCGCGATCGACTTAGCCGCGCGAAGAATGGCGGCACGCTTTTTGGCATCCGGGCCCACCCAGGTTCGCTGCGACTTGAGCAGTTTGGCGAGAGGCGAACTGGCGGGCAGGTCGCACGTGAGCCCGTTGCTGAGCTGGGTGGTCTGCAGTTCTTCGGTCGACATCCTTAGCCCTTCGTCGCTGCGGTCAGCGCCTGGTCGAGGTCAGCGATGATGTCTTCTGGGTCTTCGATTCCCACACTGATGCGAACCACACCGGGCAGTACGCCGGCATCGACCAGCTGCTGCTCGGTGAGCTGCGCGTGCGTTGTCGAAGCGGGATGAATCACGAGCGTCTTCGCGTCACCAATGTTGGCGAGATGGCTGGCCAGCTCGACGCTCTCGATGAACGTCTGGCCGACAGCGCGGCCACCCTTCACCTCAAAGGAGAAGACCGAACCGGCACCCTTGGGCAAATACTTCTGGGCCCGTTCGAAGTGTGGATGCCCCGGAAGTCCAGCCCAGTACACCTTCTCGATACGCGAGTCGGCCTCGAGCCACTCCGCGACGATGCGTGCGTTGTCGACGTGGGCTTGCATCCGGAAGGGAAGAGTCTCAACGCCAGTCGCGAGCAACCACGCCGAGTGCGGTGACAGGGCCGGTCCGATGTCGCGAAGCTGCTCAGCGCGCAAGCGAGTGAGGAAGGCGTACTCGCCAAAGTTTCCGCTCCAGTTGAGGCCGCCATAGCTCGGCACGGTCTCATCGAAGAGCGGGAAGCGATCGGTGGCCCAGTCGAAACGTCCACTCTCGACGACAACACCACCGAGGGTCGTGCCAGCGCCTCCCAGAAACTTCGTCGCCGAATGCGTCACGATATCGGCACCCCACTCGATGGGCCGGTTCAGATACGGAGTCGCCACCGTCGAGTCGATAATCAGCGGCAGATTGTGGGCATGAGCAACCTCGGCCAAACCCTCAATGTCGGCAATCTCGCCGGACGGATTCGCAATGGTTTCCGCAAAGATCAGCTTCGTCTTGTCCGTAATCGCCGCCGCATAGTCGGCAGGGTCGGCCGAGCGCACGAACGTCGTGTCGACGCCAAAACGGCGCAGTGTGACATCCAACTGAGTAATAGAGCCGCCATAAAGGTTGGCACTTGAGACAATGTGATCGCCGGCACCCGCCAGCGACGCGAAGGTGATGAACTGCGCGCTCAGCCCGCTGCCGGTCGCAACAGCGCCGAGTCCGCCCTCCAGAGACGCGACCCGTTCCTCGAAGCTCGCGACCGTCGGGTTAGCAAGCCGGGAATAGATGTTGCCGTACTTCTGTAGAGCAAAGCGGGCGGCGGCATCCGCGGTGTCATCAAAGACATACGCACTCGTCTGGTAGATCGGCAGAGCACGAGAGCCCGTTGTCGCATCGGGGATATTTCCCGCGTGAATTGCGCGCGTGCGAAAACCATAGTTGCGGTCGGAACCACCCTCATCAGCCATAGCCACAGGCTACCTAACCGGATGCCGTCAGCGGACTTTCGGCGTAACAGAACGCCACGAAACGACTCGGCTTCGACCTCGGAGGGCCGAACCCGCGCTCGACTACACCCAGGTCGGCAACCACCAGCGCAGCCGCAGCAGGTCATAGTCGATCGTCTGACCGGTCCAGAGTGGCCAGAAGAAGACACTGACCGCGATGGCGACAACCACAAACACGGCAACAACACCGAGGCCGCTTGTGCGTCGATAGCGGTCGTCATCGGGTCTGCCGAGGATCACCCCCAGTGCGGCCACGAGCGCCAAAATCAGGTACGGCTCGAACACGATTGTGTAGAACTGAAAAACGGTGCGGTTCAGATAGAGCAACCACGGCAGGTAGCCCGCGGCGACACCCATCAGAATGAAGCCGGTCTGCCACTGGCGGTAGCAAACCAGTCGGTACACAAGGTAGAGGACGGCCGCGGTTGCCGCCCACCAGATGATGGGGTTGGCGATTCCGGAGATCGAGGCGCCGCAGGCATCTGCGAGACAGCCATCATCGCCGCGCGCAATGCTTTCGTAAAACATGCTCGTCGGGCGGATGAGCAGCAACCACGTCAACGGGTTCGCTTGATAGGGGTGGGGTCGGCTCTCGCCGACGTGATAGCTGTACACGCTCGACTGAAAATGCCAGAGGCTTTGGAGGTCGAGGGGCACCCAGCTGAAAATGCCCGTCCACGCGTTTCCGTCGGTTTCGGCCCACGAACGGTCGTAGCCATTGTCGCTGAGGAACCAGCCGGTCCACGATGCGAGATACACGAGCAGAGCAACCGGAACGGTTAACAAGAAACTCACCGGAGCCTGCTTGAAGAGGGTGCCGGAGCCCCAGAAGCTGATGCCAGCGCGGCGGCGAGCCAGAGCATCCACCACCAGACTGTAGACAGCGAAAGCGGCCAAGAAGTAGAGGCCGTTCCACTTGACGGCGGCAGCGAGACCGAAGGCTACGGCGGCAAGCATGAGCCACGGTCGCCACCACAGGGCGGGGCCCCATTCTGTTGCTGCTCCACGTGCACCGCGACGGCTGATCCACAGCGCCAGCCGGGTTGCAGAGTGCTCGCGATCGAGCAGCATTGCGCCCACCCCGAGCAGCGCGAAGATCATCACAGAGTTGTCGAGTAGCGCGACGCGGCTCATCACAATCGCGTTGCCGTCGATCGCCATCAACAGTCCAGCGAGGGTCGCGAGCAGTGTGGAACCGAACAGTTTTTTGGCGATCAGCATGAGCACAATGACCGCAAGAATGCCCACGATGGCGGTTGCGATGCGCCACCCGAAAGGGTCTTCGCCTCCGCCCGGCAGCATGCCCAACCCGATCAACCATTTGCCGAGCGGCGGATGCACGACAAACGACGGGTCGTTCAAGAAGATGTTGACTTTGCCGCCATTGAACAAGGCATCGGCTTCGGCAGGCCACTGCGCCTCGTAGCCGAGGTTCACAAGAGTCCACGAATCCTTCACATAGAAGGTCTCATCAAAAACCAGCGACGACGGATGCCCGAGGCCCACCAATCGAGTGAACGCCGCGATTACCAGCACTATCGCCGGCCCAGCCCACCCGAGCCAGCGCTGGAGCAGGGGATTTCTCGCCGCCCACCAGTCATCGAGGCGGGAACCTTCATCGTGGTAGCGAGCGGTGTTCGACGGTGAGTTCGGGAGGGGCGACGACGGGGTGCCATCGCTGTCAGCAGAGTTGTCGGGGGCACTCGACAGCAGTTCGTCGAAGTCGCGCGGGATTCTCTGGCTCACCCCGCAATGTTACTGAGCGTTGTGCCGTGCTGCTGCCGAGCGCAGCCCGAGTGAGGACTGTATGCCCTCGCGGATCACTCGTGCGGCGCCGTCCAGCGCCCGCTGGGTGTGCCGAATGACTGCCAGATCCACGCGACGGCGGTTTCGGCGGGCGGGCGGGGATCCATCGCGAGCCAGGCTTCGATGATGCCGAACGTTGCGCCGGTGATGCTTGCGCTTTCAATCTCCAAGGCGAGGTCGTCTCGGTGCTCCGCGCTGTGGCTCAGGATTCCCTCGCGCACAATCATTTTCAGTCGAGTTCGCATTCGTGAGGCAACGAGCGCCGAGCCGCGCGGCCCGAGCGCGCTCGAATAGACCTCTGAGTTCGAGTCGATGTGAGAGAGGTAGTTGGTGAGGGCGGGCGGGGGTTCGTCGCTTTCGGGATCGAGGTCGGCCAGTTGCACGCCCGCTTCATCCGCTGCTGCTTCGATAGCGAAGGCAAGCAATGTCTCTTTATCGGGGTAGTGCTGGTAGAAACTGCTGCGGTTTACGCCGGCACGTTCGGCGATATCGCCGACCGTCACTTCATCAAGAGGGCGCTCTTGAGTGAGGGCGAAGAGTGCCTCTTGCAGGCTTCGCCGGGTTCGTTCGACTCGAGCATCCATCCCTTGATTCTGACAGATTGTGGGCGCGAAGCCGTGAGTTTTCCGACAACTGTTGGAAAAGCGGTAATTCTGCGAATACCATGGTCACTGGCCCAACGACGTGCTCGTTCTACATTCCCAACGAGAGGTCTATTTCAGCATGGCTGAACTCCTTTACCGCCTTGGTCGATTCTCGGCCCGCCGCGTCTGGCTTGTCATCGTGAGCTGGCTCGCCGTATTGGGTTTGGCCGTGGGTGCCTTCGCCCTCTTCGGTGGCACCCTCACCTCATCGATGTCGATTCCGGGAACCGAGACAGACCGGGTCTCCGCGGAGCTCAGCGATCGAATCGGAGACGTGAGCGGTGCATCCGCGACAATCGTTTTCGCCTCCGAAAGTGGCGACGAGTTCACCGCCGAGCAGCGCGAGAAGATCACCGAAACTCTCGACGACCTCACCCCGCTCGACCACGTCAGCGGCGTTATTGATCCCTTCGAGACGGATGCTCAGCGCACCGAACAGGCGCAGGAACTCTCTGACGGCCGCGATCAGATTGTGGCAGGCAAGCAGCAGTTCGTTGACGGTCAGACGCAACTGGATGCGGCGAAGCAAGAACTTCAAGCCGGTCAAGCGCAACTCGATGCTGCCATCGAACAGGCAAAAGCAGCCGGTGTCTACGACGCATCGGTAGCGGAGTTTGAGGCTCAGCAGGCCAAAATCGATGCCGGCATGGCACAGATCGACGAGCAGCAAGCCACGATCGACGACAACGCTGCGACCATCGAAGAGAACGAGCAGAAGCTTGAATATGGCGAGCGCCTCATGGAGGCGGCGGCCAACATCACCACCATCTCGGATGATGGGGCGACGGCCTTGGGCCTCGTCACCTTCGACGTCGACCTTTTCGATGTGTCGGGAGACCTCAAGAGCACGATCGCATCGCAGCTCGAGAATGCCGATATCCCGGGTGTTCAGGTCGACTACTCTTCGGCGATCGCTAACTCCACCGATGGCCTTCTCGGCGTCGGTGAAATCATCGGTGTGATCTTGGCCGGGCTCGTCTTGCTCATCCTTTTCCGCGCATTCCTGCCCGCCGTGCTCCCCATCGTGTCGTCGGTCATCGGTGTCGGCATTGGTGTCGCCGGAGCGTTGGCCTTCTCCGATGTTGTGCAGATGACATCCGTCACCCCGATTCTTGGAGTGATGCTTGGCCTCGCGGTCGGAATTGACTACACGCTCTTCATCGTGCAACGCCACCGCAGGCAACTCGCTGCCGGTATGGATCTTCACGAATCAATCGGTCTCGCCAACGGAACCTCCGGCAACGCCGTGTTGTTTGCCGGCTCTACAGTGCTCGTCGCTTTGCTGGCGCTGAACGTCAGTGGAATCCCGTTCCTGGGAGTGATGGGAACAGTCGGCGCCGTCTGCGTGCTGATCTCAGTTCTGATCGCGGTGAGCCTCACCCCAGCGCTGCTGTCTCTTCTCGGCAAGCGAGTGTTGTCGCGTCGATCACGCGCCAAGATTGGCCACGAGTATCAGCAGCAGAAGCCACCGCGCCCGATGCGAACCGGTCGCGCGGTAGCGACTCTCGTGCTGACGGTGATCGGTCTTCTCATCATTGCGATTCCCGCGATGTCGATGCGCTTGGGGTTGCCAGACGGTTCCTCCGAGCCCGCAGACTCGACCCAATATCGTTCCTACAAGCTCGTCGCTGAAGAGTTTGGAGCCGGTCAAAACGGTGCACTCTTGGTCACCGCGAGTCTGCAGGATGCGGTTTCTGAAGATGATGTTCTCAAAACTCAGGCCGACCTCGCTGATCAGTTGATGGCGTTCGATGACGTGGTCGCAGTGGCGCCCGTGGGTGTTTCTGACGAGAACGACTTTTTCGCTTTCCAAGTGATCCCCACAGATGGCCCTTCGAGCGTCTCGACTGAAGCGCTCGTGCACAACCTGCGCGATAGCTCACCGATCGATGGAGACATCGCTCTCGGTGTCGCGGGTACCGCCAGCGGAAATATCGATATCTCAGAGAAGCTGGCATCGGTATTGCCCCTGTATCTTGCGGTAGTTGTGGGGCTATCTCTGCTAATTCTGATTCTCGTGTTCCGCTCGATACTTGTTCCGATCATCGCCACCGCGGGATACGTCCTGTCGCTCTTGGCGGCCTTCGGTGCCATCGTCGCCGTCTACCAGTGGGGATGGTTGGGGGCGATCTTCGGCATCACCGACCCTGGTCCCGTGCTGAACTTTGCGCCGATCATCATCATGGGTGTGCTCTTTGGCCTCGCGATGGACTACCAGTTGTTCCTCGTGTCAGGCATGCGAGAGGCGTACGTTCATGGCGTTCCTGCCAAGGCCGCCGTCATGAGCGGACTCCGCAGCGGGCGGGCAGTGGTGACTGCTGCAGCGATCATCATGATTGCCGTCTTCGGTGGCTTCGTGTTCTCCCACCTCGCGATGGTGCGGCCCATTGGGTTCGGTCTCGCAATCGGCGTGCTCTTCGACGCTTTCGTTGTGCGCATGTTGCTGATCCCCTCGCTCATGCACCTGCTCGGTGCATCCGCGTGGTGGTTGCCGAAGTGGCTTGACCGCATCATCCCGAGCGTCGATGTTGAAGGTGCCGCGCTTGAGCGCAGCCACCCCATGCACGCGCCCGAGACGGATGACGCACCCGGCGCGACCGCGACGCCGACAGGCACCGCGCACTAAGTCAGCGCAGAGTACCTCACCCACACTGCCCGGAGGGGTTCCGCCTTAAAGCGGGGTCTCTTCGGGCAGTAGTGCGTTCGGGCCCGCTCCCGGAGCGCCCGGCACACGGGATGCTGCCCTCACCGCCCCAATCGAGGCCGCAATAACGAGCACGATTCCGACACCCTGCACGAGAGTGATGCTCTGGCCGAGCACGAAGAATCCCGCGCCCGTCGCGATAGCGGGCGCCAACGCCATCAGCACCGAGAAAGCGGCAGCAGAGATGCGCCGCAAGGCAATGAGTTCGAGCGCATAAGGGATTGCTGAGGAACATACAGCCACCGCGAGCCCCCGCACCAGAATTGACGGCTCGAGCAGAGTGCTGCCCGCTTGCGCGATGCCGAAAGGGAGGCTGATGATCGCGCCGATTGCCATAGCGATGGCCAGACCATCCAGTCCAGCGAAAACCTGCCCAGTCTTGCGCGAGGCCAAAATATAGCCGGCCCACGACACTGCGGCGGCCAGCGCGAAGGCGACACCGACCGGGTCGAGAGCGCCGATGCTGCCGAGGCTCAGCAGGGCGACCCCCGCAAAAGCGAGCAGCGCCCACAGCCACGCACTCGCCCGCCGCGCCACAATCACAGACAGCACGAGAGGCCCAAGCACCTCGATCGTTACCGTTGCTCCCAGATCAACCCGCGAAAGAGCTTCGTAGAACAGGAGGTTCATTCCGCCGAGCGATATGCCGAACACCAATGCCATAAGCCAGGCGCGCTTCGAGATAGCGCGCAGATTGGGTCGCGCGATCGCGAGCAAAATCGCGGCCGAGAAAACGAGCCGCAACGACACCATTCCGCCAGGGCCGACTTCGGGGAACAACAGCACGGCAACCGAGGCACCCACGTCTTGAAAGATCAGACCAAAGACGACAAGCATTACGGCGCCGAGGGGAGTGCCCCTCAAGGGCGGGGGAGTCGACATAGTGCAACACTACGACCCCGGAAGCAGTGCTCCGCACGCGAACGCTGCGGGTGGGAGAATGGGGGAGTGATCATTCTTGCGGCGACACCCATCGGCAATCTGGGCGACGCCTCCCAGCGTCTCATCGAGGCCCTCACGAACGCTGAAGTGATTGCGAGCGAAGACACGCGAACGACCGTGCACCTCATGCGCGCTCTCGGCATCGACAATCGGCCACGACTGATCCCGCTGCACGAACACAACGAGTCAGAAAAGGCGAGCGAGATAGTCGAACTCGCCCGTGACGCCGATGTGCTTGTACTCAGCGACGCCGGGATGCCCGCCATCAGCGACCCCGGATTCCCCCTCGTCTCGGCAGCCGCCGCCGCCGGAGTAACCGTCACTGCCCTGCCTGGACCGAGCGCGGTTCTCACTGCCCTCGCCGTCTCTGGCCTGCCGACCGACCGCTTCAGCTTTGAAGGATTCCTTCCCCGTAAGGGACGCGTCGCCTACTTCCGTGGCCTCGCCCGCGAAGAACGCACGATGGTGTTCTTCGAAAGCCCCAATCGTCTGCCGGCGGCGCTCGCCGATTTGGCCACGGCCCTCGGTGATGATCGTCGCGCTGTCGTCTGCCGCGAGCTCACCAAAATGTACGAAGAAGTCGTCAGAGGCACGGCTGCTGAACTTGCCGCGAAATTCAAGGATGGCGCTCGGGGCGAGATCTGTCTCGTCGTCGAGGGTGCTGCCCCGGCGACCTCCGATCTGCCGACAGCCGTCACGTATGTGCTCTCGCTTGTTGCCGACGGGGCCCGTCTGAAAGAGGCGGCAACAGAAGTCGCTGAGCAAACCGGGCTGAGCAAGCGCGAGCTCTACGAAGCGGCACTGCAGGCCAAGAAGAATTAAACGACAAACGCCCGAGTCGCTTCCCGGTCTGCTTCGGATGAACGATGCAGGGATGCGACTCGGGCGAAAGCGCGAGCCAGTGGTGGAGGCTAGGCGGCGACGGGAACCTTAGCGGCTTCCGGAGCGACAGCAGTCTCGCTCTTGCGCACGAAGCGCTTGAGGGCGACCACGATCAGTGCCGTGACGACCATTCCCGCGACAATCGCGACCAGGAACATCGGGAACGGGTTGATCGCGAAGAACACGAACACTCCGCCGTGGGGTGCCTGCGATGTGACGCCGAACGCCATGATGAGCCCACCGGTGACAGCGCTACCGATCGCGCTGGCGGGGATGACGCGCAGCGGGTCAGCAGCAGCGAACGGAATGGCGCCTTCGGAGATAAACGAAGCGCCGAGCAGCCACGCGGCCTTGCCGTTTTCCTTCTCGACGGGCGAGAACAGGCGACGAGCGAGCACGGTGGAGGCGAGAGCCATCGCGAGTGGAGCAACCATTCCCGATGCCATGACAGCGGCCATGATCATCCACGGTCCCTGATTGTCGAGCGCACCGGCACCGAGGCCAGCAACGGCAAACGAGTAAGCAACCTTGTTGACAGGGCCACCGAGGTCGAAGCCCATCATGGCGCCCAGAATGAGGCCAAGAACGACAGCGGATGCACCGTTCAAGCCATTAAGGAAGTCGTTCAGTGCAACGGTGAGCGATGCGATCGGTCCGCCGAGGATCAGCACCATCAGGCCGGAAGCGAAGATCGATGCCAACAGCGGGATCACAACTACGGGCATGAGACCACGGAACCAGGACGGAGTCTTGCGCTGGGCGAGCCAGTGAGCGGCAACACCGGCGAGAAGTCCACCGACGATACCGCCAAGGAAGCCCGCACCCATGAGGCCAGCAACAGCGCCGGCAGTGAAACCGGGGGCGATGCCGGGACGGTCAGCAATCGCATAGGCGATGTAACCGGCAAGGGCAGGAACGAGGAACCCCATCGAGGCAGCACCGATCTTGAAGGCGGCAGCACCGAGGTAGGCGGCGACTCCGCCATCAGGTAGGTTCCACAGACTGTTCTGCGTGATGATGTCGCTCGCCGTGTCAGTGATGAGGTAGCCGCCGAGCAAGAATCCGAGCGCGATCAGCAGACCGCCACCGGCGACAAACGGAATCATGTAGCTCACACCCGTCAGCAGTGCGCGCTTGACGGTCTGGCCGAAGTGCTCATTATTGGTCGAGCCGGCGCTTTCGCTTGCTCCGCCAGCGGCAGCAACACGAGGAGCGCTGGGGTCGTTGGCGGCAGCCATAGCTTCGGCGATCATCTCGTCAGGAGCGTCGATGCCGCGCTTTACCGGCGACTGCACGAGCGCTTTGCCCGCGAAACGGCCCTTGTCGCGAACATCCACGTCAACAGCAAAGATGACGGCGGATGCTGCAGCAATGATGGCGGGGTCAAGTGGCGTTGCGCCTGACGAACCCTGAGTCTCGACGTGAACATCGATGCCGGCGCGTTCACCGGCAGCCACGAGGGAATCAGCGGCCATGTAGGTGTGGGCGATTCCGGTTGGGCAGGCGGTGACAGCGACGAGGCTGGGTCGTGCCGCTGATCCAGAGTCCGGAGCAGCATGCTTCGCGGCGCCTGCAGCGGCAGCGGGTGCTTCTTCGCTCTCTGGTGCGGTTGCCTGCTCGACAAGCGCCACAATCTCTTCACGAGTGCCTGCTGCGCGCAGGCTGTCGACGAACTCGGGGTTGACGAGTGAGCGGGCGAGAGCCGAGAGCAGAGTGAGATGTTCTTGGTCGGCGCCGGCGGGGGCGGCAATCAGGAAGATGAGGTCGGCGGGAGCATCCGTGGCACCAAAATCAACGGCAGGTTTGAGGCGCGCCATGACGAGAGTTGCATCGGTGACTGCCTCTGAGCGGCAGTGAGGAATCGCAATGCCGCCAGGAACGCCGGTATCGGTTTTCTGTTCGCGAGCCCACGCGTCATCGAAAAGGGACTCAGCGTTGGTAGCGCGACCCTGTTCGGCGACAAGATTCGTCAGCGCTCGGATTACCCCGGCGCGGTCGGTGCCGAGATCGGCATCCAACAACACGAGGTCGGGGGTGATGAGTTGCGTCATTGCTTTCTCCTTGTATGCAGCAGTGGTGGTGCTGAGGTTTATTTGGCGCCCGCTCTGCTGAGCACGTGAACGTCAGCAGAGTCGGGATGGGTCTGGTCGGGGGGTGGCATGGTGCTGCCGGGAAGGGATGCGGCAGCGGCTCCGTGAGCGACAGCTTGCGCCAGTCGCCCTTCCGGTGTTGCGCCGCGCTGATCGGCTAAGAGGTAGCCGGCGAGGGAAGCGTCTCCTGCGCCTACGGTGCTTTTGGCGGCGACGGGAGGCATTGTTGCTCGCCAAGTCTCATCTGCGGTCACGAGGAGTGCTCCGCGAGATCCGAGAGTGGCGAGTACGGCCCGGCATCCCTGCGAGACGAGGCTGAGCGCGGCGGCGGCCGCGGCATCCGGATCGTTCTCGAAGGTGTCGGGGAGTCCGGTGAGTTCGGCGAGTTCTTCCGCGTTGGGCTTGATGAGATCAACCACGACGCCGGACTGAACGAGCGCGTGCATGGGGGCGCCAGAGGAGTCAACGGCGATGCGGGGGAGCGGCCCATCGGTTGCCGCGCGAATCGCTTCAACGACCCGAACGTAGAAGTCGTCGCTCAATCCGGGAGGGAGGGACCCTGCCAAAACAACCCATTCGGCGCGACGCGCATGGGACACAACGAGCTCAATGAGCGCGGCGTCGTCGGCTGCGGTGAGCTGCGGGCCAGGTTCATTGATTTTGGTGGTCGTTCCATCGGGCTCGGTGAGCGAAATGTTGGAACGCACGCGGCCGGCAATGGGCAAGCCAGCGGTAGGAGTGTGTTCAGCGCGCAAAGCGACGAGCATCGGATCTGAGGCATCGCCAGGAAGAACAGCAACGGTGTCCAGGCCGGACGCGATCAGTGCCCGAGAGACGTTGACGCCTTTGCCGCCTGGCTGTTCGCTGCTCGAGAGTGAGCGCTGAACTTCGCCGCGGTCGAGAGCGGAATCGAGCTCGATAGTGCGGTCGAGACTGGGATTTGCGGTGACAGTGACAATCATGCGATCACCGTTTCTACATCGGCGTGCTCGAGGGCGAGTGTGAGCTCATCATCTGGGGAGTGATCGGTGATGATGGTGTCGACGTCAGAGAGTGAGGCGAAACTCATGAGAGCTTCGATGCCGAGCTTCGATGCATCGACGAGGGCGATGGCGCGTCGTGATCCCCGCGTGAGAGCGCTTTTGACCGCAGCTTCATCGGGGTCTGGCGTGCTGAATCCGAAGTCGGCGTGCACTCCGTTTGCTCCCAGGAATGAAATATCGGGGCGGATGCTGGCCAATTGGTCGAGGGTCGTCGCTCCGACAGCGACACCGGTGATTCCGCGAAGCCGACCGCCAATGACCTGAACATCGATGTGGGGATTTTCGCTCACGATCGCGGCGATGGAGATGGAGTGGGTGATGACGGTCAGAGTGCTCTCGGATGTCGCGGGAACCCAATTGACTAAGTGCTGGGCGAGCCGGCTCGTGGTGGTTCCGCCGTCGATGCTGATCGCGCCGGAGAAGTTGGAGGGAATGAGGGCTAGCGCGGCCTGCGCGATTCGCTCTTTGGCATCGGAGTTACGGTCGGTGCGCTGAGCGACACTCTCTTCGATGCGGCTGACCCGAGCCGCCGAGACTGCGCCGCCATGAACACGGCGCAGCACCCCCCTGGCCTCGAGTTGATCAAGGTCTCGGCGAACGGTTTCACTTGACACGTCAAACGTGCGAGCGAGGTCGATTACGGCAACGCGACCGGCGACAGCGAGTTTTCCCTCGATGTGCTGCTGCCGCTCTTCTGCATACATTCCGTAATCTCCTGTGATTGGTTAACGCACCCGAATGCGTTTCTGTGAGAATACGCCCGTTCTTGTGGGATTGCAATAGAAATAAAGAAAAAGCCACATAATCCCACATCTGACCTCGTGTCCGCGCGAGTGGAAGCGGTCGAAGTGGTGGATGCCCGACACCGCGCCTCCGCCGGGCGTAATGAATTGCCGCTGGCGAATAGAATGAACGCATGTCTGCTGGCGACTCCTTCTATATTGCGACGCCCATTTTCTATGTGAACGACGTTCCCCACATCGGGCACGCGTACACGGAGGTGGCCGCCGATGTTCTCGCGCGCTGGCACCGTCAGCGCGGAGAAGATGCCTGGCTGCTGACGGGAACCGATGAGCACGGCCAGAAAATTCTGCGCACCGCCGTGGCCAACAACACGACTCCGCAGGAGTGGGCCGACCGCCTCGTTGCCGACTCCTGGCAGCCACTGCTCGAAACAATCGACATCGCCAACGACGACTTCATCCGCACGACCGACGAGCGTCACGAGAAGGCTGTCGCCACGTTCTTGCAGCGCCTCTACGACGATGGCCACATCTACGCCGGCGAATACGAGGGTTACTACTGCGTCGGTTGCGAAGAGTACAAGCAGCTCGACGACCTCGTCACCGCTCCCGACGGCGAATACAAGGGCCAACTCGTGTGTGCGATCCACTCGCGCCCCGTCGAAATTCTCAAAGAGAAAAACTACTTCTTCCGCATGAGCGACTTCGGCCAGAAGCTGCTCGACCTTTACGAAAGCCAGCCCGACTTTGTGCAGCCCGCGAGCGTGCGCAACGAAATCGTGCAGTTCGTCAAGCAGGGTCTCGACGACCTCTCGATCTCGCGTTCCAGCTTCGACTGGGGTGTCAAGGTTCCCTGGGACGAAACCCACGTCGTGTACGTCTGGTTCGACGCTCTGCTCAACTACATCAGCGCCATCGGCTACGGCGTCGACGACGAACAATTCACCAAGCGCTGGCCTGCCGTTCAGCTTGTCGGAAAAGACATTGCTCGCTTCCACGCCGTCATCTGGCCCGCCATGCTCATGGCCGCAGGACTTCCCGTGCCGCGCGCCGTCTTCGGCCACGGCTGGTTGCTCGTCGGTGGCGAAAAAATGTCCAAGTCGAAACTGACCGGTATTGCTCCCAGCCAGATCACTGACACCTTCGGCTCTGACGCGTTCCGCTACTACTTCATGAGCGCCATCACCTTCGGTCAAGACGGCTCCTTTAGTTGGGAAGACCTGAGCGCGCGCTACCAATCAGAGCTGGCTAACGGCTTCGGCAACCTGGCTTCGCGCGTCATTGCGATGGTCAATAAGTACTTCGATGGCGAGATTCCGGCGTTCGGTGAGCTGACGGCATCCGACGAAGCGATTATTGCGACCCAGAAGCGCGCGACCGAGCAGTCGAACGCCTTCATCGATACGTTTGCGATCAACGAAGCACTCTCCGCGGTGTGGGAGCTCGTGGATGAACTCAACGGGTACATCACCGAGCAAGAGCCCTGGGCGCTGTCGAAAGACCCCGCCAACCGCGAGCGTCTCGGCACTGTGCTGGCCACGACCGTGAACGGTTTGGGCACGCTCGCCATTTTGCTTTCGCCGGTGCTGCCCAAGGCAACCGAGAAGCTGTGGCAAGCGATCGGTGGTTTCGGCGAACTGCGCGAGCAGCGCATCGATACTGCCCAGGACTGGTCGAACAGCGGTCGCGTGACCGCGCTCGAATCGTCGCTGTTCCCCCGCATCGAAGTGGATGCCGAGAGCGGCACGGCGTGACCGAACCGTTCATCAGGCAGCGTCACCGCAGCGCCGACGAGAAAGCCTCCGAGAAGCTGCAGTATCCGCCGCTGCCCGACCCTCTTGAGGGCGTTGTCTATGACAATCACACTCACCTCGAGATTGCTGACGGCGGGCCCGATAACCAACTCGACTTTCACGATCACCTGGCGCGGGCAGCCTCGGTGGGCGTTCGCGGCGTTGTGCAGGTCGGCACGGATGTCGCGACGAGCCGCTGGTCGGCCGAGCTCGCGGCCACCAACCCCCGTGTTCTCGCAGCGGTAGCAATTCACCCCAACGACGCTCCTGAGCTCGAAGCCGCAGGGGAGTTGGATGCGGCGCTCGCCGCGATCGACGAACTCGCCGCGCTTCCTCGAGTGCGCGCCGTCGGCGAAACCGGTCTCGACTTTTTTCGCACGGAAGACGAGGGCCGCCCCGCGCAGTTCCGTTCCTTCGAAGAGCACATTGCGATCGCCAAGCGGCACGGCCTTGCGCTGCAGATTCACGATCGCGACGCCCACGACGACGTCATTGAGACCCTGCTGCGGGTCGGGGCGCCGGAGCGCACCGTCTTCCATTGCTTCTCGGGTGATGCAGCGATGGCGCGCATTGCTGCCGATCACGGCTGGTACTTGTCGTTCGCTGGCACGGTCACGTTCAAGAATGCGGCCAATCTGCGCGAAGCTCTTTCGGTGATCGATCGCGACCACATTTTGGTCGAGACCGATGCGCCCTACCTCACGCCCCATCCGCTGCGAGGTCGACCGAATGCTCCGTACCTGATGCCGCACACGGTGCGTGCAATGGCGGCTCACTTGGAGATCGACGAACTCGAACTTTCGGCGCAGCTCGCCGCCACCACCGAGGCCGTTTATGGCTCGTGGGATACCGAACTTCCAGAGAATGCAGGCACTCGATGAGCACACTGCTCGGCCCAGCCGAAATCCGCGATCTCGCTGATCTGCTCGGCATTCAGCCCACCAAGAAGTTGGGCCAAAACTTTGTTATCGATCCCAACACGGTGCGCCGCATCGTGAAGGCAGCGCACGTCGTCTCGGGTGAAACGGTGGTCGAGGTTGGCCCAGGGTTGGGATCACTCACGCTCGGGTTGCTCGAGACCGGGGCATCCGTTGTCGCCGTCGAAATCGACAAACGGCTTGCTGCCCAGTTGCCGCTCACGGTGAGTCAGATGCAGCCGGATGCGCGCCTCACGGTCATCACCGAAGACGCGTTGCGCGTCACCGAGTTGCCCGACGACCCCCGTGTTTTCGTGGCGAACCTGCCCTACAACGTGTCGGTTCCCGTGCTGCTGCATTTCTTAGAGCACTTCGATTCGCTCGATCGCGGGCTCGTGATGGTGCAGGCGGAGGTCGGCAATCGTGTCGCGGCCGGCCCCGGCAGCAAGGTCTACGGTTCGCCGAGCATCAAGGCCGCTTGGTACGGAGAGTTCTCCACCGCAGGCCTCGTGAGTCGTCAAGTTTTCTGGCCCGTGCCCAACGTCGACTCGGTGCTTGTGCGCTTTGAGCGTCGCGAACAACCCGGCACGATTGACGAGCGCAAAGCAACGTTCGCCCTAGTGGATGCCGCCTTCCAGCAGCGTCGCAAAATGTTGCGTCAGTCGCTCTCGAGTCTGCTGGGCAGCTCAACGGCCGCCTCAGAGCGTCTCATTGCGGCGGGTGTCGCACCGACGGCTCGAGGCGAGGAGCTTACGGTGCACGATTTCCTTGCTATTGCGCGGGCGGCCTAGCTAAAATCCTGTCATCGCACTGCACGCGAATCCAGGGTGCGAGTTATTCAGAAGTGGGGCCACTGGCCCGAAGGGAGGGGAAGGTAATGACTGTTTCTGTCGAGTCTTCTTTCGACCCCCCACTCATTGAGGTCACTGCCTAATAGGTCTGCGGTGACCTCCGTTCTGGAGAACCACCTATGTCACTCAGTGACGACACTTTTTCGCAATCTGCTTTATCGTTCTCGTCGGCGACTCCTGGCGAAGATCAGCGTTGGTCAACCTGGCCATCGATCATTCCGTCGCTTCGAGGGCCACGCCCGTGGCCTTCCTGGCTCGTGACGTCCGCCGGCGCAATGGATACGGAGCTTGGCGTGCTCAAGTCGGGCAAAGAGGCCGACGTGTTTCTCATCGAGCGCGCTGTTCCCGATGCTGAATCTGTGTTGTTGGCGGCAAAGCGCTACCGCGGCACGGAGACGAGCGACTTCCATCGTTCGTCGCAGTACACCGAAGGGCGCCGCACTCGGCGCTCGCGTGACAGTCGCGCGTTGCAGAAAAAGTCTGCTTATGGCCGTGCGCTGTCAGCAGGTTTGTGGGCGTCTGCCGAATTCAGTGCGCTGAGCGAACTCCATTCGCGTGGTGCGCCGGTGCCGTATCCGGTGCAGGTTGATAACACTGAGTTGCTGATGGAATTCATTGGCGATGGTCGAGAAGCGGCACCTCGCCTAGCCACGGTGCGGGCGGATGCTGCGGAGCTTGCTGACCTGTGGCATCAAGTTGTTGAACTCATGCGTATTTTTGCGCGGGCCGGGTATGCGCATGGTGACCTCTCGCCGTATAACTTGCTCGTGCATCACGGTCGGGTTGTGGTCATTGATGTGCCACAGATTGTGGACATCGTCAGTAATCCGAGCGGTATTGAGTTGGTTGAGCGCGATTGCCGAAACGTGTGTTCATGGTTTCAGCGCCACGGTGTCGACTGCGACCCTGAGGAACTAGCGGGAGAGTTAATCGCCGAAGCGTTCGGAAGCTAACAATCTTGCCCCGGGTGCTGTGGGGCGTGAGCTCCCGGGGGTAGGTTGTTGTTATGTCGGAACAAACGAACAACATTCCCAGTGATCGCGATGTGCTCGACGGCACCGGGAGGCACCCAGACGAATGGTTCGCCTTTCTCGATATGGCTGGCGCAAGCAAATGGCAGCGCTCGCAGATCATTGACTGGTTTGGCGCCAACGCGAGTGAAGTGAGCACGGAATGGGCCGAGTCAGTGACGACGCGTTATGCCACTGCGCGTGGGTTGAGTATTTCCGAGTAGTTTCCGCACCGTAAATTGATTCTCAACTCTCCCGGCTAGAGCGAGCTGGCTGCGATTGAGCGCACAGAACGGTCCGTGACACAAGGTAAGTTTGGTTCATGACTACCGTCCCGGCAGCCTCCTCAATGGTTCACACCCGTGCCCCAGGCAAGATCAATGTCTTCCTCAAAGTGGGCTCGCTCCTTGACGATGGTTACCACGACGTTGCAATCGCCTATCAGGCGGTGTCTCTCTATGAAGATGTTCGCGCTTTCCACGCCGACGACTTCTCGGTTTCTGTTTCAGGAACAGTCAATCTTTCTCGAGTGCCCACCGATGGCTCGAACATCGCGATCAAAGCCGCTCGACTACTCGCTCGCCGCACTGGCTACCGTGGCGGCGTGCGTTTGGAAATCGATAAGCATGTCCCGGTTACGGGAGGCATGGGCGGTGGTTCTGCGGATGCCGCAGCAACGCTCCTTGCCTGTGACGCCCTGTGGGGCACGGCACTCTCTCGCGAAGAAATGATCTCCCTGGCTGCGGAACTTGGCGCCGACGTGCCGTTCTCTCTTACCGGGGGAACAGCCATAGGAACGGGTCGTGGCGACCAACTCAGCCCGGCTCTCGCCAAGGGTCAGTTTCAGTGGGTGTTGGCGCTCGCCGACTTCGGGCTCTCAACTCCGGAGGTCTACGAAGAGCTCGACCGCCACCGCCAGCGTCATTCTCAAGACATCTTTCCCGCCCAAGTGGCACCCATTGTTGAGGCGGATGTGTTGCAGGCGTTGCGTGCCGGCGACCCGCACATGTTGGCAGAGTGCCTGCACAATGACCTTCAAGCTCCCGCACTCAAGATGGAGCCGTCTCTGGCTTCGGTCATCGAACTTGGCGAAAAGAATGGTGCACTTGCCGGCGTCATTTCGGGTTCTGGCCCCACCGTCGCCTTCCTCACTGCTGACCTTGATTCGGCGTTAGAACTACAAATTGCGTTAAGCGCAGCCCAAATGACAGTCGTGCGGGCAACAGGTCCCGTGCACGGAGCGCGAATCATCACCGACTAACCCGGCTAGGCTTGCCCGAATGGCACACCTTCTTGGCGCTGAGTCCCTTCATCTTGAATTTCCGACCCGCGTAATCTTCGACAATGTCACGATCGGCCTCGACGAGGGCGACCGTATCGGCATCGTCGGCCGCAACGGTGACGGCAAAACCACCCTCATGCGGATGCTCTCGGGCAAGCTCGACCCCGACGAGGGGCGGGTTACGCGCCGCAATGGCGTGACCCTCGGCATGCTCGATCAGGCAGATGAGCTCGATGGCACCAAAACGGTGCACGAGACCGTCATCGGCGATATTGATGAGCACGTGTGGGCGGGCGACCCCAAGGTTCGCGACGTTATTGCGGGCCTTGCTGCTGACATCCCCTGGGAGGCCAAAGTCGGCGACCTCTCTGGTGGTCAGCGTCGTCGTATTGCTCTCGCTGCTCTCCTCATCGGTGACTGGGATGTCATCTTCTTGGATGAGCCAACTAACCACCTCGACGTTGAAGGTATTTCTTGGCTTGCTGGCCACCTCAAGCGTCGTTGGGGCACGAACGCCGGCGGGCTGTTGGTCGTCACTCACGACCGGTGGTTCCTCGACGAGATTTGTACCGCAACGTGGGAGGTCCACGATCGACTGATCGAACCTTTCGAGGGCGGGTACGCTGCCTACATTCTTCAGCGCGTTGAACGCGACCGGATGGCGGCGGCTTCCGAATCAAAGCGCCAGAACCTCATGCGCAAGGAGCTTGCGTGGTTGCGCCGCGGTGCCCCAGCGCGCACGACGAAACCCAAGTTCCGTATTGATGCGGCAAACGATTTGATCGAGAACGAGCCGCCAGCACGGGACAGTGTTTCACTGTCGTCGATGGCGATGCAGCGACTGGGCAAAGACGTTGTAGACCTCGAAGGGGTCACCGTCACGTATCCCGTCATTGATCCGACAACGGGCGTTGCCGGCGAGAAGACAGTGCTGAATGACATCACGTGGCGCATTGCGCCAGGCGAACGCACCGGAATCCTCGGTGTAAACGGTGCCGGAAAATCGACCCTGTTGTCGCTCGTTGCCGGCAGCCTGAACCCGACGAGTGGTCGCGTGAAGCGCGGAAAGACCATCAAGGTCGCCACCCTCACCCAGCAGCTCGCTGAACTCGAAGACATCTGGAATGAGCGCGTCAGCACCGTCATCGGTCGTCACAAGAGCACCTATGTCACTGGTGGCAAAGAGATGACGCCGACGCAGATGCTCGAGCGCGTTGGTTTCACCAGCACCCAGCTCTCGACGCCGGTGAAGGATCTTTCGGGAGGCCAGAAGCGTCGACTACAATTGTTGCTTATTCTGCTCTCTGAGCCGAACGTTCTGATTCTGGATGAGCCAACTAACGACCTCGACACTGACATGCTTGCCGCGATCGAAGACCTTCTCGACACGTTCCCGGGAACCCTGCTGGTGGTGAGTCACGACCGGTACCTCATCGAGCGTGTAACCGACCAGCAGTATGCGGTCATGGAGGGCGGCTTCCGTCACCTTCCGCGTGGTGTTGATCAGTATCTCGAATTGCGTCACCAGCAGCTCAAGGATTCCTCGGGCAACGCCGCGGGTGCTGCCGCCGGCGCTCCGGACGCCACCGCTGCGAAAGCGAAGCCCAAGCTGGGCGGCGCCGAGTTGCGCAACTCGCAAAAAGAGCACGCTGCTGCCAGCCGCAAGATCACGAAGCTGCAGGGGCAGATCGCTGAACTTCACCAGCGGATGGCCGCCCACGACCAGTCAGATTTTGCGGGACTCGGCGCGCTCGTTGGCGAACAGCAGGCCCTCCAAGAGGCACTCGACACGGTTGAAATGCGCTGGCTGGAGCTCGAAGAACTCCTCGCGTAGCAACTACACCGCGGTTGTCGGCAAAGCGACGCTGAGCCGAAACCCATCCGGATGATTTTCGGCGTTCACGCCGCCGCCGTGAGCTTCGACGATGCCGCGCACGATTGCGAGCCCAAGCCCGGCACCGGGGGAGCCACCGCTGTGCTGTTCTGGGGTGCGGGCTTCGGTAGCGCGCCATCCGATCTCGAACATGTGGCTGAGGTCTTCGCTGGCAACGCCGCTGCCCTGATCGAGCACCGAAAGCACGAGGCTGGTGTCGTCGCGCTGGTCGGCGCTCACCAGAATCTGCGAATCGGCGGGTGAGTAGCGAATGCTGTTGGTGAGCAGGTTCACGACAACGCGAGTGAGCTCATGGGGGTCGGCCCAGAGCATCCGACCTTCGACCCCGGCATGGCTGATCTGGATGCCACGGGCCGCAGCCAGTTGGCTCACGTCGGCGACAGCATCCGACACAATATCGAGCAGCTCGATGTTCTCGGGGCGCAGCTTGAGGGTGCCGCTCTGGATGAGCGAGAGCTCGAAGAGATCATCGACGAGGCGGTTCATCGTGCCAACTTGGGCTCGAATCTGGCGCAGGTAGTCGCTCGGATCGTCGACGGTTCCCGCATCGAGGGCTTCAGCGAGCGCGCTGATGCCGGTGAGGGGTGTGCGGAGGTCGTGGGAGATCCACGCGAAAAACTGGCGGCGAGAGGCATCGAGCCTCGCAATCTCGTCGCGGGCGGCAGCGAGACGTTCGGATGCTTCAGAGAGTTGGGTTGATACCTCGGCGACTTCCTTCCACGTGCCCGAATCGGCGGCTACGACATCCCCGGCACCCACTCGGGCCACGGAATCTCGCAGCGCCGCAAAGGCTCGGTGAACAGCACGGCCGCTGACTAACGCAGCGACGAGACTCATCAGCGCGGAAATTGCGACCACGCCGAGAACAACTTGCAGGTCGTGGGTGGAGAAATGCATTTGGGCGGTGATGACAACTGTCGAGACGGCGATCGACAGAATCGCGGCAATCACCACAATGGTGAACTGGAACGCGATCGTGCGGCGTCGATTGAGGCGAAGCACGATCATCGCGGCCACCATCACCATGGCGGTGCAGGCGGCAGCGGTGGCAAGAATCTGGAGCAGTTCGTTGGCGTTGAGGATCATGCCGCATCCTTCACAGTGAAGCGATAGCCCTGACCCCACTCGGTGAGGAGGTAGCGGGGAAAACGCGGTTCGGGTTCAATTTTTTCGCGCAGGCGACGCACATGCACGGTGACGGTCGAGGCTTCGCCGAAACTCCAACCCCACACCTCACGCAGAATGTCGTCGCGGCTGAGAACCCGATCGGGGTTCTGGAGCAAAAAGAGAAACAGCTCGTATTCGCGGGTAGTCAACGTCATCTCTTTGCCATCGAGCAGAATCTTGCGATGGGCGGGGTCTACCCGAAACTGGCTCAGGGTGAACATCTCGGAGGTGACGTGCGAGCTTCGGCTTCGGCGCACCATCGCATCGATTCGCAGCTGCAACTCACGAAGTGAGAAGGGTTTGGCGATGTAGTCATCTGCGCCGTGTTCCAGACCATCGATGCGTTCTTCAACAGCATCGAGAGCGGTCAGCATGATGATCGGCAGTTGCGGTGATGCCGCTCGCGCTTGGCGACAGAGTTCATCGCCGCCGACGCCTGGCAGCATCCGGTCGAGAATGAGCACGTCAGGAAGGGGACCACGCAGTGCGTCGCGCGCCTGGATTCCATCGCTAATGCCGGTGACGGAATATCCGCGCCCGCGCAGGTATTCGGAGACAACGGAGAGCACGGTGGCATCGTCTTCCACGATGGTCACGTTCGCCTTGTTCTCCATGACCCCAGCCTAATCCGGGCGGTCATGGCGTAACCGGTTTCAATTCTTACGCTCGTGAAATATTCGCCATAGAGGCGAATGCCGGTGCCTAAGTTCGTAGTCGTCAGCGAGTGTCACGCCCGCCGGCATCCTCCACGCACCATCGAACTTAGGAACTCTCCCATGAGAAAAACAGCACTCACCGCATCCGCAATTTTGGCTCTCTCGCTCATGCTCAGCGCTTGTAGCGGTGCAGCAACCGACACGTCAAGCAGTGAACCTGCAGCCCCTGAGGCTTCGCAGTCGCAGACTGATGAGGTAACCCGCACCGGCACCTTTGAGGGTGCTGGAGACAAGTCAGTGGCTGGCACGGTCACCGTCAGCGACTCCGAGATCGTTCTCTCGGGTTACTCCTCCGATGAGGGCCCCGACCTGCACGTGTACTTGACCAACGGTTCCGATGAGGATGCCGTTGCAGCGGGCATGCTGATCGACTCGGTTGTCTTCGACGAAGCCAGCCAGACCTTCACGCTTGATGGCGTGGATGTTGCCGGTTACGACACTGTCGTCATCTACTGCGACAAGGTCAAGGCAATCTTCGGTTCCGCTTCACTCTCATGATGAACCGTGCGCTTTCCCTCGTCGCTTCCGTCATCACGGGAGCGGCGAGGGTTGGCCTCGGCATCCTGTGGCTGAATGAAGGATTGTTCAAGCTGAAGGCAGGATTTGGCGGGGCCGACATCGGACTCGTTGTGGACAGCACTGTCTCCAACAATCGCGTGCCCGACTACTTCGAGGCATTCACCACCACGTTCCTCGGCGGGGCCCCCGACTTCTTTGGCTGGGCCATCCCGGCTCTCGAAGTTGGACTCGGCATCGCTCTCATCCTCGGTGTGCTGACGTTGCCAGCCGCACTCATGAGTGCGTTCACGCTCCTGACCTACTGGCTTGCCGATCAACTCATCGAGGAGTATCCGATCATGCTCGCCCTGTCGGTAATCACCGCAGTGTTCGTGGTCAGTGCTTCACGGATTTCTGTCACCACGATCGTTGAGAAACTCGTGCTGCGAAAGAACCCAGAATCGCGCTGGTTCGTGGCTCCCGTGCGGCGTTGGCTCTAGCTGTTCGACGCTGGCTCTAGCCGTTCGACGCTGGCTCTAGCCGAGCGCCGCCACACCAGCGGCGCGCGCAATCTCCACCGCACCAAGCGACAGCAGCGCGATGACCGCCCACGAGATAAGGGCGACGCCGAGGGCACGACCGCCAGTGCGAATGAGATTGCCGAGGCTGATCGAGGCGCCAAGCCCAAAGAGAGCCATGCCCAGTACGAGTTCTTGACCGTAGGCAGCTACCTCAAGAAAGCCATCAGGCAACGGCACGAACGTGCGCACAAGCACGGCAGCGAGAAAGCCGACGACAAAGAGGGGGAGAATCGCAGGCCGCTTCGCCCGAGCAAGTTGCGCGGCAGAGTCGATAGACGCTGAGTCAGCAGCAGTGACGTTGCCCGCAATGGCCGCCCGGCGGTCGCTGCGGGCAACAACAACCCCCGCAAGAGCAACCATCGGGGCGAGCATCGCAACCCGCGTGAGCTTCACAACTACGGCAACGGCAAGTGCAGTTGCCCCCGCAATCTGAGCCGTCGCGACAACCTGACCGACATCGTGAACACTCGCGCCAACCCACATCCCGAACTCGGCAGTATCGAGACCGAGAAGGGGGCGAAGAGCAGGCAGGAGTGCGATAGCGAGAGTGCCGCAGAGGGTGACAAGCGCGATCGGAGTCGCAGTGTCGGAGTCTTTCGCGCGCGTCATACCCGCCATCGCGCCAATCGCCGAAGCGCCACAGATGGAAAAGCCAGCAGCAATCAGCATCGGCTGCTGACCGGGGAGGCCCAGCATCCGCCCCAATCCCCACGTGAAGAAAAACGTGATGATGACGATTGCGACAATCATGCCGAGAACCAACCAGCCCAACTCGGCAATGTTCACGAGGCTCAGCTTGAAACCCAACAACACCACACCGATACGCAACAAACGACGGGCAGCAATTGCGAGGCCCGGCTTCACCTCAGAACGCACCGCAGTGCGCCACGGCAGCGCGCTAAACAGGATGCCCAACACAACACACGCGGTCAGCGTCGGGATCGCTGGCACCAAAAAACTGATCAGCAGAGCAAGACCAAAAGCACCAAGTGCAAGACCGAGACCGGGAGAGATTCGCCGGAACGCAGTCTGCTCTTGCGGGCTATTCACCGTCGAGGCTCAACTTTCTGAGCAGCGAGCTCAATCGTTCCTGTTCGAGTGGAGACATACGAGATAGCAACTTAGTTTCATCGTGCACGAGAGAAGTGATGGCCTCATCAACGCGCTCACGACCACTCGCCGTCATCAGCACAATGACGCCACGACCATCGTTGGGGTCAGTGCGGCGCTCCACGAGGCCTCGCGCCACCATCCGGTCGATGCGATTCGTCATCGTTCCACTCGACACCATCGTTTGTTGCACTAGCGCGGTCGGGCTCAACTGATACGGTGCTCCCGCCTTGCGCAACGCCGACAGCACATCGAATTCCCACGGCTCAACACCGGCAACAGCGAACGCCGCCCTGCGGGCTCGCTCCAGATGTTTCGCGAGACGACCAACCCGGCTCAAAACATGCAGAGGCGCAAAGTCGAGGTCGGGGCGCTCACGCGACCACGCTTCGACAATTCGGTCGACTTCGTCGCGTTGGGGCATCCGGTTATTATCTCAGTTTCACAACCCGGATGTGTGCTGTTGCGGCCCCCCGAAACGGCCACAATCGTGTGTGAAGGCTCCGAATCGGGCTAGTTGGACGACAGAGCGCCAATGATCTGGCAGAATTGGTTAGCGCCTTCGGGTGCGGTCCGCTTTGGTGTAATGGCAGCACGGCAGCCTTTGGAGCTGTCCAGTCTAGGTTCGAATCCTAGAGGCGGAGCTTGTTCTTACCTTTTCCCTCACGTGAGGGGGCGTTTTCAGTGCGGCTCATTCAGGGCACAATAGGTCTATGACCGAACACAAACTCGCCGTCATTGTTCTCGCCGCTGGCCAAGGCACCCGCATGAAGTCTGCCAAGCCTAAAGTTCTGCACCGCCTTGCTGGTCGCGAACTCATTGGCCACGTGGTTGCCGCCGCACGCGAGCTCAACCCTGACCACGTAATCGCTGTTGTGCGCCACCAGCGCGACGAAGTTGTTGCCACACTCTCCGAGTTGATGCCCGACATTCTGATCGTTGATCAAGACGATGTTCCCGGCACCGGTCGTGCCGTCGAAGTTGCGGTTGATTCGCTGCCAGCAGACTTCGACGGAGATGTCGTTGTTGTCAGTGGCGACGTTCCATTGCTCGACTCCGTCACCTTGGCGTCGCTGCTCGCGCAACACCGCGCCGAGTCTGCCGCCGCAACAGTGCTCTCGGCAATCCTTGAAGACGCCACAGGCTACGGCCGTGTCGTGCGTGGGGTCGATGGCGGCCTCGACCGTATCGTCGAGCAAAAAGACGCTACCGCCGACGAGATCGCGATCACCGAAATCAATTCCGGCACCTACGTCTTCAGCGTTGGCCCGCTGCGTGAGCAGCTCGTGCGCATCACCACAGACAACGCCCAAGCCGAGAAATACATCACCGATGTTGTCGGCCTGCTACGGGGTGTCGGAGCAATCGTTTCAGCAATGCCCGTCGCCGCCGGCTGGATGGTCGCCGGTGTCAACGACCGCGTACAACTGGCAGAAGCGGCCCGTCGTATGAACGAACTCATTGTGCAGAAGTGGCAGCGCGAAGGCGTAACCATCGAAGATCCGGCCACAACCTGGATCGACGCCGACGTCACCCTCAACCCTGACGTCGAAATTCTGCCCGGCACCCAGCTCAAGGGCGCAACGCTCGTGCTGTCCGGTGCCATCATCGGGCCAGACACCACCCTTGTTGACTGTGAAGTTGGCGAGAATGCTGTCGTCAAACGCACCGACGCGACGCTCAGCGTGATCGGTGCGAATGCATCCGTTGGTCCGTTTGCTTACCTTCGCCCGAACACGAAACTCGGCGTTGGCGGCAAGATCGGAACCTTCGTGGAGACCAAAAACTCCACTATCGGCGAGGGAAGTAAGGTGCCGCACCTCAGCTACATAGGCGACACCGAGGTTGGCGAACAATCCAACATTGGCGCCGGAACTATCACGGCAAACTACGACGGCGTGAACAAGAGCCGAACGGTAGTTGGCTCTCATGTGAGAAGTGGGTCACACAACGTCTTCGTCGCTCCGGTTAGAATTGCTGACGGAGCGTATACCGGGGCAGGGTCGGTCATCCGAAAAGATGTACCGGCAGGGTCTCTCGGTATCAATGTTGCTCCACAGCGCAACATCAGTGGCTGGGTTGAAACCAATCGGGCGGGAACTGCAGCGGCTCACGCAGCCAAAGCAGCAAGCGACGATACTTTGCCTGACCGACCAACGCCGTAACCGCGGCAGAGAGCGAGTCACCACGTGGCCAGCATTAAGATCTCCGGTCAAAAGCGACTCGTGCTTGTCTCCGGGCGGGCACATCCTCAACTCGCGCTCGACATTGCTGAAGAGCTCGGTAGCGATCTCGTCCCCACTGACGCACGCACCTTCGCGAATGGTGAGATCTACGCTCGCTACGACGAGAGTGTTCGTGGCTGCGACGCCTTCGTCATCCAGTCGCACACTGAGCCCATCAACGAGTGGCTCATGGAACAACTGATCATGGTGGATGCCCTCAAACGGGCCTCGGCGAAGCGCATCACCGTTGTCTCGCCCTTCTACCCCTACGCCCGCCAAGACAAGAAGGGTCGCGGTCGCGAGCCGATTAGCGCCCGCCTTATCGCGGACCTCTACAAGGCCGCTGGCGCCGACCGAATCATGAGCGTCGACCTGCACGCCGCCCAGATTCAGGGTTTCTTCGACGGCCCCGTCGACCACCTCTTCGCCATGCCGGTGCTGCTTGAGCACTTCCGCAAACAGCTCGACCCCTCGACTCTCACTGTCGTTAGCCCTGATATGGGCCGCGTGCGCGTTGCCGATATTTGGAGCCAGAAGTTAGATTCGCCACTGGCAATCATCCACAAGCGTCGTGACCCCCTCGTGCCGAATCAGGTCACCGTTCACGACATCGTGGGTGACGTGAGCGGTCGTGTCTGCCTCCTTGTCGACGACATGATCGACACCGGCGGAACCATCGTGAAGGCAGCCGAAGCACTCAAGCGTGCCGGAGCGCTCAAAGTCGTTGTGGCCGCCACTCACGCCATCTTCTCTGACCCGGCACCCACAATCTTGCAGAGCGACTTCATCGACTCTGTCGTTGTCACCGACACGCTGCCGATCCCGGAACACAAGCGCTTCCCGACCCTCACGATTCTGCCGATCGCACCGCTACTGGCTCGTGCAATCCACGAAGTCTTCGACGACGGATCGGTCACCTCAATGTTCGACGGCGCGGCCTAAGCTCCCACAGGGTGAGCAGCGCGCGCTGAGTAATTGAGTGCGCTATTGAGGCATACAGTTAAGTCATGACTGTGTTGTCCGATCGTCCTTGGCTCGCCAGCTACGCTGACGGGGTTTCTCGCGATATTCCGCTGCCCGAAGGTTCGCTCTACGATCTTGTAGCGGCATCCATTGCTGAATACCCGAAGGGTGTTGCGCTCGAATTCTTCGGCCGCGAGACCACCTATGCCGAACTTGGCGAGCAGATCGATCGCGCAGCGGAAGGCCTTCGACTTCTTGGCGTGCAAAAGGGCGACAGGGTCGCCCTCGTGCTGCCTAACTGTCCCCAGCACATTGTCGCCTTCTACGCGGTGCTGCGGTTGGGCGCAATCGTCGTCGAACACAATCCGCTGTATACGCCGCGTGAGCTTCGGCACCAGTTTGAAGACCATTCCGCCCGCGTTGTCATCGCCTGGAACAACGTCGTAGCGACGATTCAAGATTTTCCTGCCGACGTCGCCGTCGAGACCATCATTTCTGTGGATGTCACTCGCTCCATGCCATTGCTCACCAGAGCTCTACTGCGCCTTCCTGTCGCTAAAGCGCGGGAATCTCGTACCGCACTAACCTCTAAAGTGCGCGGCACCATCGTGTGGGAAGAGCTGCTGAAATCAGCTCTCATCGATGCGCACATCGTGAAGCCAGACGCCGATGATCTGGCCCTTATTCAGTACACGAGTGGCACGACGGGGTCGCCGAAGGGCGCTATGCTCACCCACGTGAACCTTGCCGTCAACGCGGCACAGGCCCGCGCCTGGGTTCCGGCAGTGCCCCGCGGCACGGCCGTTGTCTATGCCGTTCTCCCGATGTTTCACGCCTACGGCCTCACGCTGTGCTTGACGTTTGCCATGAGCATGGGAGCGCGCCTCGTTCTGTTCCCCAAGTTTGATCCCGAGCTTGTGCTCGCTGTCATCAAGAAGCGTCCAGCGACGTTCCTGCCTGCTGTCCCGCCCATCTACGAGCGACTCACCGCGGCTGCCGATGAGGCTGGGGTGTCATTGAAAGGCATCGAGATAGCGATCTCTGGAGCGATGCCCCTATCGGCTTCGGTCGTCGAGCCCTGGGAAGAGCGCACCGGGGGAACCCTCGTTGAAGGGTATGGATTGTCGGAGACGAGCCCCATCCTCATTGCGAACCCTGTCGGCCCCACTCGGCGTGCTGGAACGGTCGGATTGCCGTTGCCGAACACCGAGATCCGTGTTGTTGATCCAGAGAACCCCACGGTTGATCGACAACTGGGGGAGGAGGGTGAGCTCGTTGTTCGCGGCCCACAGGTTTTCTCTGGATATTGGGGCAAGCCCGATGAAACCGCGGAAGTGTTTGTAGCGGCTGCCGACGATGGCAAGGATTGGTTCCGCACCGGCGACATTGTCACGGTAGATGAAGATGGGTTTGTGACTATCGTCGACCGCATCAAGGAACTCATCATCACGGGTGGATTCAATGTCGCACCCAGTGAGGTTGAAGAAGCGTTGCGGCAGCATCGGTCGATCGCCGATGCCGCCGTGGTTGGGTTACCGAGCGAGCGCAGTGGCGAGGATGTTGTCGCCGCCGTCGTACTCACGGCGGGTGCGACCCTTGATGAAAAAGCCGTGCGTGACTTTGTCCGCGCAAATTTAGCTGCTTACAAGGTGCCCAAGAGCATTGTTGCTGTAGATGAGCTGCCCCGCTCGCTCATCGGCAAGGTCCTGCGTAAGCAGGTCCGGGATCAGTTGACCGCCGAGAGCTAGGCCGCAACGGCTGTGGACGCTAGGTGTTGTTTGCGGGGCTGGTCGGAAGTACGGCGGGTCCGGGGATGAGGCCGAGCGAACGCAGCAACGTTTCCTGGCCGTTGAATGCGATCGAGTAGCATTTCCAGCCCGGTTCACCGTCGCCGAAAAGGTCAAAGCGGATGTCGAACGAGACTGCGTTCGGTGCCAAGTATTCGGTGTAGGTGGCACAGGTTCGCGTTGCGGTGTTGTTGGCTGTGCCGACTGCCGAAACTATTCCGGGAACGACGAGACCGATCAGGCCGAGCACGACGACGACACGGATGACGTTCATGTACACCCGTGATCGCAGTGGTCGCTCACCGTGGGGCACGTAGCCAGATAACTCTGGTTCGTCTTCGTATTCACTCATCGTGCCCCCATTCTGTCACCGCGGGCTGAACGCTGCTTCGTTTGCCCAGCCGGAGTACTGCGAGGTTGTTGACGGTAAAAATGTGGCGGCGAGCACAGGGCCCGCCGCCAGGAGTGTTAGTGCGAGTCGGTCGCTTCGACTTCGCTGCGGTCACCCGACCACAGGGTGTGGAATGTGCCATCCATGTCGACGCGCTTGTAGGTGTGAGCGCCGAAGAAGTCGCGCTGTCCCTGAACCAATGCGGCAGGCAGGCGCGGTGCGCGCAGGCTGTCGTAGTATGCGAGTGACGACGAGAACGCGGGGGTCGGGATGCCGGCGGCGGCAGCGCCACCCACAACACGGCGCCAGGAATCCTGCGTTCCTGCCATCGCGTCGGTGAAGTACGGCGCCGTGACGAGGGCCACGAGGCCGGGGTTTTCGGCGTAGGCCTCGGTGATGCGGTTCAAGAAGCTCGCACGGATGATGCAACCGCCGCGCCAGATCTTGGCGATCTCGCCCTTCTTGATGTCCCAGTTGTACTCTTCAGCGCCGGCAACAATGGCGTCGAAGCCCTGGCTGTACGCAATGATCTTCGAGGCGTAGAGAGCCTGGCGAACATCTTCGATGAACGCGGCCTTGTCTTCGACGGCGGGTACCGAGCTGGGGCCGGGCAACGCTACGGATGCCGCGCGCTGAGCAGGCTTCGAGGAAACGGCGCGAGCGAATACGGCTTCGGCGATGCCCGAAACGGGTACTCCGAGGTTGAGGGCGGTCTGCACGGTCCACACGCCAGTTCCCTTGGAACCAGCCTGGTCGAGAATGATGTCGACGAGGGGCTTGTCGGTCTTGGCGTCAACCTGACGCAAAACTTCCGCGGTGATCTCGATGAGGTAGCTTTCGAGCTCGCCCTTGTTCCACTCGGCGAAGATGTCGGCGATTTCGGCGGGGGTTGCGCCGGTGCCTTGACGGATGAGGTCGTAGGCCTCAGCGATGAGCTGCATGTCGGCGTATTCGATGCCGTTGTGGATCATCTTGACGAAGTGGCCAGCACCATCGGTGCCGACGTGCGTGACGCAGGGCTCACCTTCGGCAATTGCAGCGATCGACTTGAGGATCGGGCCGAGGGTCTCCCATGCTTCAGCGGAACCACCGGGCATGATCGATGGGCCGAGAAGCGCGCCCTCTTCACCACCAGAGATGCCAGCGCCGACGAAGTTGATGCCGGTCTCGCGCACTGCCTTCTCGCGGCGGATGGTGTCGGTGAAGAGTGCGTTGCCGCCGTCGACAATGATGTCGCCTGGCTCGAAAGCTTCGGTCAGAGCGTCGACTACGGCATCCGTGCCCTTGCCAGCCTGCACCATGATGATGGCGGTGCGTGGCTTCGACAGCGATGCCGCAAATTCTTCGTACGTGGATGCCGGAACGAAGTTAGCTTCGGGGTGCTCGGCGAGCAGCGTCTCGGTCTTCGAGTAGGAGCGGTTGTAGATCGCAACGGTGTTGCCCTCACGGCTTGCGAGGTTGCGGGCGAGGTTGGAGCCCATAACGGCGAGCCCTACTACGCCAATGTTTGCGGTTGCCTGTTCAGCGCTCATATCGTTCACTCCTTGACTCTGGGACAAAGTGGCGGGCCCAATCTTCACGAGTGGTTGGCCCAATGATCAAGCCTAGGGCACGACGCGGACGCGGTTCGCGGCATCCATCCAGCTTGCTGGCACGGTGAACTCGGAGCCGAACGCACGGGTGAGGGGGACTGCGGGGAGGGAGTAGCGTGAACCGTATGAGCCTGCCTGTGATTGTTACCGCCGTGTTCCACATTCGTCCTGAGAGCCGAGACATCGTGCTCGAGGCCTTGAGGCTGGCGATTCGTGAAGTGCACGAAGAGCCGGGCTGCGAGCTTTACGCGATCCATGAGGCTACCGATGGTTCGCTCGTGATGATCGAGAAGTGGGAGTCTGAGGAGCTTCTCGATGCTCACGGCTCAAGCCCCGCAGTGGCAACTCTTATTGCTGAGGCGGGAAGTCACTTCACCGCGCCTGTGGCAGTGACGCGCATGACGGCTATCCCGATGGGAACCCCACATCAAGGGGCCCTCTAGTATCCGTTGGTGCTGTTTCTCCAGCAGCGCGGCTAGTATCGCTCGGGTTCCGGCGCTAGCTGGAATCGCCGACCAGAGACGTCGGTTGGCCTGATCTCGACCCACACGTATTTGAGGGTGGGGATCAGTGGGTGCAGCGGCAATTCGTTGGCGACATCGATCTCTGTCTGAGACTCGATCGCCCGGGCTGTTCCCTTGATGACAACACTCCACGCAACGTGGGGGCCAACGGAGTCAGTCTCCAGAGCGACTTTGTCGTTGATGGTCAGCTTGAGCAGCTTGGTGCCCTCCGCTGTGCGCAGCAGAATCCGGTTGTCGACGGCGATGAAGTTGACCGGATAAATCTCAGGCTCACCCTGAAAGCTGACTGCGATTCTGCCGAAGCTGGCGGTGCGAAGCAGTTCCCAACAGGTTTCGAGGCTCAGTTCTTCTACTGGATCATTCAGATTCTCGCTCATGGCAAATCCTCCCGTAGCGCAATCGTCCCACCGTAGCGGTTGATAGGCCAGAGTTCATCGGATAAAAAGTGCCCGTCAAGGGCTGTTCTGTGCGGCATCCGTCCTCTCAGAGAAGAAAATGTCTTCGTCGACTTTTGATTAAGTCTGCTTTAAGGCAGACTAGTGAGATTGATATCAGACGTAACGTTGCGTCGAATGTTAGGAACACTGTGGCTTCACAATTTCCACCCCTCATCGTGATGGGTGTCTCAGGATCAGGTAAGTCGACTGTCGGTGCTGCCCTCGGCCAAGCGCTAGGCATGCAGTTCATCGACGGTGACGACCTCCACCCGCGAGCCAACAAAGAAAAAATGGCTGCCGGTCACGCACTCAACGACGAAGACCGAGCCCCCTGGCTAGAGATCATCGCCGACCGCATTGGCGCCGAACTCGCCGAAGGTAACCCCATCATCGTCGCCTGCTCGTCACTCAAGCGCTCATACCGCACTCTGCTTACCGCCTACGCTCCATCGACGGTTTTTGTGCACCTCAGCGGAGACCGCGAAGTGATCGCCGAACGTCAGTCGCACCGCAATCACGAGTACATGCCCAACAGCCTGCTTGACTCTCAATTCAGCACGCTTGAGCCGCTCCAAGACGACGAGCGCGGAGTGCTCGTCGATCTCACCAAGACCCCGGACGAGATTGTCCGGTCAATCAAAAAAGACCTCACCGACCGCTACGTCGGCTGAGCTGCACTAGAGAAATAAGGACAATGATGACCGATCTCCAATTGCTCTGGGAGTTGCCCACCTGGGGCCTGCTCCTTCTCGCTGCGGGAGCCATTGCGCTCCTGCTGCTGCTGATTATCGTTGGCCGCGTTCACGCGTTCCTCTCGCTAATCATCGTGAGCCTCGTTACAGCAATCGCCGCAGGTATCCCTACGAACCAGATAATTCCGACGCTGACATCAGGCTTCGGTGGCACGCTAGCCAGCGTTGCCCTGCTGGTCGGTTTAGGCGCAATGCTGGGCCGGATGCTCGAAATGAGCGGCGGAGCACAAGTGCTCGCCGATTCCCTCATTCGACGCTTCGGAGAAAAGCGTGCACCTCTAGCCCTGGCTGTTGCGTCGCTCATGATGGGATTCCCCATCTTCTTCGACGCCGGACTCGTCGTCATGCTGCCGATCATCTTCACGGTTGCTCGTCGCCTCGGCGGATCGCTCCTCTTCTATGCGTTCCCCGCCGCTGTCGCGTTCTCGGTCATGCACATCTTCGTTCCGCCGCACCCCGGCCCCGTTGCCGCAACCGGCCTTCTCGGCGCTGACGTCGGGCTCGTTCTGATCTTCGGACTCATCGTTGCGCTCCCCACGTGGTACGTCGTTGGCTATAAGTTCGGTACCTGGACCGGCAAGCGTTTCGACATTGCTATTCCCAACATCCTGTTCGGAAGCCAAGACGACGAGAAAGCAGCAGAGTTCAAGTCCGACCCCAAGCTCGGCACGATCCTGTTCCTGCTTCTCCTTCCCCTCGTTCTCATCTTCATGAACACGGGACTCAACGCGCTCGCTACCGCCGGCGCTGTTGACCTTGAGAACCCCCTTGTTCAGGTTCTTCGTCTTCTCGGTGAAACCCCGATCGCTCTGCTCATCACCGTTGTGTTCGGCATGTGGTTGCTCGGGTGGAAGCGCAACAAGAAGCGCACCCTCATCGAGACAATCGTCGACAGTGCGCTCGGCCCGGTTAGCTCGATCATCCTCATCACCGGTGCCGGTGGAATGTTCGGTGGAGTTCTTCGTGCCAGCGGAATCGGCGCCAGCATTGCAACGTCGCTCGAATCGATCGGCATGCCGCTCATCGTTGCCGGCTTCGTGATTGCTGCGATCATCCGCGTCGCTCAGGGTTCAGCAACCGTTGCCCTCACGACTGCGGCCGCGCTCATTCAGCCCGTCGTGCTGGCCGATGCCACCCTCAACCCGGCCGAACTCGCTGCCATCGTGCTCGCGCTCGCCGCCGGTTCAGTGTTTGCTGGTCACGTGAACGACTCGGGCTTCTGGTTGGTCAGCCGCTTCTTCGGCATGGACACCCAGACGACCCTGCGCACGTGGACCGTAGGCCAGGCACTTATCGGTGTCATGGGCTTCGCGATCGCGTTCGTCATCTTCCTCGTCGCCGGAATGTTCTAGGAGCTAGCCGTGGCATCCACCCTGTTTGACCTGAGTGGGCGTATTGCCCTCGTCACCGGATCGAGCCGAGGAATTGGGCGAGTTATCGCGCAAGCTCTCGCCGAGGCCGGGGCAACGATTGTGCTGAACGGTCGGGATGAGGAGCGGCTCGCTGCCACTCATTCTGATTTCAGCGCAGAGTTTGGGGCCGAACGCGTCTACGCTCGCGCGTTTGACGTAGCGGATGCCACGGCTGTCGCCACCGCAATCGCCGAGATCGAGGCATCCATCGGTGCGATCGGGGTGCTCGTGAACAACGCGGGCATCCAGCATCGCGAGCCGATGCTCGACCTCGACGTGGAGGACTGGAACCGAGTCATCTCCACCAACCTCACGAGCGCGTTCCTCGTCGGTCGCGAAGTTGCGCGCCACATGTTAACGCGTGGTGAGGGCAAGATCATCAACATTGCGTCGGTGCAGACCGATCTGGCGCGCCCGACCATCGGCCCGTACACGGTCTCGAAGGGCGGTATCCGCAATCTCACTCGTGCCATGACGGCGGAGTGGGCGAGCGGCGGGCTGCAGATCAATGCGATCGCCCCCGGCTACATCCACACGGAGATGACGCAGGGGCTGGTCGACGATGACACTTTCAATAACTGGATTCTCGGGCGCACGCCTGCCGGTCGCTGGGGAACCCCCGCCGACCTGGGTGGCCCGGCAGTGTGGCTTGCCTCGAGTGGTTCCGACTATGTCAATGGTCAGGTCATTTTCATCGATGGCGGCATGACGGTCGTCGTTTAATTTCCTGCCGAATCGCCGCAGGCACGAACCCGGCTAAGTTCTACAGAAAAGATTTTCATGACAGATGCAGCCCCCGCCAACACTCTCGCGGTCACAATTCATGCTCAAGATGACTTGCGCGTGGAGAGCATTCCGTTGGCCGCTCCGGCCGCCGATGAAGCCGTGATTCACATTGCGTTCGGCGGGGTCTGCGGGTCAGACCTGCACTACTGGTCGCATGGCGCAGCGGGGGAGTCGATCCTTAGGGCTCCTATGATTCTCGGTCACGAGGTCGTCGGCACCGTCATTCAGCAGTCCGCTGACGGTAGCGGCCCTGCGGCGGGAACGGCTGTGGCCGTGCATCCCGCAACCCCCGGCGGCGCTGAGCCGCGCTGGCCAGAAGACCGCCCCAATCTTTCTCCAGCCTGCACCTACCTCGGCAGTGCCGCGCGCTTCCCGCACACCGAAGGCGCCTTCGCTGAGTTCGTTACCTTGCCGAGCCGGATGCTGCGAGCACTGCCCGCCTCGTTGAGCTTGCGCGATGCCGCACTGGTTGAGCCAGCCAGCGTGGCCTGGCATGCGGTCTCGCGCGCCGGAGAGGTTCGCGGAAAACGTGCTCTCGTTATTGGCGCCGGCCCGATTGGAGCTCTTATCGTTGCGGTTCTCAAGCGCGCCGGTGCGAGCGAGATTGTGGCCGTTGACATGTTCGCCGGTCCGCTCGCCATCGCAACGCAGGTCGGTGCGACCTCAATCCTGCACGCAACGGAGACGGATGCGATCGCCGCCGTCGACGCAGACATCGTTTTCGAATCATCGGGCAGCTATCGCGGTCTCGAGTCTGCCGTTCGCGGCACCACTCGTGGCGGTCGCGTGGTGATGGTTGGGTTGTTACCTTCTGGTCAGCAGCCTGCACTGATTTCGCTGGCGATTACTCGTGAACTTGAGCTCGTTGGTTCGTTCCGCTTCAACGATGAGATCGATGAGGTGATCGCGGCGCTAGCTGATGGTTCACTCGTTGTCGGTCCGATCGTCACGCACGAATTTGCTGCAGCGGATGCTCATGAAGCTTTCGCCGTGGCGAAGGACTCGGAAAACAGTGGCAAGGTGCTGCTGCGTTTCTAGTGAGAGGCTGGGTAGCTCTCGACAGCTAGTCGAGGAAGATGCGCGGTTCGCCAGCCCAGATCGGCTCAACTTCTTCAATGGTGCGGCTCATAATGCGCTCCATTGAGGCGTAGGCGTCGTCTGGTCGCTTGCCCTGAATGGCGTCCGCGACATCCACGTGCAGTTGGAGGGCCTCTTCGTGCGGTTTCGACGGCATGAGGCCGCGATTGGTGCGGCCGGTCAACACTTCGGCGATCACACGGTCGAGGCGGGCAAACATTTCGTTGCCACTTGCGGCCAGTACGAGCGAGTGAAAACGGATGTCGAGTTCAAGAAAAAGTTCAAGGTCGCCTGATCTCCCCACCGATCGCATCCGCGCTGCCAGCGCGAGGAGCTCACCGCTGGTCTCATCGGAGGCGTGGGTAGCGGCAAGCTGTGCTGCTTGTGGTTCGATGGCGTTACGCAGCTCAGTGAGGGAGCGTAGCTGCTGGCCATTTTCGGCTTGTTCGAGGCGCCAACGGATTACGAGCGGATCGTAGAGACTCCACTGCGACATGGGCTGCACGCGCATCCCTACCCGCTTCACCGAGGCGACCATGCCTAGGGACTGGAGCACGCGCACGGCTTCGCGCACGACGGAACGTGAGACACCGTAGCGTTCCTCAAGCTGTTCGGCGAGAATCGTGGATTCTGGCGAGATCTCACCAGAGACGATATGCAGTCCTAGCTCATTGAGCACGCGTGCGTGAAGGCCTCCGGACATGCTTCAAGAGTAGTGGTTGGCGCTCGTGCGCTAGCCGCCGCCGCGGGCGAGCCCATCCGGCTATTTGTGGCGCAATCATCCGTGTACACTGACTAGTTGAACTTCGGCGAGGGAACTTTCGAGTTCCGTTATCGACGCGGCGGGCAAGTCACAGGGCTTTTCCTCACGTGGCAGACATCTGATCTGCCGGCGTTCGAGTTGAACTACAGACAATGATCTGGGCACTGCGCCCGCGACGAGAACTCCGCTCGTTGCAGGAACTAGGCCCACAACAGACTTCGGTCTTCAGAGGAGATAACAATGGCTAAGCCAGGCGTAAACCACGTCGTTACGGATGCACGTGAGTCCTTCGGCAAGGGTGCGGCGCGCAAGCTCCGCGCACTCGGCAAGATTCCCGCCGTAATCTACGGTCACGGCACCGACCCCATCCACGTTGCCCTTCCGGCACACGAGATCAGCCTCATCCTGCGCAAGTCGAACCAGATTCTGGACCTCGACATCAATGGCAAGAGCCAGCTCGCTCTCGTCAAGGACGTGCAGAAGGACCCCGTACGCCAGATCATCGAGCACATCGACCTCGTTGTCATCCGCAAGGGTGAGAAGGTCATCGTTGATGTCCCGATCCACATCACCGGTGAGTCGGCTCCCGGCACCATCGCCAACCTTGACGCACCGACCGTTTCGGTTGAGGCAGAAGCTACTCACATTCCTGAGTACTTCACCGTCTCCATCGAGGGCCTCGAAGAGGGCGAGCACATCTACGCCAAGGACGTCACGCTCATCACCGGTTCGGTTCTTCTTTCCGACCCCGAGCTTCTCGTCATCGGTGTCAGCACTCCGCGTTCGTCGGTTGAGGCTGAAGCTGCTGAAGAAGAAGCCGCAGCTGTTGCTGCAGACGCTGCCGCAAACGCAGAGGTTGCTGAATAATCCGATTCTTTCGCAAGCGAGAAATCGTGGATGACCAATGGTTAGTAGTCGGGCTCGGTAACCCCGGGCCCGGCTACGCCGGTAATCGCCACAACGTGGGCCACATGGTGTTGGCCCACCTGGCAGATGAACTTTCTGCCACCTTCAAGAACCACAAAGCCAACGCTGCTGTCGCTGAAGGGCGCAGTTTTGGTGACGGCCCCAAGCTCATTCTGGCCAAGCCCAATTCATTTATGAATCTTTCGGGTGGCCCGGTGGCCGCACTCATGCGGTTCTACAAGATCCCCGTTGAACGACTCATTGTCGTTCACGATGAGCTCGACATCGATTTCGATACCGTCAAGCTCAAGACCGGTGGCGGCCATGGTGGTCACAACGGCATCCGTGACATTGCTGCAGCGGTCGGTTCGCCAGACTTCACTCGCGTTCGCGTCGGCATTGGTCGACCTCCCGGTCGTCAGCCCGCCGCAGACTTCGTGCTTCGGGACTTCTCGAGCGACGAACGCAGCGTGCTGCCCAACCTGCTGGGAGATGCAGCGGATGCTGTGGCTCTCGTCGCGAGCGACGGCCTCGAAGCCGCGCAGCTGCGCTTTCACAGCCCACGCAAGTAGCACTCGCGGTTCGCTGCGCTCTGGGTGAACTCGCACCGTGCTGTCGGTAGCCGCGAGTAGACTCCTCCGGTGACTCTTGACGGACTTATCTCAGCGCTTTCGCGCGCCCAGACTGTGGAGAACGCACTTCGTTTTTCGCAGCAAAGCGCAGACTTCTCCCTCGTCGAGGGGTTGAGGGCACCACTACTGGGTGGGTTACTCACCAAATCTGCCGAACCACGGTCGCTGCTGGCGATCACGGCGACGGGCCGCGAATCTGAGTCACTGCGCCGCTCGCTCACCAGCTACCTTCCTGACGCTCAGATTGTAGAGTTTCCGGCTTGGGAGACGCTTCCCCACGAACGTTTGAGCCCGAGTGCCGAAACTGTCGGCAAGCGGATGCAGGCCCTGCGCGACCTTGCCCGCTGGAAAGAGAATCCAGTCGGCCAGTTCGTTTTGGTGGCATCCGTTCGGGCCGCACTGCAGCCGATCGCCGACAACCTCACGGAGATCGAGCCCATCGCGCTGACCGCTGGCGCCCGCAACTACGATCTTTCTGCACTGTCTGAGCGGCTAATCGCGCTGGCATATTCCCGCGTCGACATGGTCACTCGTCGCGGAGAGTTTGCGGTGCGCGGCGGAATTCTCGACGTCTTTGCCCCCAACCACGAACATCCGCTTCGCCTGGAATTCTTCGGTGATGAGCTCGAACAGCTGCGTGAATTCTCAGTTGCTGACCAGCGTTCGATCGATGGCGATATTGTGTCGGCCGAGCTGGTACCGAGCCGCGAAGTGCTCTTGAGCGAGTCGGTTCGCCAGCGTGCCCGCGAAATGCAGCACGAGTTCCCGAGCCTGTCGACGATGCTCGCCAAGATCGCTGAGGGTATCCCCGTCGATGGCATGGAGTCGCTCGCTCCC
This sequence comes from Rhodoglobus sp., assembly GCF_053580035.1. Classification (NCBI taxonomy): domain Bacteria; kingdom Bacillati; phylum Actinomycetota; class Actinomycetes; order Micrococcales; family Microbacteriaceae; genus Rhodoglobus; species Rhodoglobus sp. The sequence goes on along the minus strand of NZ_JBMDVL010000003.1, from coordinate 245,309 downwards.
GCTCTGGTCGACCGACTTGTGCCACTGACCCATTACCTCCCGGCGGATTCCGCTATCGCCGTGCTGTCGCCCGAGAAAGTCTCTTCGCGCGCGGTGAACCTGGCAGAAACGAACCGCGAATTCTTGAGCGCAGCGTGGAATGCTGCCACTGCAGGAGCTGAAGCTCCCATCGATCTGGATGCTGGTGACTTTGTTACTCTCAATTCGCTTCGAGAGTCGGCTGGTTCGCGCCCGTGGTGGACCCTCAGCACTTTTGACTCTGGCGAGGCGGATGCCGCCAGCCTGCTCGATACGGCAGAAGAAGCATCCGAATATGTGCGCATTGATGCCGCAGCAATTCCGTCATTTGCGGGAACGGTAGATGGCGCTCTCGACCACGTCGCTCAACTGCTTGCTGACGGGTGGACTGTCGGGATCATTGCAGAGGGCAGCGGACTGGTTGAGCGCACCGCCGATCTTCTGGCCGAGCGAGAACTCTCAGGTCGTGCTGTCGAGACGTTCCCGGCCGAGACAGAACCGGGCGTTGCGTATTTGCTGCGAGCATCCGTCGACCACGGTTTTGCGGTTGATGGCATCAAGCTGGCGGTACTCAGTGAGGGTGAGTTCTTTGGTCGTTCGGTCGGCTACGCCTCGCGCCCAACGCGCAAGCTAGCGACTCGGCGCAAGAACGTTGTCGACCCGATCCAGCTCAAGAGTGGCGACTTCGTGGTGCACCACACCCACGGCATCGGCAAGTTCCTCGAACTCGTGACTCGCCAAGTGAGCACGGGGGGACGCAATGCCGTAAAAACACAGCGAGAGTTCCTCGTGCTCGAGTACGCGCCAAACAAGCGCGGCTACCCCGGCGACAAACTCTATGTTCCCACCGATCAGCTTGACCTGCTCTCGCGCTACGTCGGCGGCGAAGCCCCAACGCTCAACAAGATGGGCGGCAGCGATTGGTCGGCAGCCAAGACAAAGGCTCGCAAGGCCGTTCGTGACATCGCCGTCGAACTGGTCAAGCTCTACAGCGCCCGAATGGCCAGCAAAGGCTATGCCTTCAGCGCCGATACTCCGTGGCAGCGCGAACTCGAAGAGGCTTTTGCTTTTGCCGAGACCCCCGATCAGCTGACCACGATCGACGAGGTCAAAGCTGACATGCAGAGCCCCGTTCCGATGGACCGGCTGCTGAGTGGTGACGTGGGCTATGGCAAGACCGAGGTGGCCGTTCGTGCCGCGTTCAAGGCCGTTCAAGACGGCAAACAGGTGGCGATGATCGTGCCAACGACGCTGCTCGTTCGTCAGCACATGGAGACCTTCGCCGACCGGTTCGCCGGCTTCCCCGTGCACTTGCGAGCGCTTAGCCGCTTCCAAAGCGACAAAGAGGCTCGCGAAACTCTGGCCGGCCTCACCGATGGAACCGTGGATGTCGTCATCGGTACCCACCGCCTCCTTTCGAAAAACATTGCCTTCAAAGATCTCGGACTAGTGATCATTGACGAAGAGCAGCGCTTCGGTGTCGAGCACAAAGATGCGCTCAAGAAGCTCAAAACCAACGTCGACATTTTGGCGATGACAGCAACCCCGATTCCTCGTACCCTCGAGATGGCCGTCACGGGCATCCGCGAAATGTCGACTTTGGCAACACCGCCAGAAGATCGTCACCCCATCCTGAGTTTTGTCGGACCATACTCCGAGCGTCAGGTTTCGGCGGCAATTCGTCGCGAACTGCTGCGCGAAGGTCAAGTTTTCTATGTTCACAACCGAGTGAGCTCAATCAACCGGGTAGCAGCAAAGCTTGCCGAGTTGGTTCCGGATGCTCGCATCGCTGTTGCCCACGGACAACTACCAGAAGCCGTGCTCGAACAAGTGATGGTCGACTTCTGGGAACGCAAATTCGATGTGCTCGTCTCGACGACCATCATCGAAACCGGCCTCGACATTGCCAACGCCAACACGTTGATCATCGACCGCGCAGACAAGTACGGGCTCAGTCAGCTCCACCAACTGCGTGGACGCGTCGGGCGAGGCCGCGAACGTGCCTACGCGTACTTCCTCTACGACGAAGAGAAGCCGCTCAGCGAAACCGCGCACGAGCGCCTCGACACCATTGCCGCCAACAACGAGCTTGGTGCTGGAATGCAGATCGCCCTCAAAGACCTCGAAATTCGTGGAGCCGGAAACCTGCTCGGAGGCGAACAGTCTGGCCACATTGCCGGCGTTGGCTTTGACCTCTATTTGCGGATGATCGGCGAAGCCGTATCGACATTCCGCGGTGATGTCGCCGAAGGCCAAACCGAGCTGCGCCTTGAGCTGCCGGTCGATGCCAACATTCCCGAAGACTATGTGGAAAGCGAGCGACTACGACTCGAGGCCTATCAGAAGTTGTCGACGGCAAGCGCGCCAGCGGCATCCGCCGACAGTATTGATCGCGTGTTTGACGAGCTGAGCGACCGCTATGGCGAACCACCAGAGCAAGTGCAGCACCTCATCGCCGTCTCTCGACTGCGACGGATGGCACAGAAGGCCGGGTTCAGCGAGGTCGTCGTGATGGGCGACAAGCTGCGAGTGGCGCCGGCAGATTTGCTCGACTCAAAGCAGATACGGCTACAGCGTATGTATCCGGGATCGAAGTATCACGCCGCTGCGGCAGCGGCGATCGTTCCGCTACCGACGGGCGTGAGCGACGGTCAACTGATCGAGTGGACGAAAGACCTCCTCGTTTCGGTCTTTGGCGCTAAAGACACCGCGGCTGAGCTCGCAGAGTTGGCTCTCGCCGCCGAAGCCGCAGAGAAGGTCGCTGCAGACACCGCGGCAGCAGCGAAAGTAGCAGCAGCAGAGGGCGGCACGGCCGCGAAGCCCTAACTTTCGGTGGAGGCAACCTCGCGCGGAGCATCCGGTATTGGGGAAACCGGCACGGGGGAAATCTGCGCCGGGGAGTCTGGCGCTGGAACAGGTGGCGTTAGGGAATCTGGCACGGCACTCGGCGGATTTGCCGGCGCATGCTTCGGCGGGAAAGCGAGCGGGTTGAGGCGACCGTCGATGAGGTGAACGCGGCTGACCGCCATGGGGATCACGACGAGCGATCGCAGGTCGAGAATGGCGTGCGCGATTATCGCAACGACAATGCTGCCCGTCAGCACGTAAAGCATCATGAACAGCGCGCCGATCACCGTGGTGATGACGATTCCGGCGACGCCCTGATACGAGTGCATGATCCCGAACAGCAGCACGCTGCCGACAATCGCCACGATGGCATTGCCCGTGGTAGCGAAGAGCAGGGCGGGCAATGCGAGTCTGAACAACAGTTCTTCGACGATTCCCGCATTGATTGAGAGCAGTCCGCCGAGAACGAGCTCTTGACGGTTGCGGGGCAAAATCGACTGAATATCGCCGACGCTGATGATCTCGTCACCCTCTTTGCGAACAGCAACGACCCCGACAATAGTGAGTCCAACGATGCCGATAATCGCACCGATGATTACCCCGGTCGTTACTGCCGGGCGGGCCGCGAATACCATGAGAAGCCACGAGACCCAGGGCCACGCTTGCACTTCAGAGAGCAGGGGAGCGGCGAACTGTCCGCTGGCGAGCAGCGTGACAACGGCCATCCCGCCAAACAGGCTCATCGAGACGAGGAGCCAGCGGCGCAACATGAGCTGGCGGCGCTTAGTGGTGCGAAATCTCTTGAAGCGGCGATACTCGCGCTGATCCCGGCGAAATGTGCGCAGGGCAAGTGCGGTCAGCACCCCGACGAGGGTGAGCCACAAGAGCGCAAGCATGACGGGATTGGTGGGGTCGAGCATCCACCAATGGTGTCACGCGTTTGCTGTAAAGGTCTGGAACCCATACCGGAATCGTTGACCAGAGAGGATTTCCGCAATAGTCTGCCCGGTGGTGACAATGCTGTGAGTCAACTCTTTTCAGCAGCACTACGAAGTCGCGATTGTGTGAACGCGCAAGAAAGCAGGAGTCGTGACGAGGCAATCAGGCAGCGAGACGAAACTTTCGGGAATGAAAGATGTTGCCGACCGGGCGGGCGTCGCCATGTCATCGGTCTCTCGAGTACTCTCTGACCACCCCGATGTTAGTGATCGGATGCGCGAGAAAGTGCTCGCTGCAGTGGAAGAGTTGGGCTACGAGCCTGATGTCCTGGCGCAGAGCTTGCGCACGGGGGCGACCCGCACGATCGGCGTTGTCGTTGCGGATATCTCGAACCAACTCTTTGCTGAGATCTCGCACGGGGCCGAGACGGTGCTTCGGGCGCAGGGTTACTCAACTTTTGTCGCAAACTCGCTCAACGATCCTGAGATCGCGGTGAAGCAGCTTCGGATGCTCATCAAACGTCGTGTCGATGGATTGTTGGTTTCGGTCGGCGAGGAAGACGGCGGACCAATTGTTGACGCGATCGCTAACTCGGGATTGCCTACCGTGCTGATCGATCGGAATTTGGGGACGGCAGGCGCCTCGCGAGTGTTGAGTGATCACCGAGCGGGGATGAGCGAGGTGGTGGAAAAGCTCATTGGACTCGGTCACACGCGCATTGCCCTGATTAATGGTCTCGCTAATGTTTTGCCCGCCATGGAACGCGCTGCGGCTGCGCAGGAAGCGGCTGCAGCGTATCCCGGAGTGTCGATTGAGGTGCTCTCTGGGTCCTTTTCTGCACAGCACGGTGAAGAGGCTACTCGGGAGCTTGTGGCACGAGCTCAGCGCCCGACCGCGATAGTTGCGGGAAGCAACCAGATTCTCGTTGGTGTTTTTACCGCCATGCGCGAGGCGGGGCTGAGCGCGCCCACCGACCTCAGCTTGGTCACGTGTGACCCGGTTCCGCTTGCGGAGTTTATGACCCCGGCGCTTGACACTATTTGGCGCGATCGTCAGGAATTGGGAGCAGTGGCTGCGACGCTCATGTTGGAGAGCTTGCAGGGGGCAGACCCGCGGGAGGTAGTGCTCGCTACTGAATATCGCTCCGGGGGCTGTATTGGCCCTGTTCCGTTGGGTGAACAGAGCTAGGCAGACCGGTTTGTCTGCTCTTTGGGTGCCGAAGGCCGACGGGCTTGACGAGGGGGAGACCAATAATCATAGTTTCCGGAATCCTTTCCAGAATCGTTGACGGAATCGGTTCTAGGTGGTTAGGATCGCCACAGTGCAACGCGGCCGACCTGGCCGCTTCGTGCAGGGCCGGGTCACCGACGGCCCGTCGCCGGCAGAAGAATTGGTCAGTCCACAGATCAAGCAACCGGCTCAGCAATTCTCAACGAAGAGATGGGAACACACAGTGGTTAAGAACCGAATCCGGCGAGCAGCACTCGCCGCGGCTGCAGCTGTTGCGGTCAGTATTGCGATGGTCGGCTGTGCACCAGCAGCCGAATCCGAGCAGAGCGAAGTTGAACTTCGATTCTCCTGGTGGGGAACGGACTCACGTCACGAACTCACCAACGAAGCCCTTGACCTGTTCGAAGAAAAAAATCCCGGCATCACGGTCGTGCGTGACTTCGGCGGCTTCGATGGCTACATCGACAAGCTGCTCACTCAAGCTGCCGGCAACAATTCACCCGACGTCTTTCAGCTCTATGAAGAAGTGCTTCGCGAGTTCGCTTCGCGCGGCCAGCTCTATGACCTCAACGAAGCAACAAGTCAGGGCCTCAGCCTCGACGGGTGGGATCAGGGACTGCTCGACACGAGCACGATCGATGGGTCACTCTCTGCACTGCAGTTCGGACTAACCACCCAGGCGTTCATCTTCAACACCGAACTGTTCGATCAGGCAGGCGTCTCGATCCCCACAGAGGGGTGGAGCTGGGACGACCTCGCTACGGCAGCGAAGAAGGTAAGCGACGGAACCGATGCCGGTACCTTCGGCGTGACCGACTTGTCGACCGGGTACCAGGTCTTCGAAGTGTGGGCCAACCAAAACGGCGAGTCCTACCTGACAGATGACGGCCTCGGCTTCTCGGCTGAAACCCTCGAAGACTTCTGGCAGTACTGGGCTGACCTGCGCGCATCAGGCGCTGCGACTCCAGGTTCATTGACCTCCGAGTACCCAACGCCCTTCGACGCGATCATCGCGAGCAAGGCAGCATCCGGCTTCATCTTCGCCAACCAAATGGCAGCAGTGCAGTCGAGCATCGAGGCAGAAATTGCTATCGACCGGATGCCGGGAGAATCCCCTGAGGCCGGCTCCTACCTGCGCACCGCAATGAACATTGCGATCGGTGCCAAGACCGAGCACCCGAAGGAAGCCGCAATGCTCGTGAACTTCCTTCTCAATGACCCAGAGGCATACGCCATTCTGGGCATCGACCGCGGAGTTCCCGCCAACCCCGCAGTGGGCGACGCGGCAACAGCCAATGTTGACGACGTTACAGCCAAGGGACTCACTGTCATCGATGGTGTTCGTGAAGATGGTGCAGCACCTCCCGTACCGCCGAAGCCCGGCGCCGGTAACGTGAATGCGCTCTTCGCAGAGCTCGCTCAAGAAGTTCAGTTCGACCGCATGAGCATCAAGGACGCTGTTGCCAGCTTCATTGAACGTGCCGAGCAGGAACTGAGCTAACACACCATGACACTGCCTCAGACCTCTAACGACGTGTCAGCTCCGGCTGACACGCGCGGACGGTCCGAGTCGCGTCCGGGCCGGGGAGCTGCACAAGCTCCCCGGTCTCGGGGTACGCGCTCGTTGCGTCGCAGAATGATGCTCGACCGCGCAGCTCCGTACCTTTTTCTTGCCCCCTGGTTGATCGGCTTCGTCGTCATCACCTTCGGGCCCATGCTCGTTTCGCTGTACCTGTCGTTTACCGACTACAGCCTGCTAAGCCCGCCCGAGTGGGTCGGCCTCGACAACTACGAGCGCATGTTTACCGCAGACCCGAAGTATCTCGAGTCCGTGCGCGTCACGGCAATTTATGTGTTCGTGTCTGTGCCTCTGCAGTTAGCGTTCGCACTCCTCGTTGCCATGGCGCTCAACCGCGGTATTAGAGGTTTGCCGATCTACCGCTCGATCTATTACATTCCGTCGCTGATCGGCGGCAGCGTTGCCATCGCGATCCTGTGGCGCCAAATGTTTGGTCAGTCCGGGCTCATCAACCAGGTGCTCGCGCTCGTCGGAATCGAGGGACAATCCTGGATCGGGCATCCGGATACCGCACTGGGAACGCTGATTGTCTTGAACGTGTGGACTTTCGGATCGCCCATGGTGATCTTCTTAGCTGCGCTTCGCCAGATTCCCGTTTACCTCTACGAGGCTGCGGCCGTCGATGGCGTCACTGCCTGGGGGCGCTTTCGCCACATCACGTTTCCGATGCTCACCCCGATCGTGCTCTTCAACATGATCTTGCAACTCATCGGTGCCATGCAGGCGTTCACTCCGGCCTATGTGGTTTCGGGCGGAACGGGTGGCCCAGCAAACTCGACGCTGTTCTACACCCTGTATTTGTACCAACGAGGGTTCACCGGCCTAGAAATGGGCTACGCCAGCGCGATGGCATGGGCACTACTGCTCGTCATCGCCGCGATCACCGGAATCAACTTCTGGCTTTCAAAGTATTGGGTGCACTATGACGACTAATATGACGGGAATTGTCGGCGCGAAGAAGAGCAAGACGCGCAAGGCATTCGCCCACTTTCTCATTATTGGGTTCGGCATGCTCATGCTGTATCCGGTGCTGTGGATGATCGGAAGCTCCTTCAAGGACACGGCTCAGATCTTCAGCGAAGTGTCGCTGATCCCCAACCCGGTAGTCACCGACAACTACGAACGTGGGTGGGAAGGCGCTGGGATTGGGTTCTCGACGTACTTCTTGAACTCCACCATCGTTGCGGCGCTCGCCGTTATCGGAAACCTCATTGCGTGCTCACTGGCCGCGTACGCGTTCGCGCGGTTGAACTTCCGACTGCGCCGAGTGCTCTTCGGGGCGATGCTTGCCACGATCATGTTGCCGTACCACGTGGTGATTGTGCCGCAATACATCTTGTTTGCGCAGCTCGACTGGGTGAATACCTTCCTGCCGCTCATCGCGCCGAAGTTCTTAGCGGTTGACTCGTTCTTCATCTTCCTGATGGTGCAGTTCATGCGCGGGCTGCCGATTGAACTAGACCAAGCGGCACGGGTGGATGGTGCTGGACCATTCCAGATCTACTGGAGAATCATCCTTCCGCTGACCATTCCCGCGCTAGCGACAACTGCGATCTTCACGTTCATCTGGACCTGGAATGACTTCTTTACTCCGATGATTTATCTGAGTGACCCGCGTCTCTATACGGTGCCGCTTGGACTGAACTCGTTCCTCGACTCCACCGGTGAATCCTCGTGGGGGCCCATGTTCGCTATGGCTGTACTCTCACTCGGCCCACTATTCGGATTCTTCCTCGCAGGTCAGAAGTACCTGACGAGCGGTATCGCCACAACAGGTTTGAAGGGATAGCCCAGTTTTATGAAGAAAGCACGCATAGCGGTTGTTGGGGCAGGCGGCATTGGGGCCGCAGCCCATCTCCCCGCCATTACGGCCCTTGCCGAGCAAGCGGAACTCGTCGGCATCGTCGATCTGGATGAGGCACGACGCACAGAGGCCGGCGAGCGATTCGGAACAGACAAGCTCTACAGCGACCTCGCAGTGATGATGGAAGAACAGCATCCTGACATCGTCGTGCTGGCGACGCCGCCGCACACGCACGAACCTCTCGCCATTCAAGTGATGCGGGCCGGAGCGTGGGTATTTTGCGAAAAACCGATGACCGGGTCACTGGCATCGGTCGACCGCATCGCCGCGGTTGAAGCCGAGACAGGCCAAGCCTGCATCACGGTCTCGCAGTTCCGCTACTCGGGCGGCGCGCGTCAGGTGCGCGACAAACTTCGCAGCGGAGACTGGGGAACCGTACTCACTGGGTACGCCAACACATCCTGGTATCGGGGTCCCGAATATTGGGAGACGAGCTGGCGCGGCAAGTTCGCGACCGAATTCGCCGGCGCCACCACAACTCAAGCGCACCATGCGATTGACCTGCTGCTGTGGTTGATGGGTGACTGGTCAAGCGTTGCCGGATTCGCCGACACCCTCGATCGGCCCATTGAGGTCGAGGATGCCAGCACCGCCGTCGTGCGCTTCGCTGGTGGGGGAATGGCAACGCTGCTATCGCAAGTGCTCAGTCACCAACAGGAGACCCGTATCCAAGTTACGGCACAAAAGGCGACCATCGATTTGGAGACGCTCTATATGCCGTTGATGGATGAGTGGACCGTTCGCCAAATCGATGACGAAGGTCAGTCCCAGGTCGTGAGTGACTGGGCTGAGCCCGAGGGCGAAAAGCAGGCGCACCGCGAACAGTTGGCCAACATTCTGGGACACTGGCGCGCAGGGGAGCGCCCCGAATTGCTCGTAGCAGAAGCCCGCGCAACGATCGAGTTTCTCACCGCTCTCTACAAGTCAGCTGCCACCGGAACCCTCGTTAAGCGCGGCGAGATTGTGGCGGGGGATCCGTTCTATGAAGCAATCGATGCTGGCGGTCCGGCGCGAGCGGAGGCCAAGAAATAGCATGCGTATTTCCGATCACAGCGACGGACTTGATGTCGTCGCAGACAACGCCACCATCGCCGAATACCGTCTCGGGGCGAACATTGACGCCGTCAATACGCCCAAGCCACATTTTCATCCGCTTCGCACTCTCAGCGGGGCACAAATCACTGACTTTGCACCCGAGGATCATCCCTGGCATCAAGGGTTGCAGTTTGCGTTTCCGCGCGTGGGAGACCACAACCTTTGGGGCGGAGGAACGTACTTCGGGCCCGATGAGGGCTACAAGATTGTCGCCGACCAGGGGCGCATCAGCCACGAACGGTGGCAACACCGCGACAACGTTGGCGCCCACGTTGGCTGGGTCGAACAACTCAACTGGGTGGGGCACGAAGAACAGCCGCTGCTGACCGAGCAGCGGACTATCGGCTTGTCGCACACAACAGAATCAGCGGTCGGCTGGATGCTCGACCACAACTCTCGACTCAGCAATGTCACCGACGCTGAACTAACCCTCGCCACTCCGGCACAGCGCGGCCGCCCCGATGGTGGCTATGGCGGTCTCTTCTTGAGGCTTGCTGAAGGGTTTACCCCGAGCGCCCTCTGGGGTGACTCCGGGGAGATCTCGGTGTCAGGCGCGCGCTCACGCACTCTCGTTGTGTCCGGAACTACCGGAGCGGGAGACACCGTCACTCTGGGGCTCGCGTTCACCGACAGGTCGCCGACGGGGGACCAAGCGTGGCTCTACCGTTTCGAGGACTTTCCGGCGATCGGCTGGGCCGGGGCCTACGAGAACGCCTTCACCGTGCCACCGGGAGGATCACTCGAGTTGAGTCACCGCCTCGTGATCTATGACGGCACGATTGATGCGGCTGCGGTGCGCGACGACCTCCTGAAGTAGCCGGCAGCGGCAGTAGGCAGCGGCAGCCGCTCTAGAGCGAGCTGCCGTTGGTGGCCATGATCTCGCGCACTTGCGAGCCAGCGATGTCGCGGTAGCCGCGTTCTGATTCGAGCGTCAGTATCGTCGCCACAGCGGCAGCGTGACCCAGCTCAAAGCACTGTGCCGTGACCCGGGCAGAGGCAAGGGCTTCATGTTCAGCGCTGAGGCACCGGCCAGCGACGATGATGTTCTCGCCGACGGCGGGAACAAGCGTGTTGTACGGAATCTCGTAGTAGTCATCGAGCAACCAGTGCAGCTTCGGGCGGTTGCCGCTGTGGAGTTCAATAGGCCACGGCGATCGCACAATTCCGTGCTCACTCTTGCGGCATTCCAGCACGTGATCGTTGCTGAGCGTCTCGACACCAACGATGCTGCGGGTCTGACGGATTCCCGCTTCAACACCCGTGTCAACTACATACGCGTCGCGGCATCCGTCGACGGCAGACGCGAAGAACTCTGCGTAGGCCCGCACTTGCTTGCGCCCGAGCATTTCAGCGATCGTGAAATCTTCGGGATCGATGACGTTGAGCATCCGCCCATCGCTGTCGCTGAGCCGGGTGGCATTCACCAACAACTCGCCAGGACGTGTTGACCGGAACACCCAGATTTTCTCTCGCGGAAGGTCAGCGCCCTTCTCTCGGCGACTCACAATCGCCTCGGTGATGGCAGGCGGGGAGATAGTGTCGGCGCCCCACTGCGCCCAAAAAGCGTCGGTGTCAATTCCGCCAAGACGAAAGAACATGGTCGGGTTTTGGATGCGACCCTCGTCGCCAAAGAAGTACTTGCCTCCGCCGCGGGCAACTGCCGCAGCATCACCCGATGCATCGATGACCCGGCGGGCGTGAATAGCACTCATTCCCGCTTTGGAATGCACGACGATTCCGGTGTACTTGTCGGCATCCATAATGACGCCCGTGAGTTGGGTGTGGTACATCACCCGCACGCCAGCGTTGAAGAGCAGCGAGTCTGCGACTTCGCGCCAGACCAGCGGATCATGGGCAACGGTATACGTGAGTCCGTAGCGTTGAGGAGGTGTGACGCCTCCGCGCGCGGCTAGTGCCGCGCGAAACCGTTCGGTGAATCCGTGGACTACCTGCTCAGGCTCGCGCTCGGTCTCTGACGCCAAGTAGAGCCCGCAGATCGTCGCGGATAGCCCGGCTACTGCAGACCCGCCGGCGAACCCGTAGCCTTCGACGATGAGCACGGAGAGTCCGGACTCTGCTGCGACTGTTGCGGCTGCCACCCCGGCGGGACCGGCACCGACGACGACCACGTCAACTTCGGCTAACACCGGAAAGTCATGATCAGGGCTGTGCGCGTTCGAAATGCGCCAGTGGGAAAACTCGGTCTCGACGGGAATGCTTGCCATGGGGTGACCTCTCTATCGTGGGTGTCCTAGCGGCCAGAAAAGTGTGGTGCCCGTTTTTCGACAAATGCTGCGACTCCCTCAACGCCATCTGCTGTCGCGAAGAGCGTCAGGAGCTCCTGGGTTTCGGTCGGGGTGCCGATGGTCGAGGACGTCGCTGCATGGATCGATCGCTTGGCCGCGCGAACGCCGAGGGGAGCGCGTTCAGTAATCTGCTGCGCCAGTTCGAGCGCTGCAGCATCCACTTCGCCAGCGGCGGCGATGTGATTGATGAGACCCCACGCGTACGCCATTTCGGCGCTGAGGGGGGCGCCGCTGAAGATGAGCTCTTTCGCTCGGCGAACGCCAATGGCGTCGGTGAGGCTGGCCGTGCCGCCCCATCCGGGTATGAGTCCGATGCGCGTTTCTGGCAGGCCAAGCGATGCGCGGTCGCTCGCCAGGATGAAGTCGGCGGCGAGTGCCAGTTCTAGTCCGCCACCGAGGGCCATTCCGTCGATGCTCGCGATTACCGGAACCGGGGTCGAGCGAACGAGGTTGACGAGCGTGAGTGCTCGGTTCGTGAACTCGTTGAGGGCTTCCGCTGAGGCGTGGTGGTATCCGCCGATGTCGGCTCCGGCACAGAATGCTCCAGGGCTTCCGGCGAGTATGACGGCGCCGACGCTGTCGGTTCCGTCTGCGCCGCTGGCCAGGGCGGCGAAGATGTCAATGAGCGCCTCAATCATGGGGCGATTCAGGCTGTTTCTTTTTGTCGGCCGGTTGAGTCGAACGAGCAGGACTCGGTCGCGGCGTTCAAGCGAGATGAGCTCGTCGTCGCCCGCAGACTCGAGGCCCGAGGTCGATGCCGCTGGGCCGCTCACAGAAATGCCTTGCTCTCAGTGAGTTTGTGGATCGCCTCAGCGGAGTAGCCGACTTCAGCGAGCACCTCTGCAGTGTGCCCCCCGAGCTCGGGTGGGGCCGTGCGAATTCCTGGTCGGTTGCCGCCATAGCTCACGGGATGGCGAAGCACGCGAATCTCACCAGCAGTCTCATGCTCAAAGGAGTCAAAGCTGTTGTTGTGATTCACCTGGGGGTCGGCGATCACCTGTTGGTAGTTCTGCACGGGTGCTGACCAGATGCGGTGTTCGTCAAAGATCTCGAACCACTCAGCGGTGGTGCGGGTCAGGATGTAGCCGGCGATGCGGTTGTTGATCTCATCGCGATGGTCGAAGGAATTCTCTTCGCCGATGGAGGCAAACCATTCGTCGTCGAAGAGTGCGGTAAGCGCAGCCAAGCTCGTCAATGAGATGCACAGATGTCCATCGGATGCCGCAAACACCCCATAGGGAGCTTTGTAGTACGACGAAGAGACTCCCGCTGCCGATCGCGTGTCGTCCCATCCATTGAGTGCGTAGTTGAGGGGCTCAATTTGCAGGTCAAGCGCTGCATTGAGAAGGTTGCTTTCCACCCGCGTGCCTTCGCCCGAGCGTTCGCGCCCGTGGAGCGCTGCGAGGATTCCCATGGCTCCGAGAACAGCGGCGTGCTGATCGACAATGCAGGCGCCGACGGGTGTTGGGTCGTGGTCTGCGCGACCGGTTGCGGCAGCAAGCCCAGACATCGCTTGAACCAGCACGTCTTGGCCTGGTCGATCCACGTAGGGTCCGTCAGATCCATAGCCCGACAGCGAACAGTAGATGAGTCGCGGGTTGATCTTTTTCAGCGTGTCATAGCCAAGGCCGAGTCGATCGAGGGCACCAGGACGAAAGCTTTCGATGAGGACGTCGCTGGATCGAACTAGTTCGAGAAGCGGCTCGAGCGCATCCGGATTCTTCAGATCGACGGCAAGGCTTCGCACATTGCGATTCGCGAGTGTGAAGAACGGGCTGACGCCGTTGATCATTCGACCCGGGCCTGTCCAGGAGCGCTCGAAAGCACCCGATGGCGGCTCAACTTTGATCACGTCGGCACCGAGGTCTGCCAAAATTTGGCTCGCTGAGGGGCCCTGCAAGAAGTGGGTGAAGCTGAGAACGCGAATGCCGGAAAGCATGGTGTAGCCAATCGTGTTGACGGTCGAGGTTTAGAAGATGCCGTTGCGCACTTGGAACTTGCTCGGCTTGCCATAGGTTTCGCCACCGTTGCGCACCCAATGGGCAACCCACCGCACCATGACGTTGACGGGAATGATGGGGTTGCCGAGTTCTTGAGCGGCGCGGTCGCAGTTCACCGTGAGGCTGGATTCACTCTCGGTGCCCACAAAGATTGGCTCTATACCGAATTCGCGACCGAAGGCCTCAGCGAGATAGCGAACGCTCACTGTCTCGGGCCCTCCGATGTTGATCGGTGTCGCCGGTGTCTCGCAGCGAGTGAGGAGACGCGCGAAGTGGTTGATCGCATCTCCCTGCCACATCACATTCACGTTGCCGGTGTCGAGCGGGATGGGAACTTCGTTGAAAACCCAATCCGCTATTTCTTGAAAAACTCCGTATCGCATGTCGATGGCGTAGACAAAGCGCACCAACCGCCCCGGTGTTTCATTGATCTCGGAGAAGTATTGGAACATCCGTTCGCGGCCAACTACTGAGTTGGCGTATTCACCGGGACGGGCTAGCGGCAGGCTCTCTTCGGTCACACCGCCTCGGCGCGAATCGCTCCAGGGATACACGTGGATGGTCGAGAGTGCCACGATTCGCGAGTCGCGATAATGCTGCGCCACTAGCGAGGGAACGTAGGTGTTCATCGCCCACAGGAATCCTTCCCGACCCCGGAAATCGAACTTGAGGCCGGCCATGTAAATAACGTTCGCGGCCTGCGGAAGGGCAGCGACAGCATCCGGATTGAGCAGATCGCACACGATGGTTTCGACATCGAAACTATTGAGGTGTGCTTGCGATCCTTCATCACTGAAGCGGGCAACGCCGATCACGCGTTTCTGGGGTGCTGCTCGTTTGATGAGGCGGGCGAGAGTTACTCCCATTTTTCCGGCGACTCCGAGGATGATGATGTCGCCGTCGAGAGTGGCAAGTTCGTCGATCGTGGCCTGGGTCGGCAGCGACATGAACTCCTCGAGGTGGGCGGCATCTTCAAAGTGGTCGGGCAAGGGAGTGTGATCAAGAGTGGACGCGGCGGTGCGTTCAGACATAGTGGGGTCCTCGGTTGATGGGTGCGGAGTGGGTAGCGCGGTGCTCGTTCAGCCAGCGGCTGAGGTTGGCGCGCACAAAGTCGTCGTCGTTCATTTGCGGATGCTCTGAATACACTCGGTCGATTTCCTCGAGCTGACCGGGTGACAGAGTTTCGTTCTCGTCGAGGCACCAGACGCCCTCAAATAGTCCTTGGCGGCGAAGTACTTCGTGACAGCCGGGGATGCAGCCAGCGAAGTCGTTAGCGGCGTCGTAGATTGCGCTGTTGCAGTCGGTGACGACAGAGTCGAGCGCAAGAAGTTCGTTGGAGGCGCCCGTGCTTGGGGCGGTGATCTCGGTGAACTGCTCTACGGCGGTGTGGGTCCACACGCTCCAGTGGCCCAACAATCCTCCGCGAATTCTTACCGTGACGGTGCCATTGTCCCGCGGAATCGCGAATGGTTGCAGCAGGTCGAGCACAATGTGGTCGTCATTGCCGGTGTAGAGCGCGATTCGGTCTTCGGCGCGAGCGGCAACGACCGCGCGCACGATGTCGAGGGTGCGGTAGCGATTGAACGGCGCCATCTTGATCGCGATGACGTTCTCGATTTCGGCGAACTGCCGCCAGAAGTTAAATGAGAGATGAAATCCGCCGACTTCTGGCAGGAGCGCGAACCCGATGAGGGGGATCTCGGCGGCTATCGTGCGACAGTGTTCGAGGAGTTGGTCTTCGCTCCATGATTTGAGGGCCGCCAAGTTGAGTAGCCCAGCGTGGTAGCCGAGTTGAACTGCGGTTCGGGCTTCACTTGTGGCCTGCTCGGTGTCTCCGATGAGTCCGGCGACGAGCGCGATCGGGCGAGAGGTCCACGTGCGGGATTCTTCTGCGGCGAGCTCGAGCACTCGGGAATAGAGGCCGCGCTCTCGGATACCGAATTGGGTGGTGTGCACGCCGACGGCGAGGCCGCCGACTCCGGAATCGAGGTAGTAGCGGGTGAGAGCGCGCTGTCGCGTTTCGTCGAGGGAGCGTTGCGCTGTGAGGGCAAGCAGATGGGCGGGGATCACAGTCCCCGCATGGAGCACCGCATAAGCGGGGTTTTCAGAATCGATTCCAGACGAGGACGCCATCGTCACCTTCCCTTTGTCGATCACGATCCAACCACACTAGTAGCGGTTCCACAATCGTTTCCAGAAACGAATGCAGAATTGGTCCACGAGACTAGGCTCGCGCTCGAAGCGCGTCCGGCTTCGGTGCTAGAGCGCGTTGCGGTCTACGTGAGCAGCCATGCGCACGCGAGCTAGCGCGGTGTCGCCAGTCTCGAGAGCATCCAATATTTCGCGGTGTTCGACCAGAAGCGCAGAGCGGTCACCGGGTGCCCGCCCACAACTCGCCCACGTTTCGATCCACAACTCATGCGTCGTGCGCTGAAACTCAATAAGCAGCCGATTCTGGGTCAAACGCGCAAGCAGAGCCTCAAAACGCACATCGAGACTGCCTGAAGGCGCGGCGTCAGTAATCTCAGACTCAACCTCGGCGAGATGGCTGCGAACAGCGCTGTAATCTCGTGGTTCGCTGCCAGCCAACAGCACGACGCGATCCTCAAGAGCGGCACGCACATCGACTAGCTGGTTGAGCGATGCCTCACCTGAGGGCGTGACGCGACGAAGGTAATCCGTCATCGGATTGGACCGAGGCTCACGCACGAAGCTGCCAGAGTTTCGCCGGATCTCGATTCTTCCCATGCTCTCAAGCGAGCGCAGTGCCTCGCGGAGCGAGACGCGGCTCACTGAAAACTCTTCAGAAAGTGCACGCTCTGACGGCAAGCGGTCGCCGGATTCTAGAGTCTCTAGGTAGCTGACGAGTCGTTGCAGAACGCTGTTATAGACCTGCCCATTCGCAATGGGCAGAACCGTAAAGCTGGCACGATCGCCGGGAGTCTTAGGCACCGGCAATCCTTCGCGCGGTTTCAACAGTCAGTGGCTCAAGGGTGCTCACATCGAGGTCGAGCGCCACGCCAAAGGGAGCGGCCAGAATTGTGCCGAGCTGCACTTCGCCGTTGGTGATGGTGAGCCTGGCCGGCCCGTCGCCGCTGCGCGCGAAGGAGTCGGGGTGGGCTGCGACCAGTTCGCGGTCGATGCTTGCCGTTAGGGGCGCTGCCTTTCCCCAATAGTGATGGCCGTTGCGCTCGATATGGGTGAGCCCGATGGTGGCAGCGACAGCAAGATCTTGATTGAGCGTGAGCGGAGCCACTGTCGAGAGGTCCTCGGCGGTAAGGATCGTTGACGGCCGGCCTGAGGCATCCAGTCGGGCGCGAGAGTTCACTAACGCAGCGTTGGCAAGACCACGGATGACGCCTTTGCAGCCCTTGTAGGTGCCGCCAGCGTAACCAAGGTCCATCGCGCGTCGAACGGTGTCGAGCGCGTCGTCCGACTCGTCAATGATGACAAGAAAGCGCGTGCCGACATGCTGAAGGTCAGCTCGGCTCGACTCGTCGAGAGCATGCGAACGGTGGATTGGTTGCTCGATGGCAATGAGCTTTGCGCTCAGCAGGCTATCCACTTCGGCATCAGCGGTGAGGGCGTCGAGCCAGGCCCGCAACTCGGATGCCGTGCGCATTGATTCGTTGCCATCAATTGTCCATTGCGCGTCAATATCGAGTTCGGCGCAGAGCGCGGCGATTCGCTTGAGGCGAGGAATATCGTTGCTTGCGTTGCCGGCCGTCTTGATCTTCAGGTACTTTGCCCCGTGATGTTTGAGCACGGCGACCAGGCTGACGGGCAAACCGTCGGCGGGATCATCCTGAACTTCATCATCGCTGAGAGGATCAGAGAGCCCAACGGTGTGCCGAATCGCGATCGTTGATGCAGGCTCGGCTGGCACGAACTCCGCCAGAGTGCGCCCGGCTAGTTCCGGGTGAATTCGGCCGAGGTCAATTCCGAACGTCTCGGTGTGGATTGCGCGGAAAAATGGCAATTCAAGGAGGCGGCAGGTTGCGTCGATGAGTGCCCGTTCAATTAGGCTTGTGCCGAGACCGGCGACGAGCCCCGGCACGTCGTGCTCGGCGGCCCAGGTCGTGTGGCGTTGGTGGAGCGACCACCACAGCTCGAACAGTGTTTCGGCTTCGGTGCCTCGAGCGAGTGCCGCAGCGCTCTCGATGGCGACGACGAGGTCGTCAACGTCATCAACGAAGAGCGAGTCGGGGTCTTTGGTGAACCACTTCGGAGGGAGGTGTTCTGAGGCGAGGCCGCGAGCGGTCTGCGAATCGGAGCGGATGATCACCTCGACAACCACGTGCGGGGCTGCGGTCATCTCGGCGATTCCATAGCGAAAGGGAATCCGCGTTTTGATGGCCGTAACGTGCAAGTTGATTGCTTCGATGCAAATCACAAGTAGTCTCCCAGTGGTGAGTGGTCAGACCAATCTAGTGGGAAATCGACCGCTAGCAACGACCCCACATGCCGAGTCCCGCCGAGCGCGCATCGTCTTCGGCAGCGCGAAGCTCGGGCCAATAGCGGTCATTGAGCCCCACCTTGAGTGCTTGGGCGGCCCCCAATTCGATCATGGCAAGATTCACGAAGGTTCCATCGTCGAGATAGACGTAGAGCAGCGAGCGCCCGTAACGATCTTCCGGTTCGCGATCTTCTGACGCCCACACGGGAGTGCCTTCGGGAAGAAAGTCTCTGAGCAGCTCCCTGGCCTCTTCGCCGTAGCATTCTCCCGCGTCAGGGTTTTGCTTGCTGTCAAGCTCTGGGGTGTCAATTCCGATCAGTCGCACCTTGAGTTCGGTGCTTCCATCATCGAGGTAAAGCGTGTCACCATCGTGCACATAGTTGACGGTCGCCGCGAAAGCGTTGGAAGGAATCGCTGGGGCAGAACTTGTAGAGACCGGTGCGGGCGTAACGGTCGTTGAGGAAACAGTGCACCCCGAGATTGCCAGGATGACGGTGAAGGCCGCTGCGGTCGTGAAGCCGAGCTTGTTGAGAAGTTTGCGCGTGACTAACACTCGACGATTCTCGCATGAGACCTAGGAGCGCGCCGTGCCCGGCTTCAACGCCCGTGACGTCACTGCACCGAGTTGCTTTCCCCAATGGTTGTGAACGGTGCGCCAATTGAACGCATCTTCGATGAACACTCCGGGTGCCGAGAGACTGGGAAAAGGAGAGTAGATCAATGTGGTCTGTGAAGATGCCACAGCGACCGAGGCGCGGTTGAGTCGCTGGACCTGCAGCGAGAGGATGCGCTGAACGAAGATGGGCATAGCGCGAAAACGGTGCATAGGGGGGATTGCGGCGACGATCACCGGGCAGTCAGGGTTCGTGCTGTTACGTACAGCCTCAGTGATCTGTTTCAGACTGCGAGACCACTCGGCGCTGGTAGTTCCCAACAAAACATCGGGTGGACCAACAACGACGATCACGGCATCGACGTCCAGAGCCTCAGACTCGAGCGCTCGGGCTGCGCGAGTCATCGTTAGCTCGGTGTCCGAGATCGTCGTCCACGAGCATCCGATGCCGTGGTCTCGTGCAACATAGCGAGCCGTTTGTGAGGCAAGCCCGAGACCATGATTCCGCAGGTTGTAACTAGAAACAGCGATATCGCCGATAAAGAGCAACCGAACCGGATCAGGACCAGCGACCTCGCCAGCAGCCGGGCCATCGGGAAAGAGGGCGTTGGCGATTTCTATCCGGTAGCCCAGCAGATTCACTTTGAGCAGAGGTCGGAAAAGGCGAATGACTGCGCCGGTCAATCGGCCAGCCGCTGATCGCTGAGGGGTGGCAGCGGTAGCGGGGAGAGATCGCTTGTTCGCTTTAACCACGGAATCCATAGTGCGGCCGCATGCAGGTCGCCGAAGACAGGACATGCCCACAAGCAGTACGTGATCTTCGCTTATTTTCTAGAGTGCGAAGATGGGTGCATGACCGAGCCTGCGACCACGCACCCTGAACTCGAAAAACTGATCGGCACCATGGAAAGGCTTCGGGCGCCGGGCGGTTGTGCCTGGGATCGCGAGCAAACCCACGAGTCGCTCGTTCAATATCTGGTTGAAGAGACCTACGAACTTGTTGAAGCCATTGAGGCTGGCGAGCCGACTGACATGGTGGAAGAGCTCGGGGATGTGCTCTATCAGGTTCTCTTCCATTCGGATATTGCTGCCGAAGAAGGGCGTTTCACGCTCGAAGATGTTGCCGCGAACATGACCGCCAAAATGGTTGGTCGTCATCCGCACGTTTTCGGCGACACAACCGCAGAAACTGCCGACGACGTCATTGCTGTGTGGGATGACCTCAAGAAGACTGAAAAACCGCACCGCACGAGCGCGGTCGATGGCATCCCGATGGCAATGCCAGCGCTGGCTCTCGCAGACAAGATGCTGGGTCGCGCGCACAAAGTTGGACTACTGGATGCCACGGTTCCTGGCGCAATCAACGTCACAGAAGAAGACGAACTTGGTCCGCTATTACTGGCGATTGTTGCGTCCGCCAAAGCCAATGGTCTCGATTCAGAGCGAGCGTTGCGCACGGCAGTGCGTGGTTTGAGTAACGAGATTCAGGCGCACGAGCTGGAGTCAAACGAAGATTAAAAGGGTGGTGCCCTCCCTAACCCGAATAGAGAGGGCACCGGCGCAATGCCAATAGATGAGACATGTGATCGCACGTCGATCATCTAATTGAAGGCATCGCGCGCTAGCGGATCGGTGGGATTACCCGGCCTACCGATCCAGCGTTGGAGAAGCCCCTGGTGAGGGGTATTCAAGTAGTTGTGGTGTCACTAACAGTCAGGTGGCACAAGGAGAAATCATAACCGTTGCCGACTTGATAAGCAAACAACCGTTATGTTAATAACCATGGCTCGCACACCCGACCCGACTCGCAAGCCAGCGTTGATCCAACAGGCACTCTATTTTCTTGTTGATAAGCCGCTGTCTAGTCTCACTTTTCGTTCTCTAGCGAAAGCTCTCGACGTGAGCACTTTCACGCTCGTTTACCATTTCGGCACTCGAACTGAACTAATTCGTGAGATCGTTCGCGCTAATGCCCGCGGGGTCACCCCCGAAGAAGCATCTGCTCTGCCCGCAAGCACGCTAGAAGAGTACTTTTCTAGCCTGTATCTTTCTTGGCAGTGGACCCAATTGCCAGAAAATTTGCATCGCCAACGTCTCGAATTCGAAGCAGGGCTGCTCGAAGCCGTCGATCGCGACGATTTTTCCATCACACGCAACTACTTCATGCAGTGGGTTGAACTCGGCACCAGGGCGCTGGTGGCGCTCGGCATTGACCGCCAGCACGCCGAAATAGAGTCGTGGTTGCTCATCAACACCTTCCACGGTGTGCAATTCGATCTCGTGCTCAATGAGGACATTGATGCATCCGCCGCCGTCTTTGAGACTGCGGTGCGCCACCATCGGCAAAGAGTTGAAGCGCTAATCGGCGAAGTCGCGCGCTAGCCACGAAACCTCGCCGCGTGCGAGAGAATAGAAATCATGGCGTCAACTGTTAATCCTCCTCGCGGCATGCGAGACTTCCTCCCCGCAGATAAAGCTCGCCGTGAGCGGGTACTCGGTGTGATTCGCGGCAGCTACCGGGCCCACGGTTTCGACGAGATTGAAACTCCCGTGATGGAAGACAGTTCACGGCTCCACGCCGGATTGGGCGGCGACAACGAGAAACTTGCCTTCGCCGTCATGAAGCGGGGGCTCACAGCAGACAAGCTGCAGGCGGCATCCGAAGCGCTCGATCTTGCCGATTTGGGGTTACGCTTCGACCTCACCGTGCCGCTCGCCCGGTTTTATGCCAGCCACCGTGCCGAACTGCCGAAGGTGTTCCGTGCAATTCAGATCGCGCCGGTCTGGCGAGCGGAGCGACCACAGAAGGGCCGCTACCGCCAGTTCGTGCAGTGCGACATTGACATTATGGGTGAGCCTGGCGCGAGTGCAGAGATCGAGCTGATCACTGCCACGGCGGCGACGCTCGACGCCCTCGGCATTGCCGGGTGCACGATCCGAGTCAACGACCGCCGCCTTCTCACGAGTGCGCTCAGCGTGCTCGGATTTCCGGCCAAGGAGCACGAAGCTGTGCTCATCACTGTCGACAAGCTCGACAAGTTAGGGCCGGATGGAGTGGTCGCCGAGTTGCGTGAGCGTGCGTTCCCTGACGCCCCGGTCGCCGCGCTCGCCGAATTTTTGCAGCGCCCGCAGTCGGAATCGAAGCCTGAGTTCACGGCAGATGCCATCCGGGCGGTACTTCCCGCCGGCGTGAATGAAACAGTGATCGCCGAGCTCGCAACAATCGGCCACGCGGTCGAGGCGGGCCGTGGTGATTCTGGCGCGCTCATTGAGTTCGATCCGTGGTTGGTTCGGGGGATGGGCTATTACACGGGAGCGATCTTCGAGGTGACTCACCCGTCACTCGGATACTCGCTGGGGGGCGGAGGTCGCTACGACGGAATGATCGGTCGTTTCTTGGGCAGCGATGTGCCCGCTGTCGGTTTCTCGCTCGGTTTCGAGCGCCTTGTCGATCTTGTTGAGTTGGATGATGCGGCTAGCGATGACCAGATTGCTCTCGTCTATGACACCGATGTTGATCCGGCTACGATCGTTCGTTTGCAGGCCGAATTGATTCGTGAGGGCAAGCGCGTGCGACTCGAGGTTCGCCCTCGAAAACTGCCGCAATTGCTCGAACAGTTGCGCGAAGCTGGCTTCACCAGTTTCGCTGCCGTCCGCGCGGATTCTGGAACGGTTGCTAGCCTTGAATTCAAGCCGCTCGCTGCGCAGTAGCTATCAGGCAACGGCACTTCGACGTCGAGGGGAAGCTGTGATGCGCAAGATCGCTCCGATTGCCATTTTCTTAGGGCTAAGTTTCGGACTGTCGTGGCTTATTGCTCTGCCATTGTGGTTCGGCGGGGGCCTCGAGAGTCCACTCTTTATTGTCTTTGCGTTGGCGATAATGTTCACGCCAGCTATCGCTGCTCTTGTCGTTGTTTTCTTCGTCGAAAAACACCCCGATGGTCGCTCGCGACGCCGTGCGCTCGGGTTGGGGTCGGTTCGACCGGTCGGGCGCTTTCTGAAGTATTTGGCATTGGCACTGTTTGTTCCTCCGGCGCTGATCCTCGCAGCGCTGCTCGTCGGCGTGGTCTTCGGCGTCTACCCGGCAGATTTCGTTGACTTCTCGGGCTTCCAAGAGACAGTGGATGCCCAACTCGAGGCTCTCGGGCAAGATCCGCTTCCCGTGCCGATTGCTCTCCTTGTCGCAGCACAGTTCATCAATGTGCTCATTGGTTCGGTCATCAACGTGATTCCGGCGCTTGGCGAGGAGTTGGGATGGCGCGGCTGGTTATTGCCCAAACTGCTGACATTGGGCGCTGTGCCCGCGATTCTGATTTCGGGTGTTATTTGGGGCTTATGGCACGCACCCCTCATCCTGCTCGGCTACAACTACGGCGACGCGCCTGGGTGGCTCGCGCTCAGCGCGATGGTTGGCATGACAATCGTGATCGGTGCGGTGTTCTCGTGGCTGCGCATCCGCTCAGAGTCTGTGTGGCCAGCAGCTCTCGCGCATGGCGCCTTTAACGCGGCGGCAGGGTTCTCGTTGGTGTTTGTCATGGCTGGCGAGGTATTTAGCCCGCTCGAGGCAACAATTTTGGGTTGGACTGGATGGCTCGTTCCTCTGGTCCTTGTCATCGTTTTGTTGGCGACAGGACAGTTTCGCGCTCCAGCACCGCGAGACTCAGAGTTACCTGCTGAGTCGGCATCGATCGCTGGCTCGGAGTAGGCTTTCCCCCGGACATCCACCACTACTAGTCCAAACAATCTTTCTTGAAGGAGATCCCCTGTGGCCTTGATCGAAGCAGTTGGCGCCCGTGAAATTCTTGACTCTCGGGGCAACCCGACCGTTGAGGTCGAAGTTTTGCTCGACGACGGTGTGGTTTCTCGCGCCGCAGTTCCTTCGGGAGCATCCACCGGTGCGTTTGAGGCTTACGAGCTTCGCGACGGTGACAAAGACCGTTACCTCGGCAAGGGTGTGCAGAAAGCTGTTGACGCCGTAATCGACGACCTCGGCCCCGCCATTGAAGGCCTCGACGCCTCCGACCAGCGTCTCGTTGATGCTGAGCTCATTGCCGTTGATGGCACCGAGAACAAGAAGAACCTGGGCGCCAACGCGATCCTCGGTGTCTCGCTTGCTGTTGCCAAGGCTGCTGCGGATTCTGCAGACCTTCCCCTCTTCCGCTACCTCGGCGGACCAAACGCCCACGTGCTTCCCGTGCCGATGATGAACGTCATTAACGGTGGATCGCACGCCGACAGCAACGTCGACATTCAAGAGTTCATGATCCTCCCGCACGGTGCAGACACCTTCAGCGAGGGCCTCCGTTGGGGCGTAGAGACCTACCACGTGCTCAAGGGCTTGCTCAAGAGCAAGGGCCTCAGCACCGGCCTCGGAGACGAGGGTGGCTTCGCCCCCGACCTCTCCAGCAACCGCGCGGCTCTTGACCTGCTCATGGAAGCCATCGAGAAGGCCGGCTTCACGCCTGGCAAGGACATTGCTGTTGGTCTTGACGTTGCCGCCACCGAGTTCTACAAAGATGGTGTTTACACCTTTGAAGGAACCTCGAAGTCGGCAGGCGACATGAGCGCGTACTACGCGGAACTCGTTGCTGCGTACCCGCTCGTATCGATCGAAGACCCGCTTGACGAAGATGACTGGGAGGGCTGGGCTCAGCTCACCACCGAGATCGGTGCCAAGACTCAGATCGTCGGAGACGACCTGTTCGTCACCAACCCCAAGCGTCTCGCCAAGGGAATCGAGCTCGCAACGGCGAATTCGATCCTCGTGAAGGTGAACCAGATCGGTTCGCTCACCGAAACCCTCGACGCAGTTTCTCTCGCACAGCGCAGCGGCTACACGGCCGTCATGTCGCACCGTTCCGGTGAGACAGAAGACACCACCATTGCTGACCTCGCTGTCGCGCTCAACACCGGTCAGATCAAGACTGGTGCACCGGCTCGATCCGAGCGCGTAGCTAAGTACAACCAGCTTCTGCGCATCGAAGAAGAGCTCGGCGATGCCGCAGTTTACGCCGGCCGTTCCGCGTTCCCGCGGTTCGTCGGCTAGCGCCCGTCAGCGTCGTCTAGCATCGAACGCATGGCTAGGCGAGTACGAGCAAAAAAGGTAGCGGTGACGCTGCCCGAGGAGAGCGCGCCAGAACACTGGTTGCGCACGATCCGCTTCTCGGGCTTCACCGTGCTCATGCTCGGTTTGCTCATACTCGCCGTGATCGTTCTTGCGCCCAACCTGCGCATCCTGATCGAACAACAGCAAACCATCGCGCAGTTGCAGACAGAAGTGGATGAGGCCCAAGAATCTGTTGACGACCTCACCGAGAATGCCGCCAGATGGAACGATCGCGCCTACATCGAGTCGCAAGCCCGTGACCGGCTGTACTACGTCTATCCCGGCGAAGTGAGCTACCTGGTTACCGGCGACGCCGCCGATGTAACCACCAACGACGGCGTGCCCGTGAGCACGAGCATCCAGACCACCAAAATTGATTGGGTGACAACTCTCGTGTCATCCATCTACACTGCTGGTCTCACTGAAGATGCGCCAGACAAGCTGACCGCCCCCGTGATTGAAGGACCAACGCAATGACCACCCCACCGTTTGACACCGTCAGCGATGAAGATGTGCGCATTGTGTCGCTCCAACTAGGTCGCCCCGCCCGTGACGTGATCGGCATTGCCGCCCGCTGCGTGTGTGGCGCGCCAACCGTGGTTTCGACCAAGCCGCGCTTGAGCGATGGAACGCCGTTTCCCACCATCTATTACCTGTGCCACCCGGCGGCGACGGCATCCGTGTCGACGCTGGAAGCCGAAGGGCACATGCCAGAACTTGCAGCACTGCTTGAGGGCGAAATCGCTGAGCAATATCAAGCAGCGCATGACGCCTACATTGCTGATCGCGATGGCATCGAGGTCGTTGCAGAGCTTGCCGGTGTTTCTGCTGGCGGCATGCCCACTCGAGTCAAGTGCTTGCACGCCTTGGTCGGGCATTCGCTCGCCGCCGGCCCCGGAGTGAACCCCATTGGCGACATCGCCCTTGAGCGTGCGTCGTGGACCCCGACGGTATGCCAGTGCCCCGACTATTCAGTCGCCGAGGCCGACGCCGACTCTGCCAATGTTGCTTCAGCGAACGCGGCGGGGGAGAGCGGCCCATGAAGCGGTGGGCGGCTGGCGCAGTTCTGATGGCGAGTGTGGCCTCGCTGCTGGTTGCTACGCCTGCCTACGCGGATGCGGTTCGTGATCAGGAGTACTGGCTGCAGGAGTACGGCATCGAGGCTGCGTGGCAAGTCACCAAGGGTGCCGGGGTAACTATCGCCGTGATCGACACCGGCGTCGATGGCAGTGTGCAAGAGCTTGTCGGTGCGGTTACCGGCGGAACAGATTTTTCTGGCAAGGGATCGCCCAATGGGCAGACTCCGGTCGGTGACGAGAACCCCGCCCATGGCACTCTCGTGGCGTCGCTGGCTGCCGGTCGTGGCACAGGCACCGATTCCGGTGTGCTTGGCGCTGCACCCGAAGCCAATATTTTGGCGATCTCGATAGGCTTCACTGGTGGACCGATCAGTTCGGATGACCAGATTGCTCAAGCCGTGCGTTACGCCGTTGATCAGGGCGCGGATGTCATCAACCTGTCGCTCACTCGCGAAACCTTGGATTGGCCTCTGAGCTGGGACAGCGCATTCCTCTACGCCATGGATAACAATGTTGTCGTGGTGGCGGCGGCGGGAAACCGTGGCAGTGGAACAACGTCGGTTGGCGCCCCGGCCACGATGCCGGGTGTTCTGACGGTCGCCGGTGTCGACGTGAACGGTGTGGCGAGCTTCAACGCTTCCACTCAGGGCATCACCATTGGTGTTGCGGCGCCAAGTGAAGATCTCGTGGGTGTTGCTCCTGGCGGTTCGCACGTGCTGTGGAACGGAACCAGTGGGGCAACTCCGATCGTGGCGGGCATCGTGGCGCTTGTGCGAGCCGCGCATCCTGAACTTGATGCTGCCAACGTCATCAATCGCATTGTGAAGACCGCGCATGACACTGGTGCGCCTGGCACCGATGCGATCTACGGTTTCGGGCTGATAGATGCTGAAGCTGCTGTGAAGGCTTCCGTGCCGTTGGTCAATGCGAATCCCATGGGCAGCCTGGCCGAGTGGATAACTATTTATCGTCGTGCAGAGTCGATCCCTGTGCCGCTTCCGAGCTCGAGTTCTACCCCCGCCCCAGCGCCCGAAACTGATGGTGTTCCGGATGCCGCTGGCCCGGTTAGCCCGCTCGGAACACTGCTCCCAACAGTGAGCATGCTTCGCAATGTGGGGGTACCACTTGCTGTTTATGGCATTTTTCTGACAATTTTCGCTGTCTGGGGCCTTGCGTTCTGGCGTCGGTTTAGGAGTACGCGCGAGACAGAGTAGGTTTGGTGGCGAACTTGCCCCTTTTAGGAGACTCTGACTCGTGCCAAAAATCTTGATTGTCGGCGGCGGCTACGCCGGTTTTTACACTGCTCGTAAGCTCGAAAAGTGGCTGCGTCGCGGTGAAGCAGAGGTCACCATGGTTGACCCTCTTCCTTACATGACCTACCAGCCTTTCTTGCCTGAGGTTGCTGCAGGCTCCATCGAGCCTCGCCACGCGGTTGTTCCTCACCGTCGCCACCTGAAGACCACCAAGGTCGTCACGGCGAAGGTCTCCGGAATCAACCACGCCACAAAGACGGCAACGATTCAGCCAGAGGTTGGTGACTCGTGGGAGATGGATTACGACCTCGTCGTCGTCACCGCCGGTGCTGTGTCGCGCACGTTCCCGATTCCGGGTGTTGCTGACGAAGCAATTGGCATGAAGACGATTGAAGAGGCTGTTGCTGTTCGTGACCGTCTTCTCACCAACTTCGACAAGGCATCGAACCTGCCAGCTGGTCCTGAGCGCGACCGTCTGCTGACGTTCGTTGTTGTCGGTGGCGGCTTCGCCGGTATTGAAGCCTTCGGCGAAATGCGGAGCCTGGCGTCATCGCTGCTGCCGCTCTACCCGAGCCTCAACTTCGAAGACACTCACTTCCACCTCATCGAAGCCATGGGCCGCATCATGCCCGAGGTTTCGTTGGAGACCAGCAAGTGGGTTATCAAGAACCTTGACGAGCGTGGAGCCAAGATTCACCTCGACACCCAGCTGAAGTCTGCTGTCGGCGGCGTCGTTGAGCTGTCGACGGGCGAAAGCTTCGAGTCAGACACCATCGTGTGGACTGCTGGCGTGATGGCCAACCCGGTTGTGCGCAGCACTGATCTCCCCATTGAAGAGCGTGGACGCATCCGCGTGCAGGCCGACCTCCGTGTTATCAACGACGACGGCGTTGTCGAGGGTGCTTGGGGTGCTGGCGATGTGTGTGCTGTTCCTGACCTCACCGGTGGTGGCGTTGGCGGCTTCTGCGTTCCGAACGCTCAGCACGCTGTTCGCCAGGCCAAGCTCATGGCCAAGAACATCGTCGCCTCGCTTCGTGGCGAAGGCACCAAGGACTACTTCCACAAGAACCAGGGTGCAGTTGCCGGTCTCGGCCTCTACCACGGTGTCTTCCAGTCCGGCAAAATCGCGGTCAAGGGCTTCCCGGCGTGGTTCATGCACCGCGGATACCACGGCATGGCGATGCCGATGTTCGAGCGTAAGGCTCGTGTCTTCAGCAACTGGATCACGAACTTCTTCTGGGGTCGCGACACCATTTCGATCGAGGCACGCGTAGAACCGCGCCGCGCATTCGAAGAATTCGCCTCACGCCCCAAGTAGTATTTGCTGAGCCCCACGCACTGCGTGGGGCGTGCCCCGATAGCCCAATTGGCAGAGGCAGATGACTTAAAATCATCACAGTCAGGGTTCGAGTCCCTGTCGGGGCACAGTGTTTAATCGCGTTCGCTGGCCGTGCAATCGGCAGGTAAGTGAACGCTTAACGCATGAAGGCGGTCGCATTGCGGCCGCCTTCATGCGTTAGATCTGGATTCACTTAGGCGGGCAGAATCTCCGCGAGAAGCTTCTGGATGCGCGCCTTGATGTCATCGCGAATCGGGCGCACTTCATCGAGGCCCTTGCCGCGAGGGTCGACGAGCTCCCAGTCCTCGTAGCGCTTGCCGGGGAAGATCGGGCAGACGTCACCGCAGCCCATCGTGATGACAACATCCGAGGCTTGAACCTGGTCTGTTGTCATGAGTTGGGGAACCGCCTGCGAGATGTCGATGCCTTCTTCTGCCATCGCCAAGATTGCGGTCGGGTTGATCTCGTTGCCGGGCTCAGAACCGCCCGAGCGCACCTCGACGGCGCCGTTCGACAGGGCGGTCATGTAGCCGGCGGCCATTTGCGAACGCCCAGCGTTATGTATGCAGACAAAAAGTACAACAGGCTTGCGGATCTCGGAAGCGGCGGTGGCAGTCTCGGTGGTCATTTCTAAAGCATAGATGATTGTCTATGGATTGCGCGAGGGGTGGCCCCGGCGCGAGCAACTAGTTCACTCAGCGTTCACCGGGGCAGCGACTGCAAGAGTTCACGCACCCGACGATCGATGTCATCGCGCACGGCACGCACGCCATCCATCGCCATGTCGGCAGGGTCGGGAAGCTCCCAATCGAGGTAGCGGCGGCCAGGGTAAATCGGGCACGCATCGCCACAGCCCATCGTGACCACGACATCCGCACCCCGCACAACCTCATCAGTGAGAGGCTTCGGATACTCGCCATCGATCGAAACGCCAATCTCGTCGAGAGCCGCCACAATCTTGGGGTTAACCGTTTCGGTGGGCTGCGAGCCGGCAGTCAAGACACGCACGCGGTCTCCGGCAAGAGCGCGCAAAATCGCGGACGCCAATTGTGAGCGACCCGCATTCTGCACGCACACGAACAGCACGCTGGTGGGGGAATCGGATGCTGCGGCATCCGTCACCGCTGCGTTATTCGTCACCGCAGCGGCATTCGCATCGGCAAGGGAGCCCAAGCGATCGGCGGCGAATCGTGAGGTGTGCGACGACAAGTGGCGATCGCGCGGGGAACCCCGGCGCAAAAGTTCATAGCTACTCGCCACGTATTCGGCGATGGTTTCGCGCGAGAAGACACCAGCAAAGCGGAGGGCGAGATCGTCGGAGATTCGGGCGAGCACGGGGAAATCAACGGTGGCGGCGGACGCATCGGCGGGGGAGCATTGCACAAAATCAAAGACGTCACTCAGGCGAGACTGTACGAGTGAATACCAGACCTGGCGCCCCTCTTGGACGCTCTGCAGGATGCCATCGTTGGCCATGATGCGAACGTGGTGACTGACAGTGGGCTGCGTGAGTCCGAGGCGCGCGGCGAGGTCGGTGACCCCACGACGACCATCCGGGGCATCCATCAGCAGGCGCAAGATCTGCACTCGTGTCGGGTCGGCGATCGCCCGCATGCTGTGAGCGATTCGCTCGGCGATTGCACGCTCGGTCGAGCTGGATCCGGTCGCTGACATAGACAGCAGTCTAAACGTCAGAGACGGATTCATAGACAGTTATCAATGTTTAGGTATGATCGCGGAATGACCGCGCCCCGCAGCCTTGCCCTCGCCCGCCGCCTCACCGCAGAATTTGTGGGCAGCGCCGGTCTTGCCGCCGTCGTCATCGGTTCCGGTATTGCCGCCCAACAGCTGTCACCGGGCGACACTGGCCTACAACTTCTCGAGAATGCTCTCGCCACCGCATTCGGTCTTGGCGTGCTCATCCTCGTCTTCATGACCGTCAGCGGCGCCCACTTCAACCCGGTCGTCTCGATCGTCGACTCGCTCAGCGGGCTGCGCTCGTGGCGCGACACCGCCTTCTACATTCCCACCCAAATTGTCGGATGCATCGGCGGCGCTATTCTCGCCAACCTCATGTTCGGGCAGTCCGCCGTCACGTTCAGCACCACCGTGCGCCTCACTCCGGGACACTTTCTCAGCGAGGTCGTTGCAACCGCCGGACTCATCGTCGTGATCTTCGCCCTCGTGCGCACCGGTCGCGCAAGCTTGGCTCCCATCGCTGTCGGAACGTACATCGGCGGTGCCTACTTCTTCACGAGCTCCACCAGCTTTGCCAACCCCGCCATCACCATCGGCCGCATGTTCAGCGACACTTTTGCGGGAATCGCGCCCACGTCCGCTCCCGGCTTTATCGCGGCCCAACTCGTGGGGGCTGGTCTCGGCTATTTACTCGTGCGATGGCTTTTCCCTGAGCGTCGCATGGCATAGTCGCCTTGGCGGGAGTACTCTCAGGGCAAAGCCAGCATCAGGGTTTCGCCAAGGAGGAACATCATGGCTGAATTCACCGGTCTACAGCTCGTATTAGTACTCGCGTTGATCGCGTTCTATATCGTTACGATTTGGGCGATCGTGGTCACCGTGCGAGATCCCACCGCTTTTCCGTGGATGACCGCACTCTGGATCACCGCCCTCATCCTGTTTCCGATAATCGGTCTTCTCGCGTGGCTAATCTGGCGCATCATGCGCAAGAACGCCGGCCTTCCCGGTTTCACCCGCGAAACCCATCGCAAACATTAGTCGCGCAGCGGCGACCCGACAACGTCGAACCGGCTGCCGCCCATCTCCCCGTTGAGCAGTGGCATTGCTTCCTTGATCGCGGCCTGCACGCTCGCTAGCTGAAGCGAGAGCTGGTGGGCCTCGGCCGATTCCCAGAGCTCAGAAACGAACACAGTGTCGGGATGCTCGTCGCTCACGCCAACCTCATAGCTGAGGCATCCGGCCCCATCGAGGTCGGTGCTGCGGCGCGTGAGAATCGCCACAACCTCGTCGCGGTGGCCAAGTTTCACACCAAGAGTTCCTACGTTTGCAAAAGTCATTCCTCCACTCAAGAGCACCTTGCAGCATGGGTCAAGCAAAGGGTGGGCGTGAACGTCGTTGTGCTTGACACCGCGTTCTGAGAAAGTTGAGCAACCAAGGCGCTGAAGCCGCACCCGGGCTCACCAGCGTTTCGATGCTCATCGCCGTGCACCCGAAGGAACTTTGTGAAGCTGCTCAGCACCCCTGCAAGCCCCTGGCACACTCCCGAGCAGTACTGGCAGCAACTCAGCGAAGCCACTGCAGCCCTCGATACTCCCTATGGGGTGCTTTCGCTCGCAGCGCTCTCGCACAATGCCGCCGATCTCGTGAGGCGGGCATCCGGTCTTCCCATTCGGGTTGCGAGCAAGTCAATTCGGGTTCGCGAAGTAATGGATGCGGTACTCGCCCTCGATGACTACCGCGGTGTTCTCGCGTACACCCTTGCCGAGGCGCTCTGGCTTGCTGACTCGATTGATGATGTGGTGGTCGGCTATCCCTCGGTGGACCGTGCTGCGATTGCCGCGCTCGGAACCAGCCCGGCGCTCGCCGAACGTGTCACGATCATGATTGATTCGGTCGAGCACCTCGACTTTGTTGATTCGGTGCTCTCGCCCCAACACCGCGAAACGATCCGGGTCTGCATTGATGTGGATGCGTCGTGGCATTCGCCTCTGCTCGGGCATGTTGGTGCGCACCGCTCGCCGGTGCATTCAGCGGCTCAGGCGCGCACTTTGGCAAGCACGGTCGTTGATCGTGATGGCTTTACCCTTGTTGGCGTGATGGCCTATGAGGCGCAGATTGCGGGGGTTGGCAATCGTCCGCCGGGCAAGCCGGTCTATGGTCGTGTGCTCGATGCTGTGCAGCGCTCTTCGGCGACGGAGCTGCGCGAGCGCCGTGGCGAAATTGTGGCTTCGGTGCGCGAGATCGCTGAGCTTGAGTTCGTGAACGGCGGGGGAACAGGCTCGCTCGAATCCACAGCCAACGATCCGTCTGTGACGGAACTGGCGGCAGGCAGCGGGCTGTTCGGCCCGCATCTTTTCGACCAGTACAGCCACTTCACTCCGGCCCCGGCTGCCGCGTTTGCGCTCTCCGTCGACCGCAAATTTTCGCCCCACATCGCCACAGTTCACGGTGGCGGTTGGATTGCTTCCGGTGATCCCAGCCCCGATCGGATGCCCCAGCCCACCTGGCCCGTTGGCCTCAAGTATTTGCCGCGCGAGGGCGCGGGCGAGGTGCAGTCACCACTCACTGGCCCCGGCGCAGAAGCGCTCAACATCGGAGACCGTGTCTGGTTTCGGCACACCAAAGCGGGCGAGCTGTCGGAGCACCTGAATGAGTTTGCCGTGGTCGAGGACGGCCGCATTATCGAGACTGTGCCGACGTATCGTGGCGAAGGCAAGGCGTTTCTGTGAGCGCGACCGCGCAGACTCCGGCTCTTCCCCCGGCTCTTCCCCCGGCTCTTGGCCCGGGAACGGAGTGGCGCAATTGGGGGCGCTCAGAGAGCGCGCACCCCGAGTTCCTGGCACAACCGGCCTGCGTCGAGGAGGTCGCTGCAACCGTCAACTTCGCACGCGACCACGGCCTCACCGTCAAAGCATGGGGTGCAGGCCACAGTTTCACGTCAATTGCCGCAACTGACGGCGTGCACCTCGATCTCAGTGCTCTCGAGGGTCTGATCGCGGTAGAGGGCACCCACGTCACTCTCGGGGCCGGCACCAACCTGTACCAGCTGCCCGGGCTGCTCGAACCCCTCGGTCTCGCGCTGACCAACATGGGCGACATCGACCGCCAGACCATTGCGGGTGCAATCTCGACCGGGACCCACGGCACCGGCGCGCGATTCGGCGGCATCGCCACCCAAGTGCGCGGCGTCACCCTCGTCACGGCGGCGGGCGAAGTGCTGCGCATCAGCGCGACAGAGAACACCGAACTTCTCCCGGCGGTAGCGCTGGGACTCGGTGCCCTCGGCATCCTCGTTGATGTCACGATCGAATGCGTTCCCACCTTTCTCTTGCATGCCATTGAGCGGCCAGAACCCGCTGACACCGTCCTACAGGAGTGGCTACAACGCAGCGCCGAAACCGATCACTTTGAGTTCTACGTGTGGCCGCACACGGATACGGCACTCACCAAGAGCAACACGCGCCTCGCCGGGGATGCGCCGCGGCATCCGCTCACCAAGTTCTCGAGTTGGTTCGATGACGAGTTCATGGCCAATGGCGTCTTCCGCGCCATCTGTGCCGCGGGTCGCCGCGCGCCCGCGATCATCCCGCCCATCAATCGTCTTGCGGTGAAGCTCTCGGGCAATCGCGAATTCACCGACGTGTCGAGCAGTGTCTTCGTCACCGATCGCACCGTGCGCTTTCGCGAAATGGAATATGCCCTCCCCATCGATGCTGTTTCGGATGCCGTTCCCGCCATCCAAAAATTGATCACTGACAGGCGGTGGAAAGTTTCCTTCCCGATCGAGGTGCGTTCGGCGGCTGCGGACTCTCTGCTGCTGTCGACCGCGTCGGGGCGCGCCACCGGATATGTCGCGGTGCACCGGTATTGGCGCGAAGATCCCACCGAATATTTCCGTGAGGTTGAGGCGATTATGGTGGCGCATGATGGTCGGCCACACTGGGGAAAGCTTCATAACCGGCATGCCGAGTCGTTGCGGGACGTGTATCCGGGTTTCAATGAGTTCCTGACGATTCGTGACCGGCTCGATCCCGGTCGCGTGTTTGCGAACGATTATTTGCGTCAGGTTTTAGGGCAGTAATGAGAGGGCGCGATTATCAAAGCCATTGTGTGTGGAGCAGGAATTGCTGGGCTTACGGTCGCTGGACAGTTGGCGACCAAGGGCTGGGAGGTGACTCTCCTCGAGGCTGCGCCTGAACGTCGCACTCAGGGTTACATGATTGATTTCTTTGGCCCCGGCTATGACGCGGCAGAGAAGATCGGCATCATCGACCGGTTACGTGAACTGCACTACCCGATCAGCGAGGCGCGTTTTGTTCGGCCCAATGGTCGAAGCCAAGCGATCGATTACGGAATTGTGGCGGCTAATGAGGGCGGCAAACTCTTGAGTTTGATGCGTCAAGATCTTGAGCAGGTGCTGTTCGACGCGCTTCCGGAGAGTGTCGATGCGCGCTTTGGTAGCGCCGTCGTCTCTGTTGAAGATCGCACGGACTATGTCACGGCTGTGCTGGCTGATGGGTCTCGTATCTCTGGCGACATTGTGGTGGCAGCTGATGGCATCCACTCGGCGGTGCGCCACGATGTGTTCGGCCATTCGACGGCGTTCGATCGGCAGCTGGGGATGCACACGTGCGCCTATACCTTTGACTCTCCGCGGCTTCACAAAAAATTGGGTGACGCCTTGGTCTCTAGCGATGAGCTGGATCGCATGGTCGGCCTCTATGGTCTGCGCAATGGCACAGTGGCGCTTTTTGCGGCGCACCGGGTTGCCGATACTGTTCTTCCGGCTGACCCCCAGCAGGCCATTCGCGATGCCTATCAAGGGATGGGCGATGACATCGCTGAGGCCATTGAGAAGTGCCCCGATGCGGAGCACGTGTACTACGACCAGGTCGCCCAGGTGGAGTTGCCGGTGTGGAGTCGCGGCCGTGTTGTCTTCGCGGGCGATGCTTGCCAAGCAGTGTCGCTGCTTGCCGGCCAGGGGGCTTCGTTGGCGATTGCTGGGGGAGTGCTGCTCGTGGAGAAAGTCACGAGCGGGGTCGAACTCAGTGCCGCCTTTGCTGAATATGAAGACGAATGGATGCCGGTCGTTCTCGAGAAGCAGGCCGCCGGGCGTCGTGCTGCGAGTGGCTTCCTGCCGCACACCCGCGTTCAGCTGTGGGTACGTCGCGCTTCCTTGGCGTTGTTGCGTTCTCCGTTTCTCGGCAAGTTTGTCACGTCGAGGATCACTGGTACGAAGCCGAGCAAATAGTCGTTCCGCCCGTGATTGGGGGCCAGTTGTCGCCATTTTTCTCGGTGGAGGCACAGCAGCGCGCCCTATAGTTGAGTCATGGAATTCCTGATCGTACTTGGCGTCATTGTTCTGCTCGTCGTCATCGTTGGTATCTACCTGTGGTCGACGTATAACTCGCTGGTGACTCTCAACGTTCGCGTTGACGAGGCGTGGAGCGACATCACGGTGCAGTTGAAGCGTCGTGCTGACTTGCTACCGAACCTCATCGAGGCGGTCAAGGGTTACGCGGCTCACGAAAAGGGTGTCTTTGAAGCCGTAACAAAGGCTCGCGCTGAGACTCTGAACGCTCAGGGCCCGGTGGATGCTGCTGCCGCCGAGAACCACATGCAGTCTGCGCTGAAGAGCATCTTCGCGGTTGCTGAAGCGTACCCGCAGCTGCAGGCCAGCCAGAACTTCCTCCAGCTTCAGGGCGAACTGGTTGACACCGAGGACAAGATTCAGGCCAGCCGTCGCTTCTACAACGGCGGTGTGCGCGAACTCAACACCAAGATCAAGATCTTCCCGAACACGTTGTTCGCGCGCAACCTTGGTTTCCACGAGCGCGACTTCTTCGAGGTCGCGGATGCCGCCTCCATCGCTGAGCCTCCCCGCGTTCAGTTCTAATTCGTTTCTTACTACCTTGCGTGACCAGGAAGTTTAGATGTATCGCGCCATAGCGAAAAACAAGCGCAACACCGTTCTGATCATCATCCTGTTCGTCATCCTTATTGGGTTCCTCGGCTTTGCGCTGAGCTTCCTGATGGGTGGCGATCCATTGACGGTCACGATTGGCACCATCATTGGTGCCGGCGCGTTCACGCTGATTCAGTACTTCGCGGCGTCAAAGCAGGCGTTGGCGATGAGTGGCGCGATCGAGATTCAGAAAGCCGACAATCCACGGTTGTACCGGATCGTCGAAAACTTGTCGATCACGACGGGCACGCCGATGCCCAAGGTTTATATCGTCAACGACCCGGCGCCGAACGCGTTTGCGACCGGGCGCGACCCGGAGCATGCTGCTGTTGCGGCAACGACCGGCATCCTCGATTTGCTTGACGATTCTGAGCTTGAGGGTGTGATGGCCCATGAGATGGGTCACGTGCAGAACTACGACATCCGGGTATCGATGATCGTCTTCGGCCTTGTTGTCGCTGTCGGTTTCATCTCCGACATTGCACTGCGCTTCACCCTCTTCGGTGGCCGAGGCAATAACAACAACTCGAACCCGATCATGATTGTGGTTGGTTTGGCGGCGCTCGTCATTTCGCCTCTCGTGGCTGCGGCAGTGCAGGCGTCCATTTCGCGTCAGCGCGAATATCTTGCGGACGCTACTGGCGCTTTGACGACGCGTCACCCGGATGCTCTGGCTAGCGCTTTGCAGAAGCTGTCGGATTACAGCCGACCAATGAAGAAGCAGAACTCGACGATGGCGCACATGTGGATTTCGGATCCGACGAAGCCGGGCATCATGGACCGTCTCTTCAGCACCCACCCTCCGCTCGCTGAGCGCGTTGCTCGACTGGGCAAGATCGGCGGCGGCTTCTAGCTAGCGCTGCAATTCTGCCTCGATGGCGGGGGAGAGGGTGCCGCGGCCAGTCACCGCGATCTCGCCCATGCCCTGCCAGTGTGCGATCTCGCGCAGGGTGGGCACGATGCGTTCCGCTAGTGCGCCGGTGCCTCCGGGCAGCGCATCGAGTCCATCTTCGTGCCACGCGGATTGCACACGAAGTACGCCTGCTTGGCGATCGGTCTTGAGGTCGATGCGGCCAACGAGCGCGTCATCCACCAGCACGGGAAGTGAGTAGTAGCCGAAGGTGCGTTGGGGCTCTGGCAGGTAAATCTCGATGCGATAGTGAAACCCAAACATGCGCTCGGCGCGTTTGCGATCCCACACGACGGGGTCGAAGGGCGAGAGCAGCGCGACGTGCTCGATGCGGCGGGGGATGCGGGCATCCCGGTGCAGCCAGGCGGGCTGGTCCCAACCGCGCACGGTCACGGGAACTAGCTCGCCGGCATCCACGAGTTCGGCAATAGCTTGGCGCACGTCGACGCCTTTGAGCCGAAAGTAGTCGGCGAGGTCGGATGCCGTGCCGACTCCCAGCGCCCGTGATGACTCAGCGATAAGGGCGCGATGCGCGTCGGCGCGGCTCACCTCGCGCTCGCGCAGCTCGGTCGGAACAACGTGTTCGGTGAGCGCGTAGGTGCGTTCGAAGCGGGTGCGGCCGGCGCTGACGACTTCGCCCCAGCGGAACAGCATTTCGAGGCCTTGCTTGACGTCGGACCAGCCCCACCAGGGTCCGGTGCGACTGTTCGCGTCGTGCTCGATCTCGCGCGCGGTGACGGGACCGGTGGTGGCGAGTTCTTCGCGCAACCACTGCAGCATGGTTTGGTTGTTGCGCACCCATTCGTAGCGGTCGGAATCGCGTTCGCGCAGCGCATCCATTTTCCAGCGCCACAGTGGCCAGGACTCGAGCGGGATGAGCGCGGCTTCGTGGGCCCAGTATTCGACGTAGCGACCGGGGCTGCGCGGTGTCGGTTTGCGGAACGTCAGGGCATCGAGCGCCGCTTTGTCGTAGTGGCCAAGGCGAGCAAACACGGGCTGGTAGTGGCTGCGCTCGAACACGTTGACCGAGTCGAGTTGCAGCAGCCGGATGCGGTCAAAGAGCAGGTTGAGCTGTCGCGTCCCCGCAGGGTTAGTCGCACTCGCGCTGCCGCGCCCAAAGCCTTGGGCGGCGAGCAGCACTCGGCGCGCTTGCGCTGCAGAGAGGGAATCAGCCACGGCTCGACTCTACCGAGCGCCAGCGACATCCATTCTCTCTCGCAACGGACAGCCCCGCCGAACAATTGTGTTTGTGTCGTTCATCGATCGTTTACCGGGATGACAGGGAGCACTAGTCACGGCTGCGTACCGTCAACTCCGGATCGTTTCGGTACCCTCTGCCCGCTCACAGCGCGGGCGGCCGTGACGGTCGTTGGAGGAAGTCTTGTTCACTAAGCGCACCCTCGCCGCTGTTGCACTCGTTGCAGCTTCGGCGATCTCACTCAGTGGTTGCAGCACCACTGAGGCAGCTGCTGGCGATGTTGACGCATCGACCGCTACCACCGTTGAAGACTTCGGCGGAATGGACGCTCTTATCGCAGCCGCGCAGGCTGAGGGCGAACTCAATGTCATTGCGTTGCCTGACAACTGGGCAAACTATGGGGAGATCAAGGCTCTCTTCGAAGAGAAGTACGACATCGTCGTCAACTCGGCTGACCCCGATGTTTCCAGCGCCGAAGAAATCGCCGCCGCTGACAATCTCAAGGGACAGGACACCGCACCGGACGTCTTCGACCTCGGTACCGCTGTCACGCTCGACAGCCTCGACTACTTCGCTCCCTACATGGTTGCCAACTGGGATGAAATTCCTGAGGGCAACAAGGAAGCTACCGGCCTCTGGGTCAACGACTACACGGGCAGCATGTCGATCGGCTATGACTCCAACTCGGTTCCCGAGCCCACGAGCCTCGATGACCTGCTCAAGCCGGACTACCGCGGCGCTGTTGCGCTGAATGGCGACCCCACGCAGGCTGGAGCAGCTTTCGCTGCTGTCGGACTCGCAACGGTTCACAGCGGTGGAACCCTCGATGACTTCACGCCCGGTATCGAGTTCTTCGAGAAGCTCAACGACGCCGGTAACTTCATCCCGGTGAACGTCACGGGAGCAACCATTGCTGCTGGCGAGACCAAGGTTGCCTTCGACTGGAGCTACAACAACCTCGCAGCCGCCGCAACGGTTGACGGCTGGAAGGTTACGACTCTTCCCGGCGCTGTTTACACGAGCTTCTACAACCAGGCCGTCAGCAAGGATGCCCCGCACCCGGCTGCTGCTCGCCTCTGGCAAGAATTCCTTTACAGCCCCGAAGCGCAGAACCTCTTCATCGTCGGTGGCGCGTACCCCGTCACGATTCAGGCTCTGCAGGATGCCGGAACCGTTGACACCGCAGCACTCGACGCTCTCGGCGCCCTCGAGGGTGAATTGGTCACCCCGACCCCCGAGCAGGCTGAAGAAAACGCAACGATCCTTGCTGAGAAGTGGGCTGCGGCAATCAGCTAACGCTGGTTCCCTCACGCACCTTTCGCTAAATACATCGTGTCGCTAGCCACCGCGCCAGCGCCCGAACAGGATGGTGTCGAGCTCACCGCTCGGCACCATCCTCGGGTGGCCCTGGTCAAGCCGTCAAACCGCCGTCGTCGCCTCGCTTATGCGGGGCTAACGCCGTTTGCGGCCTACGTTCTCATCTTTCTCGCCCTCCCCACTATCCTCGCGGTGGTCACGGGCTTCTTCTCCGACGACGGTTCGCTGACCTTCGACAACATCACGGGACTGTTTACCCCGACCATCCTCGCCACCTTTGGTAGCTCGTTTTGGCTCTCGGGAATCACCGCCGTGATTGGTGCCATCGTTGGTGCCCTCATTTGCTATGCGATGCTCGGAACCAAGGTCGGAGGACTCCTGCGCACGATCATCGAATCGGCGGCCAGCGTGCTCGCCCAGTTCGGCGGGGTGATGCTCGCCTTCGCGTTCATCGCGACGATCGGTGTGCAGGGGCTCATCACGGTCATCCTGCGTGACACCTTCGGCATCGACATTTTTGCGGATGGCGTCTGGCTCTATCAGGTGCCCGGGCTCATCCTTCCCTACGTCTACTTTCAGGTGCCTCTCATGGTGATCACGTTCCTGCCCGCCCTTACCGCGCTGCGCCCGCAATGGGCCGAAGCCAGCGCAACGCTCGGCGGTACTCGCTTCGCGTACTGGCGTCACATCGCCGCCCCGGTGCTCGCCCCCGCGTTCCTCGGCTCGTTGCTGCTGCTCTTCGCCAACGCCTTCTCGTCGTTCGCTACTGCCGCCGCGCTCATCAGCCAGGGCTCGCAAATCGTTCCCCTCCAGATCCGCGCGGCGCTCGTCAGCGAAACCGTGCTGGGTCGCGAGAACATGGCGGGTGCTCTTGCGCTCGGGATGATCGTTGTCATGGTCGTCGTCATGTGGGCGTACTCGGTGCTGCAGGCTCGCACCTCGCGGTGGCAAAAGTGAGCGCCGACGTGGCCGCGCCGCTGAGCCCGCGAGCGAAGCCCGCCAACCAAGCCGTGCGCATTGGGGCCGAGCCCAGCACTCTTGCGCGCCGCCTCATCCTCGGAATAATCGGCGGCATCTTCTTGATCCCCGTAATCGCGATGATCGAGTTCACCTTCCGCAACGGTCTTGCAGGCGACTACACGACAAGCCACTGGACGGGCCTCGTCAGTGAAGACAGTGCCCGCACCTACCGCGGGCTTTACCAAGCGATCGAGAACTCGCTCGTGCTCGCTGCAGTGACCGTCGGTATCGTGCTCGTGCTGTTGCTGCCAACGATGGTGCTCGTGCACATGCAGTTTCCGCGCCTCAAGCGCACTCTCGAATTCATCTGCATCATCCCCATCACGGTGCCCGCCATCGTGCTCGTTGTCGGCCTCGCGCCCGTCTACTCGGTGGTCGTGCACGTGCTCGGCGGCTCCACTTGGACTCTCGCCTTCGCCTACGGCATCACCGTGCTGCCGTATGCCTATCGCGCCATTCAGGGCAACCTCGATGCGATCCCCGTGACGACCCTCAGCGAAGCGGCGAGCACGCTCGGTGCCGGCTGGATGACCGTGCTGTGGAAGATTCTGTTGCCGAACCTGCGCCGGGGAGTGCTCGCGGCATCCTTCATCTCGATTGCAGTTGTGCTTGGCGAGTTCACGATCGCGAGCCTGCTCAATCGCCGCAACCTGCAAACCGCGCTGCTGCAGGTTTCACAATCTGACCCGTGGGTCGCCGTCATCTTTGCGCTCGCGGCACTCGCTCTCGCTTTCGTCTTGCTGCTGATCATTGGCCGCCTCGGCTCAGCAACGCCCTCTAGGAGAAAATCATGACCGCCACGTTCAGCCTGACGGGCCCCACCCCAACTGCCAGCCCAGCCCAGCCCACGGGAGCAACGGTTCAGCTCAGTGCCGTCGTCAAGGCCTTCGCTGGGCATACCGCCCTCAACAGCATCGACCTTGAGGTTGCGCCCGGAGAACTCGTCGCACTTCTCGGCCCATCAGGCTGCGGCAAGACCACCGCACTGCGCAGCATCTCGGGGCTTGAGAGCATCGATAGCGGTCGCATTCTCATCGATGGTGTGGATGTCGCAGAGACTCCCACAAATAAACGCGACATCGGGATGGTCTTTCAGGCGTACTCGCTGTTCCCGCACATGACGGTGCTCGAGAACGTGGAGTTTGGTCTCAAGATGCGCAAGGTCGCTGCCGCTCGTCGTCGTGAACGTGCCCTCGAAACCTTGGACATGGTCGGCCTCACCAAGCACAGCGAACGCTTTGCTCATCAGCTCTCCGGCGGCCAGCAGCAACGCGTTGCGCTCGCGCGCGCCCTCGTCACGCGTCCGCGCGTGCTGCTCCTCGATGAACCGTTGAGTGCCCTCGACGCCAAAGTGCGCGTGCAGTTGCGCGAAGAGATCCGTCGCTTACAAACCGAACTCGGCATCACGACTGTGTTTGTGACGCACGACCAAGAAGAAGCGCTCGCCGTTGCCGATCGAGTCGCCGTCATGCGTGAAGGTCGTATCGAACAGATCGGCACACCAGAAGAGCTCTACGCAACGCCATCCAATGCCTTCGTTGCCGACTTCGTTGGCCTCAGCAATCGGATGCCCGCCGAACTCATCGACGGCCAAGTCACCCTCCACGGCTGCAGCCTCAACCTC
Organism: Rhodoglobus sp.; assembly: GCF_053580035.1. Classification (NCBI taxonomy): domain Bacteria; kingdom Bacillati; phylum Actinomycetota; class Actinomycetes; order Micrococcales; family Microbacteriaceae; genus Rhodoglobus; species Rhodoglobus sp. The sequence continues at coordinate 202,853 of NZ_JBMDVL010000003.1, read as the reverse complement.
CTCGGCGACCCCATGCCCGATGGTCCCGTCATCGCGCTCGTGCGCCCGGAGGACATCGCCCTCTCCACCGACGGAATCGCCGGCACGGTCATCTCGTCGAGCTTCTTGGGTTCCCTGCGCCGCACGCGTGTGCGACTCGACGACGGAACCGTCGTTGCTGTCCAGCATGAGGTGGAACGGCATCCCTTGCCCGGCGAAACAGTCACGGTGCGCCTCAAGGGTGCGCCGGTGAGCGCCTTGCCGCCGAAGGAGAAAAAGTAGTCCTCCACCTGCTGCCTGTCACACGCAGCGAGAGCACACTCCAGCACAACTAAGATGGGCAACGTGCTATTCGGACGACGTACGAAACCAACCAGTCAGGTACAGTCACGCGCCAACACCACGGAGTCGGCAGCGGTGCCCGAGGCCCTGTCCATTGCCGCAGCGTTCTCCTGGCGCTTGCTCGTTGTGCTTGGCGTTATCGCTGTGCTGATCTATTTGATCATTACTCTCAAGTACATCGTGATCCCGTTCTTGATCGCGATTCTGATCGGTGCGCTTCTCGTTCCTCTCGTTCAATTTCTTGAACGTCATCGTTGGCCAAAGTGGCTTGCCGTTACCGTCACTCTTCTCGGGTTTTTTGCCGTCGTCTCCGGACTTGTCATTGTTGTTGTCGGCCAAGTTCGCGCTGGATTGCCTTCGCTGCAGCAACAATCCATTGAGGCATTCAACAACTTCCGAAGCTTTCTGAGTGACTCTCCGCTCCAACTGAGCGATCAGGATATCGACGGCTATTTGGGGCAGCTAACCGAAATCGTTCAACGCGATAGCGAAGCGCTTGTCTCGGGAATTCTTTCCGTTGGCTCCACCGCCGGGCACGTCTTGACCGGTGCGCTGCTCAGCGTCTTCGCCACAATTTTTGTTTTGATCGATGGCAAGCGCGTTTGGGCGTGGACTGTGCGTCTCTTCCCGCGTCGTGCGCGCACCGCAGTTGATGGATCGGGCCGCGCGGGTTGGATCACTCTCACCACTTTCGTGAAGGTGCAAATCTTTGTTGCTGCGGTGGATGCCGTTGGTATCGGTGCTGGAGCCTGGATCCTCGGTCTGTTCTACGGCGGCTTCCCGCTCGTTATCCCGATCGCCGTTGCGGTGTTCTTGGGCTCGTTCATTCCGGTGGTTGGTGCCCTCATCACCGGCGCGCTGGCGATCTTCATCGCGCTTGTCTTCCTCGGTCCGCTCCCGGCAGTAATCATGCTCGGAATTGTTTTGCTCGTGCAGCAGCTTGAGGGTCACATTCTTCAGCCGCTCATCATGGGCACTGCGGTGAAGGTCCACCCCCTTGCGGTGGTCTTCGCTGTAGCCGCTGGTTCATTCGTTGCCGGAATTCCCGGAGCGTTGTTTGCGGTTCCCCTCGTGGCCGTGGTCAACGTAATGACCAAATATATTGCTGGCGGCGAATGGCGAACCAACCCGCACCCGACTCTGGATGATGTTCTCGGTAATGGTAAATAATCGGATGCCCGGCCCCACTCTTGCTGACTATGAGACAGCACGTGAACGGGTCGCAGAAGTTGCTGACATCACGCCAATGCAGACGTCGCGTTTTCTCGCGGAGATTCTCGGCTCACCAGTGTTCTTGAAGTGCGAGAACCTCCAGCGCACCGGCTCGTTCAAGATCCGCGGAGCCTATAACCGTCTTGCGGGCCTCACCGACGATGAGAAAGCTAGGGGAGTGGTTGCCGCTTCGGCAGGAAACCACGCTCAGGGTGTCGCATTCGCTGCTCGCGAGTTGGGGATCAAATCCACGATCTTCATGCCAGTAGGTGTTCCCCTGCCTAAGCTGCAGGCCACTCGCGCTTACGGGGCAGAAGTCGTTCTTCGTGGACACACGGTCGACGAACCCCTTCGGGCGGCAGCGCGTTTCGCTGAAGACACTGGCGCCGTGCTTATCCACCCGTTCGATCACTTCGATGTGGTTGCCGGTCAGGGAACGTTGGCGTTGGAAGTGTACGACCAGGTGCCTCAGGTCGATACGGTCATTGTGCCGATCGGTGGCGGAGGACTAATCTCCGGTGTTGCGGGAGCAATCAAGCAGCGCGCTCGCGAAGACGGCCGTAATGTGCGGGTAATTGGCGTGCAAGCGGCAAACGCCGCAGCGTATCCAGTCTCGCTCGAAAAAGGCGAGATCGTAGAGATCACCACCACTCCGACCATCGCTGACGGTATCGCTGTCAGCAAACCCGGCGAGGTCAACTTTCCGATGGTGCGCGACCTCGTAGACGAAGTCATCACCGTCAGCGACGACCAGACCGCCTACGCGCTGCTCGTGCTTCTCGAGCGCGCCAAGCTTGTTGTCGAGCCGGCTGGCGCGGTCGGTGTCGCAGCGATTCTGGCTGGAAAAGTTGCACCAAGCGGAAACACCGTTGTCCTGCTCAGCGGCGGCAATATCGACCCCATGATGATGGAACGAATCATCAGTCACGGACTATCTGCATCCGAACGGTACCTGCGGTTGCGGATCCCACTCCCTGATCGCCCCGGTCAGCTCGCTCGTATTTCGGGCATTGTTGCTGAGGCAAGCGCCAACGTCGTCGAAGTGTTGCACAGCAGACACAACAACAAGGTGCAGTTCAGCCAGGTTGAGCTCGAACTGCACATCGAGACCCGTGGCCCTGAGCACGCAGAAGCAGTGCTCGCGCGGCTCAGGGACGAAGGATTCGCCCCGCAGATCGACTTTTAGTCGACTGCGGACCATACCAAGGCTGTTTCTAGCCTGAGTAGGTTGCGACCTTCAAAATATCGACGGTGATCTCTTTGCCATTGGGTGCGGTGTAAGTAGCCGATTGGCCGACCTTGAGGCCGTTGATCGCCAAGCCGAGCGGGCTCTTTTCGCTGTACACATCGAGGTCGCTATCGTCGGCAACGATCTCACGGCTTCCGAGCAGGAACACGCTCTCGTCGCCCATAATCTTGGCCGTTACGAGAATGCCGGGCTCAACGAGACCATCGGCGTCTTGAACATCGCCAACGACGGCGTGACGCAAAAGTTCAGTGAGAACGCGGATGCGGGCCTCAATCTTGCCCTGCTCTTCCTTGGCAGCGTGGTAGCCACCGTTCTCCTTCAGGTCGCCTTCTTCGCGGGCAGCCTCAATCTTTTTGGCAATTTCGTACCGTGCTTCGCCAGTGAGTTGTTCCAGTTCGGCGGTGCGACGATCGAACGCCTCCTGGGTCAACCACGTGACGTTATCTTGTGCAGCCACTGTGCTTCTCCCTATACAAAAGAGAAACCGGCCGAAAACGACCGGTTTCGAGATGATTTGCTACAGCCTAGGTGAGCCAGCACCGGTAGATCAAGCCAGAGACCGCTTGTTCTGTTGTGCGAATGGTTTCGCTGAGGGCACGGTTGCGCTGATCGCTGGCAGGAACGTCGACAACTTTCCAGCCCACGATCGCAAAAGTTGAGTTGAGCGCTTGAACAGCGCAGCGAGCATCCGTATTCTCCGGAACATTGAATTGCCAGCGAACGGTGACGGTGGAATCGTTGACGAGCTCAAAACCGGTGTCTTTTGCTTCGAACTGGGCCGGTGCTTCGAGCAACCCGCCCCACACTAGCCAAGCCGTAAACACGGCAACAAAGGCGATCGCGACAGTGACAACGATGACGCGGTTATTTCGCTTAGCCTTCGGGCTGCGCCCGTAGCGCGCATCGAGGTCGGCTCGAGAATGGGCGGAACCGTCGACAATGACAGGGGCGTCAGCGCTGCCAGTGGTGTTACTGGATGCTTCGGGCACGCGTGGCTCCATTCGGCGACGGTATTCTTGTTACTACAAGGCTATTCGCAAACTCGGATGATGAAATCATCGGGTGCACATTCCAGAGGACAACAGTTGATTTCTTTCACTTCGCTCGCCCACAGTGCGATTCTCTGGACCGCGACACCCAGCCCAGAACCGAGCCTCTACCCAGAGTTTGACGGAGACGTTAACTTGGTGACTCCTGGGGTTATCGGCTTCGCAGCCACCCTCTTCATTGCTGTTGCCACCCTGCTCATCATCACCGACATGAATCGTCGCGTTCGACGTGTCCGGTACCGTGAGCTCGCTCAAGAGGCCATCCGCAACGAGCAGGCGCTTGCTGACGCTGACGCCGACGCCACCGCCACCATCGATGACGGTGCGACAGACACAGACGCCAGCACCTCGGCTGCTGCCAGCGATGAGGCATCGAGCAGTGCGCCAGAGACTGACGTTCCGCCTACACACTGACGTTCCGCCTACACACTGACGTTCCGCTTACACAACGGGCGGATTAGTCGCCACGAGGAAGATGCCGACCCAGTGGCACAGGAACGCCAATAGCGTCAGCGTGTGGAAGATCTCATGGAAGCCGAAAACTCCGGGGATCGGATTGGGGCGTTTGAGACCATAGATGACGGCGCCAACGGTGTAAAAAAGTCCGCCGGCCATGATGAGCGTCATCATGATCCAGTTCGCTTGGAAGAAGTCGACGATGAACATCATCGCGCCCCAGCCCAGTAGCACGTACAACGGCACGTAGAGCCAGCGCGGGGCGCCAACCCAGAAGATGCGGAACCCGATGCCGAGAGCGGCACCCGTCCACACGATCCAGAGCAGAATGGTCGCCTTCTCGGGTGGCAATGCGAGAACCGTGATGGGCGTATAGGAGCCAGCGATCAGCAAGAAAATGTTGGAGTGGTCGAAGCGCTTCAGCAACATCCGAGTCTTATCGCTCCAGTTGAAGCGGTGATAGAGCGCTGAGATTCCGAAAAGCATGAGCGATGAGGCGACGAAAACTGCCGAACTCACCGTGGCAGCGACACCATCGGCCATGACCAACAGGATGACGCCAAGCACAATGGCGACCGGGAATGTTCCCGCGTGAATCCAGCCACGCCAAGTCGGCTTTGCATTAACGGCGTCATAAGCGATCGCATCGTCGACGAGGGGAAGCTGGGGAAGTCCGGCAGCATCCTCGTGGTCAACGGCCTCGAGCGCAGCAGATTCTGAGGCTTCTTGATTCATGCCCACAGTTTACGCCCGGTCTAGTTTCACTTGCTGCGCGTCGCAGTGGTCTAACGTAGTTGCGTGAGTCAGCGACAATTTCCACTCGGGCGCGGTTTTCTTTACGGTCTCTACCAGAAGAAGCTGCGGCGCCAACTAGAGGGCCAGCAATTGCCGCGCCACGTAGCCATGATCATTGATGGCAACAGGCGCTGGGCAAAGCTGAAGGACCTCGAGACTGCCGCGCATGGGCATCGTGCGGGCGCGGCAAAGTATCGAGAGTTCCTGGTGTGGTGCGACGACCTCGACATTTCCGTCGCGACGCTCTATCTTCTGTCGACAGACAATCTCACGGGTCGTTCCCCTGAAGAGCTGGGGGAGCTGTTCACCATCATTGGTGATCTTGCCGAGGATCTTTCCCACTTCCGTGAGTGGCGTGTGCAACATGTTGGATCGGATGCCGGCCTCCCCGAACAGCTCAAAGCTCAGCTCACTGCAGCCCGCGACCGCACCGCCTCGAACACTGGGCTTCACGTAAATCTCGCGATTGGATACGGCGGACGCCATGAAATCGCAGAAGCGATGCGTCGTATCGTGCGCAACCACAGCGCTGAGGGACACAGCCTTGAAGCGTTGGCGGAACTGTTGACGCCAGAACTCATCGGCGAACACCTCTACACGAAGGGTCAACCTGACCCTGATCTGGTCATCCGCACTTCGGGTGAGCAGCGCATTAGTGACTTCATGCTGTGGCAGTCTGCCCACAGCGAGTTGTATTTTGTGGAAGCGTTGGGGCCCGACCTGCGTGAGGTCGACTTCTTGCGGGCTCTGCGAGATTTCTCGCGACGCAGCCGTCGCTTCGGCCACTAGCCCAGTGCGGCCCGTGGTCGAACCCGGGACGGAACCCATTGGCAAAGTGAACTTTGCCCCCAGTTAGTGACGCAACGGTTTCTCGTGGCGTGTCGTGACGCTCAGATAGCGCGACAGGTTTAGCGTTCAATTCATCAGGTATGGCGCCTGATCGAGACGGCCACGTAAGTTCGTTCTCGTAAAGTACTGGCCGTCTTCGCAGACTGGATCCGAGTGCTCGCGCACTCGGGGATGGAGTGCACGTTGGCCGACCTAGCTACCCCCAAGACCACGATCGCCACGTCGAAGGCGGGAGGGCGGGCCAAACGACAAGCCGAGCGCACCTACGTTCTCGACACTTCCGTTTTGCTCTCCGACCCGAGCTCGATCAAACGGTTTGCAGAACACAACGTTGTTCTGCCCGTCGTGGTGATCACCGAACTCGAAGCCAAACGCAATGACCCCGAGATCGGGTACTTTGCGCGGCAGGCGTTGCGCAGCCTTGATGAGATGCGCATCAAGCATGAGCGGCTCGACTTTCCGATTTCGGTCGGTGACGATGGCGGCACGCTACGGGTTGAGCTCAACCACTCCAATATGTCTGTGCTTCCCTCCGGCCTGCAATTGGGCGATAACGATTCGCGAATCCTTGCCGTTGCGCTGAACCTTGCCAACGAGGGTCTAGACGTCACTGTGGTCTCGAAAGATCTTCCTTTGCGGGTGAAGGCGGCATCCATCGGTCTCGCAGCCGAGGAGTACCGTGCAGAGCTTGCCGTTGACTCTGGCTGGACTGGTCAGGCCGAGATTGAACTCAACGGTGATCAAGTTTCTGAGCTTTATGACAAAGAAGAGTTGCATTCTCGAACTGTGGGCGATTTGCCGATCAATACGGGACTAGTCGTCCACTCCGAAAGGGGGTCGGCCTTGGCGCGGGTGACAGCGCGCGGCAAGATGTCGCTCGTGCGCGGCGACCGTGACATTTTCGGTCTTCATGGGCGCAGCGCTGAACAGCGACTAGCAATCGATATGCTTCTCGACCCAGAGCTGGGCATTGTTTCGCTTGGCGGTAGCGCCGGCACCGGCAAGTCTGCTCTCGCACTCTGCGCTGGTCTCGAAGCGGTGCTGGAGAAGCAACAACACCGCAAGATCATGGTCTTCCGTCCGCTCTATGCGGTGGGAGGTCAAGAGTTGGGGTACTTGCCAGGTGATGCTTCCGAGAAGATGAATCCGTGGGCGCAGGCAGTATTCGACACCTTGGGATCAGTGGTGTCGGAGAACGTGCTCGAAGAGGTACTCGATCGTGGTCTGCTCGAGGTGCTCCCGCTAACCCACATTCGCGGACGCTCGCTCCACGATGCTTTTGTCATCGTGGACGAGGCCCAATCGCTTGAACGCAACGTTCTGCTGACGGTGCTCAGCCGCATTGGCCAGAACTCTCGTGTAGTACTCACTCACGATGTGGCTCAGCGAGACAACTTGCGGGTTGGTCGCCACGACGGTGTTGCTTCAGTGATCGAAACCCTGAAAGGTCACTCGCTCTTTGGGCACATCACGCTGACTCGTTCGGAACGTTCCGCGATTGCTGCGCTCGTTACCGAACTCTTGGAGGGCAACGAAATCGCCTGACAATTGTCTTGGGAAGTCCGAGCGCGCCGCGCGAGTGTTCGCGGGGCGCGCTCAGACAACGTAAGGTTTTCTCGTGGGCTCGGTCTGGTGGTTTCTTGCGGTTCCTTTAGGGGTCGCCGCGTTGTGGGCGCTTTTTGCTCCCCGAAATCAGTGGCGGAGCCTGTTTTCTTGGTCTGTTGCCGATACCCACAGCTCAGAGCCCGGGGGTGCGGCGTTCGCGTACCGGCAGCTCATCGCGGCCATCGCTTTGGGCGTTGCCCTACTCGCTATTGTGCTCACAGTGCTCGCCTCCGCCGCGAAAGAACCGGTAGAGCCGCCGCGGGCAAATGACATCGAACAGACGTGGGGAACCCCCGAACCGCTGCTGGTGTATCGAACGTTTCAGACCAGCGTCTCGGCAGACGCGACTCTCGTTGATGTGCCCATCGACAGCTATTTGCCGGTGAATGACGAAGAGCGAGCGCCACTCTATTTGCTCGATCTCGAGCCTTTTTCTCGACTGGGCACCACCAACATCCCCGGCTATATCGGCAGCACGCCAAGCGAGACTGATTCCACGATCAGTCAGGCGGATGTCGTCGTCAAGGTGCGAGGTCCGCTGCTGTGCGTGCCGCGTCGTGTGGTGGCGATCGAAACCCCTGAGCGGGTTCAGCTCGCAGTGCTCTATGGGTTGCCGACTCCGGACGATGGTTCAGTTCCTGACAATACTGAGGGATGCAAGCTCGGTGAAGACATCACCGGTTCGGTCCTGATTCCGATCAAACTGAACGACCCCATAGGAGAACGCACCGTCGAAGCTCTCGACGGTGCGCCCCTCGCGCTGGTGGATCTCGGCTATTAGCCAGGCGTGGTCATCGACAAAACGTCGAGTGCCGCATCCAATTGGTCGATAGTTACTTCGCCACGTTCGACGAAGCCGAGGTCGATCACTGCTTCGCGCACCGTCATCGACTGTGCGACCGAGTGCTTGGCGATCTTGGCGGCGGCTTCGTAGCCAATGATCTTGTTGAGCGGCGTCACGATCGACGGCGATGACTCAGCAAGCGCGAGTGCGCGCGGCAGGTTCGCTTCGAGTCCTTCGACGGTCTTGTCTGCAAGGGCGCGCAACGAATTGGAAAGCAGTCTGCTCGATTCGAGCAGCGAGGTTCCCATGACGGGAATTGCGACGTTGAGCTCGAATGCTCCGGATGCTCCACCCCACGCAATCGTGGCGTCGTTGCCGATGACCCTGGCACACACCATAAGTACGGCTTCGGGGATGACCGGGTTGACCTTGCCTGGCATGATCGATGAGCCCGGCTGAAGGTCGGGGATGCGCAATTCGCCGAGCCCAGTGTTGGGGCCCGAGCCCATCCAGCGCAGGTCGTTGCAGATTTTGGTGACGGAGACGGCGATCACTCGCAGGGCACCGGATGCTTCAACGAGCGAGTCGCGGGCGCCCTGAGCTTCGAAGTGATCTTCAGCCTCGGTGATGGGCAGTCCCGAGTTCTCAGCGAGGATCGCGATGACGCGCTGGGGGAAACCCAGTGGGGTGTTGATGCCGGTGCCGACTGCTGTGCCGCCAAGGGGAACCTCTGCGACGCGGGGGATTGCCGACTGGATGCGGGCGATGCCGAGACGAATCTGGCGGGCGTAGCCGGCAAATTCTTGGCCGAGGGTAACGGGGGTGGCATCCATGAGGTGGGTGCGACCAGCCTTGACGGCGCCCTTCCACAGTTCTGCTTTCACGTCGAGGGCTGCCGCGAGGTGCTCGAGCGACGGGATGAGGTCACCGATGAGCGCACCGGTCACGGCGAGGTGGACCGATGTGGGGAAAACGTCGTTTGACGACTGTGACGCGTTCACGTGGTCGTTGGGGTGCACTGCACTGCCGAATGAGTCACTCGCGAGTCGAGCAAGAACTTCGTTCATGTTCATGTTCGAGGAGGTGCCGCTGCCGGTCTGGTAGGTGTCTACCGGGAACTGGTCGTGGTACTGGCCGTCGATAATCTGGTCGGCAGCGTTGACGATGGCGTCGGCAATGCCGGAATCCAGCTTGCCGAGTTCAGCGTTTGCGATGGCTGCTGCGCGCTTGACGCGGGCGAGAGCGACGATTTGGGCTGGTTCGAGGCCAGTGCCAGAGATGGGGAAGTTCTCGACGGCACGCTGCGTCTGGGCGCCGTAGAGGGCGTCCTTGGGCACTCGTACCTCGCCCATGGTGTCGTGCTCAATGCGGTATTCGGTGGAACTCGTCACAGCGTTGTAATCCTTTGTTTGTGAGCGAACTGGGTGAGAACGTGGCGGAGAGCGCTATACGGTGCCGACGACGACGTCGGGAACGGCTCTACCTTCAAGCAAACGGTAGTTAGCGCCTACTACGGCTAGCGTACCCGCGGCGATTGCGTCGCTGATGAGTTCAGAGGAACCCACCAGTTCGGCAATAGTTTCGCGCAAGTGCTCGCGGCCGACATCCGTAGAACTAATGCTCTGGATGTCGATGGCGCCGGTCTCGCTGCCGGCTACGCGACGGACGGCTGGCACGATTTTCGAGATGAGGGACTGAATGTGCGGGGGAAGCGTCGGAGCGTCTGCAGCCTGTGACTCGATCGCTGCCGCTACTGCACCGCACTCATCGTGACCGAGCACCAGAATGAGCGGAACATTCAGCACACCGACCGCATATTCCAGCGATCCGATGACGGAGTCGGAGATGATCTGGCCAGCGTTTCGCACGACGAAGAGGTCTCCGAGTCCTTTATCGAAGATGATCTCAGCGGCCAGTCGCGAGTCGCTGCATCCGAAGAGGGCGGCGTGCGGCGCTTGAGCCATTGCGAGTTCCGTGCGTCGTTCAACATCTTGTCGGGGATGGTTGGGCACCCCCGCTACGAAGCGCTCGTTGCCGCGCGCCATTTCATTCCAGACCTGTGACGGTGTTCTGGTGGGGTTCGTCATTGCGCCTCCGCCTCGGCAGCGATTGCCACTGCCAATAGTTCGAACTGGTCATTTGTGGCTGTGCCATGCAGCACTACCGTGCTTCCAGCAATCTGCGCCGACATTGAGTATGCGTAGTTTCCGGTGTCTGAGGAAGAGCGACGGTCATAAATTGTCCAGTCAATTCCGTCAATCGTTGTGGTGTCGGTAGCAAGCGCACCGTCGGTGGTGATCGATAACCACGTCTCATTCGCCTCAATTCCCTGCTCAAGAGCAACAAATTGGGTCGAGGGCGATGGTGGAGTCACAAAGCCGATGTACCAGGTCTGAACAGAAGAGCTGGTGCCGAGCCGCGCCGAATTCGCGTACCAATCATCGGGCAGTGACGGAGACAAGAGAGGTTCGCTGGCATTCGTCTGCGCATCGGCGGCAATCGTCTGGTAGTCGGCGGTTACCGGAACTTCGTCGGTGGGGCGAACGACAACCAACACCAGGAACAGCACGATGCCGAGAGACGCGACCGTGGCAATTACCAAATTGAATAACGTTTGGTTGGCGCGGTGCTTGCGCGAATTCTCCGCCTTGCGGGCGAACGTTTCCTCCGGGGTCTCAGGGCGACCAAGCTCGGCGACGACGCGCGGTTCGGTGTTCTTGGCCATTACTGGTCAGTGCTCGCATCACCAGCGGACCCAGAATCCGTTGGAGAAACACTTCTAGCGGCATCGAGCCGCGCACGCGCTCCGATGAGCCACTCCTCGCACCGCTGTGCGAGTGCTTCACCGCGCTCCCAGAGCGCGAGTGATTGTTCAAGAGTCGCTGAACCCTGCTCTAGTTCGTTGACAACGGCGATGAGCTCATCCCGAGCCTGTTCATAACTGAGGTCACTGACGGGGGTCTCATTGGGGGTAGCCACGATGTAATTCTACTGTTCTCTAGGTGTCTGCCGGCTGGCCGGTGACAGTGGTGGAAATCTTGCCGTCGGCAACCGTGAGCAGGAGCTCAGTGCCATCGGGAGCGTCCGCGGTGGAGCGCAGCGCCGTGCCATCAGGCAACTGAGCGATCGCATACCCGCGCTGCAGTGTGCGCTGCGGAGACAACGCCCGCAACTGCCCGGTGAGCTCGGTAACGCCAGCGTGAGCTTTCTCAATCGCACGCTCCACCAGCTCATTGCTGCGCGAAACGTAACGAGAAAGTTCATCGGCGTGCGCATCAACCAGAGATACCGGATTCGCCAACACCGGCCTCGTACGCAGCGACTCCAGCCTGTCACCCTCATGGCCCAAACGTTGAGTGATGCGCAAACGCATTCCCGCGCGTGCCTGCTGCACCCGGTTCAACTCCTCAGCAACATCGGGGACCACCCGTTTTGCCGCATCCGTGGGGGTGGATGCTCGCAGATCGGCAACCTCGTCGAGCAGTGGTCGATCGTTCTCATGCCCGATCGCGGAGACAAGGGGAGTGACACACTCCGAGGCGGCGCGCACTAGCGATTCATCGCTGAACACGAGCAGATTTTGAAAGTCTCCGCCGCCGCGCGCGACGATGATGACATCGACTTCGGGGTCGGCATCCAATAGTCGGATCGCTTTCGTTACTTCGCTGACAGCGCGCTCGCCCTGAACAGCGGCGTGCTCGGTGCGAAACTTCACGGCAGGCCACCGCAATTGCGCATTGCGCAGCACGTCTTTCTCGGCATCGCTGTCTTTGCCCGTGACGAGGCCGATGCAATTGGGCAAGAACGGTAGGGGTTTCTTGTGCTCGAACAGGCCCTCAGCTCGCAGCTTCTGGCGCAAAAGCTCGAGTCGTTCGAGCAGGTCGCCGAGACCGACGTGGCGCATTTCCAAGACCTGCATCGTGAGGGTGCCGCCCTTGACCCAGTAGTTGGGTTTGACGAGAGCAACAACGCGATCGCCCTGCTTCAGATCGTTGGGAAGTTTGGTGCGCACCGACGACCACACCGTGAACGAAATTGTGGCGTCGACCTCAAGGTCTTTGAGCTTGCCGTAAATGTTGCCGCCAGAACCACCCCACTGGGTGATTTCGCCTTCAACCCAGGCGGTACCGAGTTTCTCAATCCAGCCGCGAATTTTCTGCGACAGCACCGACACTGGCCACGGAGTATCAACGGTGGGCGGGCCCTCTGTGATCGTCACCTAGCCTCCTCAAGCTCGTCACTACAGGGTAGAGGATGCCGCTGATACCGCAGTGCGCTCGGCTTTCGTGCAGCACTCTTCGGTAGAATCATTTAAGTGAGCACCATTTCTAACGGAAGCGCCCAAGCGCTAGCGATGCCCCCGATGCCTGCACGCCGCGAACAGCTACAAAATCTGCCGGTTGCGGGCGGCAAACGTGTGCTGTTGGCCGCTCCTCGTGGCTACTGTGCAGGAGTAGATCGGGCCGTCATCGCGGTCGAAAAAGCGCTCGCCAACTACGGTGCTCCGGTCTATGTTCGCAAGCAGATTGTGCACAACATCCACGTCGTGACGACCCTTGAAGCACAGGGCGCCATTTTTGTGAATGAGGTCGACGAAGTTCCCGAAGGATCAACGGTGGTGTTTTCTGCCCACGGTGTCTCGCCTGCTGTCGTCAAGGGCGCAGCCGACCGCGAGCTGCACGCGATCGACGCAACCTGCCCTCTCGTCACCAAGGTGCACCGTGAGGCAACGCGATTCGCTCGCGACAACTACCAAATCTTGTTGATCGGCCATGACGGGCACGAAGAGGTCGAAGGCACAATGGGCCACGCGCCTGAGCGCACCATCCTCGTGAACAGCCCCGCCGACGTGCCCAATATCGTGGTCGAGAACACCGAAAACTTGGTGTGGCTTTCGCAAACAACTCTGAGCGTCGACGAAACGATGGAAACGGTTCGCCTGCTGCGCGAACGCTTTCCCACACTGCAAGACCCGCCAAGTGACGACATTTGCTACGCCACCCAGAACCGCCAGGTCGCCATCAAGAAGGTTGCCGAAGAGGCAGAACTCGTGATCGTTGTGGGCAGCGCAAACAGCTCAAACACGGTTCGACTGGTGGATGTTGCCCTAGAGTACGGCGCAAAAGCCGCCTACCGGGTCGACTACGCCAGCGAAATCAAACAAGAGTGGCTCGACGGCATCTCGACTGTCGGTGTCACGAGCGGGGCATCCGTTCCTGAAGTTCTGGTTCAAGAAGTTCTCGCCGACCTTGCTGACGCAGGCTACGGTGATGTATCCAGCGTGGTGACCGCCGAGGAAGATCTCATGTTCTCGCTGCCCAAAGAGCTGCGCACCGACGCGGCAGGCAACCCAGACGAGCGCGGCCTAGGCGGGCGCAATCGCAAACTTGATTGGCAATAGACCATGACTGACCCGCGCCCACGACCGAAATATGGCGAGTACGCACCACTGCCGCCCGCTGCCCCCGGCCACGTTGGTGATGCGGGCGGTGCCGATTCAGGCACTGGTTCGCACGACCTAAGCGCAGGCTCTACTAGCCCGTCGTACCCGGCACCTTCTGCGCCAGCGCAGCGGAGCGGAGCGCCACTGGGTTCTCCCCAACCCGCCTTCGCCAACACCGCGAGCGATGCTGTTGTTCCCGAACGCAAACGACGCATGTGGGATGTATTTCTCACGGCGACGCTGCTGCTTCTCGGCGTAGCGGACATCATCAACAGTTTTCCCACCGTGGCCAACCTTGGCCCTATTCTGCGCGAAGGTCTCGCAGCTCAGGGAGCTGGACCGTTCACCTCGGATGACATTGCCGCTGAGGCCGGAAGCACCGCAAATATTATTCGTGTCGCCGTTCTGATTCTCACTATCGTGTTCGCGCTCATCCAGATTCAACGCCGGCGTCTAGCATTCTGGATTCCCGTCGTCGGTGCTGCAACAGCCGGAGTGGTGCTCGTTGTCGCGATGCTTGTTGCTGTGCTCAACGATCCCGGTTTCATGGCTTACGTCGACAGCATGCAGTAACGCAAACACCACGTTAAACGCCGAACGGGGCCAACCTGAAGGTTGACCCCGTTCTGCGTTAGTGGCTACTTGCCGGAGAATCCAGCCGAACCGAGCTGCTTCGTTGCTTCCACAACGCGCAACGCGAGAGCGGACTCTGCCGTCTTGCCCCAGGCGCGGGGGTCGTAAATCTTCTTGTTTCCGACTTCGCCGTCAACCTTGAGGAAGCCGTCGTAGTTCTTCAGAACGCTGTCCGCAATCGAGCGGCTGTAGGCGTACTGCGTGTCGGTGTCGATGTTCATCTTGATGACACCGTTGGCAACAGCGGTCGCAATTTCTTCATCCGTTGAACCTGATCCACCGTGGAAGACGAGGTCGAGCGGGTTGGCGTCGGTGCCGTACTTCGCTGCAATTCCTGCCTGAATTTCCCCGAGCAGTTCTGGGCGAAGCTTCACGTTTCCTGGCTTGTAGACGCCGTGCACGTTGCCGAAGGTGAGAGCTGCGATGTAGCGGCCCTGCTCGCCGAGACCGAGCGCTTCGACGGTAGCGATGACGTCATCCAAAGTTGTGTAGAGGCTGTCGTTGATGTCGTGGCTGACACCATCTTCTTCTCCACCGACAACACCGATCTCAACTTCGAGAATCGAGTTGATGGCCTTCATGCGCGGCAGAATTTCGCGCGCAATGGCGAGGTTTTCGTCGAGCGGAACAGCCGAGCCATCCCACATGTGCGACTGGAAGATGGGGTTGCGACCGGCCTTGACTTCAGCTTCGGATGCCGCGATGAGCGGGTAAACGAAGTCGTCGAGGGCGCTCTTAGGGCAGTGGTCAGTGTGCAGCGCAACGGTGACCGGGTAGTTCTTGGCGACCTCGGTGACGAAGGCGGCGAAGGCGAGTGCTCCTGAGGCGCGGGCCTTGACGGACTGGCCGGCGAAGTAGTCAGCGCCACCGGTGGTGACCTGGATGATGCCGTCAGAGCCGGCATCGCTGAGGCCCTGAAGCACGCCGTTGATGGTGGACGACGACGAAACGTTGATGGCGGGGTAGGCGAAGGAGTTCTTCTTCGCCTTGTCGAGCATTTCTGCGTACTGGTCTGGGGTTGCGACGGGCATTGTTGTCTCTCCTCATGCGGTACCGACTACCGCTTTGGTCCGGCTCGCCTTGATTCTAGCGACCCCTTCGGGGCGGGCGCGAACTGTTGCACGTTGGTGCGATCTCTGCGGTAAGGGCCGAAGGCGGTGTAACGATTCGGTTAGACTGAGGGCTGCGCTGACCACCACCGGCGCGTCCCCAGTCGACCACTCTCAACGAAGGATGCCTCTAGGTGAGTACAGAAACCGGCACGCTATTCCTCCACCCCGATCGCAACCTAGCTCTTGAGCTTGTGCGGGCAACCGAAGCGGCCGCCATTCGCGCTGTTCCCTTCATTGGCAAGGGCGACAAGCTCGGTGCAGACGGCGCTGCAGTTGATGCGATGCGCAAATTTTTGGGCACCGTCGACTTCGATGGCCTCGTCGTTATCGGTGAGGGCGAAAAAGATAACGCTCCCATGCTCTTCAACGGTGAACATGTTGGCACCGGTCGTGGGCCGGCCTGCGACATCGCCGTTGATCCGATCGATGGCACCTCGCTGACGGCGGCCGGGCGACAGAACGCGATCTCAATGATTGCTGTCTCTGACCGCGGCACCATGCTCGACGCGTCCACTGTTTTCTATATGGACAAGATTGTTACCGGCGCTGAAGGCGTGGGGGTTGTCGATATCCACAAGCCCATCGGTGAGAACATTCGTGCCCTCGCTAAAGCCAAGGGCAAGCTTCCCGAAGACATCGTGGTTGCCGTGCTTGACCGCCCGCGTCACGCGCAGCTCATTGATGACATCCGTGCGGCCGGTGCTGGTACCCGTCTGATGCTTGACGGTGATGTTGCTGGCGGAATCAACGCGGCGCTCTATGGAACGCGCATTGATATGTGTGTCGGTATCGGTGGTAGCCCTGAGGGTGTTGCCACGGCGTGCGCGATCAAGGCACTCGGCGGCGAAATTCAGACGATCCTGTACCCGCAGACCGATGACGAACGTCAACGCGGTATGGATGCCGGGCTCAAGTTCGATCACGTCTACACGGCCGATGAAATGGTGGCCAGCGACAACACGTTCTTCGTTGCTACGGGCGTTACCGACGGTGGTCTTGTAAAGGGTGTACGCCGCTTCGGCCCCATCATTCGCACGGAGTCGATTGTATTGCGTTCACATTCGGGAACAATCCGCCGCATTTCGGCTGACCACCTCGCTGAGAAGTGGCTTGACCACTAAGAGCGTTTTGCCTGCCTGTTAGGCGTCGCTTCTCGACGTCTATTTTAGTCGTCGTCGTCTTCGGGCTGGGCGAGATCCATTTCGACGGCGGTGATGTGTTTCGGCGTGCCCTCAACCGTGTTGGTGGTGCCGATGACTTTCGATTCGTCGAGGGCATTGAGCTTGCGGGCGGTCACGAGCACGCGAGTCTCTAGCGAGTTGGCGAACTGGTTGTAGCTGTTCACGGTGGTGTCGATTGAGCGACGCAATTTGTCGGCGTGGTCGGCAAGCGTGGCTAGGCGCTGGTAAAGCTCTTTGCTGAGATCGAACAGTGTTTTGGCTTGGTCAGTGAGCACATCCTGTTGCCACGAGAAGGCGACGGTCTTGAGTACCGACCAGAGGGTGACGGGGGAGGCGAGCGCGACGCGCTTGCCGAACGCGTAGTCCATGATCGAGGGGTCAGCTTCCATCGCCGACGATACGAGCGATTCGCTGGGGATGAAGGCGATGACGAGTTCGGGGGAGGCGTCGAGCCCTGCCCAGTAAGCCTTGCTCGCGAGGGTGTCGATGTGGCCGCGCATCACTTTGACGTGTTGTTTGATGAGTGCTTCGCGTCGAGCGCCTTCTTCGCCGGTGGCAGTGACCGAGATCTGGCTTGCTTCAAGGAAAGCACTGAACGGTACCTTCGCGTCGACCGCGATGTTTTTGCCGCCGGGAAGGTGGACGACCATGTCGGGGCGACCGGCACCGGCATCCGAAGTGATGCTCGACTGCACATCGAAATCGACTCGCTCGATGAGCCCAGCGGCCTGCACAACGTTGCGCAGCTGGGTTTCTCCCCACACTCCACGCGTGGAGTTGTTGCGCAGTGCCGAAGCCAGAGACTCGGCGGTGCTGCGCAAGCGCTCTTCGGATTCGGTGGCCGACTTCAGCTGCTGGCTCAGTTCGCCGTGCTGAAGGCTTCGCTGCGATTCCAACTCGGTGACCTTGTTCTGCATCGTGCGCAGAGTCTCTTGCACCGGAGTGAGCGCCTGTAGCACCTTGGATTCGCGGCGCTCGCGTTCGGCAAGCGCTGTCGCTTCTTCACGCTGGCGGTCGAGAGTTTCGCGGTACTGCTGCTGCAGGGAAGCAACCTGTTCACCAAGCGCCCCGGCGCGAGCCGTAATGGATGCAAGCTCCGCCGAAAGTCGTGACTGCTCCTCGCGCTCCTGCGCTGTCACTTGAGCAATCGCTGCCAGGTGTCGCGCCTCAATCACCTCAGGGTCGACCTGATCAGTGGGAGCGCTTGCGCGCACGCGGGCGACGAGCAACCCAATGACGACGCCAAGAATGGCGCCGACGAGAAGGCCGATGATGAGAGCAAGGATGGGATCCATTCCGCCAGTGTGCCAGCCGGCGCGGACATTTCGGGGAGCAATGCGGGAGGGCGACCGGTTCGTCGCTCTAGGCTGGGTCAATGGCCAGCGATTCCGTGCATCCGCTTGATGTGAGCACCGACGATTTGCGGTACCTCATTGCTGTCGCGCGCGCCGGACGAATGGTGTCGGCCGCGACCCTGCTCGGCGTCGACCACACGACAGTGCGCCGCCGTATTGACCGCCTCGAAGCAGCTCTCGGCGTGCGCCTCCTCGACCGCGGGGCTGACGGCTGGGAACTCACCGCCATCGGCCGCGAAGTCGCCACCCGCGCTGCAGGCCTCGAAAACATTGTCGAAAACGTCGTTGGGGCTACCAGCGGCGGTGCCGACGAAGTGCGCGGCACCGTGCGAATCGTCGCGCCCGATGGCTTCGGGGCCACCTTTGTTACTGCAGCGCTCGCGGCAGTGCAGGCGGAGCATCCGGCAATCACGGTCGAACTGGTGACCTCAACGCGCCCGCTGAGTTTGCGCGGCGCCGGCTTCGACCTAGCGATCACGATCGGCTCGGCGGCAACATCGCGCCTCGCCTCCGAACCTCTCGCCGCCTACGCTCTGCGGCTTTACGCCTCGCCCGACTATGTCGCGACGCATCCGCCGATTCGTTCCGTTGCCGACCTCGACAGTCATCCGCTGGTCTTCTATGTGGATGCCCTGCTCACGGTTCGCGAGCTCGATCTAGCCCCGGTGCTCGGCGGCATGCGCGTGGGGTTTGGCTCGACGAGTGTGTTTGCGCAGCTTGAGGCCACTCGTCGCGGAGCCGGCATTGGCCTGCTGCACGCGTTTATGGCTGAGCCGGAGCCTGGGCTTGTTGCGGTGCTGCCCGACGAGGTGAGTTTCCGGCTCGAGTTTGCGCTGTCGATACGCAAAGAGGCAGCCGAGATTGAGGCGGTGCAGCTAGTGCGGGCTGCTCTTCACCGCGAGGTTGCCCGTCGCGCGTCGGAGCTTTTGCCGCTCGAGTAGCGTCTCGCGGTAGTATCTGCATTTCTGCAGATTGACCGTGCATGAATAGGTCTTGATCGCAGATCGCTGCGGGCACAGACTGGGGCTACCTCCGATCGAAAGTAGGCCCATGTACTCCACGATTCCCCACTGGATCAATGGCTCAGCTACCGAGGGCGACTCGCCCAACCGTGGCGATGTCTTCAACCCTGCAACCGGCGCTGTCGCTCGCACGGTTCCTCTCGCATCCGTCGCTGATGTCAACGCTGGTGTTGCCGCGGCTAAGGCTGCCTTCCCTGAGTGGGGCAATACTTCGATCGCTAAGCGCACCGCGGTGATGTTTGCTTTCCGTGAGCTCTTCAACGCTCGCAAGGATGAGCTTGCCGCGATCATTACAGCCGAGCACGGCAAGGTGCTGTCGGATGCCGCTGGAGAGATCGCTCGTGGCCTCGAAGTTCTCGACTTCGCCTGCGGCATCGCGCACCTCAGCAAGGGCGAGTACAGCGAAAACGTCTCGACGGGTGTCGACGTGTACTCGTTGCAGCAGCCCCTCGGTGTGACCGCGATCATTAGCCCGTTCAACTTCCCGGCCATGGTGCCGATGTGGTTCTTCCCGATGGCTGTCGCCGCGGGTAACACTGTTGTGTTGAAGCCCAGCGAGAAGGACCCATCGTCGTCGCTCTGGATGGCTGAACTCTTCACCGAAGCCGGACTGCCGGATGGCGTGTTCAACGTAGTGCACGGTGACAAGGTCGCCGTCGATACCTTGCTCGAGCATCCCGATGTCGCCAGCATTTCATTCGTTGGCTCCACTCCGATCGCCAAGTACATTTACGAAACGGCTGCCCACCACGGCAAGCGCGTTCAGGCTCTCGGTGGTGCAAAGAACCACATGCTTGTGCTTCCGGATGCTGACCTCGACCTCGTTGCTGACTCTGCCGTCAACGCTGGTTTCGGTTCGGCCGGGGAACGCTGCATGGCGATCTCGGTCATCGTTGCTGTTGAGCCCGTTACCGACGAGCTGATTGCGAAGATCAGCGAGCGGATGGCCGGCCTCACGGTCGGCGATGGAACCCGCAATTGCGACATGGGTCCGCTCATCACACAGCAGCACCGCGACAAGGTCGCCAGCTACATCGACCTCGCTGAGACTGACGGCGCCACGATCGCTGTTGATGGTCGCGGCATCGAGATTGATGGTGACGCGAACGGTTTCTGGCTTGGCCCGACCCTGATCGACAACGTTTCGACCGATTCGGATGTCTACAAAGACGAAATCTTCGGCCCCGTTCTCAGCGTGATTCGTGTGGCGAGCTATGAAGAGGGTCTCGAACTGATCAACTCTTCGCAGTACGGAAACGGCACCGCGATCTTCACGAACGATGGGGGAGCGGCTCGTCGCTTCCAGCGTGAAGTTGAGGTCGGCATGGTCGGTATTAACGTTCCGATTCCTGTTCCGGTTGCCTACTTCTCCTTTGGCGGTTGGAAGAATTCGGCATTCGGCGACGCGAAGGCGTATGGCCCGGATGCGATCCGTTTCTTCACCCGCCAGAAGGCTGTCACCAGCCGCTGGCTCGACCCCAGCCACGGTGGAATCAACCTGGGTTTCCCGCAAAACAACGGCTAGCAACTGGCTGGCTTTCTCCGCAGTGGTAGCGGTCCCGTTTCTCGGGGCCGCTATCGCCGGTAGGATTGGCTTCTGTGGCTCTCACTATTGCAATCGTTGGACTCCCGAATGTCGGCAAGTCCACCCTCTTTAACGCTCTGACCAAGAATTCGGTGCTCGCCGCGAACTATCCGTTCGCGACCATCGAACCGAACGTGGGTATCGTCAACCTGCCCGACCCGCGCCTCAAAGTGCTGGCGGAAATTTTCAAGAGTGAGCGCATCCTGCCCGCTCCGGTCTCGTTCGTTGATATCGCCGGCATTGTGCAGGGCGCCAGCGAGGGCGAAGGGTTGGGCAACAAGTTTTTGGCGAACATCCGCGAGGCTGACGCTATCGCTCAGGTCGTGCGCGGTTTCAGCGACCCGGATGTTATTCACGTTGACGGCAAGGTTGATGCGGCATCCGACATGGAGACCATCAACACTGAGCTGATTCTCGCTGACCTGCAGACGCTGGAAAAGGCTGTTGCTCGTTATGAGAAGGAACTCAAGACCAAGCGCGTTGAGCCTGCCGTTCTCGAGGCTGCGCTTGCCGCCCAGGCTTTCCTCAATGAGGGCAAGCCGTTGTCGGCGGCAACGAAGATTGACCTCGAACTGATCCGCGAACTGGGTCTGCTCACCTCCAAGCCGTTTATCTATGTTTTCAATGTGGATGAAGAGGTGCTCGGCAGCACCGCAAAGCTCGCCGAATTGGCTGCTCTCGTCGCCCCCGCGAAGGCGATCTTCCTCGACGCAAAGTTGGAGGCCGAACTCATCGACCTCGACGAAGAGGATGCCGCAGAACTTCTCGCGAGCACCGGTCAAGACGAGAGCGGCCTCGACCAGCTCGCCCGCATCGGCTTCGACACTCTCGGCCTGCAGACGTACCTCACGGCTGGTCCGAAAGAGACTCGCGCCTGGACGATCCCGAAGGGCGCCAAGGCACCCCAGGCTGCCGGCGTCATCCACACTGACTTCGAAAAGGGCTTCATCAAGGCTGAGGTCATCGGCTTCGACGACCTCGTTGAGACCGGCTCCATCGCGGAGGCTCGCTCCAAGGGCAAGGCTCGCGTTGAGGGCAAGGAATACGTCATGCAGGATGGCGACGTCGTGGAGTTCCGCTTCAACAACTAGGGGTTTCCTGATCCGGGCGTAGGGGTATTCGTCCGCTCAGTGCTCAAGCACGACGTGTGTGAGGTCGCCAGAGAAAGAATTTGGCGCCATGAAGATCACAACCTCCGTGAGGCGAACACCTAGCGCGCTGAGACCTTCAGTGTGTTGACGGTTTTGGTGATGCGCTCACCGTCTTTCTCGAGGAAGACGATCTCGCCGAACTTGAGCTGCGACCAGTCGTCGCCCTCGGTCAAGGGCTCGGAGGCGAATATGACACCGGTCGCGTCATCCTCGCCGCACTCCTCAAAATCGTAGGTCGTTGCGTCGTCCTCGAAGTTGCGCCCCATCAGTAGGTACATCGGTTCGAGGAGCATCGAGAGCGCGAAGTCGTCGCTGTCGGGTGCTGACTTCCGCAGCTCCTTCCAGTCACCAGCGGGGTTGGACTCACCGTGGTGACCGAGGCCGACGTTGACACCGATGATGCGGCCGTCCGACACGAGCGCCATCTTCAGCTTGGTCAGAGCGCCTAGGTCGAGCTTCTTCATCGCCTGGGCGATCAGCTCAATGAGCTTTTCGATCGCTCGTTGGACGTCCTCATTGCTGTCGCCCTCGAGCAGCGAGAGGAGTAGCACGTAGATGAACTCGGTGTCCGTGTTCCCGCGCATCTGCTTGAGATACCGATCCTCGCAGTGCTGCAGCAGCTCGCGCTGCAGAAGCTGCCAGTTGGGCAGGTAGCCATTTTGGGCGACGATCCACGGGGTCTCCTCGAAGGAGAACGGGTGGCAGTTCTCGTCGACCATCACGACCTTCGAGTCGTACGCCGCGGCCCGCACATGCGCCAACATCGTGCTGGCCTGGAGGCTGGGGATCATCCGGGTGGCGTTGTCGTCGTAAAAGGCCGCCATGGGCCGGCGGTAGATGAAGGGTTCTTCGGGCTTCAGCAGGTGCTCGCCCCAGATCCCGAATCCCCATCCGGCCAACTGGAGCTCGGGGTGCCGTTCGGGGTCGAGTGCCTGGTTGATCAGGCTGTTCTCTGGCGTGAGGAGGAGGTTCTCCAGTGGTGTCTCAGGACCGAGGTAGGCGAGCACGCGGCACATACGTCTCCTTCGTTGGGCTCCTGTCATCCTACCGTTGGTGCATGTAGCCGGTGCTGGTCATCTGAACAGCACACCCAGGTTAATCGGCTACGGAATGCGGTGGAGTTCCGCTTCAACAACTAGCCGCGGCTCGCAGTGTCGCACGACGGCTTTCCGCGGTCGTGTCACTATGACGTATGACAACAAATCCTGTCCCGCGCACGAACACGCTCGCACTCATCGGCTTCATCGCCGCATTCATGATTCCGATCGTGGGAGTGGTGCTGGGCGCAATGGGTCGCAAGCAAATCACTTCGAGTGGGGAGTCCGGTCGCGGGCTTGCTCGCGCGGCGATCATCATCGGAATGTTGGGCACGCTGATCCAAGTCGCCTTCTTCGGATTCTGGCTGACCCTTATGACTGCTGGGATCGCGCAGAGCGGCCTTCTGGGCTAGGGCCTCGACCATGATTCGGTCCTTTTGGAAGAAGCACGTCAAGCCTCCGCTCCCGGACGAAACCGTGGATCCGTTCAGGGGAGGCGTTGGTGTTTTAACGAAAGATGGCGTCCTGGCCGGCCACATCGCGTCAGTCGTAGGGCACTTCGTATCGCCGTTGAGTCTCTTTCAGTAGACATGGTGGGTCTGGTACATCGTCGTCTGGGCCGACGGCACTCACGAGCTATCCCAGGAGGACTATCCGTCGTGGATCACCGTGCGGGAGCTGCAAGCGGGATATTTCGAATTCAGCGGGCACAAGTCGCCACACAACGGTCGCTACGACTTCGCTTGGCTCGACCAGGCCGAAGCGGCCGCTACGAAAGAGAAACTCGGCATTACCGACGAGGAGTTTTAGAGGCAGCACTCGCTTGCGTCACAGCCACTTGTCCGTAAGTCATCCCGTTTAAATTGCGCGGGAGTGTGCCGGTAAGCTTTTTCAAGCAGCACGGCCCGCCGAACACTTCGATCGAAGGAATCTCATGCCCGTTATCGCCATCATCGGAGCGGGCCCCGGACTCGGCGCAGCAGTCGCCCGCCGGTTCGGAACCGAAGGCTTCGCTGTCGCCCTGATTTCAAGGGATCAGTCGAAGCTCGATGCGCTCGCCGCGGAGCTTGAATCCGATGGCGTGACCGCCCGCGGCTACGCGGCTGACGTGCTAGAGCCAGAGGCTCTGGAGGCCGCACTCGCGCGCGCAGCTGCCGAGCTTGGGCCGATCACGACGCTGCAGTACAGCCCGCTCCCGGCACGCACTTATCTGAAGCCAGTACTCGAGCTGACCCCCGAACTCGCGCTCGAAGCGCTGCAGTTCTCAGCGCTCGGTCTCATTCATGCGGTGCGCACTGTGCTACCCGCGATGCGTGAGAATGGCGACGGCAGCATCATCCTGATCAACGGCGGAACCTCGGTAAAGTCACGCGCCGGCTTCGCAGGAACCTCGGTTGCCTTCCCGTCGGAGAGTGCCTACGGCGAGATGCTTCACGAAGCCCTCGAAGACGAGAATATTCGCGTGCGTCAGCTCATCATCCCGGGCGGCATTCCCAAGCTTCAGCTGCCCAACGGCATCGACGATGTGGCGTCACGCATCTGGGACATTCACGCCGCGGCAGGCGAGTTCCGCACGATGCTCATCCCGCTCGAAGATGGCCGCGAGTAGCGGGATTTTGGCTGCATTGCGAGAACTGATCGCGGGCGACATTGTGGCATAAAGACGATCCGCATCGGCCAGTGGACTTCTGGCTGGCTTCGCCGCCAAGTCGCGGCAGAGCCAGGGTCATTATGCTGGCTGTTTTTGCAGCCATGGGGGCTTACTTTTCCCTAGGCGCGTTTATCGCTGGACTTCCCGAGTTCTCGGGCGATTGGAGCAGCGCGCTCGTAGTGAGATCCCGTGACGACGAATGGGAATTCGAGCAAGCGTGGCACTACCTAGTTCCCGTGCTCTCGGTTTTGGTACTTTGTGTGATCGGGATGTTCGGGAGCCTGATCCATATCGTCATGAATCCGCGAGACGGGCGATCGGCCCCCGCATCGCGAGATGAGTAGCCAAGCGGCGTGGGGTCCGCGCAGCTACAACGTGGACCCCACGCGCCACTAAATGTCAGGCGTTAACGAGCACCGATTCGGCGGAGGCACGTCGTGCACGGGGTGCGGTTTCGCGCTCACGGATTGCGTCCGTCATTTCGGCGGGGTCGCCCAGTGCGCCAACGGCCATGACCGTGGTGGGGGTGAAGCGGCCATCGATTGCGAGGGCTGCTGCTGCGGCATCCGGGTCGAAGCCTGACATCTGGTGGCTAAAAAGTCCGTGGCTCTGAGCCTGGATCGTGAAGTAGGCAACGGCCTGGCCGGTGTCATAGGCGGCGGTCGGCTGGGCCTTGCCTTCAGCGTTGTGGTGTTCCGTGAGGAAGATGATCAGGGCTGAGGCAGAGCCGGCCCACGACTGATTGAAGCCACTAAGAGTGGAGAGGATCGCGTCGTGCTGGGCGGTGCCGCGACGAGCGACGATCATGCGCCACGGCTGGCTGTTATAGGCCGACGGTGCCCACCGGGCAGCTTCGAGAGCGTTCTGCAGCGCCGCCTCATCGAGCGGTGCGGCGGAGTCGAAATGGCGGGGGCTCCACCGTTCGGCCAGCACATCGAGGATGGGGGAGTCGGTCGCGGCGAGGCGGTCGTGAAGCATGGTCATGAAGGGGCCTTTCGAAATCCGGTGCAGAACAGATCTGCCATGTCGGAGGATGCAACCGACGTGCGCGTGGAGGTATTCCGTCGCGGGCAACAAACCCGTCCCGGAATCCGTCGTACAGTTCGATAAGTACGAAACGTTTTCCGTGTCTGTGCTGCAGACCGCGCGCTCAACCGAAAGTTCCCCATGCCTGACGCTCTACCCCTCTGCCCGAACTGCTCAAGCGACCTCGCCTACGAGATGGGTGCGCTGTTGGTGTGCCCGATGTGTGGTCACGAATGGTCGCCGAGTGAAGCGGATGCCGCTGCCGAAGCCGAGCATGGCGCTGCGGTCATCAAGGATGCGTTCGGTACTCCGCTCGCCGATGGCGATACGGTGAGCATCATTAAGGACCTCAAAGTTAAGGGCAGCACCACATCGATCAAGGTCGGAACGAAGGTGCGCAACATCCGCCTCGTTGATGGTGTTGGCGACCACGACATTGACTGCAAGGTTGACGGTTTTGGCCAAATGCAGCTCAAGTCAAGTGTGGTCAAGAAGGTGTAGCTGACACGTTCAACCTGAATCTCCCTCGGTAAAACTCTGGTGCGGCATAGTATGGCGACGTCACAGAGTTGAGACGAGATGAGGAACCGATGGTGCTCCCTACGGCAGGCTGGTACGACGATGGATCTGACCGACAGCGTTGGTGGGACGGCCAAGTCTGGACGGATCAGTATCAGGACCCACAACCGCAGGAGGGCGGGCTCGGCGGCGTCATCAACAGAATTGAAGCAGAGGCCGTTGCGGGTGCCCAGCCTCGACCAGCAGCGACCGGCGCGACTTACGTTGTGCTCCAAGTCATCCTGAAAGAGAAGCTCTGGGGCACCGGATCGGGAAACCTTACCGAACTCGAACAGGCGGTAAACGCTCAAGCGGCGCTCGGCTACCGCCTGCACACCATCACGACCGCTACGTCCGGGACCAAGGGCCTCGGTGGCGGTGACCGAATTCAGGCAACGATGGTCTTCGAGAAGCTCTCTTACTAGAGGCAGTTCACTTGTGCTGTGCTGCAAGCCTGCGCGAGAAGTCCCAGCTAGATGAAGGGCCGCAGGCGTAGGGTGACGGCATGACCGAAAAGCAGCCGTACACCCTCATCTCTGAGCATGATGGTTACGAAGTGCGGCTCTATCCCGCACACATCCTTGCCCAAGTTGATGCTGACGGTTCGTTTTTCGAGGCCGGCAATCAGGGCTTTCGTCCTCTCATCCGCTACATAAGTGCTTCGAATATTTCGATGACGGCACCGGTTATTCAAGCGCCGGGTGAAGCCAAGAGATACACCGTGAGTTTCGTGATGCCCGCCGGGGTGACGAGCGTTCCGGCACCCCGCGATGCCACCGTGCGCACTATCGACGTGCCAGAACAGCGTGTAGCTGCGCGACGATTCAGTGGCGGCTCGAACGAAGAAAAATACCAACAGAATGCGGATGCTCTGCTCGCCGCCCTCAAGCGTGACTGTCTTGCGCCCCTCGGCGCCGTCTATTTTGCTCGTTTTGACCCGCCGTGGAAGCCAGGTTTCCTCAAGCACAACGAAGCCCTCGTTGTCGTCCGCTAGCGACGCCACCACCCCGCCCTTCAGGAGCACATCATGACCCGTGTTGCCGCGATCGACTGCGGAACCAACTCAATCCGCCTCCTCATCGCCGACCTTGATGGGTTCGGCGGTCTGAGCGACGTCGTGCGCACCCTCGAAGTCGTGCGACTGGGGGAGGGCGTCGACCGCACCGGCCGCTTCAGCCCGGGTGCGCTCGACCGCACCCTCACGGCAGTACGCACCTACGCCGCGCTGTGCCGTGAGCATGGCGCTGAGCGCATCCGTTTCGTGGCAACATCTGCCACTCGGGATGCCGCCAACCGTGCCGAGTTCACCGACGCGGTCTTTGCGATTCTTGGCGTGCCGGTTGAAGTGATTCCCGGAACAGAAGAAGCCGCGCTGTCGTTCCGTGGCGCACTCACGGCGCTGCCCGCGTTCGGCCCCGACGACACCGCGCCAGCGCCGCAGCACCTCGTCGTCGACCTCGGCGGCGGTTCCACCGAACTCGTCCTCGGCGGCGACATCCCCGAAGCGGCATATTCGATGGATGTGGGCTGTGTGCGCCTCGCTGAACGCACCATCGTGAGCGACCCGCCTTCCGATTCTGAGCTCGCCGCCATCCACAGCGACGTCACCGCAGCCCTCGACATCGCCACCGCGACCGTCGACCTTTCGCAAGCGACGGAAGTCATCGGAGTCGCCGGCACCGTCACGACAATCACAGCGCACGCTCTCGGCCTCTCGAGCTACGACCCTGTCGCGATCAGCGGCAGTCGCCTTCCCCTCGCTGAGGTTCTTCGATCGTGCGAAGCTCTCACTCGCATGCCGCGCGCCGAACGCGCCGCCCTGCCCTACATGCACCCCGGTCGTGTCGACGTCATTGCGGCCGGTGCCGTCATTTGGGCCATCGTCCTGCAACGAGTGGCGGATGCCGCAGGCGCAGCCGGTCACCCGCTGGAGTGGATTACGACCAGCGAGCACGACATCCTCGACGGTGTCGCCCTCTCGCTGTGGAATAACGCCGACTCTGCACCTGTTCTGCCAGTATGACGAAAATTGGGTTCCTCTCCTTCGGACACTGGCAAGACGTTCAGGGGTCACGCACCCGCACCGGAGCTGACGCGTTGCTCCAGGCAGTGGAGCTCGCCGTTGCCGCAGAAGAAGTCGGAGTCGACGGTGCCTACTTCCGCGTGCATCACTTCGCGCGCCAGCATGCATCACCGTGGCCGTTGCTCTCCGCTGCCGCTGCGCGCACCAAAACAATCGAGCTCGGCACTGGTGTCATCGACATGCGTTACGAGAACCCGCTGGCGATGGCAGAACTCGCGGCGCAGGCAGACCTCATTGCCGCGGGACGACTCCAGTTGGGCATTAGCCGAGGCTCACCCGAAACTGTGATCGATGGATGGCGCGCTTTCGGTTATGAACCGACAGCGGGAGAGAGCGATGCCGATATGGCTCGCACTCACACTGACCTGTTTCGTCGTGCGATCGCAGGCGCTGGGTTCGCCCCCGGCAACCCGCAGATGACGGGCACGAGCGCTCTTCAACCAATCCAGCCGCAGGCGCCAGGACTCAGCGAACGCATCTGGTGGGGTGCAGGCACCCGTGCCACCGCGATCTGGACGGCCGAGCAGGGCATGAACCTCATGAGTTCAACGCTCCTCACTGAAGACACAGGGGTTCCCTTTGACGAGCTTCAGGCTGAGCAGATCTCTCTGTTCCGGGACACTTGGGCGAGTGCCGGGCATGCCGGCGCGCCACGGGTTTCGGTGAGCCGCAGCATCCTGCCCATTATCGATGACGAGACCGAGTACTACTTTGGTGTTCAGGGGCAAGTCGAACAACGCGACCAAGTCGGAATGCTCGACGGCTCGCGCTCCCGCTTCGGCCGCTCCTACATCGGAGGTCCCGACGTGATCGCCGCTGAACTCGCGCGCGATGCAGCAGTGCAGGCCGCCGATACTCTGCTGGTTACCGTGCCCAACCAGCTCGGGGTCGAGTTCAACACTCGTATCCTCGAGGCCCTCGTGACGCACGTCATGCCCGTGGTCGACGCAAAGATTGCGCCCTCAATGGCCTAAGAATCCGATCTCCTTGTCGGCGTCGCCCTCCCCGAACGTAGTAATCGAATCGAATCGAATCGAATCGGGGAAGGGGGCACCTCCGACGGTAAGCGTCGGGATGCGCCGAGACTTGCCACTACTCGTGCGCGCCTCTCTTGGCCTGCGGTCGACTCAGGCTGCTTCGTTCGCATTCGTGCTGGCGACGGAAGCGGTGTCGATGCCAAAGCCCGTATCGCTGCTTCGTCCGCCCCGTGCTGCGGCGTTGCGCCCAAACCGCTCGAGCACGCGCAGCGCTCGCAGCGTATTCCAGCGGCTGGGCTTGCCGTCGCCGTCCTCCATTTCGAGGTGAACGCTCCCCGGGTGGGTGTTCTCGAGTAGCCACCGCCCGTCTTCGCCGCGTTTGCTTTCGACAAGCGCGAGTGCTTCATCCATCCGTGGATCATAAGCAGTTCCGGATGCCCGAAAGTAGTCGAGCGCGCGCAGCACGTCATAGTGCCATCGTGGGGGGAACGAGAATTGCAGCCATTTGTCATTGACAACATCACCGGTGCTGAGCCGGCGCATTAGGTGACGGTCTAGAAGATATTCGTGGCCCCGCCAGCGAGCAAGTGCTACCGCATCGTTGCCATCAACGGCGTCTTCATATTCGCGCAGGCCGTCAAGCACCGCGAGAGTGGTGTGAAAAGAGCTGCGTACCGAACCGTTTTCGGCTTCACAGTTCCACCCGCCATCTTCCATCTGTTCGCCAAGCAATCGTTCGACGATCCCCTCAACCCGCATGCCAAAGTAGGCACCGATTCCCACCGTGAGCCCGTTAATGCACGGCTCTACTTCGCCATCAAAGAATCGTGAACCGTCATACTCCCAACGACTGTTCTCGCGCACGCGCGCCACAGCGCCGCGAACGCGTGAGGCCGCCGGATCCACCCCGAGCTCACGCAGAAATTGGAGACTGAATGCGGTCGCCGTCCAGGGCTGCCCAGCCCCGTTGTAATGTTCGGGAAAGTAAGCTCCGCCTGCCCACTGACCGTCGGCGCCCTGAAGGTCGAGCACGCGGGAGGCCCATCCCGTCGTTGCAACCTTCGCTCGCTCTGATGCGACAACCTCGACCGGGGCATTAGCGAGATCTCGCAAAGTTTGCCACCGAATTGATGGGTCGGAGTCCAAGAGCCATGTCGTGACATCCATGGCGACACAGTACTCCTCAGCAGGCATCCAGCACAGGCCACCGCGGCGAATCGACATCAGAACTGCGGCAATAATGGAAGGATGACGCCCCACGAGCTTTCCACCCTCGCCAACGAGACGTACGTTTCGTTGACCACCTTTCGCAAGTCAGGGGATGCGGTGTCGACCCCGGTATGGATCGTCGCGGATGGCGACCGACTGCTCGTGACTACTGCACCTTCCTCAGGAAAAGTGAAGCGCATCCGCCACACGGATCGTGTTGAGCTGACTCCTTGCGATATACGAGGCGCTGTCGCAGACGGCGCCGAAACCGTTATTGCCACCGCAGTTGTGCGCGATGATGCAGAAGCTCTAGAGGCGATGGATGCCGCTCTGCAGAAAAAGTACGGTGCCAAATACACGGCCATTCGGCTAGCGCAGAAAGTTCGGGGAACCGCAGGGCAGTCGGTGGCGGTCGAGTTGCGCGCCTAGGGTAACGGCTCGGGCGCAATAATTTTGCGCTACTAGTGACTATTTGTCGCGCCAAGGGATGTTTTGTCACTTTTCCGCGCAAAAACTGAAAATAACCTGTGGAGAGGCGATTTAGTGACGCGATTTTGTGTCACTATTGTGCATTACCCCTGAAAGGGGGTCAACTCTCGGTTCCCCCGAAACCGAGTGCACCCGTGATCGATGGAGTCCCCGTGTCCCGACCCCGCCACCGTTCAAGAACACTTAAATCTTGGCTCATTCGTATAAGCACGCCCGCATTGGCGACGCTGCTCACCTTGTCGCTCGCCAGCGGCGGCGCGATTGTGGCTCTCGCAGCGCAAAACAAGCTTGACGACTTTGTCGCCCAGACTTTCGGATGCTCCAACGCTACCGAGCTCATTGTTGTCGCCGATCCCACTATTTCGTCGACAGTCCAAACCGTTGCCAATGCTTTCAATTCAGAGCACATCGGCCAGTGCCTCTCTGCCAAGGTCGTGACGCAGCGTTCCGCTGACACTGCAGCCCTGCTTGCTTCGGGAACGTCAACCGGTGCCGACGCCTGGATTCCCGATTCGCCGGTGTGGCTCAATCGCGTGGAAAGCACTGCCACTTCACTCGGTCGCGAAGTCCCGGTAACTCAGGAGTGGGACTCGGTTGCATCGAGTCCTCTGGTGTTTGCGACTCCTGCGGTAAAGGTTGGCGAATTTGAGGCTGCAGAAGTCGGATGGTCGGCGGTACTTTCGGGCCGCTATCGCACTCTGCTACCCGACCCCGATAGCTCAGCCGCAAGCATGATCGCGCTCGCAACTCTCAACGATCTCGCTTCCGATGGTGATCCGGCCGATTTCGACCGAGCCCTCATCACTCTCGGTCGTTCCATTCCTGACTCCACTCAAGCGGCTTTCACCGAACTGCAAATTTCAGACTCGCGCATGGTTGCGTTGGCAACGGAGCGCGAAATTGTGGCGCACAATGCCTCCCATCCGGATGATCCGCTAGTGGCGCTGTATCCCGCTGAAGGCACGGCAGCCCTCACGTACCCTTTCGTACTCGTGGGAAACACAACGGTCTCGGAACTCGAATTGTCGCGCATGACAGAAGAGGAGCGTGCCACGATTGCAGAAGCAGAAACCACGAGGGCCTCGTTGCTTGAAGAGTTCGCCGAACTGGTCCGCGGGTCAGACGCGGTGCTCAACGCTGAAGGCTTCCGTGACAACGCCGGGGGAGGGGAGATTCTTGCTTCCGGTGTTATCGCCGCACCGACGGCAACCAAGTCGGTGGGAGACACCACCGAGCTCGTCTCGATCTTGCGCAACTGGAACGCACTCAACCTGCGCTCACGCATCCTGACGGTCGTCGACGTTTCTGGATCGATGCTCGAACGGGCTTGGGACGGGCAACGCCGCATCGAGATGTTCCAAAATGCTGCCGAAGATGCGTTCAGCACCCTTTCAGAAGACGACGAGCTCGGAATGTGGCTGTTCTCCAAAGAGCGCGTCGGAGCTGAGGATTGGGAAGATGTCGCCGGCATCCGCTCGATGAACGACCCCGAGCATGTCGAAAACCTGCAGGCGATCATCGACTCGCTACCCGCCCGCATCAATGGATACACCGGGCTCAATGACACTGTGCTCGCTGCCGTCACCCATGTGCGCGAAGACTACAACGCCGACAAGGTCAACTCAGTGCTGCTCATTACAGATGGGCGCAACGAAGATGACCACGGCATCTCGCTGCAGAAACTTCTCGACAACCTCACCGCAATGATCGACAAAAACACCGACGAACCAGTGCCTGTCGTGCTCGTCGGAATCGGGCCAGACACCGACGTCGAAGCGATGCGCAAGATTGCGCAAGCCACCGGCGGAACGGCCTACCAAGCAAACAACCCCACCGAGCTCAGCAATGTGATGCTCGAGGCGTTGTCCCAACGCGACTGCCGCCCGAACTGCAGTTAGCGAAAACACAGAGCACTGCGTCGCCCTAGCGTCGCAGTGCTCTGTGGCCCGAGTCGACGACGGAGGGACCCGTCAGAGCCTCAGGTCGATCACGCGCCAGCCGTCGGTGCTGTTTCGGCAGAACCGGCGGCTGGAACGCCGGCAGCAACATCCGAAGCCATTCGTGAACGCCGATCCAAATGGATGCCAGCAACCATGCAACGCACCGACCCGCCAGCCAACTCGATCGTCGGAATATCCAAGGGCACAATCTGGCAGCTAGCCTCAATCACTGAACGTTGCGCAGCAGTAAGGCTCGACAACGCGCGCGTCGACAACGCCAAGATGCGCCCACTCGAGCCCTTAAGCTCTAGTGCGTTTCCGGCAAAGTTAGCGATCTGGTCTGCAGTCAGATCGATGAGGGTGCGTCCCGGTGCCGTCAAGCGCTCCGCGATCTCCATCCGACGATCACCAGAAGCAATCAAATCGAGACCGATCATCGCGAAATCCGTGGCAATACACATCATCACATTGGTGTGATAAATCGGTACCCCGTGGCTATCACGGGCCTCAAACATCATCGGTTCATAACCGAATGAGGCGCAAAAGCGTTCCAGCGCGAGCGGATTCGCGCGGTGCGACTCCGCCGCATACGCAACCCGGTTGGTGTGGTCGATGACCATCGCGCCGGTGCCCTCAAGGTAAATTCCGTCGTGCTCTAGACCGGAATAGTCGACAACATCTTGCACGCGAAAGTCGTGCTTGAGCATTTCGACGACATCGGTGCGACGCTCAGTGCGACGATTCGGTGCATACATGGGGTAGACCGCAACACGGCCGCCACTGTGCGTCGAAAACCAGTTATTGGGGAACACGCTATCGGGGCGCGTGCTCTCCGTGTCTTCGAACACGTGGATGTTGACACCAGCGTCGCGCAACGTCTCCGCCACCATCGTCGACTCGGCATACGCGGCGCGAGCAATCTCATCCGGAGTGCGGGTGGGATCGGTCGACTGGAATGCGTTGTCGCTCGCGGTCTGACTATTCGGTGTAAACAGATGCGGGCGAATGAGAACGGCGGCGGACGGCGCTTGAACGCTCACTGAGGCCCTACGCGGTCAGCGCTGGTGCGCGCGAGACGAGTGAGAACAGGTCCTTCGGATCGGCGGGATTGGCGATGAGATCTAGATCTGTCGCGTAATCGGTGCCGCGAACAGCATCGAAAACGTAGCGCAACGCTGAGAAGTCTTCGATCGCGAAACCAACAGAGTCGAAGAGGGTCACTTCGCTTGGCGAGGTGCGACCGGCAGCGCGGCCAGCCAAGACTTCCCACAGTTCGGTGATCGGCGAGTCTGCTTCGAGCTGCTGAATCTCACCCTCGATGCGGGTCTGCTCGGGGAATTCAACAAACACCGTTGCATCGCGCACGATTGACGCTTCGAGCTCCGTCTTACCTGGGCAGTCGCCGCCGATTGCATTGAGGTGCATGCCCGGCTCGATCATGTCGGAGGTGAGAATTGTGGCATTCGCTTTGTCTGCCGTGCAGGTGGTGACGATGTCGGCGCCAGAAACGGCATCCGCTGCAGAGGTCGCGCGCACAATTTGGAAGCCGAGTGGTTCAAGGTTGCGGATGAACTTGTCGAGGGCAGCGGGATCGGTGTCCCAAATGCGCAACTCGGTTATACCAAAGGCTGCGCGGAATCCGAGTGCCTGGAATTCTGACTGGGTACCGGTGCCGATGAGGGTGAGCACTTGTGCGTCAGGGCGAGCAAGGGCGCGAGCGGCGAGTACTGATGTTGCCGCGGTACGCAACGCTGTGAGCAGCGTCATCTCTGAGAAGAATGTGGGATAACCGTTGTCAACTCGCGCGAGCA
Source organism: Rhodoglobus sp. (assembly GCF_053580035.1). NCBI lineage: Bacteria > Bacillati > Actinomycetota > Actinomycetes > Micrococcales > Microbacteriaceae > Rhodoglobus > Rhodoglobus sp. The sequence goes on along the minus strand of NZ_JBMDVL010000003.1, from coordinate 168,270 downwards.
TGCCGAGAGCGGTGACGGTCTGGAAGCCGTTTCCTGGGTTTGAGGGGTGGCCGTTAACGTACTTAAAGGCGTACGTTTCGCCGTCGCTTGTTGGCATGAGCTCGATAACGCCCTCTGCCGAATGAGCGGCAACGCGAGCGGACTTGTCGAACTGAGGCCACTTGGCATAATCCTGCTCAAGGTAGCTGACGATGCCCATAATGATTGGCTCGATTCCGGTGTCGGCAATCCAGCGCCCCATGTTGTTGACGTCTACATAGTGGACCATGTCACTCCCTTCGTTTCGGTGTTACTGGTTCCCACGTTACGAATATGCACTATGCACACACAACAACCATTAGACGCGATTAGTTCACAACAACTGAGCAAAATTGAGAGCGCTATTGTACAATTTGCTCATGCCTCAATTGGATGATCTCGACCGACGTCTTCTCGCCGCCCTCAGGGCCGACGCGAGAGAGTCAATCGCGAGCCTGTCACGCCGACTTGGCGTCACGAGGGCAACCGTCACTAGTCGTATTGACCGCCTCGTTAGTGGCGGAACGGTACTCGGATTCTCGGTTCGCATTCGCGAAGACCGGGACCCGTCGACTATTCGAGCAATATCGTTCATCGAGGTCGAGGGGCGGTCGACGGATGCCGTGATTCGCAAGCTGCGCGGAGTTCCTGAGATTCACGAACTCCACACCACAAATGGCGCCTGGGATCTCGTCGCTGACATCCGCACCGACAGCCTGAGTAACTTCGACAGAGTGCTGGCGAGCATGCGCAATGTTGACGGCGTCGTCAATAGTGAGACGAGTTTGCTGCTCAGCTCAGCGCTCCTCTAACCCTTTTTGGCAGTGGCATAGGCGCGAGCATCCGCCCAGCATTGCTATGCTGAGCTAACAACTGAACATCGGGCCGCAACACGATGCGGGAGAGCCGGGCACACGGCGTGGGTCATCTTTCTGACTAGACGCCAGCACGGCACCGAAGGAGCAAGCCTCCCCGCCAATCTCTCAGGTTCATGTACCGCATCGCACTGGCCACTCTGGAAAGAGAACCTCGCATCACCATGAGGTTCCGCCGACGGTGAAAGCGCACTAGTTTGAAGGTGCGTGAAGCTCTCAGGCTCATCACAGAGGGGGAGTTCTATTCACTAGCCACGCGCCGGGAGAACTCCGTGACCGATGTATCAAATTCTGCAGCATCACCAGCTGAATCTTCACCTGCTGTCGTGAGGTATTCGCCGCTGCACAGCATTCATGAGCAGTTGGGTGCCACGTTCACCGACTTCGCCGGGTGGATGATGCCGGTTCGATACAGCTCAGACCTTGCCGAACACCATGCGGTGCGCACGGCAGCCGGCATTTTTGACATCTCTCACATGGCCGAAATTCATGTGCGTGGTGCCGATGCTGGTGCTTTTCTCGACTTCGCGCTCGCTGGCAAGCTTTCCGGCATCGCCTTGGCTCAGGCAAAGTACAGTCTGCTGCTTAACGAGGCCGGCGGAATCATTGATGACCTCGTCACTTATCGTCTCGGTGATGATCACTTCTTGGTTGTCGCAAACGCGGGGAACCGTTTTGCCGCAGCGGTGGCACTTTCCGAGCGCGCTGCGGGCTTTGATGTTGCTGTCACCGATGAGAGTGACGATTACGCGCTCATCGCCGTGCAGGGCCCGGTTTCGCGGGCGATTCTCGAAGCGACTGCCGCTCTCACCGACTTCGCTACGCCGCTTGACGAACTCAAGTACTACCGCGAGACGGCCGCAACGTTCGCCGGCACCGACCTCATCATTGGTCGCACCGGTTACACCGGCGAAGACGGTTTCGAACTCTACATTCAGGTGGATGCCGCAGCCGACCTCTGGGCAGCGCTCACGGTCGCCGGCGAACCTCTCGGTCTCGTGCCCGCCGGCCTTGCGTGCCGAGACACTCTGCGCCTCGAAGCGGGCATGCCGCTGTACGGTCACGAGTTGAACCTCAGCACCTTCCCGGTCCAGGCCGGTCTTGGTCGTGTTGTTGCGCTCAGCAAGGATGGCGATTTTGTTGGCCGCACTGCAATCGAAGCAGGACCGGATGCCGGTGCTCGCGTTCTCGTCGGACTCACCGCCGAGGGCCGTCGTGCCGGTCGCGCAGACTATCTCATCTTCCACGGCGACACCGAGGTCGGAATCATTACCTCCGGTGCACTTTCGCCGACTCTGGGTCACCCGATCGCTATGGCCTACGTCGATCCCGACGTGAGCGAGATCGGCACCGAGCTTCACATTGATGTGCGGGGCAGTCGCATTGCTGCATCCGTTGTTTCCCTACCCTTCTATAAGAGAGAGGCCTGATCATGGCTGAGAAGAGCGAATTGCAGTACACCGCCGAGCACGAATGGGTGCTCGTTGATGGAAACGTTGCGACCATCGGCATCACCGATTTTGCCGCGGGCAAGCTCGGTGACATCGTCTTCGTCGACCTCCCCAAGGTGGGCGCCACCGTCGCTGAAGGCAAAATTGTCGGCGAAATTGAGTCAACGAAGTCGGTAGGTGAACTCTTCGCTCCCGTTACGGGAACCGTCGTTGAAGCCAACGACGCCGTCTCCGACAGCCCAGAACTCGTTAACAGCGACCCTTTCGGCGAAGGCTGGCTGGTCAAGATCGAATTCACCGAACTTCCGTCGATGCTCAGCCTCGACGAATACACCGCACTGACAGGCGAATAATGCCCAACCCTTACATCAGCGGCACTTTCGCCGACCGTCATATCGGCACGGATGCTGCCGCTCAGGCGAGCATGCTTGCCGCCGTCGGCTACGACAGCCTCGAAGCCCTTGTCGATGCCGCAGTTCCGCCAGCGATCCACCAGACCCCGGTCGTCAATTCCACGATCCCTACTCCGGCTTCGGAGCGGGAAGCGCTCGCCGAACTGCGTGCCCTCGGCAACGCGAACAAGGTTCGTCGCAGCATGATTGGTCTCGGTTACTACGACACCATTACGCCGGCCGTCATCAAGCGCAATGTGCTCGAAAATCCCAGCTGGTACACGGCGTACACGCCGTACCAGCCCGAGATTTCGCAGGGGCGCCTTGAAGCGTTGATCAACTTCCAGACCATGGTTGCTGATCTTGCTGGCATGACGACGACGAACGCCTCGATGCTCGATGAGGGCACTTCGGCTGTCGAGGGCATGCTGCTCGCTCGCCGTGCTACTCGCGTGGAATCGAACGTGTTTATCGTCGACGCTGACACTCTTCCTCAGACCAAGGCTCTGTTGGAGAATCGGGCGGAGGCTGTCGGTATCGAGCTTATTGAGCTTGACCTGGCAACACTGGGAGCGAACCCTGAGCTACCGGAATGCTTCGGTGCGCTCATCCAGTACCCGGGCGCTAGTGGTCGTGTGTGGGATTCCAGCGAAGTTATTGCGGCGGTCAAGGCTCACGGCGGACTCGCTGTTGTTGCCGCAGACCTGCTCGCCCTCACGATTCTCACGTCGCCAGGTGAACTTGGTGCCGATGTTGCTGTCGGAACGACACAACGTTTCGGCGTTCCGATGGGCTTCGGTGGACCGCACGCCGGTTACATGTCGGTGCGCAAGGGGCTCGAACGTCAGCTTCCTGGGCGACTTGTTGGCGTGTCTCAGGACGCGGCTGGCGACCCCGCCTACCGTCTGTCGTTGCAAGCTCGCGAGCAGCACATCCGCCGCGAGAAGGCGACCTCCAACATTTGTACAGCTCAGGTGTTGCTCGCCGTTATGGCCTCGATGTACGCCGTTTATCATGGCCCCCAGGGCCTCAAGCGGATTGCCCAGCGCATCCACCACGACACCGCGAAGTTCGCAGCACGCTTGACCGCTGCGGGCTACACGGTCGAAAATGAGACGTTCTTCGACACCCTTTCGGTAACCAAGAAGGGGCAAGCATACGCAATTGCCGCCAAGGCGCTCGAGCTCGACATCCTTCTCTATGTTGTGGATGCTGACACCGTACGTTTGAGCTTCGATGAAGTCTCGACACAGCCGTACGAGGGTATCTTCGCGTCGCAGAAGAACGACCTCGCGAAGGCGTTCGGGCTTGATGATGGCTTCTCCTACAGCCCAGAGGATGTCAGCATCCCCGACGCTCTCAACCGCACGAGCGAGTACCTCACCCACCCGGTATTCAACACGCATCGCTCGGAGACGAGCATGATGCGTTACCTCAAGTACCTCGCCGACAAGGACTATGCGCTCGACCGCGGCATGATCCCGTTGGGCTCGTGCACGATGAAGCTCAACGCGGCAAGCGAGATGGAAGCGGTGAGCTGGCCAGAGTTTGCGGGCATCCACCCCTTCGCACCCGCGGAAGATGTCTCCGGCTACCTCGTCATGATTTCGCACCTGGAATCGTGGCTTGCCGAAGTGACCGGCTACGACACCGCTTCACTGCAGCCGAACGCAGGCAGCCAAGGCGAGCTTGCTGGCCTCCTCGCGATTCGGGGCTACCACCGAGCCAACGGCGACCTAGACCGCACAATCTGCCTCATCCCCTCGAGTGCACACGGCACGAACGCTGCCAGCGCAGTGCTCGCCGGAATGCGCGTCGTTGTGGTGGCCTGTGACGACCTCGGCAACGTTGACCTTGGAGACTTGCGTGCCAAGATCGCCGAGCACGCGAGTGAAATCGCCGCCCTCATGATCACCTACCCCTCAACTCACGGTGTGTACGAGCACGAAGTGCGTGAGATCACGCAGGCGGTGCACGACGCTGGTGGACAGGTTTACGTTGACGGTGCCAACCTCAACGCCCTGCTCGGTTATGCGCGGTTCGGTGACTTTGGCGGCGACGTCAGCCACCTCAACCTGCACAAGACCTTCTGCATCCCTCACGGTGGTGGCGGGCCAGGTGTTGGACCGGTTGTCGCGAAAGCGCACTTGGCCAAATTCTTGCCAGGACATCCGATGGCTCAGAGCCATCACCACCCTGCGTTTGACATGCAGACCGGCGAAGCTGGCCCGTATGTTCACGCTGGGGGAGCAATCAGCGCTGCACCCTATGGCAGCCCAAGCATTCTGCCGATCACGTGGGCCTATGTTCGCATGATGGGGTCGGAGGGCCTCAAGGCTGCAACGGGTGCCGCTGTGCTTTCGGCCAACTACATCGCAGTTCGCCTGCGGGAGCACTTCCCAGTGCTGTATGCCGGAGACAACGGACTTGTCGCTCACGAGTGCATTCTCGACCTACGTCCGCTCAAGGAAGCGACAGGAATCGACAATAACGACGTCGCAAAGCGCTTGATCGACTACGGCTTCCACGCCCCGACGATGTCGTTCCCGGTCTCGGGCACCCTCATGGTCGAGCCGACCGAGAGTGAAGACCTCGCTGAGCTCGATCGTTTCATCGACGCAATGATCGCGATCAAGGATGAAGCGGATGCCGTGGCGGCCGGAACGTGGCCGGCCGACGACAACCCTCTCGTCAATGCACCGCACACCGCGCAGTCTGCGGTGTCGAGCAATTGGCCGCATGCCTATTCGCGCGAGCAAGCGGTCTATCCGCTGACTTCGCTCGTGTCTGGCAAATATTGGCCACCGGTTGGTCGTGTCGACAACGCATACGGCGACCGAAACTTGGTCTGCTCGTGCCCGCCCATTGAGGCGTTCGCGCACTAAAAGTATTGGTCACGGTCTGTCTGCTAGTTCTCTAGTCGACGTGAGGCGCGTGCGGAATCGGTCCAGTCCGTTTCTGCATGCGCCTCACGCGGTTAATCCCTCGCTCGTGGAGCGTCGAGACGAAGGTTGGGCGACGCAAAAATGTGTCCCCCGAATGCGGGACACAGTGATCTACTGGGATCGCTTTGTGCGCGCGAAGATTTTCTCGTGATTTGCTGGATATTTTCTCGCTTCATGTTGTAGTGTCCGTCTGGTGTACGGCGTGAGGTCGACCCGACGACCTCCCTGCGCCGCTTCACCGACTGGAGACCCTCGTGACTAGCCGCCGGCATCGACACCGAAAGTCTTTCTTGGAGAGGCTTAAGCGACGCTGGTGGATGGTGCCGATCGTGCTGGTTTCCGTTGTGGCAGTGGCCGTTGCGGGAATCCAGTTTGGTGCTGTCGGGTGGCTCGGTAGCGCTTTCGGTTCGATCGCCGGGGGATGCAACGATAGGCGGTCAATCGTTGTTGCTGCGGATCCATCGATCGCGCCGGCGCTCACGATCATTGCGGCGGAGTTTGATGAGACTTCCGTCAACTGCACGACAACGGAGATTCGTTCCCTTGTCTCTGCGGACACTGCAGCACTCTTCGCTACTGGTGTTGCTGGAGACCTGGATGCGTGGGTTCCCGACTCGAGCGCTTGGCTCGATCGCGCAGCGACTACGGCGATTTCCTTAGGCCGTGCCGCACCAGAATTCGACACGTACGACAATATTGCGAGCACGCCTGTGGTGTTTGCTAGCTCAGCGTCACAGGTATCGGCCCTTGCCGAGACTCCGCTGTCGTGGGCGACCTTGCTATCTGGAACAGTAAGCACTCTGTTGCCCGATCCGGAGTCGTCGGCCGCAAGTCTCGCCGGGCTTGCTCAAGTGAAGTCGGTTTCGTCTGAGACTGATCCGCGACAGTTTGCCGGGGCGATGATCGCTATGGGCAAGACAATCCCATCTTCCGCAGAGGCCGCATTCGAGCTTGCCGCAGAGGCCACAGTTCCTACTGTTGTCGTGACAACGGAGCGCGATGTCGCAGCTCACAACTCGTCGTCGTCAGCAGCGCCGATAGTCGCGCTCTATCCGACAGATGGAACAGTCGAATTGACGTACCCCTTTGTCGTTGCGATCGGTGATTCCCAAGAGTCCGCCGGTGCAGCCGGTGACGGCGAGGATGCTGTTGCCGTTGATGAGAGCGCGCCGGTGACGGCGGGTGCTCCGAAGGAACTCCTCACCGCGCTGTCAGCGGCAGCGCGTTCTGCGGCTGACGTGCTCGCCGATGCGGGTTTCCGCGATGCTGATGGTGGGGGTGATTTGCGGATGGCCGGGGTTACAGAAACCTCAACCGCGGCTCAGCCGACCGCAAGCGCGGCAGTTCAGATTGAAATTCTGCGCGCGTGGAGTGTTCTCACTCTTCGTTCGCGGCTTCTCGTTGTGATTGATACCTCTGGTTCTATGCTCGATCCGGCAAACAATGGGCTTCGAAGAATTGACGTGTTCCAGCTCGCCGCAAGCGAGGCGCTGTCAAAGTTCTCTGGCGAGGCTGAACTCGGTGTGTGGGTTTTCTCGCAGAACCGTGTTGGCAGTCAAGACTGGGAAGATCTGTCGCCGATTGCTCCGCTCTCTGATCCCGCGCACGTGAAGCAGATCAACGGCGTTATTGCGTCGCTGCCGGATCGAATCTATGGATACACAGGCCTCTACGACACCATTCTGGCGGCGGTAAAGAGAGTCAAAGAAGATTACGATCCCTCGAAGGTCAACTCGGTTCTGCTCATCACCGATGGCTACAACGAGGATGACAACGGCATTGATCTGCAGACGCTTCTTGACAGTCTCAAGGCAATTGAAGATCCGACGAAGCCCGTCCCGGTGCTCCTGATCGGTTTTGGCCCAGACACTGACCTCGCATCCATGAAGACAATTGCGCAGTCAACGGGCGGAGCGGCCTATTCAGCCGCTGTTCCAGAGGATCTCGGCAAGGTGCTCGTGGATGCTCTCACCCAGCGTGCTTGTCGTCCGAACTGTTCGTAGCGTCAATTACCGGTGAGAGTTGCCGATCGAACGCGTGACGCTTAGCGAGTCTCGTTGTCGTCGCTAATGCTCACTAGCCAAGTAACTGAATAGCGATCAATGACCATGCCGAAGGTTCCGCCCCAGTCGGCGCGCTCGAGGGGCATGGTCACCTGGCCGCCGTCACAGAGCTTCTCCCAATAGGCCTCTAGGGCCGCTCTTTCGCTGAGAAAGCCAGCGATGGAGATGGACATCGATCCGCCGGGGGAGTATTCCATGGTCTTGGGGGTGTCGGCCATCATCAGCGTAATTCCGGCGGGGGATTCGAGCTGGCCGTGCATGACCCACTCTTGTTCTTCGGGATCTTCGCTGGCGTTGAAGTCGGCAAAGGTGTGGATCTCGGTGGTGCCGCCGAATACAGATTGATAGAACGCTAGCGCTTCGCGAGCGTTGTCCCTGAAGCTCACATAGGGATTGGACTTCATCGTCGTTCCTTCCTCGGGGAGTGCAGGCCTGAGGGCCGTGCAGCATTATGTACTCGCGAGTATGACCGGAAACTCCAGCCGGGTGCGCAATTGCGCCTCGGGAGCGTCATCGGGGCCATTGAGGTAGATCTCGCGTGGTGCTCCTGCATACGTGTGGCCGTGTTCGGAGAACCACGCGAAGACCGTTTCGTAGGTGTCTTTTAGTCCGTCGTAGGAACCGACGTGAGTGACGGTCGCGACAACGCCGCCAGGCAGCTCGTGGCAACGCAGGGTCGGATGCTCAGCGAAAGCTTCGGCAACAGGAACACACACTTCGCACATCCACGCACGGTCCGGGTGCATCGCTTCGGTGTAGACGGCAATGACGGGGCCGGCCTCGGTCACGTGCGAATCGGTGACTTGAGCGAAGAGATTCTTGATCGCGGCAGTCATGTCGCGAGGCAGTGTCTCCATGGTCGTGGAGAAATCCATCCCGGCCACTAGCCGGGTTGGCACGGTTTCAACAGCTATTTCCTGCGCCATGTTCGACACTTTACGCTCCATGCCGATCGAAAGGTACCTGCAATGGTTGGAGGTTGGCTGGCGTGAACCTGAGGGGCGCTAATTGGCCGAGTCGCTTGATCCGAAGAAGTTGGGGAAGGTGCCGACCGCCCAGCCATAGCCTACGAAGATCACGGCGTCGATCAGCGTATGCGCGATGACGAGTGGAAGCACTCGGTGGTAGCGCGAGTAGAGCCAACCGAAAAGCAGGCCCATTGCGACGTTTCCCACGAACGCGCCGACTCCCTGATAGAGGTGATAGGTGCCTCGAAGTAGGGATGTCGAGATGATGATTTGCCAGCGACTCCAGCCCACGTCTCTGAGCCTCGCAAACAGGTATCCGATCACGATAATTTCTTCGGTGATGCCAGCGCGGAGTGCTGAGAGTAAGAGCACAGGCACTGTCCACCAGTGCTGCAGGAGTGCTGCTGGATCCACATCGACTGTGATGCCGAGACTTCGGCCCACAAAGTAGAGTGCAATGCCCGGAATGCCAATGACCAAGGCAAGCACAAAACCGCTGAGGCCATCGCGAACAGGACGGGTAAAGTCCACTCCCAATCGAGACAATCTCGGTTTGGTTGCGCTCCACAGCAGAAAGGCTACGAGGGCGACAGGTGCGAGGTCGAAAGTTATCCCCAATAGCTGGTAAATCAGATCAAAATTGGGGCGCTCGCTCAGCGACCTGTTGAGCGTCGCAGTTTGTTCCGAAAGCGGTACGGCGCGGGTGAGTCTGTCGCTGATCGATACAACAGAGTAGATAGCGGATGCCCCAAGGGAGAGCGCGAGCACAAGTGAGATCTCCGCCCAGAGCTTGCCTCGCGATTGTGCGAGAGGCGACGACGCCGTCATTCGGGGTCGCGCGTGGCGCAGGCTGGGGTTGCCATCGTGGAGCGATGACGACCGCTAAATAGGCTTTCTGCGTCGAGGATGAGCTCGTCTCGTGATCGCTCGCTAGTAGTGCAGGAGGCCGCCATGGATCGATGTTAACTCACGATGCTGTGCGCCAGTCACCGAGCGTTTGCGCACTATTTCACTGTCCGCTGCGGTTTGTGCGCGAAAATACTGCAACCTCCGCACATAATCATCACGGGCGTTACCGGTGTGTAACGTTTGGCTCTACAGTTTTGAATGGGGCAATACCCCGTTTAGGGTGTGAACTATCAAGCGCGGTGCGGCGCCACAAATTCCGTGCCGTTAGCAAAATTCTGCACAGGAGGAAACTTTGAAAAGATCACGCATAGGCTTCAGCGCCGTCGCGCTGCTGTCAGCCTCGGCACTAGTTCTTGCGGGGTGCTCGGCAAGCGAGGAGCCCGCAGAGGGCGACAGCGCCGCGATCATCACCACAAACGGTAGTGAGCCACAGCAGTCGCTCATTCCGACAAACACCACCGAGACCGGTGGCGGCAAGGTCATCACTTCGATCTTCGCTGGTCTCGTTTCGTACACCGCTGACGGCGATGTAGTGAATGAAGTTGCGAAGTCAATTGAGTCCGAAGATGGACAAAACTGGACCGTAACGCTCAACGATGGCTGGACCTTCACCAACGGTGAGCCGGTCACTTCTGACTCGTTCGTCAAGGCATGGTCCTACGGCGCACTGCTCGACAACGCACAGAGCTCGTCATACTTCTTCGACAACATCGAGGGCTTCAGCTATGACGAGAACTCAGAGCTGACTGGCCTCGACGTCGTTAGCGACACCGAGTTCACTGTTGCACTGATCAACCCAGAGGCTGACTTCCCGCTGCGTCTCGGCTACTCGGCATTCATGCCGCTGCCAGAATCCGCATGGGATGACCTCGACGCTTTCGGTGAGAACCCCGTCGGCAACGGTCCGTACATGATCGCCGAAGACGGATGGCAGCACGACGTCAAGATCGACCTCGTGACGAACCCTGACTATGACGGTGTTCGCAAGCCGGCCAACGGTGGCGTGTCGATCATCTTCTACACGAGCCAGGACGCTGCCTATGCTGACGCTCTGAGTGGCAACCTCGATATCCTCGATGCTGTCCCAGACTCCGCATTCGAAACCTACGAGTCGGACTTCCCGGGTCGTTCGGTAAACCAGCCTGCTGCGATCTTCCAGGCATTCAACATGCCGTACTACCTCGAGCACTGGTCGGGCGACGAGGGCAAGCTGCGTCGTGCAGCTATCTCGATGTCGATCGACCGCGCAGAGATCACGGATGTCATCTTCCAGGGCACCCGCACTCCCGCGACTGACTTCACCTCGCCGGTAATCGCCGGTCACTCTGACAACCTTGCGGGAGCTGAAGTTCTTGACTTCAACCCAGAAGAAGCTGTCAAGCTGTGGGCTGAAGCCGACGCGATCTCGCCTTATGGTGACACCGTGTTCGACCTGGCATACAACGCCGATGGTGGACACCAGGCATGGGTTGACGCTGTAGCAAACAGCATCAGCAACACGCTCGGCATCGAGGCTGTTGGTAAGGCATACCCCACATTCAAGGACGCGCTCAACGACCGTGACGCTAACGCGCTCACCGGTGGAACCCGTGCTGGATGGCAAGCTGACTACCCGTCGCTGTACAACTTCCTCGGCCCGCTCTACGTTGATGGCGCTGGCTCGAACAAGGAAGGCTACTCGAGCCCCGAGTTCGAGAAGGTCCTCGCAGAGGGCGCAAGCGCATCGTCGGTAGAAGAAGCAACGGCGAAGTACCAGGAAGCTCAGGAAATCCTCCTGGTCGACCTTCCTTCGATCCCGCTGTGGTACTCGAACGTTACCGGTGTCTACTCAGACTCCGTTGACAATGTTGTATTCGGTTGGGACTCTGTCCCGCTGTACGACGAGGTAACCAAGGGCTAATTAGCTCCTAGTTTTACCCAGTTTCCATGCTCAATGTGTGATGCCCGGGGCTATCTTCAGCCCCGGGCATTACACTGAGTACCTTCATTCAGCGATTGTGATTCCTATGTTTATCCGTTCCATCGAGGGAACTATCTGATGCTTTGGTACGCAGGCAAGCGTTTCCTCCAGATGATTCCGGTGTTTTTCGGCGCAACCTTCTTGATCTATTTCATGGTTTTCGCGGTGCCAGGTGACCCCATCGCCGCACTCTACGGTGATCATCCACCAGCTCCCGGGGTTATCGAAGCTATTCGAGCTGAGTACAACCTCGACAAGCCTTTCCTCGTGCAGTACCTCCTCTACATCGGTGGACTGTTCCAGGGTGACTTCGGAACAACCTTCTCTGGTCGGCCTGTCGCTGACGTCATGACTCAGGCGTTCCCGATCACCGCTCGACTCGCACTGCTCGCTCTCGTCTTCGAAGCCTTCTTCGGCATCATCGTTGGACTCGTAGCTGGGCTCCGCAAGGGAAAGCTGTTCGACGCTTCCGCTCTCGTTATCAGCCTGCTGCTGATCTCAGTGCCGACCTTCGTCGTTGGTTTTGTGCTCCAACTTGTATTCGGCATCCAACTCGGTTGGGCTCGAACGACAGTGAGCGGCGACGCTCCCTGGGGCGAATTGATTCTGCCGGCCATCGTGTTGGCGTCGGTTTCGTTCGCGTACATCGTGCGATTGACCCGTGCAAGCGTGGCAGACAACCTCGGTGCTGACTTTGTGCGCACCGCTACAGCAAAGGGACTATCTCGACGTCGAGTGGTTACCGTGCACGTACTGCGCAACTCACTCGTTCCGGTTGTTACCTACCTGGGTGTCGATATCGGATCGCTCATGGTTGGTGCGATCGTCACCGAGGGAATCTTCAACATCAACGGTGTCGGTGGAACCGTCTACCGGGCAATCACGTTGGGAGAAGGCCCAACGGTCGTCTCGTTCGTCGCGGTGATGGTCATCATCTTCGTGCTCGCCAACCTGCTCGTAGACCTGCTCTACGCCGCGCTCGACCCAAGGATTCGTTATGCCAAGTAATAACACTGGCCGGTATCGTCCTGGCCAAGAACACTACATCGCGTCGCTCGCAGACACTCCGGTTGCTGAGATCGATCAGGTCGATGAATCAGGAAAGGCGCGCAGCACATGGACTGACGCCTGGGAGTCGATGCGTCGTCGTCCGATGTTCTGGATCTCTTCAGTGCTCATCCTCGTCATTGTGGTTGTCGCTGCTTTCCCGAGCCTCTTCGTCACATATAGCCCAACAGAGTGCTACTTGAAGTTCAGCAACGGCGATCCCCAAGCCGGGCATCCATTCGGCTTCACACGCCAAGGCTGCGACGTCTACTCGCGAATCATTTTCGGAACCCAAGCATCTGTAACGATTGGTCTTCTCACGACGATCATGGTCACGTTATTTGGCGGAATCATCGGAGCCCTCGCGGGTTTTTATGGCGGAATTCTTGACTCGTTCGTTTCGCGTATCGGCGACATCTTCTTCGCCATTCCGACCGTTCTTGGTGCAATCGTCGTTATCTCGGTCATCCCCGTGCGGGATGCGGTGAGCGTTTCGTTCGTTCTCGCTCTCTTCGCCTGGCCGCAGATCGCGCGAATCATGCGTGGTTCAGTGCTCTCGGCTCGCAACTCCGACTACGTGACAGCATCTGCTGCGCTCGGTGTCTCGCGTTTCACGACACTTGTTCGCCACGTCATTCCGAACGCCATCGCGCCGGTCATCGTTATCGCAACGGTGTCGCTCGGTATCTTCATCGTCGCTGAGGCGACTCTGGGATTCCTTGGCATTGGTCTCCCGGGAACGGTCATGTCCTGGGGTAACGACATTAACCAGGCGCGTGTCACTGTTCGTACTCACCCGCAGACCCTCTTGCTGCCTTCGGCTGCGCTGTCAATTACAGTGCTCGCCTTCTTGATGTTCGGCGACGTAGTTCGCGATGCCCTTGACCCGGAAGCGAGAGCACGCCGATGACTAATCCAGAAACAGTTCCCGTGACCTCAGGGTCCTCAAACGAAGAGACCCCGCTTCTCAAAATTCGGGGCCTCGAAGTTGGTTTCGAAACGCAGCGCGGCATTGTTCAGGCAGTGCGCGGTATCGACCTCACTCTGTATCAGGGACAGTCGCTCGCCATCGTTGGTGAGTCCGGTTCCGGAAAATCCACCACTGCGCAAGCAGTGATCGGGCTGCTTCCCGGCACAGGCAAGGTGCTTGGCGGCTCGATTGAATTCGAAGGCAACGACCTCACAAAATTCTCGGATGATCAATTTTCCGAGGTTCGCGGAAGCCAAATCGGTTATGTACCTCAAGACCCGATGTCGAACTTGAACCCGGTGTGGAGCATCGGATTTCAGGTAGAAGAAGCCATCAAGGCCAACGGAATCGCGCAGGGTAAAGCTGCACGGGCTCGCACCATTGAAGTACTGAAAGAGGCAGGGCTCAGCGATGCTGGCGAACGCCTCAAGCAGTTTCCGCACCAGTTCTCGGGCGGAATGCGTCAGCGCGTACTCATTGGTATCGGCCTCTCGGCACGTCCGAAGTTGCTGATCGCCGACGAACCAACCTCAGCGCTCGACGTCACAGTGCAACGTCAGATTCTTGACCACCTGCAGACGCTCACGCGTGACTACGGCACCTCGGTGCTGTTCATCACCCACGATCTCGGCCTCGCCGCGGAACGTGCAGAGCAGCTAGTCGTGATGTACAAGGGCAAGGTTGTCGAGTCGGGTCCGTCTCGCGAGATTCTCGAGAACCCCCAGCATCCGTACACTCAGCGTCTCGTTGCTGCAGCTCCGAGCCTCGCGTCGCGTCGCATCCAATCAATCAAGTCGCACACAAGCTCCGAAAACGATATCCACATCTTCGGGCAGGGCTCGCTCGATGATGCGCTTATCGCGCGTGCGGCAAGCCGCGAAGCAGGCGCAAGCACTGACCTCATCAAGGTCAACAACATCACCAAGGTCTACGAGATCCGCAAACAGGGATTCCGCAAAGACAAGTTGCTTGCGGTGAATGACATCTCGTTCGGTGTCAAAAAGGGAACGACAACCGCCCTCGTTGGCGAATCGGGCTCTGGCAAGTCGACTGTCGCCAAACTGATTCTGCAATTGGAATCCCTCACGAGCGGAAGCATCGAGTTTGACGGGGTTGACCTGGCCGGAATCAAGGGGCAAGAGCTCCTGAACTTCCGACGCCGAGTGCAACCTGTGTTCCAGGATCCCTACGGCTCCCTTGACCCGCAATACAGCGTCGGAAACACGATCGCTGAACCTTTGCTGGCGCACAGCATGGGCACTCCGAAGGAGCGCTTCAACCGTGTGAGCGAACTTCTCGATCAGGTGTCACTGCCTCAGGCGACTCGCCACCGTTATCCCGGTGAGCTCTCCGGTGGCCAGCGCCAACGCGTCGCCATTGCGCGCGCTCTTGCGCTCAAGCCCGATGTGCTCGTACTTGACGAAGCAGTATCGGCCCTTGACGTGTTGGTCCAAGGTCAAGTGCTGAACCTGCTCACCGAGTTGCAGACCGAGCTCGACCTCACCTACCTGTTCATTACCCACGACCTCGCGGTTGTGCGGTTGGTGGCTGACAACGTGTGTGTAATGCAGGGTGGCCGCATTGTTGAAGCGGCAACCACAGACGAGGTATTCGAGAATTCGACCAACCCGTACACGCAGGAGCTGCTTGAGGCGATCCCCGGCGCCAACATCAAGCTGGGCGCCTAGTTTCATGAGGGGAGAAGGGCCGTTCCACTAGGGGCGGCCCTTCTCGCTTAGAATCGACGCAAGCGTGCCACCGTGCATCGCGTGATCGTATGCAGGAGGATTAGTGAGCGCCACACGAATCATGGCGGCCATTGCGGTTGCCGCCAGTGCAGCGCTAGTGCTCACCGGTTGCATCCCGCAGAAGTCCACAACGATTGACGGTTCAGAACTCACCGTCGCCGTTTCTCAGCCCTACACATCGGCAAACCCGGTCACCTCCTTTGGTGCTGGCGAAACCAACGCCAATATTGCCTATGCGACCGGCACCGGATTCAACTACTTCACCGACGAATCCGAACTGGTTCGCGACGAGTCTTTTGGGCACTACGAGAAAGTGTCGGATGACCCGCTTGCGGTGACCTACACAGTGTCTGACGGTGTGCGGTGGTCAGATGGAACAGCCGTTGATGCGGTGGACCTCCTCCTGGAATGGGCGGCTACATCCGGAGCTCTCAACACTCCGGACGCCGACCCGGCAGAAACCGTTGATCCTGAAACCGGCGCTCCTCGTGATCGTGCGGATGACCGTGTCCTGTTCGATGCTGGGGCACTACGCAATAGCGGTATCGATCTCGTCACCGAACTTCCTCAGATTAGTGATGATCGCATGTCGCTCACTCTGGTCTTCGATGAGCCGTTCGCTGATTGGCAGACCGCATTCTTCGGTGCCGGTTCTGCGGCAAAGCCCGCGCATGTCGTGGGAATGATGTCATTCGCGAATGACGACGCGATCACGGCCAAGGAGCGGGTCTATGCGGCGATTACGGCGGATGACACCACTGATCTTGCCCAGATTGCCCGCACCTGGAATACAGTCTTCAATTTTCAAGGGATGCCGGCAAACTCAAGTCTGGTTGTATCGAATGGGCCGTATGTCGTTTCTGACCTCGTAGCGAACCAGTATGTGACCTTGCGTGCCAACGAAAACTACAGCGGAGACCGCCAGCCCACCTTCCAAGAGATCACCGTGCGGTTCATGGCTGACCCGCTTGCGCAGGCTCAAGCACTGCTCGTCGGCTCGGTGCACATAGCGGTTCCCACGATGGGGTCCGAGGTTCGCGATGCGCTCGAAACCATGGATGCCACCGTCATCGATGGCACGACCGACAGTTTCGAACACCTCGATCTCCAATTTGGTGAATCTAAAAACGGCACCTTTGACGACCCCGCGGTTCGTGAAGCCTTCCTCTTGACGGTTCCTCGCAAGGAATTGGCCGCTGCCGCCCTTGCTGATGTTCAGCCACGGCCAACACTCCGTGATTCTTTTCTCTTCGCTCCCCATGATCCCGATTACCGAAGCGTGACCTCGAGCAATGGTTCGGACCTCTTCGCGGAAGTTGACATCACTCTGGCTAAGGAACTTTTGGCTGAAGCAGGCGTAACCAAGCCAGCTGTGTGCGTTCTTTATGCTGCTGAGGACCCCATGCGTCTCATCGAGTTCGAACTGATCAAGGAATCTGCGGCGGCTGCGGGATTCGTTGTGAGCGATTGCTCGGCAGAAGACTGGCGCGCGACGCTCGGAACGCCGGAAGCCTACGACGCGGCGCTCTTCAGCTGGCAGGCGGAGCAACCGGGGGTTGGAGTCGCTCCAGCGGTGTTCGCAACCGATGGTTACGCGAATCTCAACTACTTCTCAGACTCGAGAGTTGACTCGCTCCTTCGGGAAGCAAATTCGGTGACTCTCGATGCAGCCGATCGAACGGATTCTTTGGCGAAGGCAGATGCCGAACTCTGGAAAAACAGCTACGGAATGCCGCTGTTCCAGTATCCCGTGACAGCGGCATACGACCAAGATCGAGTTTCCGAAGTATCGCTTTCATCGTTGAGCCCTGGCATCTGGTGGAACGTCTGGGACTGGAAACCGTAGTACTTGCATTGCGCTTGGAGCGCAGTCGGCGATAATTCTTGCTAAACAGGGTAAACTGATCGAGCAGGATACTCTGAACGATCTTCTGCGCCCTCCCATGATCTTTACCCGGTGGCATTTGGCCGCCGATCTGCTGCCGAAATTTTCTGCGCAGCGTCTGCGGTGAGAGACCGCAAAGCCTCCAATGAATTAAGGAATATTGCTATGGCTATGGCCACTCGCAGCGACTTGCGCAACGTAGCAATCGTTGCCCACGTTGACCACGGAAAGACCACCCTCGTTGACGCGATGCTTCGCCAGACGAACTCGTTCGAGGCGCACGCGCACCTCGAAGAGCGCGCCATGGACTCGAACGAGCTCGAGCGCGAAAAGGGCATCACGATTCTCGCGAAGAACACTGCGATTTCGTACAACGGCAAGTACGCCACCGATAGCCCCATCACGATCAACGTGATTGACACCCCCGGCCACGCCGACTTCGGTGGCGAGGTTGAGCGCGGACTGAGCATGGTTGACGGCGTAGTTCTGCTCGTCGACGCCAGTGAGGGCCCGCTTCCGCAGACCCGCTTCGTGCTGCGTAAGGCGCTTGAAGCCAAGCTTCCCGTCATTCTTTTGGTCAACAAGACTGACCGCCCAGACGCGCGAATCGACGAAGTTGTTGCCGAAAGCCAGGACCTCCTTTTGGGCCTCGCAAGCGACATGGCAGATGACGTTCCCGACCTCGACCTCGACGCTATCCTCGACGTCCCGATCGTTTACGCTTCGGGCCGCGCTGGTGCCGCTAGCTGGAACAAGCCCGAGAACGGCTCGTTGCCAGACAACGACGACCTCGAGCCCCTGTTCGATGCAATCCTCAGGCACGTTCCCGCGCCGTCATACGACGATGAGCACCCCCTTCAGGCGTGGGTTACCAACCTCGACTCCTCACCGTTCCTCGGTCGCCTCGCCTTGCTGCGTGTCTTCAACGGAACGATCAAAAAGGGCCAGACGGTCGCTTGGGTCAAGCACGACGGAAGCGTCGCCAACGTGCGCGTAACCGAGCTCATGATCACCAAGGCTCTCGACCGTTACCCTGCCGAGAGCGCTGGCCCCGGTGACATCGTCGCTGTTGCCGGCTTCGAAGACATCTTCATCGGTGAGACCCTGTGTGACCCCAACGATGTTCGCCCGCTTCCGACCATCACGGTCGACGAGCCCGCGATCTCGATGACTATTGGTACAAACACCTCGCCGGTTATCGGCAAGGTCAAGGGCCACAAGCTCACCGCTCGCATGGTCAAGGACCGTCTCGACCGCGAGCTCGTCGGTAACGTTTCGCTCAAGCTCGTCGACATCGGTCGCCCGGATGCTTGGGAAGTCCAGGGTCGTGGAGAGCTCGCTCTCGCTATCCTCGTCGAGCAGATGCGTCGTGAAGGCTTCGAGCTGACTGTCGGCAAGCCGCAGGTAGTTATCAAGAAGATTGACGGCAAGGTTCACGAGCCATTCGAGCACCTCACGATCGATGCGCCGGAAGAATACCTCGGCGCAATCACTCAGCTTCTTGCCGCTCGTAAGGGCCGCATGGAAGGCATGAGCAACCACGGCACCGGCTGGGTTCGCATGGAATTCATCGTTCCTTCGCGTGGACTCATCGGATTCCGCACCGAGTTCTTGACCATCACGCGTGGTGCCGGTATCGCCAACGCTGTGTCTCACGGCTACGAGCAGTGGGCAGGCGAAATCCTCACCCGCGTCAACGGTTCAATCGTTGCCGACCGTGCCGGTGTTGCTACCCCATTCGCGATGGTTGCCCTTCAAGAGCGCATGTCGTTCTTCGTAGAGCCGACTCAAGAGGTCTATGAAGGAATGGTTGTCGGCGAGAACTCACGCGCTGACGACATGGACGTCAACATCACCAAGGAAAAGCAGCTCACCAACATGCGCCAGTCGACCTCGGACTCGTTCGAGCGTATGACACCGTCGCGCAAGCTGACGTTGGAAGAGTGCCTCGAATTCGCCCGCGAAGACGAGTGTGTCGAGGTTACGCCCGAGTTCGTCCGCATCCGCAAGGTCGAGCTCGACAGCAACGCTCGCGCACGCAGCACTTCGCGTCTCAAGAAGCAGAACGCCTAACCCCTTACCTCAGGAGCTAGCGAGGAATCGTTAGCCTTGCGGGAGTACGATGCAGCTACGGTCATCAGGCCGTGGCTGCATTGTTCGTTAACCCGAGCGACAGCCATGGCGCGTATTGTCCGTCCTGAACATCAGCCCCGTCACGAACAGCAGGAGAGTTGTCATGATTAGCCCGAAACGACGCATCAGTGCATCCATTGCCGTAGTTCTTGCCTTGGGCGTGACCCCGGCACTCTCGGGCTGTTTCGGCAACCCTATTGAGAACATCGTCGAGCAGGCAACGGGCGGGCAGGTCGACTTGGGCGGCAAAGAGATCCCCGAGGGTTTCCCCAGCGAGGTTCCTGTCGTCTCCGGTGACGTGCAGTTTGGAATCGCAGCGGGAGAGGGCGACCAACGCGGTTATAACGTCACGATCTTGGCCGGGCAGGAATCACCCCTCGACGGTATCGAGACGGCGCTGAAGGATGCTGGCTTCGAGCTTCAGCTGCAGGGCGCCGACTCCGACGGTGAAGGCACCGTCATCTTCACGAGTGACACCTGGGTAGGTGGCGTAATCGTCGCCAAAACCGATGACGGCTACACCGCTAACTACACCGTGGCACCCGCAAGCGAATAGTCTGCTCAACGCCGCAGTACCGTTCAGCTGGGAGATCCACGCCTGACGTGGGCGAACGACGCTTCACGGGGGCGATCGACGGCCGCCGACGACCCGTGAACTAGGCCAAGTCGAACATTCCGGCGCCGACAAAGCTGGACGCTGTAGTGCCCGGAGGCACGGCGAAGATAGCCGAACCCACATATCGCACGTACTCGTTCATGAGGTCGTTGCGGGAAAGTGCGAGCTGGATAGGCACAAATTGTGTGCCGGGGTCCCGCTGGAAGCTGATGAAGAATAGGCCGGCATTGAGACGACCGAGGTCATCGTTTCCATCCACGAAGTTATAGCCGCGACGCAGAATCTGCGCACCACCATGGCTCTCGGGATGCGCCAACTTCACGTGAGAATTTTCATCGATGAGAGGCGCGTCATCGCGACCAGTCTGGCTGAAGTCGGGGTCAGTGAACTCGCTACCGCCACTCAACGGGGCGCCTTCGCCCTTCGTGCGCCCGAAGATTGTTTCTTGTTCCCGAAGCGAAGTGCGGTCCCAAGTTTCGACGGTCATGCGAATCTTGCGGCTCACGAGATATGAGCCTCCGGCCATCCACGAGCTGCCATCGCTGGCAGCGGCCCACACATGCTTTTCGACACCTGCAGTGTCTTCGGCGCGCAAGTTGGCAGTGCCGTCTTTGAAACCGAAAAGATTGCGAGGTGTCTTCTGAGCTCGAGTCGTTGACGAGGTGCGCCCGAAGCCCAATTGCGACCAGCGAAGAGTAGCCCTACCGAAGGCAATACGAGAAAGATTGCGGATCGCGTGCACCGCCACCTGCGGATCGTCGCTGCACGCCTGAATACAGAGGTCGCCGCCGACTAGTTCGGGCTGCAGCGCGTCGCTAGGGAACTTAGGCAGGTCGATGAGCGCAGACGGACGCTTGTTTGCGAGTCCGAATCTGTCATCGAACAGGCTCGGGCCGAAACCAAAGGTGATCGTGAGGCCCCCGGGTGGGAGGTCGAGCGCTTCTCCCGTGTCATCCGGTGGGGCATCGTAGGGACCGCTGGCGGGGCCGTAGTCTCCCGCGCCATCACCCGCCGTCATTCGCGCTGCCGCGTAGCTCCAGTCGCGGAGCAACTCAATGAGCTCATCACGCGAGATCTCGTTGACATCGAACGCCGCAAAGTGGAGCCGGTCTTGTGCTGGAGTAGTGATTCCCGACTGGTTTTTACCGAAAAACGGGTAGGTTGACGCCACAGCGTTGCCGGTCGCGGTTGAATCGCCGCCGAGAGCGAATGTTCCACCGACGCCCAAGCCGGCGCCAATCACGCCGGCTCCGGCTAGCCCGAAGAGGCCGCGCCGCGAGAGGCCGGTGGTTTCATCTTTCGCCATAGCTAATCTTTCGGGGTTGAGTCGTCTGCCTAGAGGACCAGTACCGCGGTGAGGCGGGAGAGAGGCTCTGCCAGAGCATTGACCTGATCAGAGAACGCGCGAATCTCAGTCGTCGATAGCTCAGTGTAAAGACGGAAGCCATCGCCGACTCGCTGCTCGTCGAGCAATGTCTGGAGCTGTTCGAACTCAGCGTCGAGAGTCTCAGCAAGTTCGGCATCCTTAACCATGAGGATGTCGCGAACGCCATCGTAAAGAACGCGGGCACCATCAATGTTGGCTTGGAAATCCCACAGGTCGGTGTGCGACCAGAACTCCTCTTCGCCTGTCACCTTGCCACTGGCAACCTCGTCGAGCAGTCCAATGGCACCGTTGGTTTGCTGGTCGAGCGTGAACTCGAGGCCCTGCACGTTGGCGTATAACGTGTTCGTGTCTTCCACGAGCTGCGAGGCAAGCGCTTCACGCTTCGACTGGTCGTATGCTTCGAAACCGGCTTCGGCATCCGCTGGCCAGAGATCTTTCTCGATTGCGTGCCAGCCAGTCCACTCTTGGCCGTCTTCGAGGTCTGCCTCACGGAGGTCCATACGGGGGTCGAGGTCGCCGAAGGACTCAGCGACAGTCTCGACGCGCTCCCAGAACACGCGGGTGGGGGCGTAAAGGGCGCGGGCGGTGTCGTCATCGCCAGCAATGTAAGCGTCAGCAAAATCTTCGGTGCCGACAACAAGGTTTTCGATCTGGTCTTTCACGTAACTCTTGTAGTTGGCGTTCGCCGCCTCAACCTGCTCGGCGATGTCCCCACTGAAGGAAAGGTCAGCGCCTGAATCAGTAACGGTGAATGCTGTCTTGCCGACACCCTCGCCGATCATTCCTGGTTTGCAGATCGTGAAGTAGTCACCGGGCTGAGCAAGCACGACGAGATCGCGGCTGATTCCGGGGCCAATGTTCTCTACCTCACCAACAATGCGTAAGCCGTCATCCGCGAGGAGATAGAACTCGGTGACCTGGTCGCCAGAGTTGGTCACAGAGAATACGAGGTTGCCGCTTGGCGCTTCATTTGCGCTCACGGTGCACTCAGTGGCGCTGCTGTCGACCGTAATGGTGTTGTCTGCGGCAGCGCCGGTGTTGTTGGCAACGCAGCCGGTAAGCGCGAGCGCAGCGACAGTAGCCGCCGCGAGGAATCCGAGGCGGGAGGGGCGGGTGGTCATCAGGCTCCTTGAGTGCTGAGGGATGCTGCGGGAGCGATGGGCTTATCTGAGCGCCCATGCCCGCGAACGGTGCGAATGAAGATTGTCATAACAGTTGCTACATAGCCGATCCACACTGCTGCTTCCAACCAGGTGGTGGCGGGGGAGAAGTTGAGGGTTCCCTTGAGGATCGTGCCGTACCAGCTGCTTGGCGGGATAATGGCACTGACGTCGAAGGCAAGGGCGTTGAGTCCTGGCAGCACGCCAGCTTCCTGCAGATCGTGAACGCCGTAGGCGAGAACGCCAGCGGCGACGACGATGAGAATGGCCCCAGTCCACGTGAAAAAGCGAGTGAGATTGATGCTCACTACGCCGCGGTAGATGAGATAACCGAGCACGATCGAGGCAGCGATGCCCAGAGCGGCGCCGGTGAGGGGCAACGCTGTTGAACCGCTTGCCTGAACTGCGGCCCAAATGAACAATGCCGTCTCAATTCCTTCGCGACCGACTGCCAGAAACGCCACGAGAACGAGGCCCCAGCCAGCGCCGGTGAGGTGCGAGTCGACTTCGTTGCGGAGTTCGCGACCGAGACCGCGTGCGGCGCGCAGCATCCAGAAGATCATCCACGTGACAAAAGCAGTGGCGATGATGGAGAGGATGCCGCCGATAAGTTCTTGAGCTTGGAACGAAAGCCCGTAAGCGCCAAACGTCAGACTCGCGCCGAGTCCGAGAGAAATGACAACGGCTAGCCCAATGCCGAGCCAAATGCGGGGGAGGACGTCTCGTCGATCGATCTTGCGAACGTAGGCAATCAAGATGCCTACTACTAGTGCGGCTTCAAGGCCCTCACGGAGACCAATCAGAAAGTTAGCGAGCACTGGACTCTCTCGTAGAAATGAAATTTGGGCAGGTTGGTAAGCCTAACCTAAGCAACCGTATTCTGCCTACCTGTGCTTATTCTGTTCACTGCAAGCAACCAGTGGAGGTCAGGCCATGAAAGATCGAGCACAGCGGGTGCTGATTATTGCTGCGCGCCCCGAAGATGAGGCCAGAGTCTTCGGTGCCACTATTGCTTCTCTCGTTCAGCGCGGCACAGAACTCATCGTTCTTGCGTGCAGCAGTTCGCCGCAGTTAGACGAAGCCCACGCCGCCGCGCGCCAGATTTTGGGCATCACTTCGCACCACATCTTGCGAGAAGATGGCGGGCAGCAGTTCACCAGACTGTCCCCGCGCGACCTCGCTGCGGATCTGGCCGCAGCCATAACCTCACTGAAGCCGGATGTCGTTGTTAGCTATGCCTCCTATGCCAGCGGCAGTGAGCATGAGTCGGATGCGCGGCTCGTGCGTGAGGCGACGGCGCTCGCAACTGAGCTCGCCGCGGTTCCCTTCTATACGGCATCCTCGGTGCCTGTTGATCGGGGCGTTGCTGTCTCGTCTGCCACTGCTATTGCGTTCAAGCGTCGTGCCATGGAGATTTACAGCACTGAGCCGCCCATCGGTGAGAGCGTTTCGACGCCTTCGGAGTACTTGCGACGTCTTCGTCGCCGGGAATTGGTGATCGGCGAGCGCAATCGTCTCGAACGCGTCATGCTCGCTATCGTTTCGACAGCTGTTGGCGCACTGGTCGGATTAGTGCTTACCGCTGTTCACCAGTCGACTATCACTCTGGCGGGGGTGCGGGTGCCGTGGGGGATCATTGCTGCGATTGCCCTCACGACGGCTCTCGTCTTGGGATTGCGCTTGATCTATGACACGAGAGTTGCGCCGGGTTTTGCTTCGCTTGGAGTGTTGTTGATGTCGGCAATTTTGGCGACAGCTATGCCGGGAGGATCAATGCTGATCCCCGGAAATCTCTCGGGTTATGTGTGGACCTTTGCCCCAGTCTTGATCGTTCTGCTGGTGGTGGGGTGGCCTCGGGTGAATCGTCAGGCTTCGGTGTCGAGCCGCGATAACATTGAGTTGAACTCTCCCGTGAAAGGTGCGGATATCTCTTGACGTACATCATCGCCCAGCCGTGTGTCGATCTGAAGGATCGCGCGTGTGTCGACGAATGCCCCGTCGATTGCATCTATGAGGGCGACCGCATGCTCTACATCCAGCCCGATGAGTGCGTCGATTGCGGTGCGTGTGAGCCCGTGTGTCCCGTTGAGGCCATCTATTACGAAGATGACGTGCCCGATAAGTGGGCAGATTATTACAAGGCCAACGTCGAGTTCTTCGATCTCCTTGATAACAGCTCGCCAGGTGGAGCTGCGAAGGTTGGCGTGATTCACAAGGATCACGCGCTTGTTGCTGCACTTCCTGAGGGTGGCGGATCCTCAGACTGATGGGGCGCACACCGTTAGCGTTGCCCGATTTTCCGTGGGATGCTCTAGTTCCCTACGGCACTATTGCACGCACTCATCCTGACGGTTTCGTAGATCTTTCAGTTGGTTCTCCGGTAGACCCGACCCCGGCGATCATCCGCGAGTCGTTGGCTGCAGCAACGGATGCACACGCCTACCCCACAACGACCGGCACGGTGCAATTGCGCGAAGCAATTGTCGAATGGTTCGCCCGTCGCCGTGGTGTCACCGGGCTGACGGTCAACAATGTTCTGCCAACGGTTGGCTCCAAGGAGCTGGTGGCGCTGTTGCCACTGCTGCTGGGGCTGGGCAAAGGCGACACGGTCGTGCATCCCTCGGTTGCCTATCCGACGTATGCAATTGGCGCCGCGTTGGTCGGCGCGACCGCGTTTGCCTCAGACGATCCTGCAGAGTGGCCCGAAAACACCGCCCTCGTGTGGCTCAATAGCCCGGGTAACCCCGATGGTCGGGTAGCGGATGTCGCCCAGTTGCGGGCCGCGGTTGAGCGCGCCCGTGAGTTAGGGGCGGTGATTGCGTCAGACGAGTGCTACGCCGAGCTCAATTGGAAGGGTCACGACCCCACACCATCGATCCTTGACCCCGAGGTAATCGGCGACGATCGTTCGTCAGTGCTCGCCGTCTATTCGCTGAGCAAGCAGTCGAACCTCGCTGGCTATCGTGCCGCTTTTGTCGCCGGATGCTCGGCTCTCATTTCTGAAGTGCTTGCGGTGCGCAAGCACGCTGGGCTCATCGTGCCAGGGCCTGTTCAAGAGGCCATGGTTACTGCGCTGCGTGATGAAGCTCATGTCGCAGATCAACGCGAGCTGTATCGTGCGCGGCGAGCGAAGTTGCTGCCGGCGCTTGAGCGTGCCGGATTCCAGATTGATGACAGTGACGCCGGGCTCTACCTGTGGGCGACAAAGAATGAAGATTCGTGGCAGACAGTCGGAGATCTTGCTCAGTCAGGCATCCTTGTTGTTCCGGGATCGTTCTATGGCGAGTCCCCGGCACGGCATGTGCGGATTGCGCTGACGGCAAGCGATGACACGATTGCAGATGCGGTCGCGCGGCTCGAATTGCTGTCTTAAGTGCACTAAATCGCCAAGGCCTTGTCTTTGACCTCTAAAGCATGAGCGGTTTGCTTGGCTGGTGTGACACTGGCCATTCAAGCCCGATAGGCTGTAGCGGTGAATGAAGCCCCTCAAGACCCAGAGAAGGCCATCCTCCATTTTCCGGGTGGCGCTGCCGAATTCCCGATAATTCGTGGAGTCGATGGTCACAACAGCATCGATATCTCGACCTTCATGAAGCAGACCGGCTATACGGCGCTTGATCAAGGTTTCGTTAACACGGCATCGACTCGTAGTGAGATCACCTACATCGATGGCGATCGTGGCATCCTGCGTTATCGCGGTTATGCGATCGAAGATGTTGCCGCGAACTCCACGTACCTCGAAGTCGCGTGGCTGCTCATTTATGGTGAGCTTCCTTCTGCGTCACAGCTCGAGGAATTTGACGAAAAGATTCGTCGTCACACTCTCTTGCATGAGGACCTCCGTCGCTTCTTTGATGCACTGCCGCACAGCGCGCACCCCATGTCTGTGCTCTCAAGCGCAGTGTCAGCCTTGTCGACCTACTACGAAGACTCGCATGACGTGCGCGACCCCGAACAGGTCGAGCTTTCGACCATCCGTTTGCTCGCGAAGCTGCCCGTCATCGCCGCCTACGCTCACAAGAAGTCTCTTGGTCAGGCGCTGCTCTACCCCGACAACTCTTTGAGCTTCGTCGACAACTTCTTGAAGCTCAACTTCGGCAACATGGCCGAGGACTACACGGTCAACCCCGTGCTGAGCAAGGCGCTCGACCGCCTTCTTATCTTGCACGAAGACCACGAGCAGAACGCATCCACCTCAACGGTGCGGCTCGTCGGTTCGACAGAAGCCAACATCTTTGCGTCGATTTCTGCAGGCATCAATGCCCTCTACGGCCCGCTTCACGGCGGCGCAAACGAGGCCGTGCTCAAGATGCTTGGCGAGATCCAGCAGTCTGGCGAAGGCGTTCAGAAGTTCGTGGAACGCGTCAAGCGCAAAGAAGAAGGTGTGCGGTTGATGGGCTTCGGCCACCGCGTCTACAAGAGCTTTGACCCGCGTGCGCGTCTCGTGAAAGAGAGTGCGGATGAGGTGCTCGCCGATCTTGGCGTCAGCGACCCCCTGCTCGACATCGCGCGCGAACTCGAAGAGGTTGCTCTCGCGGACGACTACTTCATCTCGCGCAAGCTTTACCCCAACGTCGACTTCTACACGGGAGTCATCTACAAGGCGATGGGCTTCCCTCCACGCATGTTCACCGTGCTGTTCGCGATTGGCCGCCTTCCTGGCTGGATCGCCAACTGGCGCGAAATGAATGAAGACCCGAACACGAAAATCGGTCGCCCGCAGCAGTTGTACACGGGCCCTGAAACCCGGGCGTGGCCCCAGCGCTAGTCGCACACACCGCTTAATCACGAACGGCCGGCTTCCCTGGGGAAGCCGGCCGTTTCGCGACTGCTGGGTTAGGGCTTCACGCTAGGCGTGCAGTGCCGTATTAAGCACGACACCGCTGCCGCTGCGAGGGAGAACTTCAACGCCGCCCGTGAGCGAATTGCGGCGGAAGAGGAGGCCGTTCACGCCACTCAGCTCGACAGCCTTGACGCGGCGCGGCGTCGCCGAACCATCAATGATGGTGACCTTGGTGCCTGCCGTGACATAGAGCCCTGCTTCGACGACGGTGTCGTCGCCGATCGCGATTCCGATTCCCGAATTGGCGCCGAGTAGTGCGCGTTCGCCGATGGAGACACGCTCGGTGCCCCCACCGCTGAGAGTTCCCATAATGGATGCTCCGCCGCCGATATCGGCACCGTCACCGACGACAACGCCCTGAGAGATGCGGCCCTCGACCATCGAGCTACCGAGCGTTCCGGCGTTGAAGTTAACGAATCCCTCGTGCATGACGGTGGTGCCGGGGGAGAGGTAGGCGCCGAGGCGCACTCGCGAGGCGTCCGCAATACGAACGCGCTCGGGTACGACGTAGTCGAGCAGGCGCGGGAACTTGTCGATCCCAGTGATTGCAATGCCAGCGCGCTGCAGGGAGTCGCGCAATTCCGCGTAATCGTTGGGATGAACGGCTCCGGCGTTCGTCCAGACAACGATCGGCAGTGCGCCGAAGAGTCCGTCGAGGTTGATGCTGTTTGGCTCGACGAGCAGGTGACTGAGTAGGTGAAGTCGCAGGTAGGCGTCTGCCGTGTTCTGCGGTGCCGCATCCAAATCGATCTCGATCGTCACGAATTCGGTGGTAACGCGGCGGCGATCGTCTGCCCCTAAGTGCTGTTCGAGATTGGCGGGGGCGTAGTGCGGGTCGGTGCCCTCTGGGATGGATCCCAAGTGCGGAGCGGGGAACCACACATCGAGTGTTGTTCCGTCGCCGGCGATTGTTGCGAGTCCGTATCCCCATGCTGTGCGCGAAGTCATGCCTCAAGGTTACTTACACTGGGTGCATGCCTGTGACCGACCCCACCGTTCCCGTGCTCGATTTGGGTGCCTCGAGCCCCGAACTGACCCGCCAAATTTGCGATATTGAGTCGGTCTCCGGCAATGAAGAGCGCATCGCGGACGCCGTGGAGACTGCGCTTCGGGCGTTCAGCCACCTTGAGGTGATTCGGGATGTGGACGCCGTCGTTGCTCGAACGAACGGCGGTAAGGCCCAGCGTGTAGTGATCGCTGGCCATCTCGACACTGTTCCAGTGAACGCAAACCTGCCAACTACCGTTGAGACGATTGATGGCGAGGAACATCTGGTTGGCCGCGGCACGGTCGACATGAAGGGTGGCGTTGCGATTGCCCTCAAGTTGGCTGCAGAACTCACTGACCCCGCCGTTGACGTTACATGGATTTTCTATGACCACGAGGAGGTTGCCGCTGAGCTCAACGGGCTCGGTCGTATCGCCCGCAATCGTCCGGATTTGATGGCCGGCGACTTCGCCATTATCGGTGAACCTTCGAACGCCACGGTGGAAGGTGGCTGCAATGGAACCGCACGCATCGACATCGCGTTGACTGGCCTTCGCGCACACTCAGCGCGCGCGTGGATGGGCGAGAACGCAATCCACGCAGCAGCGCCCATTCTGGCGATCTTGGCGGCCTACGAGCCAGAGCAGCACGAAGTTGATGGGCTGGTTTACCGCGAGGGCCTCAACGCCGTCGGCATCACTGGTGGCGTTGCTGGCAATGTGATTCCGGATGCCGCGACAGTCACCGTCAATTTCCGGTTCGCGCCCGACCGCAGCATCGATCAGGCAATCGAGCACTTGCGCCACGTCTTTGCTGGCTTCGATTTCGTTGTCACTGACCTTGCTGGTGGTGCTCGCCCTGGACTCGATGCTCCGCTCGCGCGAAACTTTCTCGCCGCCGTTGGTGGAACGCCGGCACCGAAATATGGCTGGACCGATGTAGCGCGCTTCGCTGAACTCGGCGTGCCAGCCGTGAACTACGGACCGGGAAACCCTCTGCGTGCTCACGCTGACGATGAGCGCGTGGCGACGCGGGAGATTGTGGCCTGCGAGCAAGGGTTGAGAGCGTGGCTGACGGCTCGCTAGCCTCCGTGGTGCGCCGCGCGACGACTGCGGTACTCGCTCCTGAGCGATGGTGGATTGCGGTCATCGCAATTTTTGTTGCCTCGCGAATGGTGACGACGTCGCTGCTGTTGGCGTACGCATCCGTACAGGGCGCCAACGCGTGGACGGGGCCCAAGCCAGACTATTTTTCGTTCGCGAAGATCTGGGACGGGCACTGGTATTACATCATTGCGCTCACGGGCTATCCGACGGAGCTGCCGATGAATGAAGCCGGGCACGTCGCTGAGAATGCGTGGGCGTTCATGCCCGGTTATCCCGCCGTAGTGCGTTTTGTCATGATGGTGACGACCCTCGACTTCGCCTACGCCGGGGTGATTGTCTCGGTTGGCTTCGCGCTCGGTTCTTCATTGTTGTTTTACCGGCTGATGAGCCGCGTGCTTCCCTCGAATTCGGCGCTGTTCGCTGTGGCAGTTTTTTGTTTCGCTCCGCTGTCGCCCATTCTGCAAGTGTCATACGCCGAGTCGATGTCACTGTTTTTGCTCATGCTTGCGCTGTACTGGCTCATGAAACGCCAGTACTGGATGCTGCTGCCGGTCATTGCCGTCATGTCGCTGACGAGACCAAGCGGGCTTGCGTTCGCGCTCGCCCTTGGGCTGCATGTTGTTTATCGGTGGTGGGTTCGCGACCGCGATGGTTTCCCGCGGAACGAGGCAATTGCTGCGATCTCGGCAACCGTGTTCAGCGTGGTGATGGGGTTTGCGTGGTTGCTCATTGCGGCTGCGATGACCGGGTCCATAACCGCCTACACCGATACTGAATTGGCGTGGCGCGCTCCCTATATCGGTCAGGTCGAACTTGTGCCGTTTACCGCCTGGTTCCAGGCCGCTGGCTTCTGGCAGCTGTGGTGGAACATCCCGCAGTGGCTACTTTCGGCACTGTTGGTTGCGGCTGTTGTCGGTTTCTTCGGGCTCTTGCTTACTCGGCCGGCACGCCGCTTAGGCGTTGATCTACGTTTGTGGCTGGCGAGCTATGCGCTCTATCTCTTGGCGGTGTTCTTTCCCCAATCGAGCACGTTCCGTCTGCTGATGCCGATGTTCCCGTTGGCGGGAGTGCTCGCGCAGCCACGGTCACCCACCTACCGAATCCTCTTGTTACTCGCCTGTATTGCTGGCCAGTGGGCGTGGATCCATATCGCGTGGTGGGTCGACAACTACGACTGGACTCCACCATAAAGTGACGAGTTCTCCAGAGATGAGCCGACAGAGTTTCAGTATCGGCGATCTATGCGGGATAATAGAACTAAGTACCGATGAAAGGGGACTAGCTATGGCAGCCATGAAGCCGAGGACCGGTGACGGGCCGATGGAGGCTGTCAAAGAGGGTCGACTCATTATTGTTCGAGTACCTCTCGAAGGCGGCGGTCGTCTCGTTGTTTCTGTGAACGATGACGAAGCTAAAGAACTGCACGACGCACTTGCGGGTGTTGTAGCTTCCGTCTAGGTAGCTCCACTCAGTGCCAGTGATTGTGCGGAATCTTCCGCAATCTTTCCCGAGCATTTAGTTTCAACGAAAGCGCCAGCCGGGTTCCGGTTGGCGCTTTCGTGGTTCTACGGGCGTGCAGTCGCTGATTGCTGAGGTGCGCTCGTTGCCGCCTGCTGCTGAGCGATCCAGGCCGCCAGGTGCACCGCGGTCGCTCCGGTGCCCTGCGCAATGTCGTTTGGCGTACCCTCCGCCACAATCTGGCCGCCTGCATCGCCACCGCGGGGCCCCAAATCGATGACCCAGTCACTTGCTGTGATGGCGGCTTGATCGTGTTCTACGAGCACCACAGTGTTTCCGGCGTCTACAAGACGCTGCAATTGTTCGAGCAGTAGCCGCACATCCGCGGGGTGGAGGCCAGAGGTTGGCTCGTCGAGCAAGAAAAGCGCGTGTCCGCGATGAGCGCGCTGCAGTTCGGTCGCCAACTTGATGCGTTGCGCCTCGCCACCGCTGAGCTCCGTGGCTGGCTGTCCGAGTCGAAGATAGCCAAGCCCGACATCCCGAAGCGTCTCGAGACTGCGGGAGGCCGATGGCACGTCGGCGAAGAATTCTGCTGCTGTGTCGACGGTCATCTTCAACACTGACGCAATCGACTCTCCGTGATATTCGACCTCAAGCGTTTCCGCGTTGTAGCGCGCACCGTGGCAGGTTTGGCACGGCGCGTAAGTACCGGGCAGAAAGAGCAACTCGACCGAGACGAATCCTTCGCCCTGGCAGGTCTCGCAGCGGCCGCCAACAACGTTAAACGAGAAACGGCTTGCGCTAAATCCGCGTGCTTTCGCCGCATCCGTTGCTGCGAAGAGTTTGCGCACGACATCGAACATTCCGGTGTAGGTGGCGAGATTCGATCGCGGTGTTCGCCCGATGGGGCGCTGGTCAACAAGCACGAGGCGACTGAACGCTTCGACGCCAGTGGCGGCATCCACTTCCACCTGCAGCTGTGCGTCGTCTGCATCATCCGGTGCCGTACCGAGATAGTTGCGCACGACGCTCGCGAGCACCTGAGTGACGAGAGTCGACTTGCCTGACCCTGAAACGCCGGTCACCGTGGTCATGACGCCGAGCGGAATGTCCACCGAGACATCCCGAAGGTTGTGGAGCGAGGCGCCCCGCAGGCGCAACCACGAATGAGCCTCACGGATTGTATGAGCGGGAGCTTCGGCCCGCGGAAAGAGATAGTGGCCCGTTATGGACTCGTCAACGTCCTGCAGCCCAGCGACGGGCCCCGAGTACACGAGTTCTCCGCCGCCTTCGCCCGCTCGGGGACCGATGTCGATCACCCAATCGGCGCGACGGATGACGTCGAGATCGTGTTCGACTACGAAGAGCGAGTTGCCGGATGCCTTCAACCGGTCGAGTACATCGAGTAGCGGTTGCGCATCGGCAGGGTGCAATCCCGCGGAGGGTTCATCGAGAACGTAGATTACGCCGAAGAGGCCGGAACGCAGTTGGGTCGCAATGCGTAGTCGTTGAGATTCACCGGGGGAGAGCGTGGTGGAATTTCGTCCGAGACTGAGATAGCCGAGGCCTAGATCCAGCAGGACCTCAACGCGGGCAATGATGTCGTTACCAATACGAGCGGCTACCTCGTTGGGGTCGTGCGGTGCGGTCGAGTCAGTCGCCTGTGGCGCACCGGATGCTTCGATTCCCTGACGCAACTGAACGGCGAGGTCGGCCAACGGCACGGCATTCATCTCGGCGATGCTGAGGCCAGCGAACGTGACTGCCCGCGCGTTTGGCTGGAGCCCACTACCGGCGCAGTCGGGGCAGCCCATGCTCTGCACGAAGCGCAACGCGCGGTCGCGCATCCGCTGGCTCTGTGACTGTGCCAGCACGTTCATGATGTGCTTGCGTGCACTCCAGAATTTGCCGTAGTAGCCGAAGTCAACCCGGTCTCGCTCGGGCTTCACCAGCACGGATGGTTGTTCTTCTGTGTACAGCAACCAGTCCCGATCTGCGCGAGTCAGTGACCGCCACGGCTTCTCGATATCGATTCCGAGACCGGTAACGATGCTGCGCAGGTTCGCGCCCTGCCACGCCCCTGGCCACGCCGCAATGGCACCATTGCGGATGCTGAGGGACGTATCGGGAACGAGAAGCTCTTCCGTGACGTCATGCACAACGCCGAGACCGTGGCAGCGAGGGCACGCGCCGGCGACAGTGTTTGGGGAGAATGCTTCGGCCGAAAGATGGTCGATGCCCGCGGGATAGTTGCCAGCGCGGGAATACAACATGCGCAGCAAATTCGACAGAGTCGTGATGGTGCCAACGCTTGATCGTGAACTTGGGGCACCGCGGCGTTGCTGGAGTGCCACAGCCGGTGGTAATCCCGAAATCTCACCCACGTCGGGAGCGCCCACTTGATTGAGTAAGCGGCGAGCATAAGGCGCTACCGATTCAAAGTAGCGTCTTTGGGCTTCCGCGTAGAGAGTGCCAAAGGCGAGCGAAGACTTTCCTGAGCCAGAGACTCCGGTGAAAACCACTAATGAGTCTCGAGGGATGTCGACGTCGATGTTGCGGAGATTGTGCTCACGAGCACCCCGCACCTGTACCCAGCCATCCACATCGTTCAGTGTCATTGTCTCAACACTACGTACCCGGGCTGAGAGTGAGCTAACCGCGGTATAGGGCTAACGGCACAGCGCCGCGTGCCGACTTCGAAGCGAGGTAGTGCGTTGTTAGTCGCTCAGCTTGGTGAGCTGCAGCAGACCGTCACCGACGGGAATGAGTGAACTGATTACCGCCTCAGACTGAGAGATCTCTTTAAGCAGCGACCGGAAGTTCGACACGTTGGCATCACGTTGAGCAGGGTCAGCGACCCGGTCACGCCACAGAGCATGAGCGACAGCAACGACGCCGCCCGGTCTGACGAGTCGAAGTCCGTGTTCGACATACTCGATGACTGATTGAGGGTCCGCATCGATGAAGACGAGGTCATAACTTGACTCGTTCATGCGCGGCAGTACTTCAGAGGCCTTTCCGCCAATCTGGCGAACCCGATTCGCGGGAATATTGGCCTCCGCGAAGACGGCGCGCGCTACCTGCTGGTGATCAAGTTCAGAGTCGATGGTTGTGAGTAGCGCTGTTGGGCTACCGGCGAGCATCCACAGTCCACTGATGCCAACGCCGGTGCCAACTTCGATGATGCTCTTGGCGCTGGTTGCGGCAGCGAGTATCGCTAATTGCGCTCCCACTGCTGGCGAAACAGCTTCAATGCCGAGTTCACTGGAATGTACGCGCGCCGCAGCGATCTCTGGGCGTTCGACAACGAACTCCTCGGCGTACTTCCAGCTCAACTGCTTGTCTGACACATTGCTCCTATCGCTGCCTCAACTGTAGACGCAGCGAGCGTTGCCGCCGGTAAGCTAAACGGGTGTCCTTCGGTCTCAGTTTCGACAAGCTGCTCATCATTGGGCTTATCGCTGTCTTTTTGCTTGGGCCAGAACGCTTGCCGTACTACGCGTCTCAGCTTGCTCGCCTCGTCCGCTCGCTGCGAGACATGGCCAATGGTGCGAAAGATCGCATGCGCGAAGAGATGGGCCCCGACTTCGACGAGATCGACTGGAAGCAACTTGATCCGCGCCAGTATGACCCGCGCCGCATCATCCGTGACGCGCTTCTCGACGATGACACTCCGCCGGTGACGGTGCGGCCCCCGCGGTCAGCGGCCTATGCAGAACGTCAGGCTGCTCTCGCCAAGAGCAAGAGCGAACTCCCTTCCGGGGAGAAAGCGCCGTTCGACAACGAAGCCACCTAGCGTCGTCGCAAGAGCTTCAGCGCGCTCAGCAGCGTGATCATGATGCCAGCCAGCGCCGCGAATTCTGCGCCAGTACGCGGCAATTGCAGAATCCCGTTCGATTGCGAAACTGTGCGCGATTGCACGAACCGCAAGATGCCTTCTGGCCCATTGCGGCGACCAAGCCCTGAGCTCTTCATGCCACCCATGGGTGCATCAACGCTAGAAAAGCTGCCTCGATAGCCTTCGTTGATATTCACGCTTCCCGCATCGAGGCGGTCAGCTAGCCGTCTGGCATGGGTGACCGAGCCACTGAAGATAGCGGCGTTCAGGCCAAATTCGGAATCGTTGGCTCGGTCAATAGCTTCCGTATCGCTCGCAACCGCGGCGATTGCTACGACGGGCCCGAACGTTTCGTTTGCGTAGCATTCCATCTCCGGAGTGACGTTGCCGAGCACCGTTGGAGCGAAAAAGTATGGTCCGATCTCGGGTCGCGCATACCCTCCCGCATGCACGACGGCGCCCTTTGCTAACGCATCGTCAACGTGTTTCTGAACGCGCTCAAGCTGGGCTGCCGAGGTGAGGGATCCGACGTCACCGCTGTAGTCGAGTGCCGCAGTCTGGTTGAGGTACGTCACTCGGGTAGCAAGCTCGCGGGTGAACTCTTCGGCGATCGACTCGTGCACATAGATGCGTTCGATGGAGACACACAGTTGGCCCATCGAGGCGAAGCACGCATAGACCGCGTCCGCTGCTGCTGTAGCTGGATCGGCATCCGCGAGCACGAGTAGGGGGTTCTTGCCACCGAGTTCGAGCGAAGCCCCGATGAGTCGGCCTGCAGCTCTCGCGCCGACGCTCGTTCCCGTCGGTGTTGACCCGGTGAAGCATACGTAATCACACGCGTCGACTACCGCGTTGCCCACTTCGTTGCCGGGGCCAGCGGCTATGGGCCACAATTCCGCTGGCACTCCCGCGTCGATGTAGGCCTCCCGAGTAGCAAGCATCGCGAGGGCGCCCTGGTTGTCGATCTTCTGGATGACGGCGCTTCCGGCGGCGAGCGCGGGAACAACATCCATAGCCCCGAGAGCGATCGGGTAATTCCACGGCGTGATGATGCCGACGAGTTGCTTGGGGCGGTAACTAACTCGAGTGCTCAGCACCAACGGGATGCTTGATCTCCGGCGTGTGCTGGCGAGCACACGTTTCGCTGACACCGCGTAGTAGCGAGTGACGGATGCGGCCTGAAAGATTTCCTCGAAGGCTTGGCCACGAGTCTTGCCAGTCTCAGTTTGTAGCAGATCAAGCAACTCTTCGCGTCGCTCAAGGAGGAGGTCGTGGGCGCGCAAAAGCACACGGCGACGGTGGGCAAAACCGGCGGCGTGCCACGCCAGCTGGGCCACCCGAGCGGATGCTGCGGCATCCCGAACATCATCGACGGAACTCTGTGGCAACTCGTGTAGCCGCTGCCCGGTAAACGGCGCGATTACGGTGGCGGTGTGTGCGGTTGTGCAACTCAACTGAGCAACGAGGGCATCGCGACGGCGAACCCCAAGCAGCGCGGCAACGGTGTGTGGCGACATGCCTCAACACTACGACCGAGTAGCCCAATTTCGCCTGTGCAAAGCGCTAGGCTGACGAAGATGACGACCGCTGCGCCGCGAGCTCTTACCCGAAGCACAATCGCTACCTACGCCATTGGTTCCCTCGGTACAGGGGGTTTCGCCGCCCTGCCTGGACTTGTGCTGGTGTACTACCTGACCGACACCCTCGGAATTGCTGCGATCGCCGCCGGAATTTTGGTGACGGTTGCCAAGGTGTGGGACGTACTTATCGATCCGGTGATCGGAGCTAGAAGCGACCGCAGTCTTGCCCATCGGGGCACCCGGCGCAGAGTCATGCTGGCGGGCGCGATTCTTCTTCCGATACTTTTCGTTCTGACATTTTCGGTTCCCGCAGGGATTGGACCTCTGGCCTCTGGCTTGTGGGTTCTTGTCGCGTTCATCGCTGCTGCAACAGCGTTCAGCATGTTTCAGGTGCCGTACATTGCTTTGCCTGCGGAACTAACGAGCAGCTATGACGGACGAACTCGGCTGCTGGCGACCCGTGTTGTTGTGCTGACGATTGCGATTCTGCTCTTCGGCGCCGGTGCACCAGAAATCCGGGATGCATTTGCGGATGAACGGCTCGGCTATCTCATCATGGCTGTGTCTGCGGCCGCGCTCATGGGAATCTCGCTCATCATCTCGTCGTTCTCCGCCCCCACCGGACTCACCGCCGTTGCGCCGACGGTGTCGATCGCTGACACCTATCGCGCGGGCGTTGCCGCCCTCAAACGCAGTCAACCGTTCCGCGCGCTGCTGCTGACCTTCCTGCTGCAAGGGCTCGCAACCGGCGTCATGCTGGCCGGCGCGCAGTATGTGGCAACGTGGGTGCTCGGCACCGGGGTTGCGATTCTCTTCGTCTCGCTCATCGGCCCAGCACTGCTCCTAGCCCCCGTGTGGGCTGCTATCTCTCGCCGCATCGGCAAAGAGCGCGCCTTTGTGTGGGCATCAGCCTGCTACGGAATTGGTGCCCTGCTCATCGTGCCGCAACTGTGGTGGCCAGGCGCCTGGATCTACGCCCCCGTCGCGCTCGCCGGCGCCGGCTACGCCGGAATGCAGGCACTGCCCATGTCAATGCTGCCCGACGTGATCTCCCACGACTCTCGACGCCACAAGATCGCCTCGGCAGGCACCTTCGGGGGAGTCTGGACCGCTGGCGAAACCACCGGCATGGCGCTCGGCGCAACGGTTCTCACGATTGTGCTCGCGGCATCCGGCTACCTCGAATCGGTCGCGAACCAAACCGTGGTTCAACCTGCCTCGGCGATCGCCGGCATCATCATCAGCTTCAGCGTTGTGCCCGCGGTGATCATCGGACTTTCTGTGCTGACCTTCCGGCGTTACCCATTGCGCCGTCACGACATCGATCAGGCCGACACCGAAACTGGTGCGACCGCTAGCGCCAATCGCGATCAGGAGAACCAGTGAATTTCGACCACGAACCCGCCGACATACTGAATCGTCTCAAAGAACTGCGAAGCGCGGATGCTCCCACTCACGGTGGGCGAGTGCTCTCCTATGTCTACGACTCAGGATTAGCCGAGCTCGACGAGCTTGCCGCGAGCGCGATTCGCGCTGTGCAGCCGGTAAACGGTCTCGACCCGACAACATTCACTTCTGTCGCGGTAATGGAACGTGAAGTTCTGGGGTTTGCTCGTGACTTGCTTGGCGGTGATGAGGATGTCGTTGGCACGGTAACAACGGGAGGTACGGAAAGTTGTCTTCTGGCGGTCAAGACCGCGCGCGACGTGTGGCGCGGTGCTGGGGATTCGGCGCGAACGGGTACGCCACGCTTGCTGGCGCCCGTGACGGTTCATGCGGCGTTCCAGAAGGCAGCTCATTACTTTGGGCTCGAACTGGATCTCGTGCCCGTCGGCCTTGACGGTGTGGTTGCCGCCCAAGATTTGATTGACCGATTCGGTGACGATGTCGCGATCGTTGTCGTGTCGGCACCGAGCTATGCCCACGCAGCGATGGATCCGGTGGTTGAGGTTGCTGCTGCGGCGGCCGAGCACGGTATCGCGTGTCACGTCGATGCGTGCATCGGAGGCTGGGTGCTCCCATTCTGGGAGGGCGTTGAGCCGTGGAACTTTACCGTGCCCGGTGTCACCAGTATCAGCGCAGATCTTCACAAGTTCGGATACGCCCCCAAGGGAGCGTCTGTGCTGTTGCAGCGCGGGCGAGACCGCCAGCGCGCCCAGTACTTCGCGACGACCCGGTGGCCGGGATACCCCATCGTGAACCCCACAATTTTGGGATCGAAATCTGCCGGTCCGTTAGCCGCGGCGTGGGCGATCATCCAGGCGCTGGGAACGAGCGGTCTCGCTGAACTCTCGGAGTCGTGTGCGCGCTCAACCCGAGCACTGCGCGACGTTGTCGACGGGATTGATGGACTGCGTGTTATTGGCGACCCGGTTGGTCCGTTGCTCGCTGTGGCATCCGATGAGAGTGTTGCTGCCGATCGCCGTGTTGACGCGCACCACTGGGCCGATCAAGTGAGAATGCATGGTTTCTTGCTTCAACTGCAACCGTCGCTTGTACAAAGCGATGGCAGCACGCTGCCAGCGACAACGCACCTCACGATCACACCGGTGACGGAAAGCGTGCTCGACGAGTTAAGCGCCGCACTACGCACGGCGGCTGACGAGGTTCGAGGGATTCCCGCGGTGTCTGCCGAGATGGCGCTCGCGGCGTTACCCGCTGAGGTACGCGCCGCGTTGGCGGCTCCGGATGCCCCTGTGCTCACGTCAGAGGCCGCGGCGCAGCTGCTTGCGACGATCGGACTCGCAGGGGCACAAGATGGACTCCCGGAGCGCATGGCGCCCCTGTTGGCGCTGATCGGCGCTTTGCCTGCACCTCTCACTGAGCGGTTGCTCACTGAATTGTTGGCGCGACTGGTGGAGCCAACCAGCTGAGCTCTGGACTGGCTCTAGCCAGATTGCGCGTTGCCGACATCGGGCTCGACGGTGTGCTCGCGTTCGAAGCGTGTCGCCTCATCCACGAGAGCCTTGACGACCGCACGCACTGAGGGACGTTCGGCGCGGTCAGGTCGCAGCAATGCAGAAATGAGGCGCGACGACGGGACTCCCTTGAGGGGTCTAGTGATGAGGCCATTTTCGCGGTCTCGGGTGGTGAAGCGCGGCAAGATCGCAATCCCGTGCCCTGCCGCGACGACGGCTTCGACGATGCTGTTATCTGTCAGACGTTGGGCAACTTTTGCCGGAGCACCGTTTGCCGCCTCGATGCGGCGAAGGATTCGATCGAATGGAAGCCCAGAGGGCACGCCGATCCAGGTTTCATCGATCAGGTCCGCTGGTGTGAGCGCGGCCTTCCGACCGAGGGGGTGGTCTTCAGGGAGGGCGACATCCAGAGACTCACGCATCAGAGGAACAACGGCGAGCCCGCGCTCGGTCCACGCTGGGAGCACGTGCGGAGAATCGGACACAACGACGTCGTAGTCAGCGGTGAGGTTCGCGACATCCTCAAGGACCGAGTCTTGGTCATTGCAGTGCAGGGTGAGGCCGGCGAGGCGATTGATCGAATGGAAGAGCCCGGGCAGCAGCATTTCGCCACCGGTCGGGAAGATTGTCATTGTGACTTCGCCTCGAGGTGACTCTCGAAAGTCATTCCAGAGAGCTTCAGCTTTTTCGATCGCGGTAGCCACATCCGTAGCAGTTTGGGCAAGCGCACGCCCGGCCGACGTCAAAACGATGCCTCTACCGACTCGTTCAGTGAGGGGGATGCCGGCCTCCCGTTCCAGAATTTTTAGCTGCTGCGAAACAGCCGACGGCGTGCGCATCGTGGCTTTAGCGACCGCCGTAATGCTGCCGCGGTCAGCGAGCTCACGTAGCAGTTCGAGGCGCCTGATTTCCATGTAGTTACTCTACAAGGTTAGGTAAGAAAGATCATCTTGTTCTAAATGATCAAGCTTGATGGAATATAGACATGAACTTCGAACTGATCATCATTGGGGCACTGTCCGCACTCGGCATCATCGCAACCCTGCGCGCCGTAGCAACCGACGGATACCGTCGCGTGCCCACCCGTCGCTACAACACCATGCCGTAGCCAACCGCCAGCCGGTTTACGCAACACCACAGCAACTCATGCTGTGGTGTTTTTGCGTTAACTGCCAAGTCGTGACGTGGCGTTGGCGGATATAGCAGGCGCTAGGGATCCACGTGCTCGTCGTCGTCCCACACAAGGATGTCTCCAGGCTGACATTCGAGAACGCGGCATATCGCATCTAGGGTGGAAAATCGCACAGCACGAGCTCGCCCGTTTTTGAGTACGGCGACATTCGCTGGAGTGATACCGACCGCTTCCGCGAACTCGCCGACTGACATGCCGCGCTCGACACGCAGGCGGTCGATCAGAATGCGGATCGCCACTAGACGACCTCGTCGAGTTCAGTTCTCATCAGCACAGCTCGTTTTAGCAGGGATTTCAGCACCAGCAAAACGAAAAAGAGTGTCACTCCAACCAGAACGCTGGCGACTACTGCCAATGCCAGTAGCGGTGGGCCCGGTATGAAAGCGAGGGTTGCCCCCGCCGTGATGGTGGCAACTACCACACTCACGATGAGCAGATTTACCAATCGGGCTGCGTCGGGATTGAAGATGTGATCTTGCCGAATGAAGCCAACTAGAACAGCGGTGGAGGCGAGAATCACCTCGACGCAGAATCCGAATGCGAGGCCTAGAGTGAGCAGCGGAATCCGAAGATCCTCGAATTCCGGGTATTCGGTCGCGGCTATGCGCGACAGCGGCATTAGCGCGATGCAACTCGCCGCTACCGCGACCGCGAGCACACCAAGTGCGATCCACGTGGCTATTGCTGCTCCGAGCGAAGGTCGTAGCAAAGAAAGTTCCATAGATCGATAATCGATGGATATCTATTGAAAGTCAATAGAAAATGCTGGAGCAGTGGCTGGATGGCACCCGGATGCGCCAGGGCGAACGTGGCCGTTAGCGCGGGCTCAGCCCCAACTTGCGGCCAGCAACGCTGCGCTTGAGCGAACGGAGAGTGGTGGCGAGGGTGCGAATCGCTTGGGCCGCCGGATCCGCGGGAGCCGCGATCACCACGGGAACCCCGGAATCGCCGCTCTCGCGGAGGGCAATACTGAGCGGGATCGAGGCCAGCACCGTGACGGGCTCGTCTGGCGTAGAAAGCTTGGCTGCGGCATTCGCCCCACCACCAGAGCCAAAGAGTTCGAGCACGCTGCCGTCAGGCTGGGGGAAGCCCGCCATGTTTTCGATGACGCCAATCACGCGTTGACCGGTTTGTCGGGCAACGAGGCCGCTGCGCTCAGCAACATCGGCGGCCGCAGACTGCGGCGTCGTCACGACAACGACATCGGAGTGGGGCAACAACTGCCCGAGTGAGATCGCCACGTCGCCAGTGCCTGGCGGAAGATCGAGCAGTAAAATATCGAGGTCGCCGAAGAACACATCGGTCAAGAACTGCTGAATCGTGCGGTGCAGCATCGGACCGCGCCACGACACAGCCGTGTTCTCTTCAACAAACATTCCGATCGAAATGACCTTCACGTCGTACGCGACTGGCGGCAGAATCATGTCGCCGACCTGGGTAGGTTTCGCGCTTTGGAGCCCAAGCAGACCCGGAATCGAGAAGCCGAAAACATCAGCGTCGATCACGCCGACTCTCAGTCCGCTTTGTGCGAGCGAAACTGCGAGATTGGCGGTGAGCGTTGACTTGCCAACGCCCCCCTTGCCGCTCGTAACGGCAACAATCTGCGTCAGTGAGTCAGGCCCAAACTGCATCGTCTTCGGGCGCCCTTTGCGCAGTTTTTCGGTGAGAGCATCGCGTTGGCCTCGCGACATGATCGACACGTCAACAGTGACCGCCGTGATGCCGGGCACACGTTCGGTAGCCTCGCGCACGTCACGTTCGATGGAAGTCGCGGCCGGGCATCCGACAATCGTCAAAGTGAGACCGACGGATGCCGCACCAGCGTCATCGACCGAGACGCCCGAGATCATGTCGAGTTCTGTCACCGGCCGACGAATCTCGGGATCAATCACCGACGTCAGCGAGGCGAGCACCGCAGTCTCAAGGGGATTGCTTGGTGCAGAACTGTCAACCGAGCCCGTAGCGTCGTGAGGAGTCACGAAGACGCCGATGTTTCGTCGTCGGCCTCGGGATCTTTCTCGAGCTCTTCCAGCAGAGAGCGAAGCTCGGCTCGAATGAAATCTTTGCTCGCCAGATCGGTCATCGCTAGACGCAAAGCAACTACTTCGCGAGCAAGGTATTCAGTGTCATTGAGGTTGCGTTCAGCCCGCTGGCGGTCTTGCTCAATCTGAACCCGGTCACGGTCATCTTGCCGGTTCTGGGCGAGCAGAATCATGGGAGCCGCATACGACGCTTGCAGCGACAGGATGAGGGTCAAGAGTGTGAAGTTTGTCGACCGGGGGTCGAACTGGGCACCGATGGGGGCGCTGGTGTTGTAAATCAGCCAGACGCCCACGAAGGCGGAGAGGCCGACAAGGAACCACGGCGTGCCCATCCCTCGAGCAAACGCTTCGGAATAGCGACCCATGCGGTCGCGACTCTGGAACATTCCAAAACCGCTGCGAAGACCCTTGGGAGTATCAAGGCGCAAGTCATTGCGCTGTGATCGTAGTGACCGCTTAGCTGGTGCCACGTGGTGCCCTCCCTGCGCGAATTGCTTTCTGCTGAACGATGGTTAGCGGTCGAGTAGAAGTGTCGTCGAAACTTGCAGACTCGTCGGTGGTACTTCGCCAATCATCGGGAAGCAGATGATCAAGCACGTCATCAATGGTCACCACCCCGAGTAGTCGGTGGTTGTCATCAACCACGGGAACCGAAACCAGGTCATAGCTGGCGAGGATGCGCGAAACTTCTGCCGCCGTCGTCGACGAACGCACGGGCTCAAGCGACTGGTCAATCAATGCGCCGAGGCGCTCGTTCGGTGGGTAGCGCAGCATCCGCTGAAAGTGGACCATCCCGAGCAGCCGCCCTGTTGGCGGTTCATAGGGCGGCAAGGTTACGCAAATAGCAGCACCAAGAGCTGGCGCCAGCTCATGACGACGGATGAGGGCAAGACCCTCAGCGACGGTCGCGTCAGCAGACACAATGATCGGTTCGGTGGTCATGAGACCGCCAGCAGTATCGGAGTCGTAGCTCAGCAGAAAGCGAACGTCTTCGGCCTCTTCTGGCTCCATGAGATCAAGAAGAAT
The DNA here is from genome assembly GCF_053580035.1 of Rhodoglobus sp. Classification (NCBI taxonomy): domain Bacteria; kingdom Bacillati; phylum Actinomycetota; class Actinomycetes; order Micrococcales; family Microbacteriaceae; genus Rhodoglobus; species Rhodoglobus sp. Next base: position 124,753 of record NZ_JBMDVL010000003.1, on the reverse strand, counting down.
TTCGCCGCGCTCGTCAGTGAGGTGGGCGATGAGGTCGGCCGCGTCATCCGGTTGCATCTGATCGAGCACATCGGCGGCGCGATCATCATCGAGCTTGTTGAGCAGATCAACCTGCTCTTTCTCGGGCATCTCTTCGAGGACATCGGCGAGACGATCATCAGAAAGTTCGCCGGCAACTTCCATCATGCGTTGCTCAGGCAACTCGAGCATGGCATTGGCAAGGTCGGCTGGAAGCAGATCAGAGAAGCTAGCGACAAGTTGGGTTGCTGACTGCGCTTCGCCCTTATGAGTGTCTTGCTTTATTTCGTCCCACGAAGCGAAATCAGTCGCTCCCTTTGCAAAGAGGGGAGCGCCAGTAGTTTTGGGGCGACGGAGGAAGAGTTGACTCACTTCCCATTCGCCGATGTCGACTTCTTCAATCGCAACATCTTCAATTTGAGCTTCACCGGAACCGTCGCGCATGCCAACTCGACGACCGAGCAGTTCAGCCATGACACGAATCTCGCCACCGCGCTGTTCAAAGCGACGCAAGTTGAGCAGACCCGTCGTGATGATTTGTCCAGAACCGATGCTCGTAACGCGGCCAATGGAGAGAAAAACGTGGCGTTTGCCGGGGACTTCGGCAATCATTCCCACAACGCGCGGGCTCGCATCAGCGCGTTCGACGACGAGAACATCGCGAACCTTGCCAACGCGGTCTCCGTTGGGATCGAAGACCGAGCAGCCCACCAATCGGGCGACGAATACTCTTGAGTTGCTCACAACTAAAACCATACCCTTGCATGGGACAATGAACTGATGAGTAACTTCAGTGGATTCTCCCGCCGTGCGCGGCAACGGTCGAGCGTGCCGCGCGGAAACGTTCTCGGCAGCTACGAAAGCTATACCGACGCGCAATCTGTAATCAACACCCTCGCCAAGGCCGAATTCGACATCAAAGGCGTCGCCATCGTCGGCCGCGACCTCACAACAGTCGAGGTCGTCACCGTCCGATTGAGCTACGGTCGCTCAGCTCTTGCCGGGGCAACGACTGGCGCGTGGCTTGGTCTCTTCTTTGGGCTGATCACGACGATTCTGGCGCCGGTAACACCCCAGCAGGTAGGGATCTTCTTCGCCGCCATTCTCACCGGTGCTGGCATCGGAATGATTTTCGGAGTCGTCAACTACGCGATGATGCGCAAACGTCGCGACTACGCCGCAACATCGCAACTCATTGCTGATCGCTACGAGATCATCATCTCGCCCGACCTCGCAGCCAAAGCTCACGGCATTCTCGGCACTTCGGCTGGTGGGCAACTCGGCGTGCACGCCGCCCCTCACGTGCCGAGCCCATCAGAACGCGCCGGTAGTAACGACTCCGACCAGTCAGCCAATTAGCAAGCACCTGACCGGTACTAGCTAGGCGCGCGCCACACTCTCGCTGACGCGCGCCGTCAGCGCTAGGAGCGTGCGATCCACGCTTCGACGGCATCCGCACTGCGTGGGATGTTGACCGAAAGATTTTCGGCGCCATCTTCTGTCACGAGGATGTCGTCTTCGATGCGCACACCGATCCCGCGGTACTCCTCGGGAACGGTGAGGTCATCAGGCTGGAAGTAGAGACCAGGCTCGATCGTGAAGACCATCCCTGGCTCAAGCACACCGTCGAGGTACATGTCGCGTCGGGCAGCTGCGCAGTCGTGCACGTCGATGCCAAGGTGGTGACTGGTGCCGTGCACCATGTAGCGACGGTGGAACTGGTTGTCTGGCAGCATCGATTCTTCAGCAGAAACGGGCAGCAGGCCCCACTCTGCGGTCTTCTCAGCGATTACCCGCATTGCTTCGGCATGGATTTCGCGGAACTTGATTCCGGGGCGAACGATCGCAAAGGCGGCATCTGCCGCCTCGAGCACCGCGTTATACACGCGACGCTGAATCTCGGTGAAGGTTCCGCTGATCGGCAGTGTGCGCGTGATATCCGCCGTGTAGTAGCTGTCGAGCTCGATACCGGCATCGATAAGAATGAGGTCACCTGGCTTCACCGGGCCGTCGTTGCGGGTCCAGTGCAGGATGCACGCGTGCGGCCCAGAGGCAGCGATCGTGTCGTAGCCAACAGTGTTGCCTTCGGCACGAGCGCGACGATTGAACGTTCCCTCGACGAGACGCTCACCACGAGCGTGCTCCACAATGTTGGGAAGATCAGCAATGACATCGTCGAAGCCCTGCTGGGTGGCATTGACCGCGGCGCGCATCTCTTCAACCTCAAACGCATCCTTCACGAGACGAAGTTCGCTCAGATCGCGGCTCAGGTCATTATCGCCATCGTGCTCGAGCGCTTCAGAATCGGCGGTCAAAAGACGACGACCATCAACGTGATCGGTGACGTCGCGGTCGCCATCGCGCACAATGAGCGTGGAGGAGTCGACAAGGTCGAGCACCGCCTCAAAGTCGGTCAGAGGCAAGGTCTGGATGCCGAGATCGCTAGCGACGTTACCGAGTGACGGGCGGGGGCCGGTCCAGAATTCTCCGACATCCGGGTTGGCATAGAACTCGTTGGTGTCTCGGCCTGCGGCTGGTCGGAAGTACAGGGTTGCGGTGTGTCCGGCATCCGTCGGCTCCATTACGAGCACGCTGCCGGCAACGGCGTCTGAGCCCCATCCGGTGAGGTGGGCAAAGGTGCTGTGGGCGCGGAACGGGTAGTCGGTGTCATTGGAGCGAACCTTCGCGGCACCGGCCGGAATGATCAGTCGCTTGCCGGTGTGGAGTGCGGAAAGTCGTGCCCGTCGGTCTGCAGCAAAGGCTGCCTGATCGCGGGGGGTGACATCGATCTCTTCTCGCTCGGCCCATCCAGAAGAGATGTAGTCAGCGAATCCCGAAGACTGGGGAGTCGTCGAGCGGTTAGAGGTCGCACGGGGCGTGGGTACTGATGAATCTGCCATACATCTAGTGTCGCCCCTAGTGCCCCAAAAGGCACTATTGGACTATCGGGTTGACGAGAGGGTGGCGAGAACGGGCCGATGGTCGCTGCCATCGCCGTCATTCGATTCGACGACGCGCATCCCGATAACTGTCCACTCGCTCGAAGCCATGACGTGGTCGATGGGTGCTCCGAGCAGCGCAGGAAGTTGTGTTGGCCAGGTGCCAATCGCCGCATTGTCGGTCACGGATGCGGCATCTGTGCAGCTACCGAGCGCAAAGTCGGCGCCGTCGGTGAGCGAGGCATAGTGGTCAATTGTTGAGTTGAAGTCGCCAGCCAGAATGACATTGCTCGCACGACATTGCTCTGCCAGCCAGTCGAGGTCACTGCGCCAATTGGCCATTTCGCCGCTGATCGGCGCAACAGCGTGCACCGCAATTAACGTCGGGCCGTCGCCGTCCTGCGGTACCGCGACCACGCTGGGGAGTGTCGACGTGGTGCGGGTAGAAAGGTCAACGTCGTATTCGCCCAAGTCGACGCTAATCAGAATTGTTGTTGAGCGGGATTTTGAGATCTCGTCATAGGCGAGCGTGTGAACCCACATGGGGTGGTTGGCCGCTGACATCAATTGGGCGATTTCGATGCCAAGCTCGCGGGTAGTTTCCGGAAGGGTCACCACATCCGCATCGTTAGCGAGTGCCAGTTCGGCGATTGTGGCAGCACCGGGCGCATCGCCGAGAGTGTTCCATGAAAGTACGGTGACATCGCCTTCGGCTTTGGTCTCGAATCCCGGGCTACCGAAACCGCGCGTCGCAAGTACAACAAGACTGAGTGCGCTGAAGGCGAGAGCAACGACGGCGAGGGATGCAGTGAAGCGGTGCAGTCGAACTGACAGTAGGGAGATCAATGTCAGCCCCAGAACAGCAACAAAGGCAACGGCGGCAGCGAGTCCGCGCAGGGAAACTACCTGCGCGATAATCGCAGTCTGTTCGAGGGAAAACAGCTGGGGCCAGGCCGCGACGACGAGGGCGGCGGCGATGGCGACGATAAAGACCGCCGAAAGGATGCGTGGAAACATAGCGACCCGAGCCTAGAGCAATAGGCTTGCACAATGCGCAACACACCGATCGACCTGCACACTCACAGTGCGGTGTCTGACGGCACCGAAACCCCCACCCAGCTGATTCGGTCCGCCAAGAGAGCTGGGCTCGGCACTGTCGCGCTCACTGACCACGATTCAACGGCGGGGTGGCAGGAGGCGATCGCCGCGGCCACGACGGCGGGAATCAACGTAATACCGGGCATGGAGTTGAGTACCAACTATGGCCCAGCAAGTGTGCACGTTCTTGCCTACCTCTTTGACCCGCTCGACCGCACGATCATCACCGAAACAGCACGCATTCGGGATGGACGCCTGCGCAGAGCAGAGCGCATCGTCGAGAAAATCTCTCGGGACTATGACCTGACCTGGGATGACGTGCTCGCTGAGTCATCTGACGGAACCACTCTTGGTCGCCCGCATATTGCCGACGCGCTCGTTCGCAAAGGGCACGTCGCCAACCGCAGCGCCGCCTTTGAGAGCATCCTGCACTGGCAAGGGGGCTACTACGAGAAGTATTACGCCCCGAGTCCGCTCGAGGGAGTGAAGATGATCGTCGCTGCCGGGGGAGTGCCCGTGCTCGCGCATCCGGCCGCCCACGGAAAATACCGGTCAATGGATGACTCGGTCATCCGCGATCTCGTTGACAATGGGTTGTTTGGGCTTGAGGTGTACCACCGCGATAACTCAGAAGAGGGCAAAGCGTGGTTGCTCACGGTCGTCAAAAAGTTTGGTCTCGAAATCACCGGCTCCAGCGACTACCACGGTGAGGGAAAGCCCAACCGACTAGCCGAGAACACCACTGAACCTGACGTTCTCGAGAAACTCATTGCGCGCGCGACCGGCTCGAAGCCGTTCATCGCTGCCGCCGGCTCGTAGCGACGAGCCAGCCGTATCCATTGTCATTTACCGAATTCACCCTTGAGCAGGAGACGCCATGACCAGCAACGCCGAACAGTGGAATGCCCTCAACCCCGAAATCCTCCGCAGCAGGGGAAGCAACAAGTGGACCGCGCCCGAAGGTGAGCTGCTGTGCGCTGGAGTTGCTGAGATGGACTTCGGCACAGCACCAGCAGTGCTCGACGAGTGGGCGGCTATCGCCGATCGTTTCGGCTTCGGCTACCCCGACGAGTCGGTCGCGCTCGAAATGAACGCGGCAACAGCCAAGTGGCACCGTGAGCAGTACGGCTGGGAGCTCGATGCTGCTGACGTGCACCCTCTCCCTGACGTGCTCAAGGGGCTCGAACTTGCCATTACGAAGTTCAGTGCGCCAGGAGCCGCGGTCATCGTGCCGACTCCCGCCTACATGCCGTTCCTGGCTGTGCCGAGGGACTTCGGCCGCGAGGTCATCGAGTCGCCCATGCTGCGTGGCGACGATGGCAGCTTTGCTCTCGACCTCAACGACATCGCCAGCCACTTCGCCGACGGCGCTAACCTGCTCATTCTCGCCAACCCCGGCAACCCCACCGGCAAGGTGTACTCCCGCGACGAACTGGTGGCGCTCGCCGCGGTTGCTGACGCCCACGGTGCGCGCATTTTCAGCGACGAGATTCACTCGCCCCTCGCCCTCTTCGGCAACAAGCACGTGCCTCTGGCGAGTGTGTCGGATGCCGGTGCGCGTGCCGCGATCACCGCTACCAGTACGTCGAAGGCTTTCAATCTGCCCGGGCTCAAGTGTGCGCAGATCATCCTCAGCAACGACGCCGACCGCGCACAATGGGAGTCGCTGAGCTGGCTCGCGACGCACGGCGCCAGCACGCCAGGGATGAAGCTCAACACGGCCGCCTACCTTCGTGGTGAGCCGTGGCTGCTCGAGGTGCGCGAGTACATTGAGGGCAACATTGAGTACGCTCGGGCGGCGCTCGCTGAGCTGTTGCCTGAGGCCCGCATGGCTCCCATGCAGGGCACCTATTTGGCGTGGCTTGATTTGCGCGCCTACTCGGATGAGTCAGAACTTGCGGAAATGCTGGCCGAGAAGGCGGGCATCCGAGTCAATGGAGGTGTGGGGTACGGCGCTGTCGGCGCTGGCCACATTCGCGTGAACTTGGCGACGTCTCGCCCGATTCTTGAGCGCATTATCGCGCAGCTTGCTGCGGCAATGACTGCCTAGCGGCTGGTGGCTTCCTCGCCCCAGCCGGGGAGCGGCAGTCGCTGTTCGAGAGAGTTGAGGATGAGGTCGAGACCGATCTCAAATTCGTTGGCGTAGCTGTAGCCGGGGAGTAATGCGTGTCCGACGGCCATCTCCGTCAGGTGCGGAAATTCACCGGCGGGCATCTCGGTGACGATTGCCTCGGCAACTTCGGTGAGTTCTTCTGAGGTGTCGAATGGCAGGCTGAGCTCTTGCATGACGAAGCCGTAAATGTAGCTGTCGAGAGCGGAGAAGGCGTGTGCGGTGCCGGCGATGGAGAAGCCACCGGCGCGGAGCACACCGATGACGGCGTCGTGGTGGCGAAGAGTGGCGAGCCCAGGATCTCGACGCGAGTCCATGAGGCCGATCGCCCAGCGGTGGCGAATGAGAGCGTCTCGGGCCGAGAGTGCGCGGTCATGCATGGCAGCGCGCCAGCCGTTCTCACTGGTTGGCAACGCGATTTCGGCAAAGACGAGGTCGACGAGGCCCGTGAGGATCGCCTCTTTATTGGGCACGTGATAGTAGATCGACATCGCTTCGACGCCGAGACGATCCGCGAGTTTACGCATCGTGAGGGCCTCGGAGCCTTCAGCGTCGGCGAGCTCTAGGGCGGCGAGGAGAACGGCCTGACGCGTGATGGGCGTGCGTTTCTTGGTTGGTCGTGCTCGATTCGAGTCTGCCACGCGAATTCTCCTGGTCGGTTTGGGGGTATTGACTATCTTACTGCGTAAGGTTAACTTACAACGTAAGGTTAATGTGAGAGGATCACCATGAGCACGTCAGCCAGTAGCCGTCCAACACCGCCACCAGCACGCAAGCGGGTGTGCATCGTCGGAATCTCCGGAAAGCTCGGTCAATATCTGGCCGCCCACGCACTCGATCGCGGCTATGAGGTCGTTGGAGTGTGTCGCCAGAAGAGCGTGGCGAAACTCGACCACTTCGGCAACCGCATCACCGTGATTGCTGGTGAGACCTCTGATCGCAGCGTTATCGAACGCGCCGTAGCAGGTTGTAGCGCCGTGCTTACCGTGCTCGCGCCGTGGGGTGTGCGCGACTATTCATCCCGCACAGCGCAAGCCGTGCTCGACTTTGCGCAACCAGATGCTCGCCTGATCTTCTCGTGTGGCTGGCACGTGCGTGCGAGCGCAAACGACGTCTACTCGCGTAAGTTCCTCGCGACCGTTGCCATCGCATCCTGGCTCGCCAAGTTGGTGCGCGCTGTCGACATCGCCGACCAGTCTCGTGCAGCCGAACGCATCTTCGCGAGCGACACCCGCTGGACGCTCGTGCGCGGGAGCGACCTTGAGGAAGGCGAGAGTGAGGGACTGCCAGTGTGGAGTTCTGCCATTGGAGACCCCATTCTCGAGAGCAACCTCACACGCCGAACCGACTTTGCCCTCTTCATGGTGGAGGCGATCACCAATGACGCCCTCATCGGCCAAGCGCCAGCAATCGTCGGATGCCGCAGCGAATCCGCCGTGGCACACGCTTCGTCCGCGCACGCATAGCTGCAGCCGCTAACCTCGCGCGGGCGGAAAGCTCGGAAAGGGTGATTATCTGTCATGATCGCATTATGCAACATGCGCTCAGAAAGATAGCTGGCTATTTCTTGCTGTGCGTTGTCGCCACCATTCCAGCGATTGCAATTCTCTTTCTGTATCTAAGCCCGGTTATGGGCCTGCTCTATATGATCGCTGTTCAGCAGGAGCGCATCGAGGGCCCCTCAGGATCATGGCTCCTCATATTCCTCCTTTGGTACTGGCCTGTCATGCTCGCGGGAACGACTGCGTTGCTGTTCGCAACTGCTCTGGTGTTATCGCGTCGGGCGAAGTCAAGCGAACCCGAAATGATCGACGGACCGGCCCAGAAGTTGACCAGACGGAGTCTGCAATTCCGTGTCATTGCACTTTTGTATGCGCTCCTGGCGGGCATCGCTGTTGTCTACAATCTCCTTCCCCCTTCGTTCGAGTAGCGCGCCCACGTCAACGCCTTCACGAACTTCGTGAGGCGACCGAGAGCGCTGCGTGCCACACTGATCGCATGAGCGTTGTCGAGAACTCCAAACTGACCATCGTGGGCGCCGGCAGCGTCGGCGCGAGTGCTGCTTACGCGGCCCTGATCCGGGGATCCGCTCGGCAGATTGCGCTCTACGACATAGCGACCAAGAAGGTGGATGCCGAAGTACTCGACCTCGCCCACGGCACCCAGTTCACAGGGTCGAGCCAGATCATCGGCGGAAGCGACATTTCGGTGGCGGCAGGCTCGCACGTTGTTGTCATCACGGCTGGTGCGAAGCAGAACCCGGGCCAGACTCGACTTGAGCTTGCCGATGTCAATGCTCGGATGCTCGGCACTATCATTCCCCAGCTGATCGAGGTAGCTCCGAACGCGATCTATGTCATCGTCACGAACCCGTGTGATGTTCTTACGGTGCTTGCCCAAGAACAGTCTGGTCTCCCGCCTGAGCGCATTTTTGCGTCGGGAACCGTGCTCGATACTTCGCGACTGCGGTGGAAGCTCGCCGAGCGTGCCGGGGTCTCGCCATCCAGCGTTCACGCGTCAATCATTGGAGAGCACGGTGATTCGGAGTTCCCGCTGTGGTCCCGGGCAACGATCGGCGGGGTCCCGGTTCTTGAATGGGAGTGCGAAGGTCACCCGCGTATGACGCAGGAGGAACTCGACGACATTGCCATCGGCGTCCGCGATGCCGCCTACAAGGTGATCGAAGGCAAGGGTGCGACGAACTACGCGATCGGCTTGTCTTCGGCTCACATCGTCGAGGCGATCCTGGGAGACAAGCGTTCCGTCATGCCGGTCGCGCCAGTGCTCACCGATTTCCACGGGCTCAGTGGTGTTGCCCTCTCGGTGCCATGCATCGTGAGCGCTTCTGGCGTAACGCCGATCAAGGAGACAACGTTTAGCGAGAACGAGCTGCGACTGCTCACCGAGTCCGCGACCGGGCTCCGACGGGTAGCCGACTCGCTACGACAGTAGGGGTGGCGTTGCCATCGACGATGGCGCGACAATCTTCGATTGCGCTCCGGAGCAGTTGCCGCATTCGCTGGTCTGCTCGGGGCGAGCAGCCTTCAGCGATGCCAACCACAGCTGTGCGGATGATGGAGTCTGTCATGCACGTAACGGCACGACCGTGCCCCTCAACGCGGTACTGAGCACTGAACTTTTTCGCCCACTTTTCGGCTGCCGGTGCTTGCGCAAACGCGGAAGCAACATCGCTGGCGAGCGTAGCCCCGAGGAAGGGTTCGAGCTCAGCCAATCGTGCCTGCGTTGAGATGATTCCCACTGCCAGTGCCCGTTGACGCCCCTCGCTGGCGACGGGGAGCGCCATAGTTGCGGCGCGAAGCGCGATGCGGAGCTGTATGCGAGGGTCCGCGCTGGTCACTCCGATCACCGAAGGGATGAGTTCGGCCAGTTCTGAACGCTCGCGGTCAGAGGTGCAGTCATTGACCATTCGCGCTAACAGGGCGAGTGCCGGATGGGTGCATGGCGGATGGTCGCTCCACTTTTCTCCGGCAAGGTATGAGGCGAACTCCATGAAACATCCACCCCGGCGTGGGTTTCGGTGACGTCCGGCCGAAAGAACGGGCATGAAGTCTGGTGAAGCGTTCTTCTGTTGCACCGGCATAGTTCTCCTCCTTGGCTACCGTGCGCTGAGGAACTTTGTTCTATTGTGCGCCTGTTATTCCGATAAAACCAGTGCCCCGTTTGCCGCTGCACAATGCGGCGAGATGTGTAAAATCAGCAAATGGTTGAGTTCAACGAAACCTCATCCGACACGACCCCCGCTCGAGGACCGGTGCCCGGTGGGATGACAACATTTCTGCAGATTCTCGTCAATACTGCAGTAGCAAATATCACCACGAGTTACTTGTGGTTCGCGCTGACTTTCTGGGTCTATCTTGAGACGAGGTCGGTGCTCGCAACGGGCATTATTGGCGGCGCCTACATGCTTCTGGTTGCGGCATTTTCGATGGTCTTCGGCACCATTGTTGATCGACACCGCAAGCACACCGTCATGCTCTTCGCCGGTATGGTCACGCTCGTGGCGTTCGGCATCGCGGGAACTCTCTACGCGATCTTTCCCGAGTCTGTTCTGCTCAACCTCGGCGGGCCCATGTATTGGATCTTTGCCGGCATTATCCTCTTCGGTGCTGTCATCGAAAACATGCGTAATATCGCACTCTCGACAACTGTGACCCTGTTGGTTCCTCGCGAGCGCCACGCCAACGCCAATGGCATGGTTGGCACGGTTCAGGGCCTCTCCTTTTTGGTGACGAGCGTGTTCAGCGGGCTCTCGATTGGAATACTCGGGATGGGCTGGACTTTGGTTATTGCCATCGCGCTGTCGGCTGCCGCCCTCATCCATCTCACGGTGTTGCGCATTCCGGAAGACAAGCCGGAACCCGAGGAAGGCGGGCGCTCACCACTCGTCGACCTGCGGGGGAGTATCACCGCCGTTCGCGCCGCTACCGGGCTCTTTGCGCTCATCATTTTCTCGACATTCAACAACCTCATCGGCGGCGTCTACATTGCGCTCATGGACCCCTACGGACTTGAACTATTTCCTGTGGAGCTGTGGGGAATTGTGCTCGGCGTATCGTCGAGTGGATTCATCATCGGCGGACTGCTCGTCGCCAAGTTCGGGCTGGGGCGCAACCCCATCCGAACCATGCTGTTTCTCGTTGGCCTCATGGGGATTCTCGGGGCCATGTTCACGATCCGCGACTGGTGGTGGCTTTATGCTGGCGGCATCCTCCTTTACATGACTCTGGTTCCTGCGGTTGAAGCAGCAGAGCAGACCGTCATTCAGAAGATCGTGCCGTACCGCACGCAGGGCAGAGTATTTGGATTCGCCCAAGCCTTCGAAGCAGCTGCGGCGCCGATTACAGCATTCGCGATCGCACCCATCGCCCAATTTCTCATCATCCCGTACATGGATTCTCAGAACGGACAGGATGCCTTCAGGTGGCTACTCGGCGACGGAGCCGCACGCGGAATCGCTCTCGTCTTCCTCATCGCGGGATCGCTCATGGTGGTAGTCGCGGTCGTCGCCTTCTCCACAAAGTCGTATCGATTCCTCTCGAAGCAATACGCCGGAACAACGCAATCGGTGCCTGCTACCGAACCGCTGGAGCACAACTGAGCGGGTGACACCAACGCAGAAAGCCCCACGCGAGGTGGGGCTTTCTGATTAACCGTGAGTCTTGAGCGACCTAAGCGGTGGGAGGCGCGGTAGGTGCGCCTTCGTTTCCGCCACGGCGACGACGAGTGCGCTTGCGGCGCGCCGGTGCTCCACCATCGTGGGTGCCGCCACCCTCAGGGCGAACGTTCTCGTCGGAGGTACGCGCACTAGAAACAGAACCACTATCGCTGTGGGAAGACGAGTCAGATCCGGCAGCTCGTGAACGGCTGCGGGGCGGTCGCGACGAGGCTTCGCCTGAGCGCTGCGAGTCGCGGCCTCGACCATTGCCCGAACCGGAGCCGGTACGGCCACCAGCGTTTGACCCCGAGCCACCAGTCGCAGCCGCGCGCACTACCGGTGCGTGGGATCCGGGTAGGCGGCCCTTGGTTCCCTCAGGGATGTCGAGGTCGCTGAAAAGGTGCGGGCTCGAGGAGTAGGTCTCGGTCGGCTCAGGGATGCCCATCTCGAGCGCCTTGTTGATGTGGGTCCACTTGAGCATGTCTGCCCAGTCCACGAACGTGACAGCAACACCGGTCTTGCCTGCGCGACCGGTACGGCCAGCGCGGTGCAGGTAGGTGTCGTGGTCGTCGGGGATGGTGTGGTTGATCACGTGGGTAACGTCATTGACGTCAATTCCGCGAGCCGCAACATCCGTCGCGATAAGAATGTCTTTCTTGCCAGCCTTGAACGCAGCCATGGCGCGCTCACGCTGCTCCTGGTTGAGGTCACCGTGCACGGCAGCAGCGTTGAAGCCGCGGTCGTTCAGCTCTTCAACAAGCTTGGCAGCAGCACGCTTGGTGCGCGTGAAGACAACAGTCTTGCCGCGGCCCTCGGCCTGCAGGATGCGCGCGATGACCTCGTCTTTGTCGAGGTTGTGCGCGCGGTAAACGACGTGCTTGATGTTCTTCTGCGTCAGGCCCTCATCGGGGTCGGTGGCGCGGATGTGAATGGGCTTGTTCATGAAGCGACGAGCGAGAGCCACGATCGGGCCTGGCATCGTTGCGGAGAACAGCATCGTGTGACGAGTAGGAGGCGTCTGCGCGAACAGCTTCTCGATGTCGGCGAGGAAGCCGAGGTCGAGCATCTTGTCTGCCTCATCCAAGACCATCACCTTGATGTCTTTCAGCGACAGCATGCGCTGGCTGGCGAGGTCGAGCAAACGACCGGGCGTGCCGACGATGACCTGCGCGCCGGCCTTGATCTGTTCGACCTGGCCCTCGTAGGCCTTGCCGCCGTAGATCGCGGCAATCTTGGTTGACCGGTTCGATGCTGCAAGAACGAGGTCTTCGGCAACCTGAACACACAGTTCACGAGTCGGAACGACGATGAGCGCTTTTACGCCTGGCTCAGGATCGAGGCCAAGCGACTGCAATACGGGGAGGCCGAAGCCGAGCGTCTTGCCGGTACCGGTCTTTGCTTGCCCAATGATGTCTTGGCCGGCAAGACCCATGGGGATGGTTTGAGTTTGGATGGGGAAAGGTTCGATGATGCCCTTGGTGGCAAGAGCATCGACCATGTCCTGATCGATATTGAGTTCTGAGAAAGTCACGTATGAAGCCCGTCTAGGTGCGATGCGCCCTTTTTGACCTGGGGCGCCGGACCCCCTCCAGATTCGGGGGGATGCCCGAAGTTTAGCGGGTCGGACTGGGCTGAAGCCGTGAAGCGAGGCGGCGAGGCGAGTCGTTGCAGCGGGACCTAGCACAAACACGCTCTAAGCTAGCTGCGTGGTTAAGTGGTTTTCACGCACGTCAGGACGCATCGAAGTGCCTCGCCTTCGGTCACGTTCCCACGATTTGCCGACCGAAAAAATAGCGCTAGCGGAGTTCGCTCCCGACATCCTCGGGTTCTTGGGGCGTGCGGCTTACGTGCAACTCATGATCTTTGAAAATCTGTCCAGGGTCATCACCAACGCCCCAACAACTGCAGCCAAAACTGCCATCGGCAAAGCAGCAGAACTGTCTCTGGGCAAGCACCGCGCTCTCGTCGCCGAAATTGTTAAAGCTGGCGGATCGCCGGCAGAAGTGATGGATCCGTTCACCGAAGCATTCGACCAGTTCGAGCGGGTCGCCCGCGGTGCCGACTGGTACGAGGCAATGATTACGGCCTACTTGAGTGCCGGATTCTTCGATGATTTCTATGCGCGACTCGCTGCGGGCCTTCCCACAGAGTCGCACACACGCCTCGTCGCTATCTTCTCGGGAGAATCTGGCGAGAAAGTGCTTGCGGAATACCTCCAGGCAGCGATCGACGCCAACCCGAGACTCGACTCTCGCCTAGCAATGTGGGGTCGGCGGCTCGTCGGCGACATGATGCTCGCTGCGCGGTCAGCTCTTGTTTTCCCCGATCACACGCGATCGACCGAGGCACAGGTTGAGCCGGTCTTCACCGAACTCATTGCCGCTCACACCCGCAGAATGGATGCGCTCGGCCTTACTGCCTAGCGAATGATCTAGCCGCGGGCCAAGTCGTCGAACGCGCGAGCATCCGCCGCTTCACGGTAGCGAGGAAGCAGCAGTGCGGTAGCGAGAGCTGCACCGCCACCGGCTACGAGGCTAATAACCCAGATCCAGGTGCCATCAAAGGTGAGCCCGATCCACACGAGAGCAACCCACACGGTTGCTGTGACGGCGGCACCGACAGCAGGCAGCAGTGCGGAACCGTACAGGCCGCGTGATGGCAACATGTAACGCAAAATTGCGGCGATCGACGCACCGATGACGGTGACGAAGAGCAGTTCCACGCTAGGCCACGAATCCGACGCGGCGAGATTCTTCTTCGCCGAGTTCGACGTAGGCGACAGCCACGGTCGGAACGATGTAGAGCTTGCCTTTGGCGTCGCGCAGGCTCACATACTTGGCGTCCGAGTTCAATGCCTCGGCAATGATCGACTCAACCTCGCTCGACGACTGTGCCGACTCAAAGTTGATCTCACGGGGGCTGTTGTTGATACCGATGCTTATGTCCACACGCCAAGATTACGACACAACCAGAGTCGGTGAATGTCCGTTCTCTGTCAGCGCATCCAGATAACGTTGATTCATGGTCACATTGCCCGCTGGGCGCGCGGATGTCGCGGCACCCGAGCCGCACACGCTCGATGCTTCTCAGCGAGCCGTCGTCGAGCTCACGGAAGGCGTGAGCGCGATTGTGGTTGGAGCGCCAGGCTCGGGTAAAACCGAGACGCTCGTAGCGGTGGTGGCCGAACGGGTTCACAATCGCGGGTGGTCTCCTGAGCAGATTGTTGTGTTGTCGGCGACTCGCCAGAGCGCTACGGCACTGAGAGATCGCCTCGCAGCCCGAATCGACGCTCCCACTCTTGGGCCGATGGCTCGCACGGCAAACTCGCTGGCCTTCGAAGTGATTCGCGAGGCCGCTGCTGCTGCTGGCGAAGGCGCCCCCACGCTGCTCACCGGCGCCGAGCAAGACCAAATCATCTCCGACCTGTTAGCCGGCGAAATTGCCGACCATGCGGGTGCGCCGTGGCCAGCCCACCTCGATCCTGACGTGCGCAAGCTTCGGGGGTTCCGCACCGAGTTGCGAGATCTCATGATGCGCTGTGTCGAATTCGGCGTCACGCCCCACGAGCTCAGAGAGTTGGGCGAACGCACCGATCGCCCGGAGTGGGTGGCGGCATCCGCGTTCATTTCTGTTTACGACGCCGTGAAGGCCAGTTATCGCGACCGACACTTCGATGCGAGTGAATTGCTCGCCGAGGCTGCCGCACTCGTCGCTGACGGCCACTATGCCGCAATCGACCGACTGCGTTTGGTGATTGTGGATGATGCCCACGAGCTCACAGAAGCCACCATTTCTTTGCTGCGGGCGCTCGCCAGTCGCGGCATCACGATTATCGGGTTTGGCGACCCTGATCTCACAACGGGATCGTTCCGGGGTGCTCAGCCTGCCGTTCTCGCGGCCTGGGCGTTGCGGCTTCAGCTCGATAACTGCCAGACGCTTTTTCTTTCCTCTGTGCACCGGCACAGCGCAGCTCTCCGCCATACCGTGACCGAGCTCACGCAGCGCATCGGAGTCTCTGGGCTTCTTGAGCAGCGCAAGTCGCCGGCGGTCGCGACCGCGCCGTCGAGCATCCATAGTTATCAGTTGGCGACCCCGGCAGAAGAAGTGGCATTCATCGCTCGAAGCCTTCGGGAGAAGCACGTTCTTGAATCAGTGCCGTGGTCGCGCATGGCGGTAATTGTGCGCACCGGCTCGCTGATTCCGTCGCTCGCACGCCAGTTGCGCACACTCGAAGTTGTTACGAGTGTGTCAAGTGCTCGCAGTGCGGTTCGAGATGAGTTCAGCGTGAATGGTTTGATCGTTCTCCTCGAACTTGCGTTGGGGCGTCGAGCGCTCGACGCTGCGACGGCGGTCGAGTTGCTTTCCAGCTCAGTCGGCGGATTCGACGCCGTGTCATTGCGCCGCTTGAAAGCAGCCCTGCGCCACGAAGCGCTGGCTGCCGAAAACTACGAGCCGGCCGATCAACTCATCGCCAGCGCCCTAGCCGCACCGGCAGGGTTCACCAGCATCGAGACGCGGGTAGCCCGGCAGGCCGCTGCCGTGGCCAAGAACCTCCGCGAGACCGCTGCCGCGGGAGACGCCGGCGACACGATCGAAGAGTTGCTGTGGGGTGCATGGCAACGCAGCGGCCTCGCCGACCGCTGGTTCGCTCAAGCACTCGGCTCGGGCGTTGTCGCTGAAGAAGCCAATCGCCACCTCGATGCCGTCGTCGCCCTGTTCTCTTCCGCCAAACGTTTCGTCGAACGTCGACCGGATGCCCCCGCCAACGTTTTCCTCAACGAGTGGCTCTCGGCAGACGTGTCAGAAGACACTCTTGCTGCTCGCTCCATCGTGGACTCCGTCACAGTCGGAACACCGGCATCCGTCATCGGCCAAGAGTTCGACGTTGTTGTCATCGCCGGACTGCAAGAGAACGTGTGGCCCAACCTGCGCGTGCGTGGTTCACTCCTCGGCGCACACGATCTGCCTCGAGTGCTGGCTGGCGAAAAGCTGGCGGTCGCCGACCGTCGCCGTGAAGTTTTGCACGACGAGTTGCGGATGTTCGCCCAAGCAGTCTCGCGGGCCACGAGTGAAGTAATTGTTACCGCAGTCGCGGGTGATGACAACATGCCATCACCCTTCCTCACGCTGATCCCAACGCCGGATGAACCCCTGCGCGCTCGACCACCGCTGAGCTTGCGCGGACTAGTCGGGGTGCTTCGGCGTGAACTCACGAGCTCGGCGAACCCCGGTCCGGCAGCAGCCTCTCTCGCGCGGCTCGCGCAGGAGGGCGTTCCTGGTGCCGACCCCAGCTCGTGGTACGGACTGCGCGACCCAAGCACGACGGCGCCGCTTGTTGATCTGAGTGATCCTGATGCCGAAGTGCGAGTTTCGCCATCGCGCATGGAATCGTTCGAAAGCTGTCCGCTGCACTGGGCGATCGATCAGTTGGGGGGATCAACGTCGAACGTCGCCTCAAACTTGGGAACGCTCATCCATGGCGTTGCCGAGACGGCAACTGACTTCACCGCCGAGGCTCTCTTTCGTGCCGTCGAAGACCGCTGGGACGAAATGAGTTTTGAGGCATCGTGGCAGTCGGAAGCCGAGAAGCTGAGAGCCCGCAAACTCACTCAACACTTGGCGACGTATCTGCGTGATTTCGCCGCCGATGGAGGAGAACTCATCAGCAACGAGATGCAATTTAAGCTTCCGCTCCAGCAGGCTCTGCTCAGCGGAAAGATTGACCGTGTCGAACTGTATGGGGGAACAACAGCAGTGATCGTTGACCTCAAGACTGGCAAGAACGAACCATCCACCGACAGCGCTGTTGCCGACCATCCTCAGCTTGCGGCGTATCAGCTTGCCTTTGCGTCCGGGGCGATCGAGGGAGTGCCTGAGGGGCTCGCCAATGGTGGTGCCAAACTTGTCGTGCTGTCGCCGAGTGCTAAGACCCGGGACTATGTTGACCCGAAACAGGCACCGATGACCGATGAACAGCTCGAACTTTTCCGTCAGAGAGTGATCGACGACGCACGAGGAATGGCCTCCAATGTCTTCGTGGCCCGAATGAGCAGCCACTGCACCGACCCGTGGAGTTTCGGCAATTGCCGCATCCACGTCGTGCCGGCGGTGAGCGCCCGATGATCTCTTCCGTAGAACTCGCCGGGCTCATGGGAATCCACGCGCCAACACCGCAACAGCAGGTCGTCATTGAGGCTCCGCTAACTCCCGCGCTTGTTGTTGCCGGTGCGGGCAGTGGAAAAACCGACACCATGGCAAGCCGCGTGGTGTGGCTGGTTGCCAACAACCTCGCCACGCCAGATCAGATCCTCGGACTCACCTTCACCCGCAAAGCGGCCGGCTCGCTCAGCAAGCGGGTCAGCGAACGCATAGCGATCCTGCGCGACGTGCAAGATCGGCATCCCGAACGATTCACGGCCACGCCAGAAACCGCATCGATCGAGTTCGACCAGCCCACAATCTCCACCTACAACTCTTTCGCCAGTGCGCTGTTCACCGAAAATGCACTGCTGATCGGCCGGGAACCAGAGTCGACCCTGCTCAACGATCCCTCCTCATGGCAACTGGCCCGCAAGCTCGTCGTCGCGAGCACTGATGAACGACTCATCGGACTCGAAAAGTCCATCAATGCCCTCACTGAGGCGGTGCTGAGCCTGAGCCACGCGCTCAGCGACAACGTGGCAAACGCCGACGACGTCGCAGCTTACGCGAAGCGGTTTACCGAACTTTCCGAGCTGCCCTATGCCGAAACCGCACGCAAGAAGACCCCCTATGTCTCTGTAGTTGAAGCCGTCAACGAGGTCGGATCGCTCGCGCCATTGCTCGCGTTGGCCGTGCAGTACGCCCAGCAGAAACGACAGCAGGGGTTGCTTGAATTCAGCGACCAGGTTGCTCTCGCTCTCGAAGTGAGCGAGCGCTCCTCCGATGTCGTAGAGCACTACCAAGACCGCTACCGGGTAGTGCTGCTCGACGAATATCAAGACACCAGCGTCGTGCAAACGCGACTGCTCGCGCGACTATTCAGCAACCACTCGGTCATGGCCGTCGGCGACCCCCACCAGTCGATCTACGGCTGGCGCGGAGCGAGCGCTGCAAACCTCGCCCGCTTCAGTCGCGACTTCACCGACAACGGTGACGCTCAATACTTTGCCCTCTCTACAAGCTGGCGCAACGCCACTCGTGTGCTTGACGCCGCCAACGTCATCGTCGAACCGCTCAGTGTTCGTTCACCAGTGCGCGTCGAATCACTGGATGCACGTCCCGCCGCCCCCGAGGGCACAATCGACGCCCACTACTTTGAACACATCGACGAAGAGGCCAGGGGAGTCGCCACATGGTTTTCGCGAGCGCTCGCGCCGCAAACTTGGAACCGCTACGACCCCAACCCCGACGCGATTGCTCCTTCGCCGCCAACGGCGGCCATCCTGTTCCGACGGCGCAGCGACATGGATCGCTTCGCCGCAGCACTCGGGGCCGAAGAAGTTCCGTACCACGTGCTGGGAATAGGCGGACTGCTGTCAACACCAGAAATCGTCGATCTCGTCAGCGCGCTCACCGTAATCCACGACCCCACAGCAGGGTCAGAGCTCATCCGGCTACTATCGGGCGCACGCTGGTCCATCGGCACCCGCGACCTGCAAGCACTCGCCGGACTCTCGCGGTGGTTGCTCAGCCGCTCCGTCACGCAACACGAGCTGAGCGACGAAGTGAAGCAACACATGCGGGACTCCGTCGCGGTCGATGATTCGGCATCCATTGTCGATGCTCTCGACTTTGTTGGTGAAGCACCCGCCACGCATTCGCAGCTTGAGGCGTTTAGCGAAGAAGGTGTTTCGCGGCTCAAAGCCGCAGCAAAGCAATTGGCGTTCTTCCGTTCGCGAGCTGGCCTTGACCTCGGTGACCTTGTGCGGCTTCTTGAGCAGGAACTGCTCCTCGATATTGAGGTCGTCGCTAGTCGTCCCCAGGCCCAGGGCATGGCCAACCTTTATGCGTTTCACGATGAGCTCGCTGGCTTTCTTGCCAGTGACGATCAAGCCAACCTCGGCAGCTTCTTGTCGTGGTTGAGGAGGGCTGCGCAGCAAGACATGATGGGGCCGCGCAGCGACGATGCCGAAGCCGGCACCGTGCAATTGCTCACGATCCACGCCTCCAAGGGGTTGGAATGGGATCTGGTCGCACTGCCGCGGCTGTCTGCCGGAGAAGTCCCTGCGACATCGCGGGAAGGAAAAGGCTGGGTAGGTTTCGGCAAGCTTCCCTTCGCCTTCCGTGGCGATGCCGCTGAGCTTCCCGAATTGGAATGGGAAACCGCAAACTACCAGTCCGACTTCGATGCCTCTCTCAAAGATTTCAAGGCAGCTCTCGCTGACCGTCATCAAGCAGAAGAGCGACGACTCGGCTACGTCGCGATCACTCGAGCGCGCGACAATCTGCTGCTGACCGGGTCATTCTGGTCGAGCCGCAGCAAGCCGCAAGCGCCCAGCATTTTTCTGCAAGAACTCCAAGAACGTGCACTCATCGCCGAGTTGCCGACTGACCCAGTGAACGACGAAAATCCAACGCTGAACGATGTCGTCGACCCGCTCTGGCCCTTCGACCCACTCGGTAATCGTCGCACCAGCGTAGAAGTGGCCGCTCACCTCGTTCGAACGGCAGATCCCGGCGGCGACGGCCAGTGGTCGCACGAGATTGACCTTCTCGTTGCCGAACGCAACAGAGCCGCGAGCGAAGCCAAGCGCACACCGCTGCCTCAACGAATTCCCGCCTCTCGATTCAAGGACTACATCGCCGACCCCGAAGCGGTCGCGCTCTCGCTGCGGCGCCCCATGCCCGAAAAGCCGTACCGCGCCACGCGATTGGGAACCCAATTCCATGAGTGGGTCGAAGCTCGCTTCGGTGCCTCGGCATCCGCAGAGACGCTCGATGCTCTACCCATCGAGCTCGACGGTGACGACACCGACGGTGCAACGGATGCCAAAAAGCTTGCCGAGTTGCAGTCCACTTTCGAACGTTCAGCCTGGGCAACGCGCAAGCCCGTCGACGTTGAGATTGAGATTCACGTTCCCTTCAACGACCGGGTCGTGATCTGCAAGATCGATGCCGTGTACTCCGATGGCGACCGATTTGAGATTGTCGACTGGAAGACGGGCCGTGCCCCGCGGGATGCCGCCGATCTTGAAGCCAAGCAATTGCAACTCGCGCTCTACCGACTGGCGTACGCGCAGTGGAAAGGCATCGCGCCAGACAAGATCGATGCAGCGTTCTACTTTGTGGCTGACGACACAGTGGTTCGCCCCGAACACATCTCGAGCGAAAGCGAACTTCGTGGGGCTTGGGAACGATCCGTCGGTGCGGCTCCGAGCTTCGGCGGCTAGACGCCGGCCTAGTGACTAGACGCCTGTCTAGAGTCAAGACAGCCGCAGCGGGCTAAAGCAGCGCTGGGCGGCTAAGAATCGCTGTACTGAGCGCATCGATGGGCTCACGGGCGGCAAGCGGGTTGTCAAGCAAAACGAAGTCGACGTCGCCGAGTTCTGGCAACTCGAAAGTGGCGGGCAACTGAGCAAGATCCGCCGGAATGAGAGACTGCGGAAACACGGCAATACCGATTCCCGCCCGAACAGCGGCGAGAGCTCCATTCACCTCTTTCACGTTGCACGTAATCCGCCAGGTACGGCCGTTAGCTTCGAGAGCGCGCATTGCATAGGCACGCCCCAGACTGGGTGCCTGATAGACAATCAGCGGAACCGGTGCACCAGCCTCAAGGGTCGTACTCTTGTGGCCCATCCACACCATTCGGTCGCGGCGCACTAGTCGCCCGCCTTCAATACCTGTCCCTTGCTTCACAAAAATCAGGTCGAGTTGGCCAGCCTGAAGGCGTCGGACCAGAGCGCCACTTTGGCTGACGGTGAGTTCGAGATTGATCTGTGGATAGAGCTGACGAAAATTGCGCAGGATGCCCGGCAACTCATTGAGCGCCAAGTCGTCGGCAGAACCGAAGCGCAAACGACCGCGCATCGCCGATCCCGTGAAGTACTTCACCGCCTGATCCTGTTCCGCCAAAATCGCGCGAGCAAAGCCAAGCATCGCTTCGCCGTTGTCAGTGAGATATACCGCGCGAGTATCGCGAACGACAAGATTACGGCCAGCGGCAGCCTCGAGTTTGCGGATGTGCTGGCTAATCGTCGGCTGGCTCAGAGTCAACGTTCGGGCGGCGTCGGTGAAGCTGAGCGTGTCGGCGACAGCGACAAACGATTTCAGCAGTACGGGATCAAACACCAGTGCTCCATTACGAAACGTAATTGAATTTATAGGCTCGATTATGCACTGGAATGAGTGCCGAGACAATACGGTTGAATACGTGGCTATGACATCTGAGACCTCTCCGGCAACTGTGCCTATCTCGGCAGTCATGCAACGCCCACTCTGGCGCGACACCTTCAGTTCCCTTCGGCTGCACAACTACCGCCTCTATGTGATCGCCCAGTTCATCGCCTACACCGCTGCTTGGGTGCAACGCATCGCTGTTGATTGGCTCGTTCTTGAGCTCACGGGAAACGTTGCGCTCGTTGGTCTGACGATCGCGATCCAGTTCACTCCGACCATCGTTCTTGGGGCCTATGCCGGCGTCATCGCTGATCGTTTCGATAAGCGGGCGACACTCATGGTCGCGCAGTCGATCATCGGGCTGCTTAGTCTTTCTCTCGCCATCATCACAATCATGGGTGCGGCACAGCTCTGGCTCGTGTACTTGTTGGTGTTGTTCATGGGCATCATCCAAGTTTTCGATAACCCGGCGCGTGCCGTCTTCGTGAATGAGCTCGTTGGTCCTCGCCACTTGCGCAACGCCATCAGCCTGAACGCCTCAATTTTCCACTCCGGTGCCTTCTTGGGGCCGGCGCTCAGCGGGGTGCTCATTGTCGCGGCTGGTTCCGGCTGGGCGATCGGCATTAACGCGGTCGCGGTGGTTATCGGCGTGGTGATCCTTGCATCGATGCGCAAGAACGAGTTGCTGATCGCGCCTCGCGCTCCGGAATCCAAGGGCCAAATTCGCGAAGCAATCCGGTACATTCGCAAAAAGCCCACCCTGTTCTGGACCATGGTGATGATTTTCGTCGTCGCCGTGTTCGGAATGCCAATGCCGACGCTGCTCGCCGCGATGGCGAACACTGTTTACGGCACCGGTGCCAGCGGTTATGGCCTCTACAACTCGCTCGCCGCGATTGGAGCTTTGCTCGGGGCGCTCGCGTCAGCCCGCCGGGCGAGCCTTCGGCTGAGAACGATCATCTTCGGGGCGGTGCTCTACGGAGCAATGATGATGCTCGCGGGAATCGTTCCGATCTACGGACTATTTCTCGGTGTGCTCATCGGCATTGGTCTCAGCCGCCTGCTCCTCATGACGGCTGCCGAAACAATGGTTCAGCTGTCATCGAACCTGGTCATCCGTGGTCGCGTTATGGCCTTCTGGGTGATGGTAATTCTTGGCGGTCAAGCAGTCGGCGGTCCGCTCATGGGAACCATCGCCGAGCTCTTGGGCGCCAAAGTAGCGTTCGTCATTGCTGGGGGAGTGCCCGCTGTTGTCGCGATAGTGATCGCAATCGTTCTGGCGCGATCGGGTCAGCTTACGGTCACAGTGGCTCCGCGCCGAAAGGGCCGGTGGGTCGCGATAGTGCCCCGGCATCAGTCGCGTGCCATTACCGAGCCGATCACCATCGTCGATGCGGATGCCGTACAGGTGCCCATTGCTCACAACAAGCTGCGCCGACTGCGTTCCTCGCTTTCGCGCTCAGCGACCAAGCGCCGTTCGGAGCAAGAGGATCGTTTCAACAGGTAGCCCAACACCTGCGCTGACAGCCATCGACCAGGCGCCGCGCAAGCGGAACGAAAGCGTTAGACCGCGTGGTTGTTCTTGCGCAGCATGGCTTCGACCTCGTCGACGGCCATGGTGGGCATTGTGTTGGCGCTAATCGGGTTCATAACATCGTCTCGGATGTCGTCGAGCAATGTGGTGAGCATTTCAACGGCGTCGTCGACAATTTCGGTGCTGCGCACTTCAGTCCCGTGGAGGAGCCACTTGGCTACCGAAAGCTCCGCATAGAAGGTGGCGCGCTGCTTGAGTTGACGATCTCCGGCACCACGGGCATCCGCGTAGGCACCAAACGCTGATTCGATGATGGCGTCATTGCGGGGGCCGAGGAGCCACTGGAGGTCTGTCGCGGGGTCGCCGACTTTGATGTCTTGCCAACCCAGCACACCCGTGACCGCGTTGTCTGCGGTCAAGAAGGAATCTGAGACGAGGGAACCGTTGACCACGGTTGGCTGAAACTGCCAGAGTTTGGAATCTTCAGTGGCTTCGCGCCAGCGCTCGAGTAGTCCAGCGGGAACGAGCTTTGTGGCCGCGGCACGGTCGATAATCGAAATGCACGATCGCAGACTTTCGCCTGCGGTCTGCACGGGGAGTCCGGCATCCGCGACAAAGCTTGTCGGCAGGCTGTGAATTGCTGCGATGGCGGTGCCGATTGAGGCTGAAAGCGAGCCCGGCCCTGTGGTGTACGAACGCATGGGCACTTTGCTGCCATAGACAAATTCGTAGACGATTCCGCGAGTTTGGCCAACCGGAACTTGGCCGGCATAGCTGGTGACAGCGAACGGCAGTCTGGTGCGAACACCGGCGCTGAGCGCGCGTAGCGCTACGAGGTCGGCGGACTGCACATTTTCTGCTGAAGTGTTTCGGGGCACTCGAATAATCCAGTGCTTGCCGTCGCGCCCGGTAATGAGCGCGGAGTCGAAGTCGTTTCCGTTGCCGGTGCCGAACGGTGCGGCTGCGGCAACATCGAGTCCTTCGACAGCAGAGGTCGCCAGCGCGGCTAGAGTGAGATGTGATCTGGCCATAACACTCAGGGTAGGTTGCTCAGACGCGCATTTGCCGCACGCCACGCACTTGGGACGGGGTCGATACATGTCACAGGCTTTTCTTTCACGCCTGCCACTATCGCGATATGAAATTGATCGTGACCACCTTGCGAGAGAAGACCCTCGACTTCTCGACCGCTTGTGGCGCGATCCGGCTACGAGAGTTTTGCCGATATTTGACGGTTCCGCACTGCTCGCGGCTGATGGTTCGCTCGCTCTGCTACGTCCGGATGCAATCGATCGCGGCCATACTGTCGTCTACTTGGGACGGTCGATGTCGACCACGAGCCCTGAGCCCGTTGGCACCCCGATCGTGACCGTCGAGCTTCAGGACGCCGGGCATTTCGCCGAAGCAAACTGGGGCAATTTACGTTCCATCGCTACCCAATTGAGCGACCGGGATGCCGGACTCTTTACCGAAGCTCTGGCGATATTGAACTGGCATTCTTCGCACCTCTTTTCTCCGCGGACCGGAGAGCCGACTGTCGTAGAAAAGGCCGGATGGGTGCGCCGTGATGTCGCGTCAAAGCTCGAAGTTTTTCCGCGAACCGACCCCGCCATCATCGTCGGCGTCACGGATCAGAACGACAGGCTCCTATTGGGTTCCAACGCCCTCTGGGAGTCGAACCGTTACTCCCTCCTCGCCGGATTCGTCGAGCCTGGAGAGTCACTGGAGTCGGCCGTTCAGCGCGAAATCCTTGAAGAATCGGGAGTGCCAGTAGTCGACCCGGTCTATTTGGGCAGCCAGCCCTGGCCATTCCCGGCATCACTCATGCTCGGATTCACAGCCTCAGTCGCTCCAGGATTCACTGGGCTAGGAACCCCAGACGGAACCGAAATCCTCGACCTGCGTTGGTTCAGCCGGGACGAACTCGCTGCGTCGTTAACTCAGATCCGCCTGCCGGGTCATTCGTCTATTGCTCGCGCCATCATCGAGCACTGGTACGGCCAGCCGATTGACGAGCAACCGTGACTCTAGAAGCAAACGAACTACTCGACGCGCTCGATGAGGGCCAGCGGCAGGCTGCCGAAGCCCTCCTAGGGCCGGTCTGTCTTCTCGCCGGCGCCGGAACGGGAAAGACTCGAGCGATCACTCACCGCATCGCTTATGGGGTTGCCACCGGTGTCTATCCTCCGGGTCGAGTTATGGCGCTCACCTTCACGAACCGCGCCGCCGGTGAACTGCGGGGCCGCCTTCGCAGCTTGGGCGCGGAAGGCGTTTCCGCTCGAACATTTCACGCTTCAGCACTCTCTCAACTCAACGCGTTTTGGCCGCAAACTATCGGCGGAACCATGCCGAGACTGCTTGAGGGCAAGGCGCGGATGATCGCGCATGCCGCCGACTCTCTAAAAATCAAGCTCGACACCGCCACTCTTCGCGATGTTGCGGCGGAGATTGAATGGCGCAAGACCTCCCGCATGTCGATCGAGCAGTATGGAAACGCTGAACGAACAATGCCGGCAGCGCTCACCGTTGACCGCATGGTCGCGTTGCAGGCAGCGTATGAATCCACCAAGGATGCCCGCCGCCAGATTGACTTTGAAGATGTACTTCTTGCCGCGGCCGGAATGATCGAAGCGGAACCTCGTATCGCGCAGCAAGTGCGTGAGCAATACCGCTTTTTTGTCGTTGATGAGTATCAGGACGTTTCGCCACTTCAGCATGAGCTGCTGCGATTGTGGGTGGGAGACCGTGATGATCTCTGTGTGGTTGGCGACGTCAGCCAGACTATTTACTCCTTTGCGGGAGCAAGCCCTGACTTCCTGCTGCGTTTCGCCTCGCAGCATGACAACGCAATCGTGTTGCGACTCGAACGCAACTACCGGTCAACTCCCGAGATCGTGCACACGGCGAACAAACTGATGGCGAATCAGCCGGGGGCGCTAACCCTGCAGTCGGCGACGAAAGAACACTCCGGGATCCCTGCAGTTACCGCCTACGACGATGATCAAGCTGAGGCGACTGCCATTGCGGAGACCATTGCGGGGCAGATTGCGGCCGGAACCAGCCCTGAAGAGATTGCGGTGCTCTACCGCATCAACGCTCAGTCGCAACCAATCGAGGCTGCGCTAGCTGCAGCTGGGGTGCCATTCCTTGTTCGCGGAGCAACCCGCTTCTTTGACCAGCGCGAGGTCAAAGAAGCGATCATGCTGTTGCGCGGAGCCTCCATTACGACAGCAACAGAGCCACTCTTCAAGTCAGTCAGCGATGTTTTGAGATCTATCGGATGGTCGCAAGAACCTCCTCAGAGTGCTGGTGCTGTTCGGGACCGGTGGGAATCTCTCAACGTGATCATGCGCCTAGCCGAGGATGCACCAGAAGAGATGACTCTTCGCGAATTTGTGGCCGACCTTGTTGACCGTCAGAGCAGCAACAATGAACCATTGCGCTCCGCAGTAAACCTCGCCACCCTGCACTCGGCAAAAGGCTTGGAATGGGATTGCGTGCACATTGTCGGGCTCAACGAGGGCCTGCTGCCGATTAGCTATGCCCGCACCCCCGAAGCGATCGACGAAGAGCGACGGTTGCTCTACGTCGGAATTACTCGTGCACGCCGATCACTCGGGATGTCTTGGTCAGCTAGCGCACAAACAGGTCGGGCTGGGCGTCGTGCCCCCAGTCGCTTTCTGGACGATGTGCGCGATCGTTCACAACCCTAGCCACGGCGCCAATTTGCTGGCATCCGCACTCGGGGTGACGGAACCGCAAGCTTTCATCACGCCGCCCCGTTGAGTGATCGATGCGCACCGATGATGTTGCGTCGGCCGGCGTCTGATCAAAGACGGTGTAGCCGACGCGACCCAAACGATGAAGCGCCATCCGGCACGCTTCTGCCGCAGCTTCCGCAATGAGCACCGGCGTTTCTGCGTGGGAAGACCGCCCCATCAGCTGAGTGGCAATAGCGGGCCAAGCTGCATCGGCATCGCGACGGTGAAGCTCGACGCAGAGGAGGCATCCGGTGATTCCAGGAGTGACCACTGGGCCGATCTCGGCGCCAGAGTCTGAAATCACCACGGGGATGTGAGGTATATCCCGTCGCAACCAATGCGAATGCACCGAGGGGGCGATTACGTAGTGGCCAACCATAATCGCGAGATCAGGATCGGGGTCGACCAACTCATCCGCGTGCTCAGCGACACGAACGTTCACTCCGCTAGCGGCGAGAACACGGGCAATCGATTCGGCCAAGGAACCAACACCGAGTACAGCAACGTTGGCGCTTGGTGACTGAGGCGGTGTCGCGAGGAGCACGCCAGAGAGGGCGTCGAGCAGGTCGTCGCAATCAGCAGGATGCGATTTGGAGAGCATGCCGAGACCGCTACGACTGATGCCAGCCACGAGAGCGGAGAGAATCTTTTCTTGCGCGTCGGTGACATGGGCCAGTACGACGGCGGGAGGGTCAATGCCGATTTGGGCGCTCGTGGGGGAGCGCCACACCAGTGGTAGTCGGGGGTCTACTCGCAGGATCATGTGCCCATTGTGCACACTGTCCGAGCGGTCAGTGCGAAGATTCCACAGCGCAACGAGAGTTCCCGATGTCGGCGCTCCCCGGCTCGTGAATTAGGAGTTGTCGCCCTCGTGGGGGCGGTCTCCGGATTCGTCGTTAAGAAGCGCGTCGATGGCCTGATCGATGTCGTCTGGCGTGCTGCCACCGTCACGGAGTCGAGCAACAAGGGCAGCGGGGTCGTCAATATCTGCGGCTGTCGGCATCACGTCGGGGTGTGACCAGAGCGAATCGCGCATCTCTGCACCAAGTTCGTCGCTGACGTGTTGCCACATCGCTGCTGCTTCACGCAACCGGCGTGGTCGAAGCTCGAGGCCGACGAGAGTAGCGAAGGCGGATTCTGCAGGTCCACCGGATGCTCGGCGTCGACGCACGGTCTCGGCGATCGCACCGCGGGCAGGCAAGCGCGTGGTCGCTGCGGCGGTAACGACATCCACCCATCCTTCGACAAGTGCAAGAACGGTCTCTAGCCGTTCAAGTGCTTCGCGCTGCTCTTCGCTCTTCGGTGGAATCAGCGAACCGTTAGTCATAGCGTCGCGCAGCTCTTCAGGATTATTCGGGTCGAAACCGCTCGCAAGCTCAGCAATCGCATCCGAATCAATGTGGATGTCGTGGGCGTACGCCGTGATCGACGTGAGCAATTGCAGTCGAAGCCACCGTGCGTGCCGAAACAGCCTGGCGTGAGCAAGCTCTCGCACTGCCAAATACAGGTGCACCTCTTCGTCGGGAATGTCGAGGCCATTGCCGAAAGCGAAGACGCTTTGCGGGATAAGAGCTGCTTGCTGTTCATCGAGCAACGGGATGCCAATGTCGCCACCAGAAACGACTTCGCTCGAGAGCTGGCCGACGACCTGGCCAAGTTGCATAGCAAACAGAGTGCCGCCGATGTCGCGCATCACCTTGCTTGCGCCGGAAAGCATTTCGTTCATCTCTTCTGGCGCGTTCTGCTTGAGAACATCGGTGAGGGAATTGGCGATTGAGTTTGCCACCGGCTCGGCAAGCTGGGTCCAAATCGGCATCGTGATTGATACCCATTCGCTGCGGCTCAAAAGCTTAGGTTCTACCGTGAGTTCGGAGATATCTGTGACCTCATTGAGCCAGAGCGATGCAACGTGGAGCGCCTGCTCGAGCTTGGAACGCTCGGCGGGAAGGGAAACCACGGTGCTCTGAGAAGCAATGTTCTTGGCTTGCTCTAGGGCGATGTCCCAATTGATCCCATCGCCGCTCTTGCCTAAGGCATTCTGCAGTTGACTGAGCAATTGTTGGATCATGGCGGGGTCGTTCGGGAGCCCCGCGGCGGCAGCAAGTTTCGCCGGATCGATTTCACCATCACCGGAGAGGAACTCGCGCATCATGTCGCGGAACTCGTCTTCGGAATTGTTGTCAGCATCGTCAGCCATGTTTTAACGCTACTCGCTCGATGCCGTGCGCGGCTGAGTTTTGACCTAGGCTAGTAACTCTTACCGTGCGCCTGTGGCGAACACCGCTTCCACCCCGTAAGGACCTAGGTGGCCCTGTTTACTGATAATCGTCCCGAACCGTCATCGCGCCGCGCCCGAAGTGGCTGGCTAGGATGGCTGATTCTCAGTGTTGCGCTCATCGGCACGCTGCTAGCAACACTCGTTCCATCGCCGTACATCATCGAGCAACCCGGCCCCGTCTACGACACCTTGGGTGACGTAGAAATCGAGGGCGCGCAGGTGCCGCTCATCCAGATCCCGGTCGAGACGACGTATCCCACTAAGGGCGCGCTCGACATGCTCACCGTGAACGTGCGGGGAAACCCGGATTCACCACTCAGCTGGTTCGAGGTTGGCGCAGCTTTCTTCGATCGCAGTCGCGCCATTGTGCCCGTCGAAGCTGTCTATCCGGTCGGCGTGACCATCGAAGAGTCGACCGAAGCTGGCCGTATCCAGATGGAAAGCTCGCAGCAGGAAGCGATCGCTGCCGCCCTCTCTGAACGCGGTTACGAATTCGATGCAACGCTCACGGTTGCTGAGACGAGCGCAGGTGGACCATCGGATGGCGTGCTGCAGGCTGGCGACATCATCCGGTCAGTAAACGACGAGACTTTCGCTGACGTCACCGGCCTTCGCGATGAGATTGCCGCGAATGGCACGACGAAGCCGGCCACGGTGGTCTTTGAACGTGATGGCGAAGAGCAGACGGAAGAAATCATCCCGACCCTCACTGAGGGTGACGATCCGATTGCAGTAATTGGGGTAATTGTCGGTAGTGCCTATAACTTCCCCGTTGATGTCAAAATTCAGTTGGAAAACGTTGGCGGTCCGAGTGCGGGAATGATGTTTGCGCTCGGGATCATTGACAAGCTGACCCCCGGTGCAATCAACGGCGGCGAAGAAATCGCGGGCACCGGAACAATCACCGCAAGCGGCGATGTGGGCCCCATCGGTGGAATCCAACAAAAGATGTATGGAGCCCGTGGAGCAGGAGCGAGCTTCTTCTTCGCGCCCATCGAAAACTGCGATGAGGTTGTGGGAAACATCCCCAAGGGCCTCACCGTTTATGCAATCGACGATCTCAACGATGCCCTCGTTGCGCTTGCCAGCATTCGTGCTGGGCTAAGCGGAGCCGGGCTACCGTCGTGCGATGCAAGCTGAGCGCAACTGAGTGATCGTTGCCCTGAGCTTTGCCGAGAGTCACGCTGAGAGCGATCATCTGCCCTACGCCCATGAAACACCTTTAAGATACCTCTAGGCCCCCAATTTCAGGAGCGAAGTACTGTGTCGAGCCAAACCCAATCAGCCCCACCGAGCAAGACGAGGTCTGCGTTTACGATTACGGCGATAATTCTCGCCGTCATTGTTGTTGCTTTCTTCTTGTTCTCCAATCTCTATGCGGACGTTCTCTGGTTTGACCAGGCTGGGTATCTTGAGGTGCTCACCACCCAGTGGATCGCCAACGCTGTAATGTTCGTCATCGGATTTGTGGCGATGGCAGTTCCAGTGGGTATCAGCCTGCTCGTTGCCTTCCGCGCTCGCCCGATCTACGCGAAACTCAATGCGCAACTCGAGGGCTACCAGCAGGTTGTTGAGCCGCTGCGCAAGCTCGCCATGGTCGGCATCCCCGTGCTCTTGGGAATCTTCGGTGGCGTCTCGGCAGCCGGTAGCTGGCCTGTGGCTCTTCAGTGGTTGAACCGCACGTCATTCGGCGAAGTTGATCCCCAGTTCAACCTTGATATCGGGTTCTACTTCTACGAACTGCCGATGTATCACGGCATCGTTGGCTTCGCTTCAGCAGTGCTGCTGGTTTCCTTCGTCGGAGCGCTTGCTACGAGCTACCTCTACGGTGCTCTCAGCGTGCATGGTCGTGAGGTTCGCATTTCGCGTTCGGCACGCATCCAGTTGGCGATTACTGCAGGCCTCTTCTTCGCCCTTCAGGCCGTCAGCATCTGGCTTGACCAGTACACGACGCTGTATTCGGCGAGCCAAGGCTTCCTGCAAACCGGTGCAAGCTACACCGAAGCGAATGCCACCATCCCCGGTCGCGCGATTCTCGCCGGCATCGCGGCAATCGTCGCGATTCTCTTCATTGTTACGGCCATCATCGGCCGCTGGCGACTGCCCATGATCGGTACAGCACTCTTGCTGATCAGCGGTCTCGTCGTCGGAAACCTTTACCCGTGGGTCGTTCAGCGCTTCCAGGTAGATCCCAACGCGCGCACCTACGAGGCCGAATATATCGATCGAAGTATTCAGGCAACTCGAGACGCGTACGGTGTCGCTGATGTCGAAGAGATTCCTTATAGCGCCACTACCGATGCTGAACCAGGGGCGTTGCGTGAAGACGCAACGACCACGGCGAATATTCGAATTCTTGACCCTGCTATCGCGCCGCAGGCCTTTGCCCAGCTCGAGCAGTTCAAGCAGTATTACCAGTTCGACAGCCACCTCGATGTCGACCGCTACGAAATTGATGGCGAAACTCAAGACACCGTTATTGCGGTCCGCGAGCTCAACCAGTCTGGACTTGGCGATTCGCAATCGTGGTACAACAATGCTGTCGTCTACACCCACGGCTATGGCGTCGTTGCGGCTTTCGGTAACCAGCGTGCCGCTGACGGCCAGCCCGTCTTCCTGCAGTCTGGCATCCCCAGCACCGGTGCACTAGGCGACTTCGAATCTCGTGTCTACTTCGGTGAAAAGTCTCCGGAGTACTCGATCGTTGGTGCGCCTGAAGGCTCAGACGACATTGAGCTCGACTACCCGTCCGGTGGCGAAGATAGCAACCAGAATGCGACTACCACTTTCCAGGGTGACGGCGGACCGGTACTAGACAACATCTTCAAGAAGCTTGTCTATGCGATCAAGTTCCAGTCGGAGCAGATCTTCCTTTCGTCAGCTGTTACTGAGAAGTCGCAGATTCTGTATGACCGTGAACCTCTCGACCGTGTCAAGAAGGTTGCCCCGTACCTCACCGTCGATAGAGACGTGTACCCGGCCATTGTGGACGGTCGCATTGTATGGATCGTCGACGGCTACACGACGGGCGCAAACTACCCTTACTCACAGGTCGAGCAACTGTCTAGCGCGATTGCCGACACCAACACACCGGCACCACAGTTTGCGCTCGATGACATCAACTACATCCGCAACTCGGTCAAGGCGACTGTTGACGCCTATGACGGCTCGGTGAAGTTGTATGCCTGGGATGACGCTGATCCTGTTCTGAAGACGTGGAACAAGATCTTCCCGAACACTTTGCTTCCGCAGAGCGACATGAGCGTTGAACTGTTGGATCACGTGCGCTACCCCTCTGACCTGTTCAAGGCGCAGCGCGAGATTCTGGGTTCCTTCCACGTGACGGATGCCGGCTCGTTCTACTCGAGTGATGACCAGTGGGTCAGCCCTGAAGACCCGGTTTCGACAACTGGTTCGCTTCAGCCGCCCTACTACCTGACAATGCAGGTACCGGGAACGGAAGACCCCGCATTCACGCTCTACTCGACGTTCATTCCTAAGGGGAGCGCGGACGCAACACGAAGCGTTCTCACCGGTTACCTCACGGCGAACTCGGATGCTGGGCCCGACTACGGCAAGTTGACCCTGCTGAACCTGCCGAAGAAGGACACCATCCCGGGTCCAGGTCAGGTGCAGAACAGCTTCAACACTGACACCATTGTTGCCAACCAGTTGGCTCTGCTCCAGCGCGGTGAGACTGAGGTTAAGCTCGGTAACTTGCTGACGCTGCCGGTTGGTGGGGGACTGCTCTACGTGCAGCCCGTCTACGTGCAGTCAACGAGCGGAACGCAGTACCCGCTACTGCGCAAGGTTCTCGTGTCATTCGGTGATGAGATTGCCTTCGAGGACACTCTCGATCAGGCGCTCGACACCTTGTTCGGTGGAGACTCTGGTGCTGAAGCTGGCGATGGTGAGGTTCCGGTAGATCCTGAAGTTCCCGTTGACCCCGATGCCCCTGTTGATCCGGATGCGCCTGTCGACCCAGTAACGCCGGGTGACAACCCCGTGCTCGACAAGGCAATTGCTGACTACAAGGCAGCACTTGCTGACCGCAACGCCGCCTACGCCGCTAACGACCTCGTTGCCGCAGCGGAAGCTGACAAGGAAATGGTCGCCGCAATCGAGCGGGCAATCGCCGCAATCCAGTAGCCGATTCTGACTCAGCGGGCCGCAGCACACTGCGAGCCCGCTGAGTTCGGTCTTGGCACCGTTCACCCTGTGTTAGTCTTTAAGCACGCCGCGGGGTGGAGCAGTTCGGTAGCTCGCTGGGCTCATAACCCAGAGGTCGCAGGTTCAAATCCTGTCCCCGCAACCACGTAAAAAGTCCCGGTCTCGAAAGAGACCGGGACTTTTGCGTTAAGCGACGCAAGTGACATGAGCGAGATCGGTGCCTGGGCGACTTACGTGTTCTCGGGATCCTTCGTCTGGCGCGGCGTCTTAGTCGGAACCGGTTGCGTCTCACGGTCGGCGTCAGGAACAGGTTCGAGGAAATCGAAAAGGTTCGGCAGTCTGCGATCGCGGAATGCACTGGATGCGGCGAGTCCGATGAGCACACCGAGGGCGATGGCGATCATGGTGCCGAGCATCGTGATCAAGGTGCTGCTGCCATCGTTTCCGCCCAGTACCTCGGTGACTCCGACGAGTCCGAGCCCGCCAGGCACGAGCAACCAGAATGCCGGAAGGAAGCTAACAATCGCGGGAGGGCCGGTGCGGTGTCTGGCCACGAGTACGGCAACCGGAGTCATGGCGATCGCGCCGATGAGCGCGGAAAGCACTCCGCCGAAGAGCACGTCACCGATCACCTGCGCGCCGTAGGCAACGTAGAGCACGAGCAGGATCCACGGAATCGATGTTGGTCGGGCGCACTGGTAGATGGTGATCCCGACGCCGAACACGGCAACAGCAACCCAGGGTGCGATGGGGCCCAGCGGTTCGCTGGTGGCGGTGAGCTCGAGTGCGGGAACGCCGACGAGGGCTGCGGCGGAGACGATGCCTACGGCGAGCAGCAACAGTCGCATTGCTCCCGCAGCTGCGCGTGCGGACCCCGACATTATGTGCCCGGTGGCAAGCTCGATGACGGCGGTGGTCAGTAGACCTCCGGGGAGCAAGATGACGACCGGAGCCACCAGAGAAGGCAGGACTCCAGGATCATCTGCGGCACGGGCAGCCAGCAGCACGATCAGTGACGATCCGAGGGCCGCGCCGACGATCACGAGGGCGTTGAAGCTTGCCGGTAGATGTTCGCTGAGTAAGAGTAGTGTGCCGACGCCGGCGCCCAAGAGTGCCGCGATGAGGACTCCGAGCCAGGATGAGCCAAGGAGCACGGAGATTGCGCCGGTGGTGAGGGCATAGGCGAGCACGCGTTGGGCGCTGGTGAATGGCGGTGCGAGCTCCCGCATTTTCGTCAGCTGCCGCGTGACCCACGCGCTCGAACCGGAACGAACCCGACCCACTTTCACTACGCGATCAATTACGTCTACCTGGTGGAGGAGGTAGGACTGCCCGCCGGCCGATACTGCTCGCGTAAGAGTGGCGCCGTTGTCATCAAGCGATACAAACAGCGCTGTCGGGAAGACAACGACTTCCGCTGAGGCGTACCCGTTCGCGGTTGCAACATCGTGCAAGGCGGTCCGCACCATACTCACGGGGTAGCCGCTATCGATCATGACTTCGCCGACATCCGCCAGTGAATCGAGCACGACGGTCGCAGGCTGTGCCCGGGTGAGTGACGAGGTCGCGGTGGTGGCTGCAGCGGCGCTGGAACGTCGACGAAGCACAAGCCACAGCACAAGGATGCTGCCGGCGAGCACAGCGACTGCAATGAGCAGTGACGTGAGCGACACGTTTGTGGTCGCGATACTGGGCGGAACCGACGGGAGGGGGATGACTTCGTCCGCTTCGTCGACGGCGGGCGTCTCGGTAGGCGTTGGGCTATCGGTCGGGGTCGGCGCCTGAGTGTCTGTCGGTGTCGGAGTCGGAGTCTGCGTTGAAACCGGAGGAAGAGTGGTCGTTGGTGCGCCCGTAGGGACAGGGGCGGGGGTTGGGATTGTCTCTCCGGGAACGGGGGCGACGGGATCGGTCGGATCATCGATTGCCGTTACCGGTGTGGTCATCGGCGTCGCATATCCTGCGGCGTGAGTAGGCCAATGGGCACTCCCCGCTGCAGCCGCTAACACGGGGACGGTAGCTGAAGCGGGAACAGCAAGGGAGGGAACGCTTCCGGCGCAGGCAACCACGAGAAGCACGACAATGCTGAGGCGGCGCAGAGAGTCTCCCATAGGCAGTCGACATCCTCCTCTAGCGAACCAGCTTCTATGAAACGTACGCGCAATCGGTCGAGACAGCCAAGAATTGCCAACGAATTGACGAAGTGTGCCCCGCCCCTGCACGATCGTCAACGTGACTCACGGTTAACTGCTGTTCGGGGTTAAAGTGGTGCCCACTCCTGGGCTCGGGATTCGTGCGCAGCTATGTAAAACCGGCCGGGACCACCATGCCTGAGTAATGTTCTGGACATTGCGTTGCTAAGGAAAGGTAAGACCAATGATCAGCTCGCTTGACAATGTTGAAGCCATTACCGTGTTCTCCGATAACATTCCGGCATCTCGGGAGTTTTACACGGCAGTGTTTGGGGCGCCCATCCTCTTCGAAGACGAAGTCTCGGTCGCACTGCGCATCGGTGCCATCGTGATCAACGTGTTGGCGCGAACGGAAGCCCCAGCGCTCGTAACACCAGAACCGATCGCGAAATCGGGGGCCGCGGCATCCGTGATGTTGACGGTGAATGTGGCCGATGTAGATGCCGTGTGTGCTGCTCTGGGCGAGTGGGGCGTTGACCTCGTCAACGGCCCCATTGATCGACCGTGGGGCCGCCGCACTGCGGTGTTTCTTGACCCGTCAGGGCTTCCTTGGGAAATTGCGCAAGAGCTCGGCTAGTTCACGCGTGAGTTTCAGAAGCCTCGTAGATCTAGGCGCGGGGCGTTGTTGCAGCCGCACGTTCGATCTTCAGAAGGATGAGCGCACCAACCACCAAAGCGGGGCCGAAAAGGCGTGCAAGTTGGCCGAGAGATTCAACCCCCGCGGTGAGAGCCCCGACGAACTGCTGGGTCATGGGGAAGTAGATCGACTGTATGGCGAGGTACAGGGCCGGAAGCAGAAAGTTAAACACAATGAAGCTGGCGAGCGTAAGGGCAGCTCCCGCCCAGAAGGCAACCTTGGGGCGAAGTAGTTGGTCGATCATCCTGGGCTCCTGTGTTTCGTGGGCGTAACAGTTTCAGGCTAACCCGCTGCTAGTTCGCGGCGCAGCAAAAGTGAACAATCCTAATGAGGTGTCGCGGGGTTAGATTTAACGTATGACTCCGTTGCAGGCGCGCATCATCTACGACTTGAACACCCAACCCACGATCGACGCTGGTGAGCAGATCCGCATGCGCATCGACTTTCTCAAGGAATACCTGAAGGCATCACACGCCAAGGGTCTCGTGTTGGGGATCAGCGGCGGGCAGGATTCCTCGCTCGCCGGCCGACTGTGCCAACTCGCCGTTGCAGAGCTGCGCGCGGAGGGTGCCGAGGCACAGTTTGTGGCCGTCCGACTGCCGCACGGGGTGCAGCACGACGAGGACGATGCGCAACTGGCGCTCGACTTTATTGAAGCGGACCGCGAAGTGACGTTCAACATCCAGCGAGCCGTCGACGGCATCGCAGCCGAGTTTGCGGATGCCCTGGGGGAGCCAATAACGGACTTCAACAAGGGCAACGTGAAGGCTCGCGAGCGCATGGTGGCGCAATACGCCATCGCCGGGCAGCTCGGCTACCTTGTAGTCGGAACAGACCACGCGGCCGAAGCCGTCACGGGCTTCTTTACCAAGTTCGGCGACGGCGGTGCCGATGTCTTGCCTCTCACGGCGCTCACCAAACGTCAGGGCAAGCAGCTTCTCGTTGAGCTAGGGGCGCCAGAGCGCCTCTACGAAAAAGTTCCCACCGCTGACCTGCTCGACCATACGCCGGGCCAGGCCGACGAAGCCAACCTCGGCGTAACCTATGACCACATCGACGACTACCTCGAGGGCCGCGACGTGCCTGCCGAGGTCGCCGTGGAGATCGAGACGAAGTACCTCAACACGCGCCACAAGCGCACCGTTCCCGTGTCAATGTACGACGAGTGGTGGACCGAATAGCGCGCTAGTCCGCCTGTGACGCGCGCGATCAGCCTCGCGAGTCCCGCGTCACATCCACCATCCACGCGTAGTTGAAGGCACGTTCGCGCCACGCGTCGTAGCGACCGGAAACGCCGCCGTGGCCGGCCGCCATCTCGGTCTTGAGCAGAGCATCCGCCCCCACTTCGCGCAGTCGGGCAACCCATTTAGCTGGCTCGACATAGAGCACGCGGGTGTCATTGAGCGACGTCACTGCAAGGATGCGCGGGTAGTGGGTGTCGTGCACGTTCTCGATGGGGGAGTACGACTTCATGTAGTAGTAAACCTCCTCATTGTGGAGAGGGTCGCCCCACTCATCCCATTCGATGACCGTTAACGGCAGCGATGGATCGAGGATCGAGGTGAGGGGGTCAACGAAGGGGACGACCGCGAGGATACCCGAGAACAGTTGCGGTGCAAGGTTCGCGACGGCGCCCATGAGCAGGCCGCCGGCGCTTCCGCCCTCAGCGACGAGGCGGTCACTGGCGGTCATGTCGGTGTCGATGAGGTGATGGGCGCACGCCACGAAGTCGGTGAACGTGTTGCGCTTGTGGAGTTTCTTACCGCCCTCATACCACGTGCGACCCAGTTCGCCACCACCGCGCACGTGAGCGACAGCGAAGACTATGCCGCGGTCGAGCAAGCTGAGGCGGCCGACAGCGAAGCCGGGGTCGATGCTGATCTCATAGGACCCGTAACCGTAGAGCACGGTCGGTGCTGGGGTTCCTGGCACCACAAGGTCGTTGCGGTAGACGAGTGAAATCGGCACGCGAGTTCCGTCGGAGGCGGTGGCCCACTCTCGACGTTGGGTATACAGCGCGGGGTCAAAGCGGCCAAGCACCGGCTGCTGTTTGCGCATGACAAGCTCGTTGTCATCTACGAGGTAGTCGTACACGATCGTCGGTGTCACGAAGCTGCCATAGCTGAGGCGGATGCTCGGCTGGTTCCACTCGGGGTTTGAGCTGAGGCCAACGGTGAAGAGTTCGTCGTCGAACTTCAGCTCGTGGGGAATGTCTTCGTACCGTCCGCCATTCTTCGGAACGATTGCGATCGCCACACGAGTGAGGCCCTCACGACGGTACTCGATTGCCACGAAGTCCTTGAAGGCATCCACACCCTCGAGGCGCACTGCTTCGTTGTGGGGGAGGATCACGCGGCGCTCGCCGAGGGGATCCGCCGCCGCAACACTGACCAATTCGAAGTTAATTGCGTCCTTGTTGTGCACAATCAGCAGTCGATCTTGCGTGCCAACCACAACATGCTCGACGTCGTACTCAACGCCAACTTCGCGCGGCCAGACAATCTCGAACTCGCCGGTCGGGTCGCTCGTGTCGAGCAGTCGCGTCTCGCTCGTCAGGCGCGAGCCTGCCTCGATCGCCACATACTTGCCACTGCGTGAACGACCAACGCCCACCCAGAAACTTTCGTCAGGTTCATGAAAAACCTGCACCGCGGATGCCGCAGCAGTGCCCAGCTCGTAGCGCCAGACGGTATCGGGGCGCCACGCATCATCAACCGTCGTATAGAAGACATACTTGCCCGTGGCATCCCAAAGCGCGCCGCCCGCGGTGCCCGGAATCTCGTCAGGCAGGTCATTGGCTGCACTGAAGCGGATGACGGCGTCCGCGTCAGTGGCGCTGCTCGCGGTGCTTGCCGCAGCGGAGTCACCGAGTTGGCGCACGCGCAACGTGTAGCGCTCATCGCCCTCAGTGTCGACGCCGTAGAGCAGCAGCGTTCCGTCGTCGCTGAGCGAGAACGAGCCAAGGCTGAAGAAGTCGTGACCCTCAGCTTCGATGTTGTCGTCGAGGAGTATTTGCTCACCCGGGAGCGTGGCGGGAACGCCAGCAGCATCCGCACCAGCAGCAGGCTCGGCAATCGTCGGGGGATTCCAGTCAGTGGCATCCGCGATCGGTGCGCGGCAGTGGATCGGGTACTGCTTGCCCTCTTCAGTGCGGCTGAAATACCACCACTGACCCCGGCGAACCGGAACGCTCAGATCGGTCTCCTGCGTGCGGGCCTTGATCTCCTCAAAGATCTGCTCTTGCAACACACTGAGGTGACTCGTGCGGGCCGATGTGAAGGCATTCTCGGCATGGAGATGCGCGAGGGTCTCGGGGCTCTCTTTGTCGCGCATCCACTCGTAATTGTCGACGTAGTGGTCGCCATGCTGGATGCGTTCGGTAGGAACCTTTGCGGCTTCAGGTGGGGTGAGCATGCCTTCAGCGTATGCCCGATTTCTGAGTAGCGGGCACGACAGGAGACCGAATTGGTTACGAGTAACTGCTACTCGAGGAACCCGCGTAGCAGGAGAGCAGTCCCTGCTAGGTGTTCGCTCATTGCTTGTGCCGCGGCGTCAGGTCGCCCGGTCAGGATAGCGATAGCGATCTGCTCGTGCTGAGCGTTCGAGTGCGCGATGTTGGGGCCGAGCGAGGGAATGTTGTCGAGTAGTTCGTTCACCCTCATGCGCACGTCTGCGATGAGCGGTGTTAGCGAGGCAGATCCGGCAAGTTCGCCAATCATAAGGTGGAAGCGCGAATCAAGGCGGCGATATTCCTCATCGGTGGCGGCATTCGCCTCAGCAAGACTCAGCCACAGCAGTTCGCGCTCGCTCTGGGTGAGGGCACGACCCGCTGCGTGGCGCGCCCCTCCGACTTCAAGAATTTCTCGCAGGGTCAGCGTGTCTTCGATAGCTTCCGGGGATAGGTCGCGTGCCGGTTCGAGCGCATCGTCGTGAGCTGTTCCCGGAATATGTGTCGGCAGAACATCGCTGACGAACGTTCCCCCGTAGCGACCGCGTCGAGACACCAAATAGCCAGCGTCGCTGAGCGAGGCGATAGCGTCACGCACGGTGTCTCTGCTGACCGAGAGCATCGTGGCGAGTTCCCGTTCGGCGGGCAACCGTTCGCCGGGAGCGACGAGCCCGAGACGAACCGTCTGGAGGAGGCGCTGAACGGTCTCCTCGAACGAGTTGCCCCCACGCACAGGGCGCAGCAGCAACTCGCCGTGGAGACCGGTCGGCTCATCCATTACAGGGGCGTCGTGTAGGCAGAGCTGATGCCGCCATCAACGATGAATGTCGACGCGGTGATGAACGATGAGTCATCGCTAGCAAGGAACGCAACCGCGGCAGCAAGTTCTTCTGCCTCAGCGAAGCGGCCCATCGGGATGTGGACGAGACGGCGAGCGGCCCGTTCAGGGTCCTTGGCAAAAAGC
Organism: Rhodoglobus sp.; assembly: GCF_053580035.1. NCBI lineage: Bacteria > Bacillati > Actinomycetota > Actinomycetes > Micrococcales > Microbacteriaceae > Rhodoglobus > Rhodoglobus sp. The sequence continues at coordinate 84,111 of NZ_JBMDVL010000003.1, read as the reverse complement.
TCTTGGAGGAGGGGAGTGCTCGTGGGGCCGGGGCAGAGTGCATTGACTCGAATTCCCTCCCGGGCAAACTGCACGCCCAACTCACGGCTCATCGCTAGCACGCCACCCTTAGACGCCGTGTAGGAAATCTGGCTGGTCGCTGATCCCATGATAGCGACGAAGGATGCCGTGTTGATGATCGACCCCTTGCCCTGCTTGACCATGTGGCGGAGGGCTGCACGGCAGCAGAGGTAAACCGACTTGAGGTTGACGTCTTGAACTTTCTCCCACGCCGGCAACTCTGTAGTGACGATCGAGTCGTCTTCCGGCGGTGAAATTCCGGCGTTGTTGAAAGCGATGTCGACTGACCCGTACGTGCTGGCGGTGGTGTCGAACAGCGCATTCACCTGTTCCTCGTTGGTTACGTTGACCTTGATGAAGTGGCCACCAACAAGCTCAGCGGCCGCGAGACCTGTTGTCTCGTCCATGTCACCGATGATGACGGTTGCACCCTCGGCAGCGAATCGGCGCGCAGTGGCGAGACCGATTCCGCTCGCGCCGCCGGTGATGACGGCGACTTTGCCGGCGAGGCGCTGCGTGAGGTCGATAGGGGTGATGCTCATTCGGTGCTCCTTGAGTGGGAAGGGGTGAATTTGTCAGTCGACGGCGATGAAAACATTTTTGGTTTCGGTGAAGTTCAGTGGTGCATCGGGGCCGAGTTCGCGGCCGAGGCCGGATTGCTTGAAGCCGCCAAACGGAGTCGAATAACGTACTGACGAGTGCGAGTTGACCGACAGGTTGCCGGCTTCGACGCCGCGAGACACCCGGATGGCTCGGCTGACATCCCTCGTCCAGATAGAACCAGAGAGCCCATATTCAGAATCGTTGGCCAATTGGAGTGCATCGTTTTCGTCGTCGAACGGCAGCACCGTCACGACGGGCCCGAAGATCTCGTCGGTGACACAGCGGTCCTGGCGCGATTCAGGGGTGAGTACGGTGGGCGCGAACCAGTAGCCTGGCCCGTCCGGGGCGTTTCCGCGGAACGCGACGGGCGCATCCGCGGGCACATACGACTGCACCGAAGCCAAGTGTTTGGCTGAAACCAGCGGACCCATCTCGGTCGCTTCATCATTGGGGTCGCCAACGCGCACGCCAGCAACGGCAGGCTCAAGAAGTTCCATGAAACGGTCGTAAGCACTGCGTTCGACGAGGATGCGGCTGCGGGCACAGCAATCCTGGCCAGCGTTTTCGAAAACTCCGTAGGGTGCTGCAGCGGCCGCCTTCTCCAGGTCGGCATCCGCGAACACGATATTGGCGCTCTTTCCGCCGAGCTCTAGCGTGACCCGTTTCACTTGGTCCGCGCATCCGGCCATAATTTGTTTGCCCACAGCGGTCGACCCGGTGAAGACGACTTTGCGCACGGTGGGGTTGGTGACGAAGCGCTCGCCGACGACGGAACCCTTGCCAGGCAGAACCTGGAACAGTCCCTCGGGAAGGCCGGCTTCGAGAGCGAGTTCGCCCAGTCGGATGCTCGTGAGCGGAGTCCACTCAGCAGGCTTCAGCACCACTGCGTTGCCTGCCGCAAGGGCCGGCGCGAATCCCCATGCGGCGATCGTCATGGGAAAGTTCCACGGCGTAATAACACCAACGACGCCGAGAGGTTCGTGGAACGTCACGTTGAGGCCGCCAGCCACGGGAATCTGCTGGCCGAACATCCGCTCAGGGGCTGAAGCGTAATAGTTGAGAACGTCGCGAACGTGACCGGCTTCCCACCGAGCCTGCGAGATCGGATGCCCGGAGTTGCTGACCTCCAGTGCAGCAAGATTTTCGAGGTCGCCGTCTACCGTCTGCGCGAAGCGGCGCAACATCAGCGCCTTGTCGGCGGGTGAGACGCGAGCCCACGCCTTCTGGGCGACGGCGGCACGGGCGATTGCCGCATCCGTCGCTTCGATATCGAGCAGATCGACTGTGCCGATCTCGGCCTCAGTCGCTGGGTTGATGACGGTGTAGGTGCTCACGCGAGAGCCTTTCGGTAGTGACGCGCCGCTTCGACGAGCCCTTCGAACAGTCGGATGTCTTCTGGTGCTGCCTCGGGATGCCATTGAACGGCAACCGCGAAGGTTGCTGACGGCAGTTCGACAGCTTCAATCACGTCGTCGCTCGTGCGTGCCGTGACGACGAGTCCGTCGGCGAGGCGATCGATTGCTTGGTGGTGATAGAGCGGAACAACAAGAGGCTCAGCTTGACCGCCGAGCACTTGGTCGATCTGCGAATTGGCTTCTATCTCGACGGGAAGATGGCTGAAGATGCCGCCACCCACCTGGTAATTTCCGTGGCCAACGACGTCAGGTAGGTGCTGGTGCAGGGTGCCACCGAGGGCGACGTTGAGCACTTGAGCACCACGGCAGATGCCAAGGAACGGCAGGTCGGCATCGAGCGCTTGGCGAACGAGTTCGTCTTCCCACGCGTCGCGGTCGAGTCGAGGTTCGTCGGTGGTCGGGTGCGGTTCTTGGCCATAGCGCGCTGGGTCGAAGTCTTTGCCCCCGGTGATGATGAGTCCGTCAAGCCCTTGAAGCACCCGACGGGCGATTTCTGGGCTCACGGGCTGTGGTGGAAGTAGCACCGCGATGCCGCCAGCGCGAGTGACCGCCTCGAAGTAGGCCTTCGGTAGAAACGCGGCGGGAACATCCCACACACCGGTCTGAGCTTGTTCGAGGTAGGTAGTCAGGCCGATAACGGGCCGATCAGAGACGCTCAAAGCCACGCACCTTTTCCCAATCGGTAACTGCCGAGTCGTAGGCCGCTAGCTCAACGGCGGCGTAGTTGAGGTAGTGGTCGACCACTTCATCGCCAAAGGCTTCCCTGGCGAACGTCGAGGCCGCGAACAGTTCGGTGGCTTCCCGTAGCGAGGACGGCACTCGGGCTACGTCGCTCGTGTACGCATTACCTTCGTAGGCATCGTCGAGTTCGAGCTCATTGTCGATCCCATAGAGCCCTGCTGCGATGAGGGCGCTGACGGCCAAGTACTGGTTCACGTCGCCGCCGGGAACGCGGTTCTCTACTCGCATTCCGTGTCCCTGACCGACGACGCGAAGCGCACAAGTGCGGTTGTCGAGCCCCCAGGCCAGCGCGGTCGGCGCAAAGCTTCCCGGAACATAGCGCTTGTAGGAATTGATGTTCGGGGCAGAGAAGAGAGTGAGTTCGCGCATGACCGCGAGTTGACCGGCGATGAAATGGCGGAACATTTTTGACATGCCATGTTCGGCATCCTTATCGGCAAACACTGCGGTTCCGTCCGTTCCCCGCAGGCTGATGTGGATGTGGCAGCTATTGCCCTCCTTCTCGTTGTACTTCGCCATAAAGGTGAGGCTCTTACCGTGGGCGTCGGCGATTTCTTTCGCGCCGTTCTTGTAGATCGAGTGGTTGTCGCAGGTGTCGAGTGCTGAGGCGTAGCGGAAGCCGATCTCTTGCTGGCCAGGATTGCACTCGCCTTTGACGCCTTCGCAGTACATTCCGGCGCCATCCATACCGTTACGGATGTCGCGGAGCAGCGGTTCCATGCGCGTAGACGCCAGTACGTTGTAGTCAATGTTGTAGTCGGTGGCAGCGGAGAGCTCCCGGTAGCCCTTCTTCCATGCCTCCCGGTAGCTGTCATCGAAGACGATGAATTCGAGCTCTGTAGCGACGAAGGTGTCGAGGCCGCGTTCGGCGAGACGATCAAGCTGGGCTTTGAGAATCTGGCGGGGCGAGGGCGCGACGGGCGATTCGTCGTGCCACTGGAGGTCGGCGGTAACAAGCGCAGTGGCTACGAGCCAGGGAGCACGACGAAGCGTTGCCAGATCTGGCACCATGACCATGTCGCCGTAGCCGCGCGACCAGCTCGACATCGCGTAGCCCTCGACGGTGTTCATGTCGACGTCTACAGCGAGCAAGTAGTTGCAGCACTCAGCACCGTGAGCGGCGGCATCCTCCAGAAAGAGTCGTGCCGACAGTCGCTTGCCCACGAGTCGCCCCTGCATGTCAGTGAATGCCACGAGGACTGTGTCGATCGCGCCGGACGCGACGTCTGCCGACAGTTCATCGAGCGTGAGGTTTCCGGAGTGGGCGGTCATAAACTTCTCCTCATTGAGCGAGTCAAATGGTGCACTTTCCAACCATTAGAACACAGATACCCGAGGGATGTGGTCACAATACTCGCGTCAAACCGGCAAAATTCTCGTGATTATGGGTAGTCAACAACCATTGATCGCCGTATAGTCATCGCAAGGATTCTCACAGAGTTGTGTGCCCGACCCGTCGTTGCACCCAACCAGAGCGCAAAGGAAACAGGATGTCCAAAGACACACTGAACGTCTCCGGGGTGAAATACACCACGGCTGAGGCCGGGTATTTCGAAAAACGCACCCTCAAACGCACCGCCGGAATCTGGGGCCTTTGGGGTCTCGCCGTCGCCGCCGTTATCTCAGGAGACTTCTCCGGTTGGAACTTCGGAATCGGCTTTGCCGGTTTCGGCGGAATGCTGATCGCTTTCGCACTCCTCATCTTCATGTACTACGGAATGATCTTCAGCATCGGTGAGATGGCCTCGGCCATGCCGCATACGGGAGGCGCGTATTCCTTCGCCCGAGCAGCAATGGGACCCTGGGGCGGTTTCGTCACCGGCCTCGCTGAGACAATCGAATACGTCGCAACTACCGCGGTAATCGTCTACTTCTCTGCGGGCTATGTAGATTTCATTACAAGCAATTTGTTGGACTTCTCGCTTCCCACCCCCGTCTGGTGGCTAATCCTCTACGCCGTCTTCATCGGCCTCAACTCCGCGGGTGCGGCGATTTCCTTCAAATTCGCGATCATTGTTGCGGTAATTTCGATCGCTATCCTTCTTGTGTTCTCGGCGATGGCAGCATTCTCCGGCCTTTTCAGCTGGGACAACCTGTTCGACATCGCTCCGGATCCTGGGCAGTCATCGTTCCTGCCGCACGGCGTGATTCCGATCCTGTTCGCGCTTCCCTACGCGATGTGGTTCTTCCTCGGCATTGAGGAACTTCCTCTCGCCGCTGAAGAGGCACACGACCCGGTTCGCGACATTCCCAAGGCTGGTTTGATCGCACGCACAACCCTGATCATCACGGGACTGTTGGTGCTGTTCCTTAACACGGGCATCGTCGGAGCCGACACGATTTCGAGCTCGGGCGAGCCACTGCTCGACGGCTTCCGCGCCATCGTGGGCGACCAGGCCGCTGCAGCTCTAGCCCTGTTTGCACTGATCGGACTACTCGCATCGCTGCAGGGAATCATGTTCGCCTATGGGCGCAACATGTACTCGCTGTCTCGCGCTGGCTACTACCCGAAGTTCCTTTCGCTCACGGGTAAGCGTCAGACTCCCGCGGTCGCCCTGCTCGTAGGCGCGATCATCGGCTACGTGGCGCTCGTGCTTGTTGATTCGCTCGGTGGCGCCGACGGTGTAGCCGGTGCGATCGTTCTGAACATTGCCGTGTGGGGTGCCGTGATCGCTTACGTTCTGCAGATGGTGTCGTTCTTGATCCTGCGCAAGAAGTTCCCGAACGCGAGCCGCCCGTACCGCAGCCCTTGGGGTGTTCCCGGTGCGATCATCGCCGGCGTTCTTTCGTTGGCGATCTTCTTTGGGTTCTTCATCAACGAACCCGCTCGCCCCGCCATCGGTGCAATTGCGGTGGTCTACATCGTGATGCTCGTCATCTTTGCCCTCTACGGTCGCAAGCGTCTCGTGCTTTCGCCTGAGGAGGAGTACGCAATCTCTGGCGGTCTCCACGGCGATCCTCAGAAGGAGGGCTATGGCGGTGCCGTCGAGGAGGAACTCCTCGCCACCGACGGTCGGGACGAACCCCGCATCTAAGGAGTTCTTGTGTTCCCGTCGGCTGCGTTCGTCGCGTCGACGGGAACACAATTTCACCGCAGCGAATGACTGCTCGGAGTGCGATCATGGAACCACCCCAATGATCGGAGCATCGGATGCCTCATCCCCTCATCACCGCGAATGAACTCGCTACGCTGCTCGACGACGCAGCCAGTGGGGGAGCACCCATTCGTGTTCTCGATGTGCGCTGGAGTTTGGGCGGACCAGACGGGCTACCTCTCTATGAGGCGGGTCATATTCCCGGAGCCGTCTATGTCGATCTTGATACCGAACTCGCGCGTCACGGTGAACCTCACGAAGGTCGCCATCCTCTTCCTGCTGTGGCAGATTTCCAGTCAGTCGCGCGACGCTGGGGGATCAACGATGGCGACACCGTTGTTGTGTACGACGACTGGAATAGTCTCGCCGCGGGCCGCGCTTGGTGGCTGCTGCGCTACATGGGTGTCGAGAACGTGCGGGTGCTCGATGGTGCGCTTTCCGCGTGGACGGCGGCCTGGCATCCACTCGCAGCAGGTTTAGCTGACATCAAGAACGCTCAACCCGGCACGGTAACGCTGAGTGCCGGCAACGAACCTGTATTGAGCACGGATGACGCTGCCGCTCTTGCCGAGACTGGTGTGCTGCTTGATGCGCGGGCGGGCGAGCGCTACCGCGGTGAGGTCGAGCCAATCGATCCCCGAGCCGGTCACATCCCGGGAGCGATCAGCGCACCCACCTCGGGCAACCTCAATGATGCTGGTCACTTCCTCGATCCCGAAACGTTGCGCGAGCGCTATGAGGCCCTCGGTGTCAGCCTCGATCGGGCGGTTGGGGTGTATTGCGGCTCTGGAGTTACGGCGGCGCACGATGCTCTGGCGTTAACCGTTGCTGGCTTCCGACCGGCGCTCTTTCCTGGTTCCTGGTCGGCGTGGGCCAACCAGCCCGAGCGACCGGTCGCGACCGGCGCTACCCCGTAACTCGAACCACTGCGTAGCTCGCAACGCCGCACCTGTCCTGTTAACTACGAAGGGCCCCGACACCGCAGTGTCGAGGCCCTTCGTGCGCAGAGGTTAGGAAATAACGTCCTGCAGTAGTTCTTCGTTGAGGTTCTTGCGGGTCAGCGACACGATGTAGCCGATCACGAGAACGATGAATGGGGAGAGCACGAGGAACCAACCGAAGGCGTTGAGTCCGAATGCGGTGACCGTCGGGTCAACACCGGCATTAAGCGTGAGTTCACCGGCAAGGAGGCCGAAGCGCGACATCAGTAGGTACTCGGCGAGCACGAGACCGATGAAGGCCAGGATCGGCGCGATCATCGTGACGAAGATGTTTTCGGTGCCCTTGTTCTGCAGGAAGAAGCGGATGATCGCGATGCAGACGAGCGCTTCAATCAGCACAATCGCTACAACTGCGAGGCCACTGAACCAGAAGAACATGTTGCCGATGGGGTCGAGCTGGAAGACAGCGAAGAGGAACATCACGATTCCGGTGATGATCGACACGATGATGGATGCGCGGCCAGGAGCTCCGCGACCGTTCACGGTTCCGACTGAGCTGGCGATGACGCCACCGCGGCCGAGGGCGAAGAGGTACCGGCTTGCCGCGTTCTGGAAGGCGAGAAGTCCAGCAAACAGGCTCGATAGTACGAGGATGCTCATGAGCGTTGCGAGCCACGGGCCAACATATTGGCTGGCAAGGGTGAACAGTACTGCGGCGGGGTCTTCGAGACCTGCCGAGCGTTCAAGGGTCTCTTCGATAACGTTTGAGGCGCCCATTCCGGTGACAAGTGCGAATGCAGTGAACGCGAAGAGCACCGTGATGAGGCCAACCGCGAGGTACGTAGCGCGGGGTACTGCGCGCTTCGGGTCCTTGCTTTCCTCGCCGTAGATGGCAGTTGCTTCGAATCCGATGAACGATGCGAAGGCGAAGGCGAATGCGATTCCGGCGGAACCGGCAAGGCCACCGGCCAGAATCAGGTCAGGGGAGAAGGATGCTGCCCAGTTGAGCCCTTCTGGGCCACCATCGGCGAGGATCGCGACGGCCGCGATGATGAGCACCGTAAGTTCGGCGAGCATCAGCACACCGAGCAGCTTGGCTCCGATGTCGACTCGCGCCAGTGAGAGCGCGGTAACGACGAGCCAGGCGAGAAGTGTCCAGCCCCACCAGGGGAGCAGCCCGACCTGGCCGGCCATGACGCCGCCGAAGAAGCCGTAGATTGCGAGCTGAATCGTGAGGTAGGCAAGCACCGAAACGAATGATCCTGCGATTCCGGCGTTGCGACCGAGTCCGCGCCCGATGTACGCGAAGAAAGCTCCGGCGTTGGTTACACGCTGGCTCATCGCGGCATAGCCGACGCTGAACAAGAGAAGGATGATTCCCGCGAATAGGTAAGCACCGGGGGCTGCTGCTCCGTTGCCAAGAACGATGGCGACGGGTACCGCGCCAGTCATTCCGACGAGCGGTGCGGCTGCTGCCACAACAAAGAAGACAATTCCGATTACGCCGAGTCGCCCTTTGCGCAGGGTCCGATCGGGGCTTTCCTGGGATTTCTGGTCAAGCGCCATGGTGAAACTCCTCGTTGAGTTCTCAATCAATGTCGTCCGTATCCGAACGAGTTGGGTACAACAATGGCGAAGACAGGGTGTCTTAGTCAAGCTATTTAGGAAATTCATTCGGATACGAACCGTTTTGGGCTACACTCTGGCGCATGACCGAACTCAAAGGATTCCTTCCCCCGCTCACCCCGCAAGGGTCAAGTTCGCTCGTGCCGAAGATGCCCTGGTACTACTCGGGAACGCTACTCACTGTCGAGTATTTGACCGATCCAGCAAACGTGCGCGCGATTCTTCCTGACGATATTGACCTTGCCCCTGAGCAGCCTGGCGCCGTTGCCATCGTCTGGGCTGACTGGCAATCGTGCAGCACTGGCGGCCTCGAGCTGCTAGACCCCGTGCGCGCCCAGTATCTCGAAGCGTTCATGGTTGTGCGTTGCTCGCACAAGGGCATCGTGTACAGCCGCTGCGTCGCCATTTGGGTGAACAAAGACTTCGCCATCGGCCGTGGTTGGTTCCAGGGTTACCCCAAGAAGCTCGGCAACATCGCGGTCACGCGGGTGTTCAATGCCGGCAAGGCAACGCCAAAGCTCGAGAACGGCGGCCAATTCGGTGCCTCCATCGCGGCCTACGATCACCGCCTCGCGTCCGCGGTTGTTACGCTGCGCGAGCCTGCCGAGAGCAATGGTTTTGTCAACGGGCACAAGATGCTGCACAGCCGGTTCATGCCATCCATTAGCAAGGATGCCGGCATGTCGCTCGACCAGCTCATCACCATGGGTGGCACTGATGTTGAGATCGGCGAAACCTGGAAGGGCGATGCGGAACTTCACTTGGGTGACTCGCAGTGGGATGAACTGCACTCGATTCTGCCCGTCGAAGAGATTCTCGGCGGCTACTATCGCGAGATCGGTGTCACGTTCAATGGTGGCGAACTCGTAGAGGACCGCTCACAGGCGATCTAAGTTTCTTTAGTACCAAGAGAAGCCCCGCCGACCTGCTCGGCGGGGCTTCGTGCGTTATTGAGCCCGGGACCAGAAAAATGAACGCTACGCGCTAGGCCGGAGGCGACGCGCAGAACGGCAGCACACGGGACCACAGCAGTTCAGTGGATTCTGCGTCAAACTCTGCTGGCAGGGAGCTGTCGGTAAACAAGTGGCCGGCACCCGGATAGTCGAACACCTCGACTGGCGCTCCCGCAGCGCGCACCAATTGCGTGACCGCGTCTATCTCGGCCTGGCTGCGAAAAGGATCATCGAGCGCGTAGTGAATTTGAGCGGGAACCCCGGCGGGCCAGGCGTCGACGCCGAGCATCGACAGATCTAACGCACCCGAGAACATCAGAACTCCAGCCACATTTCGCTGGGTCGCTACGTACTCCGCCATGCCGCCACCGTTGGAGAACCCTGCTGTGATGAAACCATCAGGCAGGTGCTCGACGGCCTGCGCGGCGAGACTCATGAGCGCTGGGTAACCAATGGCTTCGGCGAACTCGCTCGCTTCGTCATACGAGTCGAAGGTGCGGCCATCGTACTGATCGACAGCGGTGACGTTGTGACCCTCGGCTCGCAGCCGCTCGGCCGCATCATCAAAGCCAGGGCGTGCGCCAAGAACGGAGTGAAACAACGCGATATTTGTCATGAAAGCAGTGTGCCTGCGACGACTGACACTCTGTCAAGAGGCGGGCGTCGCAGACACACATTCGCGCTAGCGATTTAGTAGTCGGCGAAGTACTCGTCGATCTCCCATTGGCTTACGTCGCGGGTGTTGTTGTCGGCGACTGAGTCTTCGTAGCGGCGCACTTCGTCACGCTTAAGCACGCTGAAGACATCGATGATTGTGCTGCCCATTGCGCTTCGCATAACGGTGTCGTCGTCTAAGGCGTCGAGAGCGGCCTTGAGCGACATCGGCAGGATGGGGGCGGAGTTGTCTTCGTACGCCCATCCTGCGACCGGCGCTGGGGCTGTGAGGCTCCGTGTGATGCCGTCAAGGCCGGCGGCCAGAACGGAGGCGATGAGCAGGTACGGGTTTGCGGCAGCATCCCCGAGTCGCATTTCGAGTCGGGTGCCGGCGCCGCGCTCGGGCGGAACTCGCAGCATTGCGCTGCGGTTATCGTGGCCCCAGTTGGCGCGGTACGGAGCGAGCGTGTCTGGTCCAAGTCGCTTGTAGGCGTTTACCGTGGGGTTCGAGAGCGCTGCGATGGCTCCGGCGTTTTCGAGGATGCCAGCAATCATGTGGTTGGCGACCTCCGAGAGGCCTTGCCCGCCATCCGACATGATGTTGTTTCCCTGTTCGTCGACGACCGAGAAGTGAAGGTGGAATCCACTTCCGCCTTCGTCGTCCCACGGCTTGCCAACGAAGAGAGCGTGCTTGCCAGTGTGAGCGACGATGTCGCGGACTGCCGTTTTGAAGAGGAAGGTTCGGTCGGCGGCATCCAGAGCTTCGGAATGCCAAAGATTGATCTCGTACTGCGAGGGACTGAATTCGTGGTTGCCGGCGAAGACACCGATATCCATACCGTCGAGCATGCGCATGAGGTGGAGAAACTGTCCGCCTGGGTCGACGCTTTCGCCGGTTGTGTAGACGCGACCGGTGCGGCTGAGGCTGCGGCTCCAGCCGTTCTCTTCGTCGTAATTCGCGATATAAAACTCAAGCTCTGGGCCGAGGGTGGGGGTGAGGCCGATGGCTTTGTATTGGGCGATCACACTCTGCAGAACGGATCGGGGCGCAACCTCGCTGACACTGTGGTCGGGGTTGAAGGCGTCACCGACCACCATCGCGACACCAGGCTCCCACGGCATCATCGTCAGCGTATTCGGGTCGATCTGGGTCAGAAGGTCGGGAAGACCGGATGTCATGATGTCGTTGCCATCGAGCACATCGCCGCCCGTGGTTGTGACCCAGACTCCTTGGCAAAACAGCGGTGACTTGCTGTGGTGCAGTTGGCTGACGAGAAGATCTTTTGAGCGGGTAATTCCGAGCACGTCCGGGAAAATCAGGCGCAGAACATCGATCCCTTTTGCCTGCAAGTCTGCTTGAAGCGCTGCTATGTCGAGAGTCATTCTTCCTCCGAAAAATAAATCGTTCGGCACTGAACGATTAGTGAGATACTAAGCCACATAGCGGTGTGGCTGTCCACTCATCGCGAGAAATTTACCTGAAAGGTACACAGATGAGAGCTCTCTTGGTGCAACACGATCACGTCACCGCCAGCGGCCCAGTCGGCGATCGACTGCGTGAGCGCGGCTTTGAGATTGACGAAATCATGGTTGTCGCCGAGGAGAATTTCGATAACCCCAATGTGGACTTCGAATTTCCGGATGTGTCGCAATACGACCTTGTGATTCCCATGGGTGCGCCGTGGGGGGCGTGGGATGACGCCTGCATCGGCCGTTGGTTGGCTCCGGAACTTGACTGGGTGCGTGCGACTATCGAGGCGGACATCCCGGTGCTCGGAATTTGCTTCGGAGGACAGCTCATTGCTCGCGCCCTCGGCGGCACCGTAGCGCGGGGCGAGAAGGCCGAAATCGGCTGGACGGCGATTCACAGTGACGACACCTCGCTTGTATCGAATGGCCCGTGGTTTCAGTTTCACTATGACCAGTGGACGATGCCCGCCGGCGCCGTCGAAATTGCCCGCAACCCGGTTGCGCCTCAAGCATTTACTTACGGCCGCAGTCTTGCCGTGCAGTTTCATCCCGAGCTCAACGCCGCGATTCTCGAGGGCTGGCTCGATCAGGGCGGCATCGACGAAGTGGTCGCCGACGGGCAGAACCCTGCGGCCATGATCGCGCAAACGCGCGCGGAAGAAGGGGTCGCGGGCCAGCGCACTGCTGCACTCGTTGATGCCTTCCTCGACCGCGTAGCCAAGCTCGGCTAACAGCACGATCGCGACAAAAGAGTCTTCAGGATTTTGACGGTTGAGCTTTGACCACGGTGAGGAGAAACACAGAATCTTCGAGCGCGTCCACGGCATGAAGCGCGGTCGGGATCGGCAGGAGATCACCTGGCGTGCCCTCCCACGACTCGTCGGCGGTGCGCAGCGTGATGTGGCCAAGGAGAACTTGCAACGTAGCTTCTCCGGGGCTGGAGTGGTCGGAGAGGCCCTCACCGGCGCGAAGGGCCATTAGGGTCTGTCGGAGCTGGGCATCGCGTCCACCGCAGATGGTCACGGCGCTGCGCCCATTATTCGACGCGACAGCACTCGCCAATTCCGTCGCTGCCATCTCAGTCAAAGAAACCGTTGTCTTCATTTCGTGACGCCCTTCCTGCTCGGGTCGCCGCACTGCGCCCTAGGGTAAAGCTACCGCAGGGCCGCCTCAGCGCAGCGTTTCGAGGGCCGCCATCACTGTGACGGTCTCGGTGTCAGGGTTCACGAAAGCAAGCCGCAACACGCTTTGGCCGCGCCAGGAGGTCGGCACGCACAGGATGACGCCGTCGTGCGCAGACTGTTTAGACCACTCGGAATACTGCTCAGCGGTCCAGCCAGTGCGCACAAAAAGCAGCACCGAGAGTTCGGGTTCGCGCACGATTTCGAGGTAGTCGGTCGCCTCAATCGCACGGGCGACTTCGCGCGCCGTCGTCACCGAGCTTTCGATGGCATCTCGATACTTGTCGGTGCCGTGGGTGGCGAGGCTGAACCACAGCGGCAGCCCGCGCACGCGACGCGAGAGGTGCAGGGCGAGCTCGCTTGGGTTCCACTCATTGCGGTCGATCGCATCCAGATAGCTGGCGTGCTGGGAGTGTACGGCGCGCGCTAGCTCAGGCTGGCGATACACGAGGGCACAACAGTCATAGGGCGCAAAGAGCCACTTGTGGGGGTCGACGATAAAGCTGTCTGCCCGTTCAATTCCGTCGAAGAGGTGGCGGATGCTCGGGGCTGCGAGCCCTGCACCGCCATAGGCGCCGTCGACGTGCATCCACACACCGAACTCTTCGCACACTTCGGCGATGTCGGCAAGGTCGTCGACGAGGCCTTCGTTGGTTGTTCCAGCGGATGCCACGACAGCAAAGACGTTGGGTGACTGTTCGAGAACGGCCCGCAGGGCTGCCCCGGTCATGTGCCCTCGCTCGTCAATGGGGACATCGACGACGTCAACGTCGAGCGCTTTCGCGGCGGAGTTGATCGATGAGTGAGCGTTCGTGGTGCAGGCAAGTTGCCAACCGCCGGCCGGGCGTCCGCCGCGACGAGTCTTGGCCGTTTCGCGCGCGGTCATGAGCGCGGAGAGGTTGCCGGAGGTGCCGCCAGAGACGAACGTGCCGCCGGCGGTGTCTGGCCAGTCGAGCAGGCTGATGATCCACTCAAGGGCTTGATTTTCGGCGAAGATTGCGCCAGCACCGGACTCCCAGAGGCCGCCAAAAATATTGGCCGCACTCGTGACGAGGTCGAAGGCGACTGCAGCTCGGGTGGGAGCGGCAGCAATGTAGGCGAGGTTGAGCGGGTCATCTTGAGCGCGAGTTGCTGGCTCAAGAATTTCGTCAAAAATGCGCAGTGCTTCTGCGCCACCAATGCCTTCCGGGCGGATCGCGTCGCCGACCGCTGCCGCCAACTCGGCTGCAGGCCGTGCTGTCGACAGTGGGTCGGTTTCGCGAACCATTCGCTTGGCGGTCCAGTCGAGGGCGAGCTGTACTACTTCAGTCTCGTCGCCCCATACTGCGTGTGGTCTGCCTTGTGGCCGAACTTCACTCATGTGACTACCTCGCTCATGGGCCTACTTTGCTAGTTCGACGCTTACCGGGAGTCGTTTGATTCCGTTGACGAAATTGCTGCGCAGACGGTCAGGTTCACTGAGCTTCGTCATTCCGGAGATCCGGGGCAACAGGTTCTCGAACATGATACGGATCTCTAGCCGTGCAAGAGAGTTTCCGAGACACATGTGCGGGCCTCCGCGACCGAATGCCATGTGCTCGTTGGGGTTACGGGTGACATCCATCTTGTATGGGTTTTCGAACACTTCGGGGTCACGGTTGCCTGCAGCGAACCACGTGACGACCTTCTGGCCTTCTTTGATGGCCTGGCCGTTGATCTCGGTGTCTTTCGTCGCAGTGCGACGGAAGTGGTAGACCGGGCTGGCCATGCGCAGGAATTCTTCAACAGCCCAGGGGATCAGCTCGGGCTTTTCCTGCAGGAGAGCCATCTGGTCAGGGTTGTCCATGAGGTAGTTCATGGAGTGAGTGATCGTGTGGCGCGTGGTTTCATTGCCGGCGACGACGAGCAGCAGGAAGTAGCTGTTGAAGTCGCGCTCGCTGAGTTCCTTGCCGTCCATTGGCGTCTGATTGACGAGGCGCGAGACGAGGTCGGTGCCGTCTTTGCCGCGGCGTTCGTTGGCAAGAGCGTTGCCGTATTCGAACACTTCGAGGGCGGCGGGGGAGCGGAACGGCAAGAGCCGGTACTGCTCGCTCTCAGCGGAGCTCGCGAGAACATCGGCGTGTTCCGGATCGTCGTTGCCGATCATCCGGTTGCCCCAGTCAATGAGCTTGTAGATATCGGTGTCTGGCACGTCAAGCATTTTGGCGAGCACACGGATGGGGAAGTCGGCCGCGACCTGGTCAACGAATTCGAATTCTTTGTTCGCGAATGCCGCATCGAGAGTGCTGGCGGTGAGACCACGGAGGAAGGTCTCGTAGCCCGCAACCGCCCGAGGGGTGAACTCGCCCTGCATGAGACGACGCAGCGCACGATGACGAACGCCATCGGTTTCGAGCATCGATTTGCGTGCTTCGATTTGGTCAGCGTCGAGTTCTTCGAGGTTGACGGTTCCGCGTTCGCTCGAGAACGTCTCGGTGTCTCGCAACACGGAGACGATGTCGTGGTACCGAGTGAGCGACCAGAAGCCGTGGTTGGGCGCCGGTTCTTCCGACCAGTGCACGGGTGCCTCTGCTCGAAGCTTGTCGAATACGTTCCAGGGTGTGCCGTTCTCGAACAGATCTAGGTCTGCCAGGGTGACGTTCGCCATTGAAGTCAACTCAATCCTCCGTGGGTTGTTTGGATACAAACAATATGCCACATCGTCACGATTCTGCGAGCGATGCGGACAAAAACTTTCTGAACGCCGGGGGTTGGATAGAGTAACGACAGCTAAATGCGAGCGAGGGGACCCTCCGTGGCCGGACCACACACACTCACTGAAACAGAGCGTCAAGTGCAGGAGAAAGTTGGCGGGTTACCGCTGGACTACTCGGCGATGGCAGTTGCTTCGAATCTGTTTCGCGCAGCGAACGCCGTGCGGAACCACTTTGAACGCACGGTGCTTTCTGAGCACAACCTGTCGTGGACGGCTTTTGTTGTGCTGTGGGTCACGTGGATTTGGGAGCCCATCGAGACGCGCCAGATCGCGCTCGAAGGAGGATTTTCGAAAGCCACTCTCACCGGCGTTCTCTCCACTCTCGAGCGTCGTGGCTGGCTCACTCGCGCTCGCAGCGTCAGTGACGGTCGTCTAGTTGTGGTGAAGCTCACTGATCGCGGCCGCGAACTGATGGTGGAGCTTTTTCCTGCGTTCAACCTGCAGGAGCAGGCCGTTACTGGCCCCGTAGATCCCAACAAGCGTGAAGAGCTCGCGGAGATGCTTCGAGTGATTACCGCTGGTGTCGAGCCAAAGAACTAGCTTTCCCGCGGTTTTTTAGTTGCCGAATGCCCCGAACTCTTGTTTGGGCTCGAATCACTCGCTAAGGTAAGTCATTAGCATCCGAATGACTTAACGGCGAGCGATTCGAGACGGGAACACTATGACCAACGTTGAAGTAGCCGGAGTGACCGTCGATACGCGGCACTTCATCAATGGAGAACGCGTCGCCTCAGACGACACCTTCACCAACGTGTCACCGATCGATGCCAGCGCACTCGGTGAGATCTCCCGAGGCGGTCAACGCGAAGTTGACCTGGCCGTCGCCGCCGCTCGCGCCGCCTTCCCCGGCTGGGCTGCCACCAGCCCCCAGGACCGTGCAGCGATCATGCACAAGATCGCCGACCTCGTCGAAGAACGTGTCAGCGACCTCGCCAACGTTGAGACGATGGACAACGGCGCGCTGCTGCGCAGCCACCTGCGCGGCGTGATGCCGCGAGTGGCCCACAACTTCCGTTTCTTCGCTGACTACCTCGTGAACGACCTCGGGCATCCCGACTTCGAAACTCGAGGCCACAACAACCACGTCTCGTGGGACCCTTCGGGAGTCGCCGCGCTCATCACGCCGTGGAACGCACCGCTGATGCTCGCCACGTGGAAGATCGCCCCGGCGCTCGCCGCTGGCGACACGGTCGTGCTGAAGCCGGCCGAATGGACGCCGCTCACGGCCTCCCTCTTCGCCGACATCACCGCCGAAGCTGGCCTTCCCGCCGGCGTGTTCAACGTCGTTCAGGGGTACGGAAAAGAAGCGGGCGCCGCGCTTGTCGCCCACCCCGACCTCAGCCGCATTTCGTTCACCGGCTCGGTGCCGACGGCCAAGTCGATTGCCCGCGCGGCCGCTGACAACCTCACTCCGTGCAGCTTCGAGCTCGGCGGTAAGAGCCCCTGCATCGTGATGGAAGACGCCGACCTTGAACTCGCGGCTACCCTCGCGGTTGAGCAGTACGACAACGCTGGGCAGGTCTGCCTCTCGGGCACGCGCATTCTTGTTCACGAGAACATTGCGGATGCCTTTGCCGAAGCATTCAAGGCCAAGGTCGCGACCCTGCGCCAGGGTGACCCGCGCGACCTCGAGACCGACATCGGTCCGCAGGTTCACCGCGTGCACTTCGAGCGCATTAAGGGATTCGTCGATCGCGCGAAAGAAGGCGGAGCAGACATCCTCTTCGGAGGCGGCCCCAACGCTGAACTCGGCGGGCTCTACTTCTCGCCGACGCTCGTCAAGAACCCCGAGGTCGGCAGTGAAATTGTCACGCAGGAGGTCTTCGGGCCGGTGCTGACGATGCAGACCTTCACGACGGATGACGAACTCGTCGACATGGCGAACGGCACCGAATTCGGTCTCGCCGCCATTCTCGTTTCGGGCAACCGCGAGCACGCCGACGTTATCGCCAAGCAGCTGGTGGCCGGCACGATCTGGGTCAACTGCTTCTTCGTGCGCGACTTGCGGGCCCCCTTCGGCGGCTCCAAGAAGTCGGGGGTTGGCCGCGAGGGCGGCACTTGGTCGTTTGATTTCTACGCAGATGTAAAGAACACGGTGGTTTCACCGAACGGATGGAAGGAATAGTCATGGGAGAAGTTGTTGGCGCTGGGCTGATCGCTCACGTACCTACGATCATGTTGCCCAAAGAGATCCGCATGGAACTCAATGAGGGCAAAGATTCAACGCTCGTCGAAGGCCTCGAACGACTCCGCAAGGACTACTTCGAGAATGACGATTACGACACAGTCGTCGTACTCGATAGCCACTGGGCGACCACGGTTGAGTTTGTTGTCACGGCGCACGAGCGTCGTCACGGCAAGTTCACGTCAGAAGAGCTGCCCCGCGGAATGAGCGGCGTTCCCTACGACTTCATTGGAGACCCCGAGCTCGCAAAGCTCATGGGGGAGCAGGCCGAAAAGAACGGCACCTGGATCACTCCGATCGACGACGAATATCTGCCGATCATGTACGCCACAATCAACCTGTGGGAGTACCTGGGCAAGGGTCTCCCCGACAAGAAGTGGGTGAGCGTCTCGATCTGCCAGACCGCGACCGATGAAGACTTCTTGCGCGCGGGGCGTGCCATTGGTGAGGCGATCGCCAAGAGCGACCGTCGCGTCATCCTGCTCGCTTCTGGTGCACTTTCGCACACGTTCTACAAGCTGCGCGATCTGCGCAAGCACGAGATGGCCGATCCGGCCCACATTTTCTCGGATGCTGCCCGCGAGGCAGATTACGAACGTCTCGACTGGTTCAAGGCCGGCGACCACGCGCAGGTGTTGGAAACCATGCCCGCGTTCCAGAAGGTTCGCCCCGAGGCCATGTTCGGCCACTGGCTCATGACCGCTGGCGCCATTGGCGAAGAAGCGTGCACCGCTCCCGGCGTAATGTACAGCGATTACGAAAACTCCATCGGCACCGGTCAGGTGCACGTGTGGTTCCCGAAGCCAGAAGGTGGCTTCCCAGCAGCAAAGGATGTGGTTCTCTCTCGTGACTGAACTCCGCAGAATACTTCTTGATGGATACCCGACGCAGGTAACGCGCCACGGCGAGACTCTCGTCGCTGGCGACGGCCGCGAGGTTGGCGTCGAAGATGCCATCCATTTGCCGCCGACCGAGCCGAGCAAGATCATCGCTGTGCACTTGAACTACGCGAGTCGCACTGAAGAGTTCATGACGAAGCTGCCGTCGGCTCCGACCTACTTCCAGAAGCCGGTTACCGCACTCAACACCCACAAGGGTGATGTTGTGCGGCCTGAAGGCTGCAAGTGGTTGAACTTCGAGGGTGAAATTGTCATCGTTATCGGTCGTACGTGCCGCAACGTTTCGCCAGAGCAGGCCAGCGACTATATCGCCGGTTACTCGATCGGCAACGACTACGGTCTGCACGATTTCCGAGACACGGATGCCGGTTCAATGCTGCGCGTCAAGGGAAGCGACACGCTCGCCCCGGTCGGCCCCGGTCTCGTCACGGACTGGGATTTCCGCGGCAAGCAGTTGCGCACCATCGTGAACGGTGAGGTCAAGCAAGACGACAACACCGACAACATGGAGTGGGACATGAACTACCTCGTGGCCGACATCGCACGCACGATCACGCTGAGCCCCGGCGACATGCTGTTCTCGGGAACGCCAGCGTTCTCGCGTCCGGTGCAGCCTGGCGACGTTGTCGAGGTCGAAGTTGAAGGCCTGGGCAAGCTCACGAACCGTATCGTTACGGGCCCGACTCCGATCCGCACCGACGTGGGGGCACAGCCCACGGAGAGTGAAGAGGTAATGTCGACCGCAATGGGTGGCGACTGGGAGTTCCGAGGCATTCGAACTCCGTCGAAAGATCTCTACCCGTCGAAAGTTGAGGAAAAGCGATGATCAAAATTGAAGTCGACATGAACCAGTGCCAGCACTACGGCCAGTGTGTGTTCGAGGCACCAGACAACTTCAAGCTCAACGACGACGACAAGCTTGAGTATGTGGCGGAAGCGCCCGACTCGGAGCGCGACAACATTGAAGCCGCTGTTGATGTGTGCCCGATGCAGGCCATTCGAATCGTCGAATAGTGTCTGAGGCTAACCCCGCCGCACCGGTCGTTATTGTCGGTGCGGCGATGGGTGGGCTGCGCGCGGCGGAGTCTCTTCGTCGTTCGGGCTACACCGGTGCGATCCGCGTAGTTGGCGACGAGCTGCATGCGCCCTATAACCGTCCGCCTCTGTCGAAAGAGGTGTTGGCCACGGACGTGACCCACGAGGCTGTGGCGTTTCCGTCGCGCGCTGAGATGGGTGATGTTGAGTGGATGCTCGGGGTGCGGGCATCCGCGGTCGACCTTGATGCGCGAACCCTGACCACTGACGACGGCAACGTGCAGGAGTGGCGTGCGCTCGTTATCGCGACGGGCCTGCGAGCTCGCCGCTTGGATTTTGCCCCGATTGCTGGCCGTCACGTTGTTCGTTCACTGGATGACGCGATGGCGTTGCGCGCAGAGCTCACTGAGGGTGCGCGCGTTGTTGTTGTCGGTTCGGGCTTCTTGGGTTGCGAACTGAGCGCAACCGCTCGCAAGTTGGGTTGCTCGGTCACGATTGTGACGCCGAGCGTTGAACCGATGATTCGTCCACTTGGGTCGTTGGTGGCGAAAGAAATGCGCCGCCGGCTCACCGAGGAGGGCGTGGACATTTTCTCTGGCGTGACGGTTGCGGCGATCAATGGCGAGACTTCGGTTGAGTCTGTTGAGCTGAGCGACGGCCGTGTCATTGATACTGACGTTCTGATCGAGTCGGTCGGATCGGACTGCAACATTGAGTGGCTTGAGGGCACTGATCTCGATTTGAGTGATGGGGTGCTCGCCGATAATGCGATGCGCGCCGTGACTGTCGATGGTGTCGCTCGCGATGATGTTTATGTCGTTGGCGATATTGCGCGCTTTCCGAACCCCATGTTCGATGATGTTCCGCGTCGAATCGAGCACTGGAATATTCCGACTGACACCGGCAAGCGTGCTGGTGCTGTGTTGGCGGCGCGCCTGGCCGACGATGAAACCTTTGCTGAGGTCGTGGCGAAACCGTTCGCTCCGATGCCCTCATTCTGGTCGAACCAGTTCGAGATCAAGCTGCAGGCTTATGGCCTTTTGGGTTTGGTGTCGGATGATGACATCCGCATCCTCGAAGGGGATCTCACCGAGCAGGCTGCCGTGGGCTACTACCGCGACAACCGTCTCGTTGGCGTGCTGGGTGTTGGCATGAAGGCCGCGCTGCTGCCGTATCGCAAACTCATTGCTGAGGGTGGCGTTTAGCTTTTCTGCTTTCGTTCCCGGCCTGTTGCTGGGGTCGGGTCGTAGGGTGGGGGAATGACTTCCGCTTCGACTATTGCTGTAGCCCAGTTCGCCCCCGGTGACGATCGCGATGGGAACATCGCGACGATCACTGAGCTTGCTGAGCGGGCGGCGTCACGTGGTGCGAGCTTTGTGGTGTTCCCCGAGTACTCGGCCTACTTCACGCCGACAATGGGTGATGACTGGTTGGCGGCGGCCGAACCTCTCGATGGTCCTTTCGTTCAGGCGCTGACGTCATTAGCGCAGCGGTTGCGCATTCATGTCGCTGCCGGAATGTTGGAGTCGAGCAATGAAATCGGCCGCTTCTCGAACACTCTCGTGGCGATCGCTCCGACAGGTGCTCTGGTTGCGACTTACCGCAAGCAGCATCTCTACGATGCGTTTGGTCAGCGAGAATCCGACTGGGTCATTCCGGGGTCGATTGGTGCGCCGGAGACGTTCTCGTGGGAGGGCTTCACTGTCGGTTTGCAGACCTGTTACGACATCCGTTTCCCTGAAGTGTCTCGCCGTTTGGTGGATGCCGGAGCCAACCTCATTGTCGTGCCTGCCGAGTGGGTGCGTGGGCCGCTGAAGGAGTATCACTGGCGCACACTTCTCACGGCACGGGCGATTGAGAACACTATTTTTGTGGCGGCCGCCGATCATGCACCGCCAATTGGTGTTGGCCACAGCATGGTCGTCGACCCGATGGGCGTTGAGTTGGTGACGATTGGTGAGCGAACGGATGTCGCGGTCGCCCACATTGAGCACGCTCGCCTTGATGAGGTGAGGGCGATCAATCCCGCGCTGGAGCTGCGCCGTTATGGTGTGCATCCGCGCGAAGAGCGGTAGCGCTCCCAGGACTTAGTGGCGCGGTTTCATTCCGGAGAGCTGGGCGGCAGCGCGGTCGAGCACGTCGGTTTGTTTGCAGAACGCGAAGCGGATGAGCGTGTTGTAGTCGCCGTGGTTTTCGGGGTGTACGAAGGCGGTGACGGGGATTCCGACGACACCCGCGAGGTCGGGCAGGGTGCGGCAGAAGTCGGCAGCATCCGTGACTCCGAGGGGTGCGGCATCCGCGATGATGAAGTAGCCAGCTTGGGGTGTGGTGACGTCGAATCCTGCACTGCGTAGACCTGCGCCGAGGGTGTCGCGTTTGCTGGCGAGACCGCTGGCGAGGCCGTCGAAGTAGTCATCTGGTAGCCCGAGACCGACAGCGATTGCGGGTTGGAATGGTGCACCGTTGACGTAGGTGAGGTACTGCTTGACCGCCATGATGGCTTGCAGGATGGGCTGTGGTGCGGTGATCCAGCCAATTTTCCAGCCGGTGGTGTTGAACGTTTTTCCGCCGCTGGAGATGCTGATGGTGCGGTCGAAGGCACCGGGCAGGCTCGCGATGGGGATGTGTTCGTGGCCGAAGGTGATGTGTTCGTAGACTTCGTCGGTCACGATGAGGGCATCGTATTTGTGCGCGAGTTCAACGATGAGTTCGAGGGTTTCGCGACTGAGAACGCTGCCAGTGGGGTTGTGGGGGCTGTTGAGGATGATCAGTCGGGTGCGTCCGCTGAACGCTGCTTCGATGTCGTCGTGGTTGGGCTGAAAGTCGGGGGCCCGCAGCGGAACGGTCACGTGGGTGGCGCGCGCGTAGTTGATTATGGCGCCGTAGGCGTCGTAGAAGGGTTCGAGGGTGATGACCTCGTCGCCTTCGTTAGTGAGTGCGAGGATTGTTGCTGCTAGCGCTTCGGTTGCACCTGCTGTCGCGAGCACTTCGGTGTCTGGATCAATTTCGATTCCGTAAAAACGCTCTTGGTGTTCGGCGATTGCATTGCGCAGCACGGGAAGGCCATTGCCTGGCGGGTATTGGTTGACACCATCGCTGATGGCTTTGCGTGCGGCATCCAAAACTTCGATGGGGCCATCTTCGTCCGGGAATCCTTGCCCGAGGTTGATGGCGCCGGTGCTCACGGCGAGTGCCGACATTTCGGCGAAGATTGTTTGGCTCAATTGCCCGTCGGTGCCGAGCAGCATGGCGCCATTGGCGGCGCGTTCCCAAGATCCAGTAACAGTCATTGTTCCGCAAGCCTAACGAGTTGCGGGGCCGGTTTCAGTTTTTGGCTGTGGAAAGTCGAGCACCTCATTCGTGTGGGCTGTTTAGCGTCGACATATGCGGCTACCGAACCTCGTACGTGCGTCGGGTGGCGCGCTCCTCCTCACTTTGCTGAGCGGATGCGCGCCGCCCGATGCTGCGGCCCCACCTCAACCGACCTCCACCTTCGTTGCGCCCTACGCGACCGACGAAGAAGCCCTTGCGGCGGCGGAGGAGGCCTATGCGGAGTACGTGCGTGTAATCAACGTGACGCTACGCAATGCGGCTGTTGACGAAGTGCTCCTTGAATCCGTAGCGGTGGGGGCTGAATTGGAAGATGCAATCGCGGTCTACTCGCGACTAGCATCCGAGGGTAAACACTCGACGTCAGACATTACGTTCGATCAGGTTGAATTGCAGAGGTATTCGCGAGATGGATCAGCAAAAGAACTCGTGACGATCTACGTGTGTGAGGATCTCTCCAAGGCATTTCTCGTCGATGCAAGCGGCAGCCGAGTGAAGGACGACGATGTGCCACCGCGGATAGTTCAAGTCAGTTTTGACTACTCACCTAGTGACAAAAAACTTTTCCTGTCTGATCGACAGCCGTGGAAGCAGTCACCTTGTTGAACCATCTACTTATTTTGATAGTTGTCGCTTCCGGCACGCTCATTCCCTCGGTGGTCGGCGGCGTCGCCTCAACAGTTACTTGTCAAGCCGGCGATGAACTTGATGATGGACCGGCATGTCCGGCTACCGGAACTGTCGGGGATGGGTACGTCGAGCTCGGCGCCACAACCGAGGTGCCCGCGACGGGCGGCACCGCGCCGAACGACAACTCTGCGGATGGCGTCAGTTTTGAGGCTCCCATAGAGCCAGTCAACTCTGTGGGGGAGAGTTGGTGTGATCTTCAGCGACTTCCGTGCGTGCCGTGGACGCCACCCGCCGCTGACACAGCGTCCGGCCCCATCACCATCTCTGACATCGCAAGCTTCCGACCGCAAACGCCAGTCGCGGCAATGCAACCCAACCAGTGGATGATCGTGGGTCTAGACACCAACTTCTATGCCACCGCATCCGCCCACATCGTCAACGGCACCCTCTTTGGTGGAACCGCCCAAGTGCGATTCACGCCCGTTGGATACAACTGGAACTACGGCGACGGAACCACTACAAGCCTCAACTCCGCAGGCGCAACCTGGGCCAAATACAAGATCGCCGAATTCGACCCAACACCCACAAGCCACATCTACAACCAACCCGGCAACTACACAATCACCCTCGCCGTCACCTACACCGCCGAATACCGGGTCGCAGGAACCAACTGGCAAAACGTCATCGGAACCCTCACCATCAACGCCCCACCACTCACCGCAACAGCCGGCCACGCCACCACAGTGCTCGTCGACCAAGACTGCAACACCAACCCCACCGGAATCGGCTGCTAACAACCACAACACTCACCAATCAACCAACCAACCCACCAACCCACCAACCCACCAACAACAACAACGCAACACCCCGACGAACTCCTGCCTAGCGCGCAGCCCACCCACAGCCGACCTAAATAGAATGCACAGGTTGGCGATGGAGGCTAGCACCGCTGAAAGGAGCACCCCATGACCGAGAACCCCCAAGAATCCGACCCCAGCAATAACCCCGAAGAAAACAGCACCCCAAGCAACAACCCCGAACCCACACAAACTTCATCCACAGATGCCGTAGCAAACGAAACCGCACCAGTGGAAGCAGCACCCGCAGCACCCGCAACCCCCGGCACCGCCGTCACCAGCGCCTACCCAGCCCCGGCAGGGACGCCCAACGCTGCAACCGAAGCAAGCTTCGGCCCTGGCGCGACCGCCGCCGCCGCTGACGCCAACACAGAAACTGCAGCCCCCAAAAAGAAATCCGGCATGACACTCGGACTCGTCGCTGGCTTCGCCATCGTCGCGCTCCTCGGAGGCGCCTCCGGAGCAGGCGTAGCACTCTGGGCAGTCGGCAACCAAGCAACCTCAGCCGTTAGCGGATCAACAAGCCCCGCCGCCATCACCATCAACGACCCCGGCAACGCCACCCTCGTGACCTCCGTGGTAGCAAAAGCAGCACCCGCCATCGTCACCATCAACGTGAGCGGGCAAAACACCGGCGGCAGCGGATCAGGCGTCATTATCAGCGCAGACGGCAACGTCATCACCAACGCCCACGTAGTGACCCTCGACGGCAAAGTCGCAGACCCGAAAGTCACCGTCACCACCAACGATGGCCGCCTCCTCTCAGCAACAGTCGTCGGCTTTGACTCCATCTCAGACATCGCCGTCATTCACATTGATGACGCTAGCGATATGCCCTTCATAGATATTGCAGACTCCAGCAAACTCAACGTTGGAGATGCCACCGTCGCTATCGGTGCACCCCTCGGGCTCTCCGGTACCGTCACCAGCGGAATCGTCAGTGCCCTCAACCGCAGCATTACCATCGCATCATCGGCCCTGCCAGAAGACCCCGAAACTGCTCCAGAGCCCGACGGAAGCCAAGCCCCCGACCTGTGGAACTTTGACCTCTTCGGCGAAAACGGCAACGGCGGTCAAAGCACAGCAAACGAAGCCTCAGTGGCGCTCTCGGTGATACAAACGGATGCCGCCATCAACCCCGGAAACTCCGGAGGTGCACTACTGAACTCAGACGGTGAACTCATCGGAATCAACGTAGCCATTGCCTCCTCTGGTGGCACCGCAGGCAGCATCGGTGTTGGATTCGCGATCCCCGCAAATCTCGCCAGCCGCGTCGCAAACGAAATCCTCGAAAGCGGCACAGCAACCCACGGCCTTCTCGGAGCATCCGTCGCCGACGTCACAGACGACCCCGCCCAGAGCGATGCCGAAGTTGTTGGCGCAAGCATCGTCGGCATCTCAGACGGCGGAGCAGCAGCGGATGCCGGACTCAAAGTAGGCGACATCGTCACCAGCTTCGACGGTCTCCCCATCACCAACAAGACTGACCTCACCGCCCAAGTACGTGCGTACTCGGCCGGCGAAACCACCAGCATCACTTACGTGCGCGACGGCAAGGGATACACCGTCGACGTCACCCTAGGTTCGCTCCAGTAACGCGAACCGAACCACGTGCGCGGCACGCACAGGCCAACGCCTGTGCGTGCCGTTTACGTGTGTAACCACCGCAGTCGGCGGCCAACGCGATAAGCTCGACCGACAATTCAGTCTGACGTATTGGAACACATGGCAAAGAAGGCTCAAGCCCTCACGGGTGTTTCATACGTGATGCCCGTACTCAACGAAGTTGAGCACATTGAGGCCGCCGTCGACAGCCTCACCGCGCAAGATTACGAAGGCTCCTTCGAAATCGTGCTTGCGCTCGGCCCCAGCGTCGACGGAACAAACGCTGTCATCGACGAAATGGCGCGCCTCGATCCGCGCATCCGTCACATTCCTAACGAACTCGGTTCCACCCCTGGTGGCCTCAACGCCGCCATTCGCGCCTCAACCCACCCCATCGTTGTGCGGGTAGACGCCCACTCCGTGCTGCCACCCAGCTACACCCGCATCGCAGTCGAAACGCTCGAACGCACCGGTGCCGACAACGTTGGCGGCATCATGAAAGCTGAAGGCCGCACGCCGTTCGAGCGTGCCGTCGCCCACGCCTACGGCTCACCAGAAGGTCTCGGCGGAACCCAACACCACACCGGGGGAAAAGCTGGACCAGCAGACACCGCCTACCTCGGAGTGTTTCAACGTGACCGCCTCGTCGAAGTCGGACTCTTCGACGAAGACATCAAACGCGGTCAAGACTGGGAACTCAACCGTCGACTCCGCGCAAGCGGCGGAACAGTGTGGTTCACCCCAGAACTTCAAGTCGTTTACCGTCCGCGCTCGAGTCTTCGCAAACTCATCCGCCAATTTGTGGCCACCGGAATCTGGCGTGGAGAACTCGCCCGCCGCTTCGGCACCGCAAACTCTCTGCGCTACTTTGCGCCACCCCTAGCCGTGCTCGGCACGCTCCTCGGACTCATCCTGGGAATCACTGGCAGCGCCACAAACGCGAGCTGGCTGAGCCTCGCCTACATCGCCCCGATCATCTACGCACTCTTCGTGCTCGCCGCCTCCGGCATCGCCGCAGCAAAAGAGGGGCTACGATCAGGTCTTTGGTATCTGATCGTATTGCCGTGCATCCACTTCGGATGGGGCACCGGCTTCATCCTCGGATTCCTCAAGCTCACCAAGAACATCACTGCGCATACGGGAAGGTAACAGCGTGTCCACCCCCACACCAGCAGACCCCTCAGCCCGACCGCAGAGCATCGCGCAACTACGAGAAGTAACGCAACCACCAGAAGTTCGGATGCGTGCCAATGCCGAACACTGGACGGCCTCGCTCTACCTACGCGACATCTCGCCGTACCTCACCTGGATGCTGCTGAAGACATCCATCAGCGCCAACGGCGTAACCGGCCTCATGATCCTCACCGGCTGGCTAACCGCCGCCGCCCTCCTCATCCCCGGATTCACCGGCGCCGCCCTCGCTCTCATCCTCGGCCAAATGCAAATGCTCGTCGACTGCAGCGACGGTGAAGTCGCCCGCTGGCGGAACACGCGCTCACCGGCAGGAGTGTTCCTTGACAAGGTCGGGCACTACAGCACCGAAGCCCTCATCCCCATTGCTCTCGGCATCCGGGCTGCAGGCTGGCCTCTCGACTTTCCTGCAGACTTCGCCTGGACAACCGCAGGCTTCGCGCTCGCACTCCTCATCGTGCTCAACAAAGCACTCAACGACATGGTTCATGTCGCACGCGCCAATGCCGGTCTTGAGAAACTGAGCGACCGCAAGGGCGAAGCAGAACCCAGCCACAGCCTCGTCGCGAAACTGCGTCGGCTCGCGCGATTCGTTCCCTTCCACCGCCTGTACCACTCGGTAGAACTGACGATGATCGCGTTTGCAACAGCAATCATCGCCCTCTTTGTGCCCGCACTCGCTGCAGAACGCACCGTGCTCCTCATCCTGCTTCCACTCGCAGCACTCGCGTTGGCTGGGCATTTCGTAGCGATTATGGCGTCCAAGCGCGTTCGCTCATGATCCACCGAATTGGTGTTGTTTCCCTTTCGCAGGGAAAGCGCCCCGACGACCTCGCCCGAGGACTGGCCACCCTTCAGGCGCAGCAGGATGTTGATCTCGACATCATCGTCGTCGGCAACGGCTGGGAACCGGTTGGGCTCCCGGATGGCGTGCGCGGCCTACACCTGGCCGACAACTTAGGTATTCCCGCTGGTCGCAATCGCGGCGTCGACCACGTGCACGGTGACTGGATATTCTTCCTCGACGACGATGCCAGCATCCCGTCACCAACATTCTTGCGCGATGCTGTTGAGAAGATAGTTGCTGATCCCACAATTGGGCTTCTGCAGCCGCGCGTGGAAGACGCTGAAGGCAAAGAGAATCCTCGCCGCTGGATCCCACGCATTCGCAAGGGCGACCCGCGGCACCCCAGTGACGTCTTTTCGGTGTGGGAGGGCGCTGTGCTCATGCCTCGCGCCCTGTTCGATGAGATCGGCGGCTGGGGCGACCCGTACTTTTATGCCCATGAAGGCATAGAGCTTGCGTGGAGAGTGTGGGGAGCAGGAAAGCGAGCTTGGTATGCCGGCGATCTGGTCGCGAATCATCCCGCTATCGACCCTGCCCGCCACAGCTACTACTACCGACTCAACGCCCGCAACCGCATCTGGTTAGCGAAACGCAACCTGCCGGTGCTCCTCGTTCCCGTCTATGTCGCCAGTTGGACGGCAATACAGATTCTGAGATCCGCGAGAAACCCTGTCGGCATGCGAGCGTGGTGGGGCGGTTGGTTTGCGGGATGGAGCCAGAATCCTGGTGGCCGTCGCAGCCTCAGTTGGGAAACCGTGATGCGGATGGCCCGTGCCGGTCGCCCTCCGGTGATCTAGTTCCTCTAACACCCGTTAACTGACTCAGCGGCAGCCTCCACGTTTCCGTGTCGAGGCTGCCGCTGAAGCAAAGATGCTGCTAGCTGCGTGGCTTGCGCGTCGGACGATCTTCGTACCGGCTGCCGCTGTCGCGAGAACCGCTGTCACGTCCAGCGTCATCACGAGGGCTCGAGTCGCGCTTGTTGTAGCCACGTGACTCTTCACGTTCGCGGTTGGCGCGAGCGCCACCCTCGAAGGAACGATCGCGGCTCGGGTACTTTCCGTCGCCGCCCCGTGCTCCGCCGCCATTTGCCTTGCGGTCGGGGCTGATCTCGATCAGCTTTCCGCTAATGCGGGTATCGCGGAGGCGATCCAACACATCTTTCGACATGTCGGCGGGCAACTCGACGAGCGAGAAGTCTGGACGAATCTGGATGTGACCGAAGTCGTCACGGTTTAGCCCACCCTCATTGGCGAGAGCGCCAACGATCTGGCGGGGCTCAACGCGCTGGCGCTTGCCAACCTCAATGCGGTACGCCGTCATCGGCTTGGTAGAGCGTGGGCGACGTTCTGGGCGGTCGCCGCGGTCACTGCCGCGGTCGCCACCACGCTCGGGGCGGTCGTTGCGCGAATTGCGCTCCTCGCGCTCCGTGAACCGCTGGGCGCGTTCCTCTTCTGCCGACAGCAGCAGGGGAGTCTCACCCTGAGCTACAACGGCAAGGGCGGCAGCAACATCCGCCTCAGGAATATCGTGGTGCTCAACATAGTGGGCAATGATGTCGCGGAAAGCAGAAATGCGCGGCTGCTGGTTGAGCGCCTCAGTGATGGCGTCATCAAAGCGAGTGAGTCGCGTGGAGTTGACATCTTCAACGGAGGGAAGCTGCATCTGGGTGAGTGGCTGACGCGTTGCCTTCTCGATTGCGGTGAGCAATCGACGCTCGCGAGGGGTCACAAAGCTGATTGCTGAACCGCTGCGACCTGCGCGGCCGGTGCGACCAATGCGGTGAACGTACGACTCAGTGTCAACCGGGATGTCGAAGTTGACGACGTGGCTGATGCGGTCAACGTCGAGCCCACGAGCAGCAACGTCTGTTGCGACGAGGATGTCGAGCTTGCCCGACTTGAGCTGGTTGACGGTTCGCTCACGCTGAGCTTGAGCTACATCACCACTGATTGCTGCAGCTGAGTAGCCTCGAGCCCGCAGCTTCTCAGCCAAGTTTTCGGTTTCGCTCTTGGTGCGAACGAAGACGATCATGCCCTCAAAGTTTTCAACCTCGAGGATGCGCGTCAACGCGTCGACCTTCTGCGGGTACGAGACAACGAGGTAGCGCTGGCTCGTGTTTGCCGAAGTCGTGGTCTGCGACTTGACGGTGATTTCTTCAGCGTTGTTCAGGTACTTCTTGGAGATGCGGCGGATCTGAGCCGGCATCGTGGCTGAGAAGAGTGCAACCTGTTTGTCATCTGGGGTATCGGCGAGGATCGTCTCAACGTCTTCGGCGAAACCCATTTTGAGCATTTCGTCGGCCTCATCGAGAACGAGGTACTTGAGCTCGGAAAGGTCAAGGGTGCCCTTAGCGAGGTGGTCCATGATGCGGCCGGGAGTACCGACAACAACGTGAACACCGCGGCGCAGGGCCGACAGCTGCACGCCGTAGGCCTGGCCGCCGTAAACGGGAAGCACGTGTACGCCACGCATGTGGGTTGCGTACTTCTCGAAAGCCTCACACACCTGCAACGCGAGTTCGCGAGTAGGGGAGAGCACGAGAGCCTGGGGCTTGCTCTGGGAAACGTCGAGGCGCGAGAGAATTGGTAGCGCGAACGCTGCGGTTTTTCCCGTGCCGGTCTGGGCGAGGCCGACTACGTCACGCCCCTCCAGAAGAGTAGGAATAGTGGCTGCTTGGATAGCCGAAGGCGTCTCGTAGCCAATGTCACGGACCGCTTTCAATACCGCATCGCTGAGCGCGAGGTCGGAGAAAGTGATCGCGGTCTCGGTGGAGTCAGACGGTGCGGTTGAATCAGAATCGGTCATTCTATCAATCGTACCTTCTAAACCTGCGAAAACCTGCGGATTCCAGTACTCTGCCCCACCAATGCCAGATCAACGATGGCGAGTACTATCGAAAGAGCGGCCCAATTTCACTCCACCGCATCAGCATCGGCTCGATAACGGTGTGGTGGGAAGTGCGTTGCACCGGCCCACCACTGATTTGATTGAGACCATGGCGCTACTGAAAGACTTCACGACTGCCCGCAAAGTGGTGCGCACAATGCTGCGCTCGCGCCGCAATCGACGTCGAGTCGCCCAGATCGTTGGCGAACATCCGCTACCGACTCCTGGCTCCGTAAGCATCGCCGTCTACTTTGCTGACACCAAAGTAAATCTTTACCAAATGCGTCAGTGGTACGCACCGCTTGCCGAGCTCTCTAAGCGTTTTCCGGTTTCGATCATCGCCCGGTCTCCCAGTTCGGTGTTGGCGTTGTGGGATGAGGCGCCAGTTCCCACTGTTTACCTGCGTCGCGTTTCTGAGCTTGAACAGTTCGTTTCGGAGCAGCCGCTGAAGATTGTGTTTTACGTCAATCAGAATGCCAAAAACTTTCAGATGTTCCGCTATGGCCGCATGTGGCACGTTTTCATCAATCATGGTGAGAGCGACAAGATGTACATGACGACCAACCAGTTCAAGGCTTACGACTTCAGTTTCGTGGCCGGGGAGGCTGCCCTTGATCGCCTCAGCCATAAGCTCTGGGATTTCGATCTCAAGAAGCGGGCCATCCCGATCGGGCGACCGCAGGCCGATCATTTCGCTGGTGAGCTGCCTTACACACCGGATGACCGCATTGTCGTTCTCTATGCGCCAACGTGGGAGGGCGACCGCGAAGCTGCAGCATACGGTTCCATTGCGACTCACGGTGTTGCTCTGGCCACAGCGGTGCTTGCCAGCGACAAGCACCGCTTCATTTACCGTCCGCACCCCCGAAGTGGCGTTGTTGACACGGAGTACAAGAATGCGAACGTTGCGATCATTGCGGCGATTGCTGAAGCCAACGAGACTGATCCTTCAGTTCAGCACATTTACGATGACGGAAATGAGCTGGGTTGGCAGTTGGTGGCGGCGGATGTCGCGATCACTGACGTTTCGGCAATGGTCTATGACCGGCTCGCCACGGGCAAACCGTTGATTGTTGCTCGCCCGGCATCGCCTTTGGCCGATATCGATGAGGCAGGGTACCTAGGAGCGTGCGAGTGGTTGCCCGCTGATCAGGCAGAAAATATTTTGTCGATCGTCGAGCGAGTTCAGTTTGATGCTGAAGCGCAAGAACGTTTGGGGTATTGGGCGGAACGTCACTTTGGCGATACCAGTCCCGGTGCTGCGACAGCCCGGTTCCACGACGCAGTGGAGTCGCTGGTAGCGCTCTGGCACCGTCACGCCCAGATCCACATTGGTGACCGTCAGGGCAGCGAAGGCGATCCTTTTGAGGATGACGACGACGAGTCACCTGCTGCCGAGTAGCGACTAGGGGCGGTCATCCGTTAGGGCATCAATGTCGACGTGATCGTTGAGGTCGGCGAAGCTCTCCAGTTCGACCCACCCTGTCTTTTTGCGCAACGTGGTCAACGGTCGTGCACGCTTGCGGTCGCCCCGCGCTTTGGGTTCTTTGGCGGGCTTGGGTGTCTTGGCTGCCTTGATGACGAGTACGGGTTCGAGCCACGACGGCAGGGTGGCTGGTGCTGGACCAAACCCTTGGCGTGCGGTGCGGATGATCTGTCGCCCCAAAATGTGGTTGCCACCACCACCGATCACAGCGCCAATACCGAAGGGAATGAGTCGACCAACAATGTTGGTGCCCTGGGCTGCTGCGAACTTTTTCATGAAGGTGCGTTTGATGCGGTCGGCGAGGGGGCCCATCAGCGCGGTAGGCACTCCCTTGGCGAGGGTTTCACCCCAATAGGCAGAGCGAACAGCGCCGGTTCCCGTGGCTTGAGCGGCGAGCTGCTTCACGAGGTCGCTGCCGGCGGTGCCAAGCACCATTGTCATTACTAGGGCTCGTGCGCGGTCAGGATCGTCAACGACGATTCCGTGAACTTCGGTGACAGATTGGGCGAAGAGGGCACTTGCCTCCAGAAAGCCAGCCGTTTCAACGCTGGAGAGCGCCAACGACGCTCCGGTGCCGACTGCCGGAATGGCAGCGCTGGCGCCAACGAGGGCACCGCCGGTCGTCACTGCGGCAAGATAGCGTCGTTCAAGAATCGCGATGATTTCATCGGTGCTCGCGTTCGGCTTGCCTTTTCGGATGCTGCGAATGTGAGCGAGCACGACGGGACGCTGAACCGTGAGAACGCGGTCGATACCACGCACAACCATGGGGTGCGACGTGTTTAGTTCGCTAGAAGCCATGGGTTTAACCGTACCGGAGTGATCTGATGCCATCCCGAGAATTAGGTTGGTGTTGAGGAACCGTAATCTTCGTTGTATCGCGCCAGCACATCGTTGATGGGTCCATCGAGCACGAGTTCACCCTTATCGAGGTAGAGTCCGCGGCTGCAGAAGCGGCGCAGATCTCGCTCATTGTGGGAGACGAAGAAGAGTGTTCGCCCGCCCTCAAGGAGATCTTCTATGCGGCGGTAGCACTTTTCGCGGAACGCTTTGTCTCCGACCGCGAGAACCTCATCCACCAGAATGATGGGTTCTTCAAGGCGGGAAATTACTGCGAAGGCAATGCGCACCTTCATTCCGCTCGAGAGATGTTTGTACGGCGTATCGATGAAGCGTTCAATCTCGGCGAAACCGATGATCTCGTCGAATCGCTCGCTGATTTCCCGTTTCGTCATGCCGTGCAGCCCAGCGGTCAGGTACACATTGTCGCGCACGCTGAGATCGTCAACGAAACCTCCCGTGATCTCGATGAGCGGGGCGACTCCTTGGCCAACCTGCACGTGGCCTTCGTCGGCGAGCATGACCTCGGCAACAAGTTTGAGGAGGGTCGACTTGCCTTGACCGTTGCGTCCTACGACACCGATTGCTTCGCCGGCCGTGACATCGAAGCTCACATTGCGCAGCGCCCAAAACTCATCGGCGCGTGCGCGGCGTTTGCGACCGGCAAAAAGGTCTTTGAAGTTGCGACGGGACCGTCGATTGAGTCGAAAACGGATGCCGGCATCCTGCACCTGAATCACAAAATTGTCGGGCACTAGATCTCCTTCAGCACGGCACGTTCGGTGCGCACGAAGACAAGGATTCCGACGGCAACCAAAATGAGGCTCATGAGAGCTCCGATGAGCACCGCGTACCAGTCGAGTTGGTCAGGGAAGAATGCTGCTCGGTAGAGCGAAAAAATCCCGGCGAGCGGGTTGAACGCAGCGAGTCCGTCGAGCCCCAACCTCGCAAGATCGGGGATGCCATAAATGATGGGGGAGGCATAAAACAGAAAGCGCAAAGCAAGCTTGGTTGCTCGCTCAAGATCGCGGAAAAAGACCACGAGCGGCGCGACGATGAGTCCGACACCAACGGTAAGAATCGCCTGGAGCACTACTCCCAGAACGAAGTACACCGCTTCCCAGTGCAAGACCGCTCCAGTGGCGATGGCAAAGAACGCGAGCACCGGCAGGCTAGCAATGAACTCGATTCCCTTGGAAAGTACGAGGCGCGCGACCCAGATCGTGCGAGGGATTTTGGTGGACCGGATGAGCTTGGCCTCACGCAGGTAGGCGCGGGTGGCATCCGACACAGCGCCGTTGAACCACATCCACGGTAATAGGGCGGTAAGGAGGAAAACGATGTACGGCTGTTCGCCAACGGTGCGGTCAAAGACCTGTGTGAAAACGAACCAGTAGATGCCCGCCATTACCAGGGGGTCGAGGATGCTCCACACGTAGCCAAGGGCTGAGGTGGAGTACCGCACGCGCAGGTCACGGACAGTGAGCAACCAGAGAGTGCGGCGATATCGGGTGAGGGGAGACCATGCTGGCCGGCCCAATGCTGTGTTCGCCACGCCCCAATAGTAAGCGGGCAATTCGACAGAAGCTGTACTCATTCGCAGCAGGGTGAGCGATTCTTCGCTTTAATCAGCAACGCCCGCCCTGCACTGTGTGCGGGGCGGGCGTTGCTGCATGGCTCGTGGAGCCGAAAAGTTTTGCCTAGACGAAGAGGTTTGCGCGCTCGAGGTCTTCAGCGAAGTCAACCTCAATGGCGTAGAGGTCTGAGATATCGATCGGCTCGATGAGCAGACGATCTTCGTCAATTGCGAGCTCGATGCCGCGCTCGAAGTAGTCCTGGTCGCCAACCTTCTTGAGGTGGCGCAACAGTGTTGCCTTGGCGTCGCGCGAAATGTAGTTGATGCCAACGGCTTCGCCGAGGCCGCCCTTGACGGTCTTGGAGAGTTCCTTGATGAAGCCCTCGGCGTCGGTCGTGTACTTGACTTCTTCGTCAGAAACCTTTGCCGTGTTGACGCTCACGAAGGACTGGTCGCGAGCGACCATGACGGCGGCGCGCTCAAGAGCGGTCGGGTCGAAGACAACGTCACCGTTCATCCAGAGAACTCCACCGGGAGTTGATGCCTGCAGTGCACGCATGAGGCTCTTGGACGTGTTGGTCTGGTCGTACTGCTCGTTGTATACGAACGATGCTTCGGGGAACGCTTCGATGATGTGCTCAAGCTTGTAGCCAACAACGATGGTCACCTTGACGTTGGTGCCAAACGCGTGGTGGATGTTGTCGAACTGCTGCTGCATGATGGTGCGGCCATCATTGAGCTCAGTAAGCGGCTTCGGGAGCGAACGGCCCAAGCGACTGCCCATTCCGGCAGCTAAAATTACGACTTGTGTAGTCATGGTGGTCTCCTCAGTAGTTCTGGGATTCGGGGATGAGGCTAAGTGATTAACCTGTTGTTCACCCGAGATTGGTAATATCGACACACCCTTGTGCGATAGTCAGGCTAACGGTGCCCGCCGAGAACTCCATCGATTTTGCGGGGTTGTTGTCTATTTGTGATACTCGCTCATGCGCTCGGCATCTGATTGGTAGGTTTGGACAGTGGAAAACGCCCAAACACCCGACGAGGGCAAGAAGACTGTAGAAACGCCGGCAACGAAGCCCGCAACGAGCCCCCGGAAGCCCGCTGCGGCCCGCGGAACTCAAGCACAATCGAGCCCCGCCACGTCTACATCCTCTGCTACTCGTAAGCCTGCCGCCAAGAAACCCGCCGCATCCAAAACCGCTCCTGTTAAGAGCGCTGCTGCGGCGAAGGCTGCCGCCACTAAGGCTGCCGCAAGTAAAGCAGCAGGATCGGGCGCGTCGACGGGGAAAGCTGCTGGCGCGACGCCGACAGCGTCACGAACGTCAACGCCGCGCTCAACGACTCCTAAGCCAGCTGCCCCCAAGCCGACGGTGCCAAGGTCGACAGACCCCAAGCCGAGGGCGCCACGATCAGGGGTGCGGAAGCCGATTATGTCGAACGCCAGCGAATCGCAGCCGACTAGCGCGACACCTGGTGACTCCGTCCCCAACGCAGCGGAGGCTGTTCCTTCCCCACATAGTTCTTCTGGCGAGGCAACAACTGCCGCCCACCTCGAGAAATCAGTATCGGTAGTTCCTGCAGCTGCTGAGCCCGCTGTGACGTCAGAACCTGATGCTGAGCCCACCGAAGTCACGGAAGTGGCTGCGGAAACGACGATCGCACCTGAAGCTGAGGCCACGAGCGCTGAAGTCGAGGCTGCGGCTCCTGAACCTACGGAAAAGCCCGACGCTGTTCTCGTAGGCCTTGCTCGGTTGCGCGCGCTCGCGGCTCAATTTGCTGTTGCTGCACCCGCACCCGAGAAAGTCGCCGAGCCAGAGCCAGACGACGAAGAACTCGAACGAGGGTTAGCTCTCGAGGCTGAAGTCGAACCTGAGCCTGTTCTCGAGCCTGTTCTCGTACCCGAAATCGAGCCTCAGCCAGAGCCAGAGCCAGAGCCTGAGCCAGAGCCAGAGCCAGAGCCAGAGCCGGAACCCGAGTTGGTGCCGGAGCCCTCACCAGAGGCAGAACCTGAGCCAGAGCTTGTGTCCGAGAGTGACGGTGTGGTTGCCGTTCAGACGCTGTCTCATGCACTTGAGCCGACATCCGGCGACATCGTTTTGAAGGTTCGCGGTCTGACGAAAGACTTTGGCGAGACGGTTGCTGTTAACGACATCGATCTCAACGTTCGTGCTGGAGTCTTTTACGGCATCGTCGGCCCAAACGGTGCAGGAAAAACGACAACCCTGTCGATGATTACAGGCCTCTTGCGCCCAGATTCGGGAACGGCAAGCGTCAATGGGATCGATGTGTGGGATTCCCCAGAGATCGCCAAACGCTCTATCGGTGTGCTTCCCGACCGTCTTCGCATCTTCGATCGCCTGACAGGCTCGCAGTTGCTGTACTACTCGGGAGTATTGCGTGGCCTCAACGCCGCTGAGGTGCGCAAGCGTTCCTCAGACTTGGCAACAGCATTCGGTCTTGATGACGTGATGGGCCGGCTCGTGAGCGACTACTCATCCGGCATGCTCAAGAAGGTCGCGCTCGCCGCCGCCATGATTCACTCACCGCGACTGCTGGTGCTCGACGAACCATTTGAGTCCGTTGACCCGGTGTCCGCCGCAACTGTCACCCGCATCCTCAAGCAGTATGTGAACGCTGGCGGAACTGTGCTGCTCTCCAGCCACCGCATGGAACTTGTGCAGCGTGTCTGCAGCCACGTCGCCGTAATTGTTGAAGGCACTCTGCTGGCCGACGGAACAATTGATGAAGTTCGCAACGGTATGTCGCTGGAAGATCGCTTCGTGCAGTTGACCGGAACAAACTCCAGTGGGGGAGGGCTCGAGTGGTTGAGCAGTTTCTCCGACTGAAACTGACCCTCCTCGCGAACACGTTCCGTCGAGGGCCACTCGTTGCCTCAAGCATGGTCTTGGTGCTGCTCTATAGCGCTGCCCTTTTTGTGATTGCGGTCATTGCCGTCGCAAACCTGCGTGAAACCACCGCAGAAGTCGCCAGTAGCACGCTAATTGTCTTCGGGTCAGTGTTGCTCGCGGGATTCCTCCTCATGCCGCTCGGCTGGAACGCGGATGATGCGCTAGACCCCCGCCGGTTCTCCTACCTGCCGCTCAGCCGGCTCCGGCTCGCGCTGCTGTTACTGCTCGCCGGCGCCATCAGCATCCCCACCCTCATGTTGGTTGGTTTGGTGGTTGCTCAGGTCGTTGCCTGGTCGGGAGCAGTTACATCCGCCCTCGTCGCCGTTGTCTCTGGCCTCATCGTGATCGCCACCGCAGTTATTGGTTCCCGCCTAGCAAGCCTTGTCGCAGCGCGCTATTTGAGCACTCG
Organism: Rhodoglobus sp.; assembly: GCF_053580035.1. Classification (NCBI taxonomy): domain Bacteria; kingdom Bacillati; phylum Actinomycetota; class Actinomycetes; order Micrococcales; family Microbacteriaceae; genus Rhodoglobus; species Rhodoglobus sp. Next base: position 45,950 of record NZ_JBMDVL010000003.1, on the reverse strand, counting down.
CCGACTGCGCGAAGGCTTCGGCTTTGCCGCAGTGACCCTCGTCGTTGCGTCGCTGCCCATCGCCGTGCTGCTCGCACTAGCTGACTACCAATCGCAAGTACTGCCAGTGCTACGCCGAGTAGCTTCCGTTCTCGAATGGACGCCGCTGGGGGTCGCCTTCAGCGCGCCGGCCGCCAGCGTCGCCGGCGACGTAAGTGGAGCGGCCGCTCGGCTCGGGATGGCCTTCGGATTCCTTGTTGTGCTCGCCGCCGCATGGTATTTTCTGCTCGGCTACGTGCTTTCGCGCCCGGAGAGAAGTGCCGTAGAGACCTATCGTTCTGGCTTGGGCTGGTTCCGCGTCATGCCATCAACACCGCTAGGGGCGATTGCGGCACGAAGCCTCAGCTACTGGGCGCGTGACGCCCGCTACTTCGTTGCGCTTGCTGCCATCCCCATCATTCCTATCGGTATGGTTGCCGCCCTCCTCGTTGGAGGAATCGGAGCTGACGTCATTGCGTGGATCCCCGTTCCCGTCATGTGTCTGTTCCTCGGCTGGAGCGCGCACAATGACGTAGCGCATGACAACACCGCGCTGTGGACTCACGTATCAGCTCACACTCGCGGTGCTGACGACCGCTGGGGGCGAATTGTTCCCAACTTGATGGTCGGAATTTCCCTAGCCATCATCGGGAGCATCGTCACCGTTCTCATCGTTGGCAACTCCGTTGCGCTGCCAGGACTGATCGGGCTCAGCCTTTGCGTTCTCTTCACTGGGCTCGGAATTTCGAGCGTCAGTTCGGCCGCGTTCCCGTACGCCGCGCCGCTTCCGGGTCACGGCGCATTCATGCAGCCCCAAGCGCTCGTCTCCAATGCTGCAACAGTGCAAAGTTTGACCTTCGCGTTGACCCTTCTGTTCGCGGTCCCCGTGCTCGCCGTAGTGTTCTTCAACCCGTTCACCGACCTTCAACCCCACTGGGCCGCGCTCTTGGTTGGCGTTTCGCTTGGGTTGATCATCATGGTCATCGGCGTGTACTGGGGCGGCCGCATTATGGTGCGTCGAGGCCCAGAACTGCTCGCACTTTCTTCACAGAACTAAAATGGGTTCTGCAGAAGTAGAATTGACGCATGGCTGACACCGATCACACTGGCGGCGGAACCGACACTCTCGACCGCGAACTTGAAGAACTGCTCAATCAAGAGCAGGTTGAAGAGGGCGACCACGAACGCTTCTCGCACTATGCGCCCAAGAACAAAATCATGGAATCAGCGCTCTCCGGCAAACCCATCCGCGCACTCTGCGGAAAGCTGTGGACCCCGGGCCGCGACCCTGAGAAGTTTCCTGTGTGCCCGACCTGCAAAGAGGTCTACGAAAAGATGAAAGCCTAGCTCTTAGCGGTACACGGTTGGCACAACGGGTTCGCCTCGTGACAGCCGGAAAGCGTTTTGGGGAAGCTCTGCCAGAGCGTTCTGGTGGTGCTCCCGTGCGGCAAGGGTTCCTTCGCGACCAAGCCAACGAGCATCCGCCGACCCATTCGAGACCAGGTCAACAATGAGGTCGCGACCCGTCACCGCGGGGCGGCCCTCAGAAGCCTGATAAATCAACTCGGTTTCGGCCAGACCGCCTTCGAGAGTTCTGATGGCAGCTTTGTGCCCACCGACAGTAGCTTTTGCTGTCGATTTCTTGGCAACAGACACCCACTCACCGGCGTCGTTGTGGTGGGCCACCAGCTTGTAGACCATGCCAGCAGCGGGATGCCCCGAGCCGGTAACGACCGAAGTTCCCACACCAAACGAGTTGACGGGTGCCGCCCGCAGCGCAGCAATCGCATGCTCGTCGAGGTCATTGGTGACGGTAATGCGGGTGTTGGTTGCACCCAGAGAATCTAGTTGAGCGCGAACGGCAGCGACCTGAACGGCAAGGTCACCAGAGTCGATTCGCACCGCGCCAAGGTCAGGGCCAGCGACCTTGACCGCAAGCGCTACTGCCGTTTCGACATCATAGGTGTCGACGAGCAGTGTCGTCGAAGGCCCAAAAGCATCAACCTGTGCCTGAAATGCTTCTTCTTCTGAATCGTGCAAGAGCGTGAATGAGTGTGCTGCGGTACCCATCGTTGGCACGCCCCAACTGCGACCGGCTTCGAGATTGCTCGTTGCGCTGAACCCTGCAACATAGGCGGCGCGAGCGGATGCCACGGCAGAACGTTCGCCAGTGCGACGTGATCCCATCTCGGCGATGGGTCGCGCGTCGGCGGCAGACACCATGCGCGCAGCAGCGGATGCCACGGCGGAGTCATAGTTGAGCACGCTCAACGCCAAAGTTTCGAGCAGTACAGCCTCAGCAAATGAGCCCTCGACGATGAGCACGGGAGAGCCGGGGAAGTAGGCATCACCTTCGCGGTAGCCCGTGATGTTTCCGGTAAAGCGGTAGTTGGCTAGCCAGTCGATGGTGTTTGGTCCAACGATCTTGTTCTGCTTCAAGAACGACAACTCGTCGTCGCCGAAACGAAACTGTTCAACCAGTTCAAGAAGGCGACCGGTTCCAGCGACAACGCCGTAGCGACGGCTGTCGGGAAGTCGGCGGGCAAACACTTCGAAAACGCAGGGGCGTTCATGGCGGCCACTGCCGATTGCGGCGTCGAGCATGGTGAGCTCGTATTGGTCAGTTAGCAGAGCGGTACTCACCTGATTAGCGTACGCGACAGACCGTGAGGGCTGTCAGGGTCTCAACGGACATCCCCCACTACGATTGAGAGCGTGACTGATGCACCCATTGGCGTTTTCGACTCCGGAGTTGGCGGCCTCACCGTAGCCCGTGCCATCATCGACCAGTTGCCCCACGAGTCGATCGTTTACGTTGGTGACACTCTTCACTCGCCGTATGGACCCAAGCCGATAGCGGATGTTCGGCGCTATGCCCTCGAAGTGATGGATCGTCTCGTTGACGATGGGGTGAAGTTGCTCGTGATTGCCTGCAATACCGCCTCTGCTGCGATGCTGCGGGATGCACGCGAGCGGTACACCGAGGCGTATGGCATCGAGGTTGTTGAAGTGATCCAGCCCGCCACGAGGGCGGCAGTGCGTCAGACCCGCAATCGTCGCGTCGGAGTGATTGGCACCGAGGGCACGATTAAGTCGCGTGCTTATGAGGATGCTTTTGCTGCGGCATCCGACATCGAACTATTTACTCAAGCCTGCCCACGATTTGTGGAGTTTGTAGAAGCGGGAGTCACGACCGGGCCGGAAGTGCTCGCGGTGGCCGAGGAATATCTTGCACCGCTCAAAGCCGCCGAGATTGACACTCTCGTGCTTGGCTGCACCCACTATCCGCACATTTCGGCCGCAATTCAGTATGTGATGGGCCGCGACGTTACCCTCGTCTCGAGTGCTGAAGAGACCGCCTTTGACGTCTACAGCACCCTTGTGGCGCACGACCTGCTGCGCGATCCGTCTCAACCAGCGAGTCACACCTTTGAAGCGACCGGGCCAGACAAATCAGGCTTCACCCGTTTGGCGTCCCGCTTCATGGGGCCAAACGTTGTGCGCGTCGAAACTTTTGATACTGGCGTGATTAATCTCCCGCCGCTGCCCTGAGCAGCTTCACCACGACCCCGAATTACCGATAGAGAGAAGCACATGACACGTCACGATGGTCGCGAAAACAACGAACTCCGCAAAGTCACGATCGAGCGCGGGTGGAGCGACCAGGCTGAGGGTTCAGCGCTGATTTCCTTCGGCAAGACCAAGGTGCTGTGCACAGCTTCCTTCACCAATGGCGTTCCGCGGTGGATGGCGGGTAAGGGCAAGGGCTGGGTCACGGCCGAGTACTCGATGCTTCCCCGCAGCACGAACAGCCGTATGGACCGCGAAGCCGTCAAGGGCAAGGTTGGCGGCCGCACTCACGAGATCTCGCGCCTCATCGGTCGCAGCCTGCGCGCTGTCGTCGACATGAAGGCTCTGGGCGAGAACACGATCGTGATTGACTGCGACGTTCTTCAGGCCGACGGCGGTACCCGTACGGCAGCCATCACCGGTGCCTATGTTGCACTCGCTGACGCGATCGAGTGGGGTCGCGAGAAGAAGTTCATCGGCAAGAACTCGAAGGCCCTCTTTGACTCGCTCGCTGCCGTCAGCGTCGGAATCATCGACGGTGAGCCGATGCTCGACCTCGCCTACGTCGAAGACGTTCGCGCCGAGACCGACATGAACGTTGTCGTCACCGGCCGCGGTCTCTTCGTCGAGGTTCAGGGCACAGCCGAAGGCGCACCATTCGACCGTCGCGAACTCGACTCCCTTCTCGACCTTGCGCTCGCCGGAGCTGTTGACCTCACCGCCATGCAAGTCGCATCGCTCGCCGAAGACACTCCTGATGCAGATACCACTGGAGCAGCCGCCAACTAATGCAAGTCGTCCTCGCCACCCACAACGCTCACAAAGTCGCTGAGTTGCGCCGCATCCTTGGCCCAGCGCTCGACGGCCTCGAACTCGTCGCCTATAACGGGCCAGAGCCGGTAGAGGATGGCGACACGTTTCAGGCGAACGCGTTGATCAAGGCACGGGCAGCATCCGCCCACACCGGATTGCCGGCGCTCGCTGACGACTCCGGAATCTGTGTTGATGCGCTTGGCGGTGCCCCAGGCATCCACTCGGCGCGGTACGCGGGCACGCGCGATGACACGGACAACCTTGAGCTACTGCTCGCGAATATGGACGGCGTGGATGATCGCGCCGCCCAGTTTGCCTGTGCCGCCGCCCTCGTGGTTCCTGCAGCCATCACCGGTGCTGAGACTCACGAGTTTGTTGAACTCGCGCTCTGGCCTGGCACGATCGCGACCGAGCGCAGTGGTGCTGAGGGCTTCGGCTACGACCCCATTTTTCGTCCGGACGGTCAGCAGGGAACATCGGCAGATCTGACATCAGAGCAGAAAGACGCCCTCAGCCACCGAGCTCAGGCATTCACCGCACTTATGCCCACGGTTCGCGCTCAACTGCTCGGCACAAGCTAAAACGCGGGCTTCGGTCGGCACACACAGCACAACAACGTACAGTTGTGGGGTGTCTGAACATGATGATCCCCACGCCGTAGATCTTGAACTCCCCATTGCCGCCCGCATCGCGGCCGCCAGCGAACGACATGGTGAAGCTGTCATTGTCGAACGCGCCGTCTCGCTTATCGCGGGCAACAACGAGGGCAAAGAGTTTCTGCTGATCGTCGGAGGAGAGCACGCTCAGGGCATTCTCGACGGCGCCCCTGTGCTCTATTGGCCAGAACTGTGGGGCACCCGTGCCCTGCTGCACGCCTGGGATGACAGTGCTGCGGATGCCGTAGTCACCACCCTCAGCAATCAAGCGTGGCGAGTGCGTGAGATGGCGACGCGTGTTGTTGCCACTCGTCGACTCGACGCTCGTGAGCAGCTTGTGGCGCTCCTCTCGGATGAAACTCCCCGCGTTCGCGCCTCAGCCGCCCGCGCCCTGGGCACGGTCGGCACAGCTGACGATATCGATGCGATGTCTGCCCTCGTCAAGGATGAAGACATTGAAGTTCGTCGCAGCGCTCAGCAGGCTGTCGCTGCTCTTCGTAAGCGTCTCGGTTAGCAGAACTCGCTCAGCAGACCCGAGTAGCAGACCCCGCTGAGCAGACCCCGCTTAGTCGTCGAGGTTCTGGTCGAAGTCTTTGGGGTGCAGCGAAAGCTGCTCTGCTTCGGCATCGCTGATGGCGTCTGCCCGACCCGCATCGCGTGCCTTTTTCGCTTTGTAGGACGACCGGAAGTAGTGGTACGCGGTGGGGAGCACTGAGACGGTGACAGCGGCGAGAAGAATGAGGTCGATGTATTCGACGATGAAGTCACGCAACGGCGGAATGTAGCCGAGCAGGTAGCCTGCGAACGTGAGGCCTGAACCCCAGATAAGCGCTCCAATGGCGTTGTAGATGGAGTATTTGCGGTAGTCCATGTGGCCAACGCCAGCAGCGACCGGGGCGAAGGTGCGCACGACAGGAACGAAGCGAGCCAGAATGACGGCGAGGCCGCCGAAGCGGCTGAAGAAGGCGTTGGTGCGTTTCACATTTTCGACGCTAAAAAGCCCGGTTTCTTTTCGCTCGAATATCCGAGGGCCCACCTTGTGCCCAATCAGGTATCCGACTTCGCCGCCGAGGAATGCAGCGACGCTTATGGCCAGACAGACCCACCAGATGTCGAAGCCGATAACGCCGGTGAACGTGAGGACGCCGGCAATGACCAGAAGGGTGTCACCGGGCAGGAGAAAGCCGACGAGTAGTCCCGTTTCCGCGAAAACGATGAAGGCAACACCGAGCAAGGCAAAGGCTCCGAAACCCTCAATGAGGTTGTTCGGGTCTAGCCAGGGGATGAGGGCGGTGCCTACCAAAAGGTTCTCCAGAATCGTCGGCTAGGTGCGCGTAGTCGGCGACGTTAGCAATGAACTACCAGAAGAGTATCGCGAGTCACGGAGTCACCGCTGTGGGGATTACCCCCGGAATGGAAGAAAAACAGTTGTGCGGAAGGCGGGACTTGAACCCGCACGCTCGAAAGCACAGGAACCTAAATCCTGCGTGTATACCAATTTCACCACTCCCGCTGGCCGGACAATCTTATCGCGAGAAATGGGCGCCGTGGTTCACCTCTGCTAATGCTTCGTTTTTGCTGTGCACGCCCCGAGATTCGTTGACGACGCCCTTACTTTTGGGCCCGAAGGGTGTAATTTGAGAGGTGTCTTCCCTATGGAGACGATGTCCGCGATCGCGCCTGCCAAGAGCCATATGAGCCACAGCTTGCGCGCCGCACGAAGCAAGGAGAGCGACATTACCGTTCACGAGCTCCAATCGAGCCTGTTCACTCTCGACTCGGCTACTGCCGAAGCGATCCATACTGCTGCAGAGCGAATTACCGCTCACCCGAATGAGAACCCGGATGACTTCGGTCGCCAGGCTCTGGCGGCAGCGTTTAGCTTGCCCGAAGAGGTTCGTGCAGCTGTTCTGAATTTTGCTGAAGTTGGCTCTGAAGCCGGCATCATGGTTGTGCGTGGACTGTACGTCGATGAAGACCTGACAGATACCCCGCTCGACAACAAGAGCGGTCTCGGTGCTCGCACCGTCTTCGCTAAGGAGATGGGGATGCTCGCGCACCTCCTCGGAAGCATGGTCGCTTACGAGGCTGAGGGCAACGGCCACCTCATCCAAGACATGGTTCCGAACCCGAAGCTTGCTGTCACCCAGCAGTCGCAGGGCTCGAAGGTTGAGCTTGAAGCTCACACCGAGCAGTGCTTCTCTGTCTTCAAGCCTGACTACGTGATCCTCGGTGCCCTTCGTGGCGACGAAAACGCTAAGACCTATGCATTCTCGGGTCGCAAGCTTGTGCAGCACATGTCAGCCGAAGACGTAGCAAAGCTGCGCCAGCCGCTGTGGGCAACCACAATTGACGAGTCCTTCCAGCCGTACATTCCTCGTCCGGATGACGTACGCGGCCCCTTCCCGATCCTCACCGGTCCAGAAGATGACCCGTACATTCTCGTTGACCAGGACCTCATGCACGGCATCACCGCTGAAGCCCAGCGCCTCCTCGGCAAGGTTGTTGAGACCTACATCGAACACCGCGATGCTCACGTGTTGCAGGCGGGTGACTTGCTCATGCTCGACAACCTGCGTGCTATGCACGGTCGCTCTATGTATGCCCCCCGCTTCGACGGTAAGGACCGTTTCATTGCGCGTGGCTTCGTTGTTCGCGACCGCCGCAAGCTCTGGCCACAGCTGCTCGAGGATCGTCGCACGCTCGCTGCGGTCCACAGCTAAAGGCACGGATTCATAGCGAGCCAACGCTAGCCCTAGGGCTAGCTGGTTCGTCACAACGCGGGTCGTCTGCTCAGGCAGACGGCTCGCGTTCGTGCGTTAAATGCTATTTGCTGTGGCGACCACGCAGGCGAGCGAAGAATCCGCGGGGTGCCGGTGTTGCTGGGGCGGCCCCAAATTCTTCCTCGTTCGCACCAGGAAGAACCCGCAGGATGTTCATCAGGCTGAGGGCAGCAACGAGAGCGTGGGCCGAACGAGGCTCAGTCTCTGCGATGGCAGCCAGTTCTTTCGCCGAGAGTGGGGCGTGACTCAGGATCGAGGTCATGCGCAGCTGGTCGGCATCGTGCGGAAGGTTCGTGATGTTTGGCCAGCGGCGCAAACGGTAGCGTGCACCGTCGGTGAGCCACGGCGCGGGAGCGTGAGCGTAGGCGTTGAGGCCGACCATCCACAGCAGTGAGCTCAGATCGAACCCTGCACCACTGGGCATGATTACTTCATCGCGTACATGGCTGCGGATGTTGATACTCACCGGGAACGTGGGGAAGTCAGCGATTTCGGCTTTCCACCAGTACGAACGCTCGAATACATCGATGACGAGCATGGGAAAGCTGGATGACGTGATCGCCAACACCGTTGCCTGCTTGTTGCTTGAGGCAATCTTGATCGCTTCGGCGACTTGAGCCCACTCAGAGGCGACAACGGTGAAGTCAGTGTCGTCATCGGAGGGATCGCGGTAGCCGGCGGTGGGATCGCCTGCAGTCGCCGAATCTACGGCGTCCTCGGGAAGCGGTGCTTCAAGCTGGCGAAGCGTGCTCGTTGTAGAGGTTGATTCAGGAGGGACGGCGCCACCCGTCGCTGCCGACTCGGGTTCGGCAGCGGCGTGAATGGTGGCGTCGCCCTCGAGCTCTGTGGGGTCAGCGAAGTCAACGAGCTGGTGCACGAGGGGGGCGCGCGCTCCAGAGATCTGGTCAGTCCACGTGTGGTTGTCCCACCAGCGAAGCTGGGGGAGTCCAAGCGGGTCGGGGTACCAGCCGGCGGGGATGTGGGTTGTGTATGTAGTCATCTTCACGCCTCCTGCGTGAATTCGTGTACGGTGCCGAGGGTGCACCGCGGTCCTGCTCGCGGGTAAAATTCCTCGATTCAGCGTTCGATCTGCGGGTTAGACGAGTGATCGTTCGCTGTTCGTATTTACTGGTCCTGCTTCGGGTGGTTCGGGTTATGCGGGTGAAAACTGTGTGTTACTCGACGGTAAGAAAGACGGTGAGCCTTCGTGCAGTTCGCCGAGCAGCGGCAAGTGATTTGCCGATCGTCTCTTTGTCGGTGAAGAGGGCAGCGAGCACCAGCGGATGGCCGTCGACTCGTACCTGCACGACGTGGCCCTGTTGGGCCGCGACGATCACAAACTCGTTGTCTCCGAGTTGAAGTTCTCGGGCAACAGCATCGGCGAGGGCTTGAGTTGAACTGGCCATGCTCGCGAAGCGGTTGCTGTCGACTGCGTTGCCTTCAACACTGACGACGCTGAAGCCATCCTCGGTGAGGACCGTGGCGTAGGCCAGTGACGGGGCAAGTTCTTTGAGTCCGCTGAGGGCAAGTTCGCCGCGCGAAATGTATGTGGGGTCCAGGTGGGTTGCGACAATCATCGTGCCCTCCCTGATGTCAGTGCTGAGTTGGCGGCAACAGCACGTTTGAGTTCGACGTTGGCAACCACCGTCATGAGCAGCACGTTCATGTCTGCGTTCGAACGAGCATCCACGGTGAATACCGGAATAAGAACATCGGGCATTTCGTCGGCCAGGGTGTTGGCGTACTCCTCGATGAGTGCTTGGGGCACGAGATCGGCACGAGTGAGCCCGATGACAATTCCACCGCGCTCATAGAGGGCGAAGAATTCTTTGACGTACTCGATAGCGGTCTCGACGGGGTTTTCGGCATCGGCGTTGATGAGGAGCACGAGACCTTCGGCTCGCTCCGCGAGGATGGTCCACATGAAGTCAAAGCGCTTCTGGCCAGGGATGCCGTAGAGGCGAACCTTTTCTGCGTCGTTGACGCTGATCTCGCCGTAGTCGAGAGCAACCGTTGTTGTCGCTTTGTCTGCTGAAGCTCGGTCGCTGTTCGCGGCTTCTGTACTGACAACTTCGATCTCGCTGAGGGCACGGATGGCAGTGGTTTTACCTGCGCCCATGGGCCCTGCAAACAGGATTACGTGCTCTGACATCTGATACCTCCCCCCAGGAGTAGTTCTTATGCTTCTTTCTTACTGAAGCATGCAAGCCCCCGATGCGGGGTAGTAGCCCCCCGTTTGGGTGTCGGTGAAAATTGCCTAGACAATTACTGCATAGAACGTTCTGTCTGTCCCCTCAACACGTGGGGCCGTTGCTGAGAATTCGCCCTATTTCTAGACCAATTTAGCGAGAAGAATCGGGGTACATCGGGGTACGTTCTGGAGCTGGTCGAGCGACTCGAGCGGACCGGGAGGGAATCTGAGCTCCGACAATCGCGGCCAAGGCAAGCGCAAAGCCGATTAGTTGCAGGGGGCTGAAGCGTTCTCCGAGAAGAAGCGTGCCGAGTGCTGCTGCCGTTAACGGCGAGAGCAATCCGAGCACTGCCACTGAGGTCAGCGGCACGAGGCGTATTCCCCGAAACCAGAGTGTGTACGCTACGAGGCCGCCGACGATGCCGAGCCACGCATAGCCAGCGATTGCTGGCCCATCCAGGGCTGCCGGTATTCCTTCGCTGATGATGGTGATCGGCAATAGGAACACTCCGCCGGCGGTCAAAAGCCAGCCTGCATATCCGAGGGCCGACACCTCGGGTGGCTTTCCCCAGTGCTTCGACAAGATTACGCCGACTGCCATGGATGCCGTGCCCGCGAGTCCGGCGACAAGCCCGAGAGTGTCGAGTTGCGCCGTTGCTCGCAGCACAATCAGTGCCACGCCGAGCGCGCCAACGATGCCCCAGATGACGAGTCGCCAGGGTGCACTCTGGCGCAAAATCACGACGATAAGTACAGCGACGATCAGTGGTTGGGCGGCACCGAGGGTGGCGGCGACGCCGCCGGGTAGGCGATATGCAGCGATGAAGAGGAGGGGGAAGAAGGCGCCGATATTGAGGATGCCGAGCACGAGCGACTTCCACCACCACGCGCCGCTGGGCAATTGTCGCGCGAGGGCGAGCGCTATGAGACCCGCGGGTAAGGCGCGCACGAGTGAGGCAAATAGCGGATGGCCATCGGGCAGCAGCTGTGTAGTCACGATGTACGTGGTGCCCCAGGCAATTGGTGCGATCGCGGTGACCATGGTGTCGCGTAGCTGCGTCATAATTCCTCAATGCTAAATAGTTGAACGTTAAACAATATAGAGAGTTATGCTGAATCCGTCAAACAGTTCAACGTTGAGGGATTAGGGAAGCTCATGGCAGACAGCGTCGATCGCATCCTCGCCCAATGGGCACACGTGCGACCAGAGCTCGACGTCTCAGCGATGGGCGTCCTTGGGCGCCTCTCCCGAGTAACGCGCCTGCTCGAGCGAGCGCAGAGCGACGTGTTTGCGACGCACGGCTTGCAGCCGGGGGAGTTTGACATCCTTGCCACGCTATTGCGCTCCGATGCTGGACCCCGCGGACTCACCGCCGGAGCCCTCTCCGACAGCGCCATGGTCACTTCAGGGGCCATCACCAATCGACTGGATCGACTCGTCGCAAAAGAGTTCATCTCGCGCGAAATCGACCCCGAGAACCGCCGCGCAGTATGCGTGGCTCTCACTGAGCGCGGCGCGGAAGTCATCGAAGCTGCGCTCGCCGATCACATCGAGAACGAAGAACGCCTGCTCGAGTCGCTCACTCCTGCCGAGAGACGCCAACTCGAGAAGTTACTTGGTGCACTTCTCGGCGCGCACGAAAGTGGCCCGGCTCAGACCGAGTAGCGGGCGTACTGCTCGCGAATCACCGGGCGATAATCGGATGCCGGTTCCGCCACTGTCGCAATCTTCCAGTCTGGTCGAGCCCCGGTCAGCACCCACGCGGCCTGCGCTGCAGCGCCGAGCGCGACGTATTCACCAGGCTCGGGGACAACGACAGGCACGACGAAAACTTGAGACGCAATTGTCGACACGGCAGGATTTTGGGCAGCACCACCGATGAGCAGGATGCGGTGAGCTGAGACTCCTTGGGTGCGGAGAGCGTCGAGACCATCAGCGAGACCACACAGCAGGCCCTCGATGGCGGCGCGCGCGAGTGACGGGCGGGTCGTTGACGCGAGAGTCATGCCGAACAGGGTTGCCGTGGCATCCGGAAGGTTAGGGGTTCGTTCGCCTTCGAAATAGGGCTGCAGAACGAGACCGCCAGAACCGGCTTCAGCTACGAGCGCGAGTGCGCCGAGTTCGTGGTGATCGACGCCAAGGAGAGCCGCCGTGCTGTCAAGCACTCTGGCCGCATTCATCGTCGCGACGAGGGGAAGGAAGTTTCCGCTGGCGTCCGCGAATCCGGCCACTGTGCCGGAGGCGTCAGGCACCTGAGTCTCGGCAACGGCGAAAACTGTGCCGCTCGTGCCGATGGAGACGACGACATCCCCGGCGCGTGCGCCAAGCCCCAGTGCGGCCGCGGCATTGTCGCCAGCTCCGCACGCAATCTGGGTCGCAGTTCCTGCCACGGTTCCAGCAGGCTCACCTGGGGCAATGACGCGGGGCAGTACCACCCCATCGGCTGCCATGCCGCGACCAAGGGCAGCGGTGAGCACCTCGTCGTCGTACTCGTTCGTCACCGAGCTGAAATAGCCCGTTCCGCTGGCATCTGATCGGTCAGTGGTCAGTTGGGTCAGGTCGGCATTCTCGGGGCCGAAACCGCGCAAGCGCCAGGTTAGCCAATCGTGGGGTAAGCAGACCGCCGCAACACGAGCGGCATTCTCCGGCTCGTTATCGCGCAACCAGCGCAGTTTCGTTGACGTGAACGATGCGACCGGCGCGGAGCCTGTGCGCTCGGTAAGATCGGGGAACTCCGAACTGAGGGTGTTGGCGGCAGCAGCAGAGCGAGTGTCATTCCACAGCAGGGCGGGGCGGATGACGCGGCCGGCGGCATCCAGAACGACCATGCCATGCTGCTGTCCACCGACCGAAATCGCGGAGACGTCCTCGAGGCCTCCGGCATCCGAAATTGCGTCGCGGAGGGCCGACCACCAATATTCGGGATCAACTTCGGTGCCTGCGGGGTGAGACGCGCGACCGGAGCGGACGAGCGCTCCGGTCAGGGCATCCACGATCACAATTTTGCAGGACTGGGTTGACGAGTCAACCCCCGCGACGAGCGTCATTTAGCGGGCACCCATGAGGTGTTCGGTCGCCAGCTGCTGAAGGCGCACAAAGCCGAAGCCTTTGCCATTGAAGTAGGCATCGGTGTCGAAGTCTTCGTACGATGCGCGGTCGGCGAGCAGGTCGTCATAGCTTTCATTCTCGCCGAGAGTGTTCTCCGAGAGCTCGAAGACGCGCGCTGCGACCAGTGCTTCTTGAACGTCAGGGTCGGCGCGGAATGCCGCGGCACGCTCCTTGAGTAACAGGTAGGTTCGCATGTTGGCTGCTGCGGAATCCCACACACCGGTTTCATCTTCGGTACGGCTCGGCTTGTAGTCGAAGTGGCGGGGACCGGTGTAGCTCTGGCCACCGTTTGGCCCACCGTTTTCGAGCAGGTCGACGAGCGAGAACGCGTTGTGGAGGTCGCCGTGGCCGAAGACGAGGTCTTGGTCGTACTTGATTCCGCGTTGGCCGTTGAGATCGATGTGGAAGAGCTTGTCTTGGTAAAGCGCCTGGGCGATGCCCGACGTAAAGTTCAATCCAGCCATTTGCTCGTGCCCAACTTCGGGGTTCACTCCGAACAGTTCTGGGCGCTCGAGGGTTTCGATGAAGGCCATCGCGTGACCAACTGTGGGCAGCAAGATGTCGCCGCGTGGCTCGTTGGGCTTGGGCTCGATAGCGAAGCGGATGTCGTAGCCCTTTTCTGTGACGTAGTCGCCAAAGAGGTTGAGGGCTTCGCGGTAGCGCTCGAGCGCGGCACGCACGTTCTTGGCGGAGTCGTACTCTGCCCCTTCGCGTCCGCCCCACATGACGAAGGTTTTGGCGCCGAGTTCAACGCCGAGTTCGAGTTGACGCATTGCTTTGCGCATTGCGAAGCGACGAACACCGCGGTCGTTGGAAGTGAAGCCGCCGTCTTTGAAGACGGGGGCGCTGAAGAGGTTGGTTGTGACCATCGGAACGATCATCCCGGTGTCGCTGAGGGCCTGCTTGAGGCGGTCAATCTGTTTTTGGCGCTCGGCGTCGGTTGTTCCGAAGTCGAAGAGATCGTCGTCGTGGAATGTGAGGCCGTAGGCGCCCAATTCGGCGAGCTTCTCGACAGCGTGCACAACATCGAGGGGGGCACGGGTGGGGCCGCCGAACGGATCTGCGCCGTTGTAGCCGATTGTCCAGAGCCCGAAGGAGAACTTGTCGGCTGGGGTTGGTTGTGTAGACATTTTTGATCTCCGTTGACGACTGTGGCAATAAGTTATTTGTAACAACTTACTGGGGTGAAGCCATTCCGTCAATGTGGAGCTCGCATGCTCAACACTCGGCGACTACTGCGGTTAACAGCGAATTGTTATGCGATTTTCGGAATTGATGTTGCGTTCAACCCGTAAACCCATATATGTTCTCAATGTCAACAAAAGGGGTGCCCAGCGCAGCCCTCGCGATACAACGAAGTAACGCACGCCTCGGGCAACCGATGCGACACCTTCCCTTTCGCGAGGAACACGCTCGGCCCTCTGCCGGCAACACTCGCAGTGCTTCCGGCTCTTGTACGGCAATCACATTCGAAAGGGACAACACGATGTCAATGAAGAAGATAATTGCGGTCGCAGCGGCGACTGTGATGGCACTTGGGCTCGCTGCCTGCAGCAGCGGTGGCTCAGGCGCCGGCGGCGACAACCTCGGCAGCGTCGGAATTTCGATGCCGACGCGAAGCCTCGAACGCTGGATCAATGACGGCGAGGGCCTCAAGGCTCAGCTCGAAGATGCCGGCTACTCTGCAGACCTTCAGTATGCAGACGACAAGGCTGACACTCAGATTAGCCAGATTCAGAACCAGATTGCTTCTGGCGTCGACGTTCTTGTCATCGCCGCGATTGACGGAAAGCTGCTTGCCCCCGTGCTTGCAGACGCCAAGGCGCAAGACATCACCGTCATCGCCTACGACCGTCTCATTAATGGAACGCCCGACGTTGACTACTACGCAACATTCGACAACTACAAGGTGGGCCAGCTCCAGGGTGAATTCATCGAGGCACAGCTCGGATTGGCTGATGGCGCAGGTCCATTCAATCTCGAGCCTTTCGCCGGCAGCCCCGACGACAACAACGCGAAGTTCTTCTTCTCCGGTGCCTGGGATGTTCTGCTTCCCTACGTCGAGAGCGGACAGTTGGTTGTTCCCTCCGGTAAGTCGCCCGCCAGCAATGACGACTGGGCAAGCATCGGAATCCTCGGCTGGAAGTCAGACTCGGCTCAGGCCGAGCTCGACAACCGCATTGCATCGTTCTACACCGGTGGAGACAAGATCGACGTCGTTCTCTCCCCGAACGACAGCTTGGCGCAAGGCATCGCAGCTTCACTTCGTAGCGCTGGCTACACGGTCGGCGACGACTGGCCCCTGCTGACAGGTCAAGACGGTGACAAAGCCAGCGTGGTCAACATCCTCGCCGGTGAGCAGTCGATGACAGTCTGGAAAGACACCCGTGAACTCGGCAAGGTTGTCTTCGGATTTGTCGAAGCAATCCTCAACGGCGATGAGCCTGAGATCAACGACACCGAAACGTACGACAACGGTGAAAAGGTTGTTCCTTCGTTCCTCATCACTCCTGAGGTTGTAGTCAAGGATGACGTTCAGTCCAAGCTCATTGACTCCGGCTTCCTCAAGGCGTCAGACGTAGGACTCTAGCCCGCACTGAGTCAGAAGCAATACGATTCGACGATCAGGGGACGGCGCAGTTGCCGTCCCCTGAAAGTCACTGCGAGCGGAGCTAATCATGACTGCAATCCTCAGCATGAACACGATTACCAAAGACTTCAGCGGCGGAGTCCGCGCACTCGACGGCGTCAGCCTCGAGGTCGAGCGCGGGCACGTTCACGCTATTTGCGGCGAAAACGGCGCCGGAAAATCAACCCTTATGAAGGTGCTCAGTGGGGTCTACCCCGCGGGCAGCTATGACGGCAGCATCACCTTCGAAAACCACGAAACCGCGTACAAGTCGATCAATGACTCTGAACACGACGGCATCGTCATCATCCATCAGGAACTCGCGTTGAGTCCCTACCTCTCTATCGCGGAAAACATCTTCCTCGGCAATGAGATCGCCACCAGGGGCGTTGTCGACTGGGCCAAGACCAATCGCGAAGCAACGCTCTTGCTCGCCCGCGTCGGTCTCGACGAGCAGCCAAGCACGAGGGTTCTTGAACTTGGTGTCGGCAAGCAGCAACTCGTGGAGATCGCCAAAGCGCTCTCCAAGAAGGTCAAGCTGTTGATTCTGGATGAGCCGACGGCGGCTCTCAACGATGAAGACTCTGCGCATCTACTCGATCTCATTCGCAGCCTGCGCGGTCAAGGCATCACGTGCATCATCATTTCGCACAAGCTCAAAGAGATTCGCAACATTGCGGACAAAGTCACGATCATTCGCGACGGCAAGACGATCGAGACATTCGCGATGGATGAACAGGATGCTTCGGAAGCCAGAATCATCCGCGCAATGGTCGGGCGTGACCTCGACAGCATGTTCCCGCCGCACACGCCAGAGATTGGCGAAGAGTTGTTTCGGGTGGAGAACTGGACGGTGCATCATCCGGTCGATACGACTCGAAAGGTGGTCGAGAACGCATCATTCTCGGTTCGAGCCGGAGAGATCGTTGGTTTTGCCGGCCTGATGGGGGCTGGCCGCACCGAGTTGGCCATGAGTATCTTCGGGCGGTCCTACGGCAGCCATATCAGCGGCACTGCCTATAAAAAGGGTGCCGAGATTTCGGTCAAGACTGTCAGCGAAGCAATTCGCCACGGAATTGCCTATGCCACCGAAGATCGCAAACACTTCGGCCTCAATCTGATCGGCAGCATCGCCGTCAACATTTCGGCTGCAGCGCTATCGAAAATCTCGCGCTGGGGAATCGTTGACCGCTTCTCTGAAAACAAGGTGGCAGAGGGCTACCGCGGACAAATGAACATCAAGACTCCCAATGTCTCTGTGCTTTCGGGAAACCTGTCTGGCGGAAACCAGCAAAAGGTTGTCCTGAGCAAGTGGATGTTCTCTGGCCCCGACATCCTGATCCTCGACGAACCGACGCGAGGAATCGATGTCGGTGCCAAATACGAGATCTACGGAATCATCAACGACTTGGCATCGCAGGGCAAAGCAGTCGTCGTGATCTCGTCTGAACTTCCGGAACTCCTCGGGCTGTGTGACCGCATCTATGCGATCTCCGAGGGCACAATCACTGGCGAGGTCGATCGCGCCGAAGCAACCCAAGAACGACTCATGCACTTGATGACCGCGGGAAAGGACTAACCCGATGAGCGACACCACTAAAGCCCGCAAGCGACCCAAAGTTCAGATCGACCTTCGGCAGTACGGCATCCTTGCGGCACTCGCCGTAATCGTCCTACTCTTCCAAGTGCTTACGGATGGCCGGCTGCTGCTGCCCGGAAATATCAACAACCTGATCCAGCAGAACGCCTACGTCCTCATCCTTGCAGTTGGCATGGTGATCGTGATCATCGCCGGCCACATCGACCTCTCGGTCGGTTCGCTGGTTGCCATGGTCGGTGCGGTCTCAGCGATCTCGATGACCCAGTGGGGGCTTCCCTGGTGGGGCGCTGTAATCCTCGCGCTTCTCTTGGGGGCTGCTGTCGGCGCGTGGCAAGGGTTCTGGGTTGCCTTCGTCGGCATCCCAGCCTTCATTGTGACGCTGGCCGGCATGCTCCTCTTCCGCGGCCTCACCCTGGTCTTTCTGACCGGTGGAACAATCAATGCTCTTCCCAGCGAGTTCAACGCTATTGGTGGCGGCTGGTTGCCTGAGCTGTTTGGCACGATCGGTGAGGGGCGTGGTGATCGCGACATCCTCACGATTCTGCTCGGTGTTCTCGCTGCAGCGTTGCTCATCGGTCAGCAGTTGCGCAACCGCGCAAAACAGCGCCGCCTCGAATTGCCGGTCGAGAGCGGGATCTCGTTCTGGGCTAAGAATGTTATCGCCGCGGTCGCCATTATCGCGCTGACGTTCCAGCTATCGGCCTACCGTGGCACACCGATCATCCTGATCATTCTGGCTGTGCTCATCCTGCTGTTCACTTTTGTGCTCAATCAAACGGTGTTCGGCCGTCACGTGTATGCGATCGGTGGAAACTTGTTCGCCGCCCAAATGAGCGGCGTGAAGACCTCGTGGATTAACTTCTTCGTCTTCGTGAACATGGGCGTGCTGGCTGGACTTGCCGGGGTCGTCACAACAGCCCGGGCCGGTGGCGCAGTTGCGTCTGCCGGGCAAAACTTCGAACTCGATGCAATTGCTGCAGTCTTCATCGGTGGTGCTGCCGTGACCGGTGGTGTCGGAACAGTCATCGGTGCTGTCATTGGGGCGCTCATCATGGGCGTGCTCAATATGGGCTTGTCGATTCTTTCCGTGGATGCCGCGTGGCAGCAGGCCATCAAGGGACTCGTGCTATTGCTCGCCGTCGCTTTCGATGTCATGAGCAAGCGTCGCGCGGGACGTCGCTAGGCTTAGTCGCACGTATTCGTTGCTAACCGAGTGGATCAGCCCGTGAACAGTAACTCTCTGCCGCCGTCAAGCGGCACCGGTGGCAAGGGCGATCGCACTCGGCGCCACAATCTGTCACGCGTGCTCACGCTCCTCCATCGCGGGGCGCAATTGCGGTCGCAGCTGACATCGCAAACCGGGCTGAACCGCTCAACAATCGCGGCTCTCGTAGCCGAATTGAGCGAACTGGGGCTTGCCTACGAAAGTGAACCTGATCCAACGCGTCAGGTTGGTCGTCCATCGCCGATGGTGAACGCGGATGCTCGCACCGTCGCGATTGCGATCAACCCCGAGGTCGATGCCATCACCGTCGGAGTAGTTGGCCTCGACGGCACACTACTCAAGCGCATCCGCTATGAGACAGACACGCCATCAACGGTGACTGAGTTCGTGAAGATCTCAAGTGTCATCATCGAGAGCCTCAAAGGTGGATACGAGACTGCCGGTCGGGTGGTCGGCATTGGTGTTGCTGCTCCCGGTTTGGTTCGCGTCGAAGACGGTTTGGTGCGGTGGGCACCTCACTTGGAATGGCGGGATGAGCCAGTTAGCCAGCTTCTGGCTGCAGCAACCGGCTACCCCGTCTGGACCGCGAACGATGCCAGCGTTGGTGCGCTCGCGGAACACATTTATGGTGCCGGTCGCGGAATTTCTGATCTGATCTACCTCAACGGTGGTGCTAGCGGTATTGGTGGCGGCATCATCAGCGGCGGACTCCCGCTGACAGGCCGTGCCGGCTATGCGGGAGAGTTCGGTCATGTGCGTGTGGTGAACAGTGCCACCGAGACGGGAACGCGTGAAGAGGGGACCCTTGAGACGGAGGTGAACCGGGCGGATCTCGTGCACGCTCTCGGCCTGACCAATGTTGACTCCGAAACCTTCGATGCGGCTCTGCGCGAATCCACCGACCCTGTAGTCAGTGCGCTTGTGCGTCGCCAATTGCTTTCGCTCGGCACCTCGCTGCGAAACGCTGTCAACGTTCTCAATCCCGAAGTCATCGTGCTTGGTGGTTTCTTGGCATCCATTTTCTCGGCCGATCCCGAGTTCCTCATTGAACGTGTAGGTTCGCAAGCGCTTGAGGCATCATTCGAGGGAGTAAAAATCGTTCCAGCGCAGCTCGGAGCAGACCTTCTGATGATCGGTGCCGCCGAACTCGCCTTTGCTCCTCTTCTGGACGATCCTTCTGCGGTGTAAACGTTTGCCTTTTTGGCGGGCCTGAGGCTTAGGGTTATTCCATGAATCCTGATTACCGCGATAGTGGCCTCGTTTTTCCGCCGAACTTCATTGTCGGATCAGCAACGGCGGCCTACCAAGTGGAGGGTGCCGCTCGTGATGGCGGTCGCACTGAATCAATTTGGGACACCTTTAGTCACACACCGGATAAGACGTGGAACGGTGACACTGGCGATGTCGCCGACGATCACTACTACCGTTTCGAGACTGACCTCGATCTCATGGCGGAGATGGGACTCGACGCCTACCGCTTCTCGATCTCCTGGCCGCGCCTTCAGCCCGGAGGCTCCGGTGCGATAAACCCTGAGGGAGTGTCGTTCTACTCGAGACTTGTCGATGGACTGTTGAGCCGCGGCATCCGCCCCATTGCCACCCTGTATCACTGGGATCTTCCCCAAGAGCTTGAAGATGAGGGTGGCTGGCCCGAGCGTGACACGGCGCTGCGGTTTGCGGACTACGCAGAACTCGCGGCGACAGCGCTTGGCGATCGCGTACACACCTGGACAACTCTGAATGAGCCGTGGTGCTCGGCGTATCTCGGCTACGGTTCGGGTGCGCATGCTCCTGGCCGCATGGATGGTGCCGATGCGCTCGCCGCGGTTCACCACCTCAACTTGGCGCACGGTTTAGCGGTTCCGCGCATCCGTGCTGCCGCTACTAATTCGCCCGAGGTGTCGGCGACTCTGAACTTCCATGTGATTCGGGGCGGGGATGCCGAAGCGACCCGTCGCATCGATGCTCTCGCCAATCGTGCGTTCACGAGCCCCATGTTGCTTGGCCGGTACGACGATGACCTCATTGCTGACACGAGTGAGGTAACCGATTGGTCGTTCGTTCACGCGGGCGATGTGGAGAGCATCCACCAGCCTCTCGACTTCTTGGGCGTCAACTATTACTCCACCGTTACGGTGAAGATGTGGGACGGCTTGACGGTGCGTATCAACAATGACGGTCACAAAGATATGGGCGGATCACCGTGGCCGGGCAGCAGAGATGTCGAGTTCCTTGAGCAGCCGGGCCCGTATACCGCGATGGGGTGGAATATTGCGCCCGATGGTCTCGAAGAGTTGTTGGTCGATCTCGGCGAACGCTTCCCTGATCTTCCCCTCATGATCACCGAGAATGGTGCCGCGTTCGATGATGAGGTGACGGATGGTCGGGTGCATGATCCCGAGCGGGTCGACTATCTCAACCGGCACTTCACTGCAGCCCATCGCGCTATCGAGCGTGGGGTGAATCTGCAGGGTTATCTCGTGTGGTCGCTCCTCGACAACTTCGAGTGGGGCTACGGCTACTCGAAGCGCTTCGGCATCGTGCGGGTCGACTACGACACTCAAGAACGCATCGTGAAAGACAGTGGGTTGTGGGTGTCTGACGTGGCTAAGACCAAGGTGACCCCGGCGCTGAAGTAGGGCGCGAGCCTACGGGGAGAGCATGGCGCGCCGAATGTGTGAGCGGCCGTGTTCGATCGCGGGCGTGAGCTCTTCGAACAGGTGATTCGGGTGGCGTAGGGAGCGGATGACGCCGAGCCGCCTGAGCACATCGAGATGTTCTGGACGGATGCCTTTGATGATCACGGTCACGCCGCGCTTTTCGAGGGCGGTGATGAGCTCCGTGAGGGTGTGCGCTCCGGTGGCATCGATGAGGTGCAGTTGTGAGAGGCGCACGATGACGACTTCGAGTCCTTCGTGTTCGTTGATGCGATCGATGAGGCGTTCTGCTGCTCCGAAGAAGAGCGAGCCGTCGATGCGGAAGAGGGCGATGCGTTCGTCGCCGGGTTCCGGGGAGCCGGGCAGTTCTTCGCGGTGAACGCCACTGGCTTTGCTCATCGCTCGGAGGGCGAAGAAGGCGGCGGCGGCAATGCCGATTCCGACGGCAATGATGAGGTCGAAGCTCACGGTGATCACACCGGTGATAACGAAGACGGCGGCTTCAGATTTGCCGGTTCGCAGCATCGTTTTTATGAGGGTGGGCGAGACCATGCGGGCGGCGGTGGCCATGAGGACACCCGAGAGCGCGGCTAGAGGGATGACCGCCACGACCTGAGCGGCGAGGTACACGACCACGAGCAGCGCGAGGGCATGCACAACTGCAGAGAGTCGAGTGCGACCGCCTGAGCGCACATTCACGGCGGTGCGGGCAATGGCGCCGGTGGCCGGCATCCCACCAAAGAAGCTGGAGGCAACGGATGCCAGACCTTGGCCAACGAGTTCGCGGTCGGCGTTGTATGGCCCAGTGTCGGACATGCTCGAGGCGACGCGGGCGGAGAGTAGCGATTCGATGGCGGCGAGGGCGGCGACGGCAAACGCGGGCCCGATGAGGGTGGTGAGGTCGAAGTTGAACGAGGGTACGGAGGGTGCGGGCAGCGAGGCGGGAAGTTCGCCGATGGTCGCCAGCGGAAGGTTGAGGGCTTGAGCGGCGATCGTGACGACCGCGATGGCGATGAATGATGCGGGCAGGCGTCCGCTGATTCGTGAGAGCAGCAGCATGATCGCGATCACGGTGGCGACGACGGCGAGGGGTATGAGGGCGGCGGGCCATTCGGCGGCGGCGATGAAGGCCCCAGCGGCGAGGATGACGTTGGTGGGGTGGTCTGTGCCTTCGGTGCCGAGCGCGGATGGTAGTTGTTGCAGAAAGATGATGATGCCGATGCCAACGGTGAAGCCTTCGATGACGGGCCAGGGGATGTAGCTGACGGTGCGTCCAAGCCGCAGCACGCCGGCGATCGCGACGATGATGCCCGCGAGCAGGGTGACGATCGCGACCGCTTCCACGCCTTGGCTGACGACGATCGGCGCGAGCACGACGACCATTGCGCCGGTGGGGCCGGAAACTTGGATGTTGGAGCCGCCGAAGACGGCAGCGACGAGGCCGGCGACGATGGCCGTGATGAGTCCGGCTTCGGCGCCGACTCCGGAGCTCACCCCGAAGGCAAGCGCGAGGGGGAGCGCGACGATGCCGACGGTGACTCCGGCGAGCAGGTCGCCGCGCCAGCTCGTGCGCAGTTCGCGGTAGTCGCTCAGGCTGGGGAGCAGTGTGCGCCACGAGCGCTTCATCGGGCATCCGGAATCGCGGGAAGGCTTTCGACGAGCCCGCGTTGGCTGCCGGCATCGGTGAGGATCTCGCTGAGGAGCACGCGGGCTACGCGCAGTAGTTCGGCGATCTGGGGGAGCGCGAGACGGTAGTAAACGACGCTGGCGCGGCGTTCGGAGACGACGAGGCCGTAGCGGCGCAGCACCGAAAGATGTTGGGAGAGGTGGGATGCTTCGAGCCCCGTATCGACGAGCATCATGGTGACCGACGCTTCGTCGGTGCTCGACAAGATTTCGAGCACACGAATACGGTACGGATGCGCGAGCCCCTTGAAGAGATTCGCTTTGATTTCGTAGAGCGGCCTGCGCTCATCGAGAAGATCCATGCTGCGTTCCTCGTCTTTGCTTGATGACTTGATGGAATCATCATATCAACAATAGGAGCGCTGCCGATCTGCCTCCCCGCAATGGTTCCTGTGGACAACGGGAAGGCGTTCTCGCGCCCGCTCGACACAATATGAGCATGTCTAACGCTCTGGCGACCATCGCCGATCAGGTTCGCCAACGTGTACGTCGTGACGGGGTTGACCTCTCGCGCGACAGCGAACTTGCCTCGCGTTACGTTCGCGATGAGGTGCGGCGTTACAGCGAGCGTGCTCTTGGTGGTTCAGTGCCGTTGCTCGGGGACGAGGCGCAGGCTGCCCGCGAGGTGGTAGCTGCGCTGACCGGGTACGGTCCGCTCCAGCCGTTCTTTGACGATGACACCGTTGAGGAGCTCTGGATTAACGGACCCGAGCAGATCTTTGTTGCCCGCAACGGGGTTCCCGAGTTCACGGGCATCCGCCTCACTGACTCTCAAGTTCGAGACCTCGTCGAGCGGATGCTGCAAACCTCCGGTCGCCGTGTTGACCTTAGTTCTCCGTTTGTTGATGCCTCGCTGCCTGATGGTTCGCGACTGCACGTGGTCATTCCCGATGTCACTCGCAAACACTGGGCGGTGAACGTACGCAAGTTCAGCAAACACATCCGCGACCTTGATCGTTTGGTCGAACTCGGCAGCCTCACCCAGCATGCCGCCGACTATTTGCGACTGTGCGTGTTGTCTGGCCAAAACATTGTGGTGTCTGGTGCTACGCAGAGCGGTAAGACCACAATGCTCAATGCGCTGCTTGCTGCCGGGCGGCCCAACGAACGAGTCGTGACGGTTGAGGAGACGTTCGAGCTGAGCGTTCCTAGTCGCGACAGCGTCGGTATGCAGTGCCGTCAGCCCAGCCTCGAAGGAACCGGTGAGATCAGTCTGCGGCGCCTCATCAAAGAAGCGTTGCGGATGCGCCCCGACCGGATCGTCGTCGGCGAAGTGCGCGATGCCGAGTCTCTCGACCTCCTCATCGCTCTCAATAGTGGGCTGCCGGGGATGTCGAGCATCCACGCCAACAGTGCTCGCGAAGCGCTCGTCAAGCTGTGCACCCTGCCCCTGCTCGCCGGCCGCAACATCGACTCCAGCTTTGTCGTACCCACCGTTGCCAGCTCTGTGGATGTCGTCGTGCACTGCGAGCTGACATCACAGGGCACTAGGCGGGTTGTTGAGATCGCGTCGCTCAGTGGTGAAGTTAGCGAAGGGGCGGTCGAAAGCATGGCTCTCTTTCGCACGGTACAGGGCACGCTCGTCCACACCGGTGCAATTCCGGCGCGGTTAGCCAAATTCCATGCTGCCGGAACCGACCCCGTTTCGCTGTTGTTGACGGCAGTCGCGTGAGTCTCCTGCTTGGCATCACGCTCTCGGTGGGCACAGTGCTGATCGCTGCGACCTTTATGTGGCCGGCACGCCGCGAACGCCAAGCGCGTGAACGTTCAGCGTGGTCTCGCCGGATGCGAGAACGACTCGTACAGGCGGGGCTCCCCACAACAAGCCCCGCCGTGGTCGTGATCGTTTCTCTTGTGCTCGCGCTGGCGGTTGGCGCGCTCACGCTTGTGCTCACTACAGTTCTTGCTGTCGTGGTCTGTGCCGCGGCAACCGCGCTCGTAGCGCCAACGCTCGCAATCAGTTGGCGTGCGCGGGTTCGACGTCGAGCAACCCGGGTTGTATGGCCAGACGTAGTTGATCAGCTGGTTTCGGCTGTGCGATCGGGGCTTGCCCTCCCCGACAGCCTCATGACACTGGCGCAGACTGGTCCAGCAGCGACCCGCAGCGCATTCGTGTCCTTCTCTCGGCGCTATCGAACGACCGGCAATTTCTCCATCGCTGTCGACGAATTGAAGGTAGCGCTCGCCGATCCTGTTGCCGACCGCATCCTCGAAACCTTGCGGATGTCACGCGAGGTCGGCGGGAGTGAACTCACCAACGTCTTGCGAAGCTTGAGCGTGTATTTGCGCCAGGAGGCGGCGATCCGATCCGAGATCGAGGCGCGCCAGTCGTGGGTAATGAACGCGGCCCGCCTTGGTCTGGCGGCGCCATGGGTTGTTCTGTTTCTGCTCACCACCCGCCCTGAGGCTGCTCTCGCCTACAACTCAACGGGAGGAATCGCGCTCATAGTCGCTGGGCTTGCGCTGTCCGTTATTGCCTACCGAATCATGGCGGGCATCGGCCGACTTCCCGAGCAGCCGAGGTGGTTCGCATGAGCGACTCTCTCGCCTGGGCCATCGTTGTTGGCATCGCCGGCGGGCTCGGCCTGTGGTCGATTCTCAGTCTCATCCCGCGTCTCAGTCGGCCGACACTCGCAAACCGTGTTGCCCCGTATGTGATCGACGTTTCGGCGGGCGCCCGCGAGCATGTCGCACCGCGCTCGATCGGTCCACTTCCTGTCTTGGGGGTGCTGTTCGTTCCTGCGGTTCGCTGGTTGCGCAGCAGTTTGGCGTCAGTTGCTGGCGGTGGCGATCTTATTGCGCGACGTCTGCGTCAGGCCGGTTCTGAGATGAGCGTCGAAACTTATCGCTCACAGCAACTACTTGCGGTGCTCGGCGGTGCACTGTTGGGGGTCGTCTTCGACGTGACAGTCGCGAACGCGCAGCAGGTTCCCCTTGTCGCGCAGGCGGTGCTGGTGGTGGTTGGTGGCGTTGTCGGAATCACGGTGCGCGATTATCTTCTTCAGCGATCTGCGAAGAACCGCATCCGTCGTCTCGCCGCCGAGTTGCCAGTAGTGCTTGAGTTCCTCGCATTGAGCCTCTCTGCTGGTGAGGGAATTCTGGATGCCGTGCGCCGCGTTTCGCAGGTCAGCGGCGGCGAGCTTTCGCGCGAACTCGCCCGCGTTGTGGCGTCCGTGAACACGGGACTCCCGTTCGGCGAAACGTTGGGTGCGCTTTCGCGCGAGCTCGAACTCCCACCCTTTGCGCGCTGTGTCGACCAGATTCTGGGCGCGCTCGATCGTGGCTCCCCGCTATCAGAAGTGCTGCAAGCTCAGGCGCAGGATGCTCGCGAAGAGTCCAAGCGCGAACTGCTCGAGCTCGCCGGCAAGAAGGAGGTCGCGATGCTCTTCCCCCTCGTGTTCCTCATCCTGCCGATCACCATCGCGTTCGCGATTTTCCCTGGCATCTTCGTGTTGCAGGTCGGGTTCTAGCGCCACGCGATCTGCAGCGCGGCCGACACCGCACGCGCCTGCTCAAGAGCCGCGACCACGGGAGCCACAACATCCCGCTGCACAACCTCGTCAACAGAAGCGAGAAGGCGACGGCGGGCACGACGGCGGCGGCCACCTGCAGTCAGGGCGCTGAGCGCCGCCGAAAGCAAGCCAAGCACGATGCCGATCAGTACCGCTGCAATTAAGAGCAGCGTCGGTATCGCCCAACCTGCCAACGGACCTTCCTCAACGGCAGGGAGCGGGAACGCCGGCAAGCCGAAGGTGGGCAACAACGCCGCACCGACGAGCCACAGGGCTCCGCCCAATCCGATAACAACGGCGATCCACTGCACGATGCCGACCAGCACCCACCACCAGGAACCCTTCGCGGGCAACGGCGTGCGAGCGATCGCAAGATCGAGAGTGGAGGGCAGGGCGTCGAGAGCCTGCTCCGCCGTGGTGCGGGCGGCAGCCCGCCACGGGGGCGAAACGCTCGCCACGGTTTCGTCAGTGAACGTGCGCACCGCCATCGACATCCGAGCTTGGGCACCGGCACTCAACAGCGGCATACTCGTGCGGTGAACATCCGGGTCATCGCCGCGACGCTTCGGACCAAGACCCAGCCGGGTGAGGGGGTCAGCCCGCAAGCGACCAATCCATGACACGAGCGGCCAGCCCGTCGCCTGCCCGGAACGCTTGCGGTACGAGCGTGCAACAGCGGATGCCACGATGTCGACACCCGCAGCGGTGCCGACCTCGTCGCGCAGGCGGGCCGTGCTCTTCGCGCTCACCTTCTGCGGCGTGCCGGGGTCGTCAATGCGGGCGGCAAGAGTTTGCACGTCAGCGCTCAGCCGCGCATCCCGCACCGCCTTCGACGCGGCAAGGTCACCGATCGCGGCGCGCAAAGCATCAATACCTTCACCCGTGCGGGCGCTCACCGGCAACACCCGGGCACGGGGGAGGCCGTCCCGTTCGACAATCGCTTGCAGCGACTTCACGACAGCGACACGATCATCCGCGCTCAACAGATCCACCTGATTGAGCACGACCAGAGTCACCGCAGCATGACGGGCATGAGGCGCAATGAACTGCGCGTGCAACACGTCGTCGGCATACTTTTGCGGGTCAACAACCCAGATCAGAGCATCCACTTGACCAGCAAGTCGTTCGGCGACCGCGCGATTGCTGGCCTCAACCGAGTCCACGTCTGGCAGGTCAACGAGCACGAGCTTGCTGGCGCGCGGGTCAATCGGCATCGGGCGTTCGACACGCTCGCGAATCTCTAGCCAGTCGAGCAGGTCGGCAGAACCCGCGGCATCCCACAGCACGGCAAGGGGTTGCGAGGTAGTCGGGCGGCGCACATGAGCGACCGCCACCTCAGCGCCCACGAGCGCATTCACGAGACTTGATTTGCCAGAACCGGTCGCACCAAAAACGCCAACCACCGTGTGTTCGGATGAGCGCGAGCGACGTGCCTCCGCTTGCTGCACAAGCGCGCGAGCGTCATCCATAAGCTCGGAGGGGATGCGCCCAACCCCCGCCTCGGTCACGGTGCGCAGAGCGGCAATGCGCTCATCGAGGCTCGGCTTGGCCGCGCTCACGAGTCGTTCCTCGCCGCGCGCGCCACGTCGTCGATGAGCACCTGCGATTCGCGTCGCAAGGTTGCGGGGTCCGCACCGAAACGGAGAGGTTCCATCGCCGCATCCACTCGCGCGATCTCGGTATCGAAGAGGGCGCGCACACGCTCCTGCAGATCGAGGCGGGCCTGGCTCGCAAGGTGACGCACGGCATCCTCGCCGAAGACGGTCTCCAACAGTTTTTGACCGAGCACAGCAGAACCGCCGGCGATCGCAATCTCGCCACCCGTCAGGCCACCGGTTGACGCAAACACGACAATCATGAGCGCAACCGTTACGACATTCAGGCCGAGCGAAAGCACGCGTGCCCGGATGCGCTTGTTGCCCGCATTGTCATGAATGAGCTGCATCAGCGCGCCCTGCCACTCCCGAATCATCGACGTCGTGGCCTGACGCAGTTCCGGGCTCTCAGCTGACAGCGTCGGATGCTGCTCCGCGATCGAGCGACCAGGAGCGCTGCGCTCAAGATCGGCCCACACAGCTGCAGCCGCCCGCCCGGCCTGGTCAGCGATGACAGCCTGCAATCCCGTCTCGATCTGGGTCTCGACCTCGACAACAGGGCTCGGCTTGCCCGTAATCCAGGCGGTCGCTTTGTCGCGGGTGCGCGAGAACCACGAATCAACTTTGCGAAAGAAGTCGGAGGTTCCTACGAAGTCTTGCCAGCGTGCCAGCACCTCACCGCGCATCAGTGCGCCGTTCTGAGTGGCTTCGTCCACGGCCTTGATTGCGGTCTCATAGTGCGCAGCGGCGGCAGCATGCACGGAGTCGAGCCAGTCGAGTTGCTGCTGCCGGGCATCCGCAATGAGCCTCACGTGACGGTCGAGGTCAGTGATCGCGCCGCTCAGGGTGCGGGCAGCGATGCGCGTGCGGGCTTCGCGGTCGCTGGCGATTCCCTCGAGCCAAGCGCGCGCACCGGCGACGGCACCAGCGGGAAGCATTCCGAGTTCGTCGAGCGGCTGCTCGTCAATAGAGAACACGGGAGCATCGGAAAGACCACGCTCAGCGAGCATTTCGCGCAGATCGGGCAACACCTCAGCAACAGCTCCCGGCGGCACGCGGTTGAGCACGATGCCCACGGTGATCGATCGTGCTGCGGCGCTTTCGAGTAGTCGCCACGGCACCGCATCGGCGTAGCGATTGGCGGTCGTGACAAACAGCCACAAATCGGCAGCAGCCAACAATTGCGAGGCGAGGGCGCGATTTTCGTCTGCGACCGAGTCGATGTCCGGTGCATCAATAATCGCGAGTGAACGGGGAACACTTTCATGCTCAAGCAGCATGAGCTCGCCGATGCGCGACTTTTCGGGCGCATCTCCCGCACTCGACGCTGGCGTGCCTGGGGCACTAATTCGCCCGCGCACGCGCGCGAGCCCCGGCAAAATTCGGTCGCTCGCAAACCACCCGGCATCAACGGGAGCATGAACAAGAATGGGTTGACGAGTGGTGGGACGGATTACGCCGGCACGCGTCGTCGCGACACCGAGTAGGGCGTTCACGATCGTTGACTTACCCGCGCCCGTCGACCCACCGACCACCGCAAGAAGAGGAGCATCAAGATCGGCAAGCCGTGGGCGAATGTAATCATCGATTTGACGTACAGCCGCCGCCGCAGCTTCTCGCTGCACCGCAACATCGTCAAGAGTCACCGTCAAGCCAGCATCAGCGAGCGAGGCTCGCAGGCGCTCGAGTGACACGATCGCGGGCACACTATTGTCGGTCACCGCTTAAGCATGCCGGGTGCGGAGCCAGTTCGCTAACTTTTTTGACAGCAACCGCGCCATGTTCTGGAGTGACGCTCGGGTTCTAGACTGGTCGAGGCCTGCGGTAAGCAGGTGGCGCGACAACGACAAGGATGAAATTGTTCCCCACCACGTTCCCAGCCCCAATCATTCCTCCTGCAGACTCCGTGCCAGCACTGCGCTGGGGCATCCTGGCGCCCGGTGGAATCGCCGCGACGTTCGCCGCCGCCGTGCAAGCCCACACCGAGCAAAAACTTGTCGCCGTGGCATCCCGCAGCCTCGACCGTGCCCAAGACTTTGCCAACACCTGGGGCATCGCGAACGCCTACGGCGACTACGCCGAACTTCTCGCCAATCCCGACGTTGACGTTGTTTACATTGCCGCCCAGCAGCACGTGCACCGCGATCTCGCGCTTCAGTCCATCGCCGCGGGCAAACACATTCTGGTCGAGAAACCCTTCGCAATGACCGGGGCCGAAGCCCGCGAGATTGTTGCCGCCGCCCGCGCCGCCGGAGTTTTCGCGATGGAAGCGATGTGGACTCGCTACCTTCCCCAAACCTCGATCATCACCCAGCTCATGGCCGACGGCACCTTCGGCGAAATCCACCTCGTCACTGCCGATCACGGCCAGTTCATCCCGGAGGGGCATCGGGTTCGCTCGCTCGAGAGTGGGGGAGGAGCCCTGCTCGACCTCGGCATCTACCCGATCGCCTTCGCTTCGCAAATTCTGGGTACCCCAACCGCCATCCACAACGTCGGCTCGCTCATTGAGACCGGGGTGGATGCCCAATCCCTCCTTACTCTCAGCTACGAGGGCGCGGCTCAAGCCCAACTCAGCACAACGTTGCTCGCACGCACTCCCATCACGGCATTTGTTGCGGGCACCGCTGCACTACTTCAGGTCGGCGGAGCCTTCTTCACCCCGAGTAGCCTCACTCTTTCTCAGCCCGGCTTCAGTGGGGAATCAATTCACTGGAACGACGAGACAGGCGTTGTCGGCCACCGCGGACTCAGCTATCAAGCAACAGCACTCGCCGGTTATGTAGCGCAGGGGCTCACCGAATCACCCGTGCATTCACTCGACGAGACGGTCGCCATCCTCGACACCATCGACAGCGCTCGCTGGCAATTGGGATATCGCTTCGATTCGGAGCAGTAGCGCCACCGGATCAACCACGAGGAAGTCGCGTTGCGAGCACAGCCAATACGGGGAAATGGTGAGTGTGCAGCGGAATGAGTCTGTACGCTGATTAGCGTCAAAACCACGCGATCGGAGTTGCCATGACCGCAGAATCGACCCTCCCCACCGAACCAGGTGCACCGGAGAGGCCTAAAGCAACGAAGTTTCTTGCACCGTGGGTCTTCTGGCCGGCCGCAGGCATCATCATCGTCATCACGGCGTTCTCGATGCTCGCGCCCAAGATCTCTAAGACAGTGTTCGACACTTTACAGTCGAGCGTCATCAATTCGTTCAGCTGGTACTACGTACTTATCGCGGCATTCTTTGTAGCCTTCGCGCTATGGCTCGGCTTCAGCCGATTTGGCGACATCAAGCTGGGTAAGGATGACGACGAGCCTGAGTTCTCGATGATCTCCTGGATCTCCTTCCTCTTCGCTGCCGGTATGGGCATCGGTCTCGTCTTCTACGGTGTTGCCGAACCGCTCAGTCATTTCGCGAACCCGCGACCCGGCGTCACCGGAACAGAGATTGAGCTCGCGCAAAAAGCGATGAGCCAAACCTTCCTGCACTGGGGTGTGCACGCGTGGGCGATTTACGTGGTTGTCGGGCTGGCACTCGCCTACGCGATTCACCGTCGTGGCCGCCCGATCTCGATCCGCTGGACACTGGAGCCACTGCTCGGCAAGCGAGTTCGCGGCGGTTGGGGCAACCTCATCGATGTCATTGCATTGGTCGGAACAGTCTTTGGTGTTGCTACCTCGCTCGGCTTAGGTGTGCTCCAGATCTCGGCAGGTCTTGAAAAGACCGGCGTAGCCGAGTCGAACCTGACCACCCAGATCATGGTCATCATCGTTATCGTCGCGTTCACGATCCTCTCCCTGGTCTCCGGTATCGGAAAGGGCATGAAGTGGTTATCGACCACCAACCTGCTTCTGGCGGCCGTGCTGCTTGTGTTCCTGTTGATCGTCGGCCCGACCGCGTTCCTTTTCCGTGAATTTGTGCAGTCCATGGGTAACTACCTCCAAGGCTTCATCGGCCTCGCTTTCAACGTCAGCGCCTACGCCGGCGATGCTGGCGAACAGTGGCAAGCGGGCTGGACAACGTTCTACTGGGGTTGGTGGATGTCGTGGGCCCCGTTCGTTGGTGTCTTCATCGCCCGTGTTTCCAAGGGCCGCACTGTGCGCGAATTTGTTGGCGGTGTGATGCTGGTTCCCACCGTGCTCACATTCCTCTGGTTCAGTGTGCTCGGCGGCAACGCGATCTATCGCGAGCTCTACGGTCAGGGCGGACTCATTGCCGCTGACGGGTCAGTGGATGCCGACTCGGCTCTCTTCGACCTGCTCGCCGGATTGCCAGCGGGCACCGCTCTCACGTTCGGTGCGATTCTCCTGATCGGAATCTTCTTCATCACCTCGGCTGATTCGGGCGCGCTTGTGATGTCGATGATCGCCACTGGTGGCTCGG
Source organism: Rhodoglobus sp. (assembly GCF_053580035.1). Classification (NCBI taxonomy): domain Bacteria; kingdom Bacillati; phylum Actinomycetota; class Actinomycetes; order Micrococcales; family Microbacteriaceae; genus Rhodoglobus; species Rhodoglobus sp. The sequence continues at coordinate 13,522 of NZ_JBMDVL010000003.1, read as the reverse complement.
CAGAACCGCCGAAGCGCATACGGATTTTCTTCGCACTGCTTGCGTCGTTCTTGGCGATCGCTTTGCTGATCACTGGTGGCCTTCAAACCCTGCAGACCGCAGCAATTCTCTCCGCGTTGCCCTTCAGTATCGTCATGTTGATGATGTGCGCGGCGACAGTAATCGCCTTTAGCCGGGAGCGACGGGCCTATGAACGAGCTCAGCGCGCACAATTTGTCGACCACATTGGTGATTTCTACGGCCTCGAAGTTGAGGCGCCGCTTCTGCGTGAGCCCTCTAACCCGCTGCGCGCGGCTCTTGATCGTCTTCGCAAGAAGGCTGTTCAGACAGGCGGAGGAATCTCGCAGGGAACAGAGGATGCAATTCTTGCCGACAAGGGGCTGATCCTGCCAGACAACATCGCTCAGGCCGACGCAATCGTTGAAGATGAAGTGCAGCGTCTACAGGACGGGCCCGAGGTCGATCCCCGCTCTGACTAGCTGTGGAAAAATCGCGCAAGCAATTGTGTTTCCCTCAATGATGGCAGAGTGAAATCATCTCAAATCATTCTGACGAGCGGGCTTACCCGAGGCACCCGAACGCTCAACTCAGAGCGAGGCGACGTGCCGGGCTGGGTGCTGATTACGTTGATGACCGCAGGTCTTGTGATCATAATTTGGGGTCTTGCGGGGCCAGCACTCAGCTCGGTGTTCGAACAGGCGATTGATCGCGTAACAGGCTTCTAGTGTGCCCCGCTGCTAGCGGCTCTTGCTCCGCACCGCGCTCAAACACTTGGGGCCACGCGGCCGTTGCGCGGCTGCGAGCTGACGAGACTGGCTCGGCGATTGTCGAGTTTGTTCTCGTATCAGCATTGTTGACGGTGCTCACTCTGAGCGTTATCCAGTTGGGGCTTGCCCTGCACATCCGAAACACGGTGTTGGATGCCGCGGCGGAGGGTGCGCGCTTCGCTTCACTCGCCGATACTTCACTCGCCGATGGTGTTGCACGCTCTCAAGACCTCATTTCGACTGCGCTCTCGCCCGGCTATGCCGCCGACGTCACAGCAAACGCCACCAACCACCTCGGCCAGCCCTCGGTGATTGTCACCGTGCGCACACCACTGCCGCTATTCGGTTTGATCGGCATTGACGACGGTTTGGAGGTGTCTGGCTTTGCCCCCATCGAACAGGTTCGCTAGCGTCATCCGGCTCGCTCAACGCAAATGGGGGAGCCTGGGCGACGACGCAGGTTCGTCAACCCTTGAGTTCATCACCGTGGGAATGATCATGCTCATCCCTCTCGTTTATTTGGTCCTGACGATGTCTGCGATCCAAGGTGGCGCTTTGGCCGCCGAGGGCGCTGCTCGCCAAGCAGTGCGTGTGTTCGTTCAGGCAGACACTCTCGCTGAGGCCGAAAGTTCTGCGGAGCGCGCTATCGAATTTGCTCTCAACAATTACGGGATCGATCCCTCGGATGCCTCGGTAGAGATCGTCTGCTCACCCGACCCGGCGAACTGTCTCACTCGTCGTGGCTACGTCACGGTCACCATTGCCGTTGACATAGCTTTGCCGCTCGCGCCGCCGGTGCTCACAGGAAACTTTCCCGCGCAGATTCCCCTTGATGCCACGGCTACTCAACAAGTTTCACAATTTAGAGGTTCTCGATGACACCGAGAGAAGAGGGATTCGACGGTGAGCGAGGGTCGGCGCTCCTCCTCACGATCTTTTACTCCTTCCTCTCGCTCGTCCTCGTCTTTATGGTCGTCGCCGCCACTTCGCTCTACCTCGAACGAAAACGACTCTTTACTCTCGCCGATGGAGCAGCGCTCGTCGGTGCCGAGTCCTATGACCTCGATGATGTCGAACTCACCCCAACGGGCTATCGGCCACAACTCACCAACGCGAAAGTCGCCTCGGCGGTTGCCAGTTATGTCACGGCGAATCGCGGCGACGGATTTTCTGAGCTTCGGATCGAAGAAGCGACGACGAACGACGCGGCGAGTGCGACAGTTTCCCTTTCCGCATACTGGAAGCCACCGTTCGTCTCGCTACTTGTGCCGGAGGGCATCCGAATTGACGTCACTGCAACCGCGCGATCGGTGTTTTCCTAGCCAGTAATGGGGCATGCCCAGCAAGCGCTCCAGCAGTATTTAGCAAACGTTCGTGCAGCAAACAGGGAGCTTCGCTTCGTAGCGTAGAGGGTGCACTTGACGAAAGTGTGCAACCCCCACGAAGGAGATAGCCATGAAACGAATCGTTATCGTCGGCGGCCACGGCAAGATTGCCATGAGCCTCGCAGAAATACTTAGTGGCGAAGGTCACCATGTGCACTCCCTGATTCGCAACGCCGATCAAGAAGCGGAGATTAGCGCTACCGGTGCGATGCCCGTTGTCGCAGATATCGAGGCGCTCAGTGCCGCAGAGCTATCTGAAATCTTCACCGGACACGACGCCGTAGTCTTCGCTGCCGGTGCGGGTGGTGGAAGCCCCGAACGCACCTACGCCGTCGACCGCGACGCCGCTATTCGAACGATGGATGCTGCGGCTCACGCTGGCGTTCACCGCTACGTCATGCTCTCGTACAAGGGCGCGAGCCTCGATCATGGTGTGCCGGAAGATAATGACTTCTTCGCCTACGCCGAATCGAAGGCTGCTGCCGACGACCACCTCCGCAAGGGACCGCTGCAGTACACAATTGTTGATCCAGGATCGCTCTCCAGCGAACCCGCATCAGGAAAAATCGACGTTGGCGCTGCCGCGACGGCCGAGCATGCAGCGCGCGATAATGTGGCTCGAGTCATTGCCACGGTGATAGACAGCGACAACACCATCGGGCAGACCATCGAGTTCATGGATGGGTCAACTCCGATCTCCGAGGCTATTGCCGCTATTGCTTAGCGTGCGGGATAAACAACGAACCGACGCCTAGCACGATAAGAGCAACACCGCCGATTGCTGACAGCGTGGTTATGCGGTGGGGTGAACGCGCAAACCAGTCGCGCGCGAACCCCGCCGCTACCGCCCACGTCGTGTCAGTAATCACGGCGATTCCCATGAAGAGCATGCCGAGCACGAGCAGTTGAAGCTGCACGCTCCCGGAGCTGAAGCTCACAAATTGGGGGAGCACGGCAACAAAGAACACGGTCGCTTTGGGATTCGTGATTCCGACAACGAAACCTTGGCTGAAAACCTTCCACTGCGAGCTCTTCTTCGGGGAAGCGGCATCCGTCGCAGCATGAGCATTTCGGTGGCGAATCGCCTGCACTCCGAGGTAGATCAGGTACGCAGCGCCCAAATATTTCACCACGGTAAAGGCGATCACTGATTGCGCGATGATCGTGCCGACGCCAAAGGCGACACCGATCACAAGCACAACTCCGCCAGTGGCGTTTCCGAGCGAACTGATGATGCCGCCGAGTTTTCCCAACGATAGAGATCGACCGATCAGAAAAAGCACGCTCGGGCCTGGAATCAGGATGATGGGCATGGCCACCAGGACGAATGCGATCAGGTTTGCGGTGGGGATCACTTCTGCGGCTTCTGGATGTAGCGCGGAACGTAGCGCAGCATTATTCCGGCCCCGATCAGTCCCAAGATTCCTACCGCGCCGGCGGCGAATGATATTGATGCGATGGCGGTGATTCCCGCGATCATTAGCGGCGAGGCCGCTTGGCCCACGCCGCCGGTGAATCGCCATGCGCCAAGGAAGGGTGCCGGGTTCTTAGGGGGAGCGAGGTCAGCCCCGAGCGTCATGAGAATCCCACTGCCGAGCCCGTTGGCAAGAGACAAGAACATGGCGGCAAAGATGAACCACGCTGTGTTAGCGCTCACGTCGTGAGTGACAGAGAGCACGAGGTGCCCGATTCCGAGGCCAATGAGTGATGGCACTGCTGTCCAGAGGCGACCGAAGCGATCCATGATCTGACCGCCGGTATAGAAGAGAGCGAAGTCAACGGCGCCGGCAATTCCGATAATGATGGCGGTGTTGGCGTCGGCGATGCCTATGCTGACGGCCCACAAGGGGAGGATGACCTGGCGACTGGCGCGCATTGCACCGATCACCGCTGCACCAAGACCGAGGCGCGAAAGCACAGCGCGGTTGCGTCGGATCGTGGCGAAGAGTCCGTGGGCTTCTTGCTCCACGAGAGCTTCTCCGTCGCGGAGGGTTCGATCATTAACCCGTGAGGTATGCACGGCACCAAACGTGGTCGCGGGGTCTGGCAAGAGAATGAGTACAAGTGCGGCTGCGATGGCAGCAACGACGTGGATCCAGAAAGCGGCGATCACCGTTCCGGTGAGGTGGATAATTCCTGCAGAGATGAACGGTCCTATGAAGACGCCAAGACGGAACGTGCCGCCCAGAGTCGACAGCGCCCGAGCGCGATAGGACACGGGAACAAAGCTGGTAAGAAAAGCGTGCCGGGCCAACGCGAATACGGCCGCCGCGAGGCCAATGAGAAGCACCCCGAATCCGAGCGCTACCGGGTTGGGCGCGAGAATTGCGACAACAACTCCGATGATCGAGAGTGCACTAGCGCCGATCATGGCCGGGCGTTCGCCGATGCGAGAGATGAGCCATCCACTCGGAATATTGCCGAACAACTCGCCGAGAGTCAGAACCGCCGCAACGAGGCCCGCAATTGCCAGCGACGCCCCCAGACTGTCAGCGGCGATCGGAATCAGCGGAATAATCGCGCCTTCACCAATAGAAAACAGCAGCGTCGGTAAAAGAACGGGCAGCCCTATCGAGCGCCAGCTAAAGGATTGTTCTGTTGTGCTCATCGTCGTCCATCGTATGTCGTGAGGGCACGCATCACTGGCAGCCTCAGCAACCAGATCGGACGACCGATCGGGTGTCCCTTGGGCATCGCGGGTAGTCTGGTTGGTGACATGGATGAACTGGACTTTTCTGACGACATCGCGGCACTACGCTCCACTTTTGCGGACATTCGCCAGGTAGTCGACACCGACCGACTTGCGGCAGAAATTGCCGAACTGAGTGAACTGGCGGGTGCCCCCGATCTCTGGGACGACACCGACAAGGCGCAAAAGGTCACAAGTGACCTCAGCCACCGTCAGGCCGAACTTGCCAAGATCAATTCCATTTCGAGTCGACTCGATGACATTGAGATCATGGTTCAACTTGCCAATGAAGAAAGTGATGCTCAGGCGGCAGCGGATGCCCGCACTGAACTCACCGGAATCAAGAAGACTCTCGGCGACCTCGAGGTCCAAACTCTCCTCAATGGCGAGTTCGATCAGCGCCCCGCCGTCATCACCATTCGCGCTGGAGCGGGAGGCGTCGACGCCGCTGACTTCGCCGAAATGCTGTTGCGCATGTACTTGCGCTACGCCGAGCAGCACTCGTATCCGACGCGTGTTCTTGACACGAGCTACGCCGAAGAAGCCGGCATCAAGTCGGCGACGTTCGAGGTTGACGCTCCCTTCGCTTTCGGAACGCTCAGTGTCGAGGCTGGTACCCACCGTCTGGTACGCATGAGCCCGTTCAACTCTGCGGGCAAGCGCCAGACGAGTTTTGCTGCGGTCGAGGTTGTTCCTCTTATTGAGACGACGGATGTTGTTGAAGTTCCGGAGAACGACATCCGTGTTGATGTCTTCCGTTCTTCCGGTCCTGGTGGTCAGTCGGTCAACACGACGGACTCTGCGGTGCGTATCACTCACTTGCCGACCGGCATTGTTGTGAGCTGCCAGAATGAGAAGAGCCAGATTCAGAACCGTGCTGCGGCAATGCGTGTGCTGCAGTCACGGTTGCTTTTATTGCAGCGTGAGCAAGAGGCGGCAACGAAGAAGGAAATCGCTGGCGTAATCACCGCGAGCTGGGGTGACCAGATGCGCAGCTACGTGTTGGCCCCGTATCAAATGGTGAAGGATCTTCGCACCGAGTTCGAGGTCAACAATCCCTCGAATGTGTTCGATGGTGATTTGGATGGCTTTATCTCTGCTGGCATCAAGTGGCGCAAGCGCGTCATCAAGTAACCCCAGACCAGTGACCTCACCAACCGTGGCTTCCCGCGAGTTCATTTCAGCCACGGTGTGACCTGAACTGGGCCACCTGTGAGTCTCGTCACCCGGTGCGTCGTTGACCGGTTCCGTGCTGCACGTCTTTAGGCTGACTTCAAATGATTCGTTTTGATGCTGTTTCGAAGTCCTATCCGGGCACCACCAGGCCGGCGCTGAACTCGGTCGATCTTGAGATTCTCAAGGGCGAGTTCGTCTTCTTGGTTGGCGCTTCTGGATCAGGTAAGTCAAGTTTTTTGCGGTTGATCCTCAAGGAGGAGAACCCAACTAAGGGGTCTATTCACGTGCTGGGTCAGCACTTGAATACTTTGTCGAGCCGCAAGGTCCCATATTTTCGCCGCAATCTCGGCGTTGTTTTTCAGGACTTCCGGCTGCTGCCAAACAAGACTGTCTTTGACAATGTGGCGTTCACGTTGCAGGTGATCGGCAAGAGTCGTGGCTTCATTCAAGAGGCAGTTCCGGATGCTCTCAAGATGGTCGGTCTCGCCGGCAAGTCAGGACGGTTTCCTCATGAACTTTCTGGCGGTGAGCAGCAGCGCGTTGCTATCGCTCGCGCGGTGGTCAATAAGCCAGCCATCATGCTCGCGGATGAGCCAACAGGTAACCTCGACCCCGCTACCGCGGCTGGCATCATGACGCTGCTTGAGCGAATCAACTTGGGCGGCACGACTGTTCTTATGGCAACCCACGATGCGGGCATTGTTGATCAGATGAAGCGCCGCGTAATCGAACTAATTGGTGGTCAGATTGTGCGCGATGAGCGCCAGGGTGGCTACCAAACGCAGACGGTTCCTGTTCAGGAGCGAATTCCGCATCCTGCTGCTAGCGACCCCACGGGTTCGGCCCAGACTGTGGTTTCACCGCGGTCGCACGGTGGGGGGCTCGACGCATGAGGCTCGGTCTGATTCTTGGCGAGGTTGGTAGTGGGCTCCGTCGTAACCTTTCGATGGTGGTCTCTGTTGTTTTGGTGACGTTCATCTCCCTCACTTTCGTGGGGGCGTCGATTCTGCTGCAGATGCAGATCGGGCAGATGAAGGGCTACTGGTATGACCGCGCCCAGGTTGCGGTCTACATGTGTACCGATATTGATACGACCGGCAATTGCACGCTTGCTGAGGCAACCGAAGACCAAATTGATGCTGTGCAGCAGCAGCTGGATTCCGCGACGTTGGCGCCCTATATCAATGAGGTTCAATTCGAGACTCATGAGCAGGCCTACGAAAACTTCACGGAACAGTTTGCTGACACCACGTTCGCCGGGATCATCACGCCCGAGACGCTTAACGAAAGTTTCCGGGTCAATCTTGTTGATCCCGAGCAAGCTGATGTGTTGATCGAGAGTCTTTCTGGTCTGGCCGGCGTCGAGAGTGTGCAAGATCAGCGCGCCTATCTTGAACCAATTTTTTCCATCTTGAACGCCGCCAGTTTCACGGCGATTGGAGTGGCTGGGCTCATGCTTGTCGCTGCGGTCCTGTTGATTGCCACGACCATTCGGCTTAGTGCGTTCTCGCGGCGAAGAGAGCTCGGCATCATGCGGCTCGTTGGGGCTTCGAACCGCTTCATCCAGACTCCGTTCATCCTCGAAGGAGTCTTCGCCTCCCTCATCGGTTCGGTATTGGCCGGGGGAGCGATCGTTGCGATCGTTCAGTTCTTCGTGCGGGGTTACTTGGCCTCAACGCTGCCGGTGAATACGAGCCTGTTGGGAATGGATGAAGCACTACTGGTCGTGCCCATCCTGATTGTGGCTGGGGCTGGTCTTGCCGCGATTTCCGCTGGCGTCGCGATCAGTCGATATTTGAAGGTCTAGGCTGCGGGTAGCTCGCGCGCTAGACTGGTCTGCTGCACTGTCGGCATCCGTCGTAGCATTGTGCACCCCAACGTATCTGAGAGAGAAGTGAATCATGCCCAAGGAAGGTGACCGGAAGGTTGTTGCCAGCAACCGTAAGGCGCGCCATGACTACAGCATCGAAGACACCTTTGAGGCTGGTCTTGTGCTGTCGGGTACTGAGGTCAAATCTCTGCGTTTGGGTCGTGCAAGTCTGATCGATGGCTACGGCTACATCGACGACCATGCTGAAGCCTGGTTGGATGCCGTGCACATTCCTGAGTTCTTTCAGGGCTCGTGGAATAACCATCCTCCGCGTCGCAAGCGCAAGATGCTCCTCCACAAGGAGCAGATCCTCAAGATTCACAACAAGATCAAGCAGGGCGGCTATACGCTCGTGCCTTTGTCGATCTATTTTCTGGATGGTCGGGCCAAGGTCGAACTCGCGGTTGCCAAGGGTAAGCGTGAGTATGACAAGCGGCAGACACTGCGAGAGCGCCAAGACAAGCGTGAGTCAGATCGGGCTATCTCTGCCCGCAAGAACATGGGCGAATAGCCCCAGGCTTGTCGCTCGCGTCAGTTAGATCGCGGCGAGTTCTTCGATCTTTGCTGTGAGTTCTTTGTCGCTGGGCTCTACCTGGAATGTTCCGTCGGGAAAGTGCACGACGGGGATGTTCAAGCGTCCGCTGATGGCGTGAGCACGGTCCGCAGCGGTTGGATCCTTTTCGACGTCGATCTTGTCCCACTCGACACCCAGTGAATTGAGGAGTGCTTCTGAGCGGCGGCAGTCGCGGCACCAATCCGCGCCGAACATTTGGATCTTGGTTGGCAATGCCTCTGTGGTTTCACTCATGAATCCAACTTTACGGGCGAGATGCTGATGCTCTGCCCCACGTTCGCTTCCAGCGTGTGAGCCAGTCGTGGGCTAGCTTGTGCGCTCCTTCTGAACTACAATTGAGGGCTGCCTGTTCATTGGGCAAATTTGATAACTCCACAGCGCGACAACGACCCACACAGGGGGATGATCGGTTTCGACATTGCCTGCAAAACTGTGAGAAGCGGGTCGAGAATGCAGCCTTATCTCGTTAACGATGACTGCAAACTATAAGTGCCAATTCAAAGCGCACTGACTTCGCCCTCGCTGCCTAAGCGAGCGCACTAAAGAAGTCCGTCAGACCGGGAATGCTCTCTACCCGGACTCTGGCGCAATTTAGAGAGATTGCTGCGTAGTTACGCCTGAGGGCTACGTGGGACTTGCACTCTGGCTGGGCTTGTTGATCTAGGTGCTTGTGGCAAAGATCAGAGCCGAGTAGAACGTCTGCACAAGCTACACCCGTAGAAGGCACAGAATTACAGCAGTGGACGGGGGTTCAATTCCCCCCATCTCCACCACCGGTCGTTGTCGCGTTGTGAAGTTTCTTTCGGTGCCGTGCCCTGTCTGCAGGGCACAGTACCTCGAGCCTCACGCTGAAGTTGATGGACCTTCGTTGCGCTTGGCGCCCTCGGAGGGCGTCACGGTGAAGGTGACCGGTTCGATGTATCCGTGATTGGCGAACGTTACTTTTACGGCGGCTTCTACTTCGGAGACGCGAGCGTGGGGCACGAGTGCGATTGCGGCGCCGCCGAAACCTCCACCGGTCATCCGGGCGCCAATTGCGCCATGCGTTTGAGCGGTCTCCACGGCGAGATCAAGTTCGGGGATAGAGATTTCGAAGTCGTCGCGCATCGAAACATGCGAAGCATCGAGCAGAGCACCGATCGCCAATGGACCGTCAGCGTTGAGTGCACGTACCGTGTCGAGTACCCGTTGGTTTTCTGTGACGACGTGGCGCACGCGGCGGAAAGTAACGTCGTCGAGGAGTTCGCGCGCACGCTCGAGGTCATCGACGCTGACGTCGCGCAATGAGCTAGTTCCCATAGCTGCCGCTCCTGCTTCGCAGGCAGCGCGGCGTTCTGCGTAGCCTCCAGTGGCGTGGGAATGGGATACGCGCGTATCCATCACGAGGATGCTCAGCTCAGCTTGTGCAAGTCCGAGCGGCACCACTTCGACTTCGAGCGAACGGCAATCTAGGAACACTGCCGAGTCGGTCGCCCCGAGCAACGATGCTGACTGATCCATGATTCCTGTGGGAGCGCCGACGACGTCGTTTTCCGCGAGCTGGCCCACTTCCGCGAGCTTTTCGCGGGAGAATCCGAGATTCCATAGGTCGTTGAGCGCAAGTGCCACTGAGCTCTCGATGGCGGCGGATGATGACAGTCCGGCCCCGACGGGAACGGTGGAATCGATGAGGATATCCACACCCGCAACTGCGGTGAGGTCTGCGCCGTGTTGTCCGAGTGCCCAGGCGACTCCGAGGGGGTACGCGCTCCATCCGGTGATACGTCCAGCGATACGTGCCGCGTCGAGATCTGCTAACGGAAACTCCACCGAGGTGTCATCGAAGGTGCTGGTTACGCGAATTATTCCGTCGGTGCGAAGACCAACGGCGGCACGGGTTCTGCGGTCAATCGCGAACGGGAGAACGAAACCTTCGTTGTAGTCGGTGTGCTCACCGATGAGGTTGACGCGCCCCGGTGCCGACCACACGCCATTCGGAGCGTGCCCGGCGACGGCGACGAAGCGTTCGCTTAGTTGTTCCACTGTGTCGCTCATGCTCGTTCAATTGCCTTTCGGATGTTTGCGGCAGCGGCTTCGGGTGTGACGTCGGCGATCCACGCGCCCATTGCCGATTCCGAGCCTGCAAGATATTTCAGTTTGTCTGCCGCGCGACGAGGCGACGTTAGTTGAAGGTGGAGCCGGTAGGTATCGCGCGCGCGATTAACGGGAGCCTGGTGCCACGCGGCAATGTATGGCGTGGGGGAGTCGTAGATTGCATCGACGCCTGTGAGCAGTTTCAGGTAGAGCGTGGCGAGTTCGTCTCGTTCTGCGTCTGAGGTTGCCGCGAAGTCGGGGATTTGGCGATGCGGAAGCATGTGGATCTCGATGGGCCAGCGAGCGGCGAATGGCACGAAAGCTGTCCAGTGTTCTCCGCTAAGTACAACGCGGTCTCCTGCACGTTCGAAGTCGAGGATGCGCTGAAACATGTCGGAGCCGATTAGCTCGATCGAGTCGAGGGTGCGTTGCGTCTTCGGTGTGATGTAGGGGTAAGAGTAGATCTGGCCATGGGGGTGGAGAAGGGTTACGCCGATTGCTTCTCCGCGGTTCTCAAACGGAAACACTTGCTGCACGCCATCGAGTGCCGATAGGGCTTCCGTTCGGTCGGCCCAGGCTTCGATGACTGTTCGTGCCCGACTGGCCGTCTGGGTGCCGAACGATCCTTCGTGGTCGGGGCTGAAGCACACCACTTCACAGCGCCCGATGGAACTCCGAGTGCGTCCGAGCCCGAGCTCGGCGAGATCGTCAAGACCGGTCGGACTGTTTTCACTGCCGGCAAGTGCTGGACCAAAGGATGGCGAACGGTTTTCGAAAACGGCGACGTCATAGAGCGCCGGAACCTCTGAGGGATTATTCGCTGTTTGGGGCGCAAGGGGGTCTTGATCGGCGGGGGGAAGAAAGACACGGTTCTGGCGAGCGGCCGCTATCGACACCCATTCGCCGGTCATGATGTCTTGCCTCATGGTTGCGGTGGCCGGTCGAGGATCGAGGGTGCGGCTGTCGACGGATCGTTCTTCGCCGAGAGTGGTGTCTGCGTCGTCGAAGTAGATGAGCTCTCGGCCATCGGCAAGAGTCGTTGGTCGTTTCGTGATTGTGGGGCTCATTCTGCACTTCCGTTTGTGCCGTTGGCGGTTGTGGCACGAAGGCGTGCTTCCCAAGCGCTACGAACCATTTCTTCTGCGGTATGCCGCATTTTCCAGTCGAGGTCTCGAGTGGCTAGGTCGCCGTTGGCGACGATGCGGGGCGGATCACCAGCGCGGCGCGGTGCTATTTCTGGAGTGAATTCGATTCCAGTGACGGATGCCACAGCGCTCATGATTTGAGCCACAGATAGCCCATCGCCACTTCCGAGGTTGTAGGCGGGCTCGATTTCTTGGCGAGAGTCGAGCCGACGAGCGGCGGCGACGTGGGCGGCCGCAATGTCGGCAACGTGCACGTAGTCGCGCACGTTGGTGCCGTCCGGTGTCGGGTAGTCGTTGCCGTAGATGCGCGGTACGCGACCTTCGACGAGGGCTTCGAACACGAGTGGAAAGAGGTTGTGGGGGCTGGTGTCGTAGATCGTTGGATCTCCGGAGCCGACGACGTTGAAGTATCGCAACGAGGTGTGCCGCAGCCCTGCCGCTACTGCTTGGTCACGAAGTAGCCATTCGCCGATGAGTTTAGATTCGCCGTAGGGGGAGAGGGGAGCTTTCGCTGTGCTTTCGGTGACCTGGTCGACGTCTGGCGTTCCGAAGACTGCGGCGCTTGACGAAAACACGATCTGCTCGATGGCGCATTCCTGCATTGCTTCGAGCAGGGAGAGGGTGCCGGTGACGTTCTGCGCGTAGGTGTGCAGTGGTCGTTCGACTGAGACTCCGGCATATTTGAATCCAGCAACGTGGACGACGCCAGTAACGTTGTGGGCGATCATCGCTGCGGCAAGAGCGTCCTTGTCGAGGATGCTCGCCTGGATGAAGGGCACTCCGTCAGGAATGAAGCCCTCGAAACCGCTCGAGAGGTCATCGACGACGATGGCGTCCATCTGAGCGTTAACTAATGCGCGAACGACGTGTGCGCCTATATAGCCGGCGCCGCCGGTTACCAACCAAGTCATCGGGATTCCTCGTGTCTGGGCAGTGGTCCAGCCACGATTGCAGCTTTTCACTCTGCGAGCGATCCAATTGTATGACTAATAGGTTCGTGCGTCCAACCTCAGTCTTCTGCGCGCCCGACCTCAGCGGCGAACGAGACGAAGTTCCCGGATGTTCGGATTGAAATCCATCTCTCGCACTTTGCCGTCCGGCATGAATCGGTTTCGGGCATAGAACGATCGAGCTCGAAGATTCTGCTCAAGCACCCACACGCTTGCCGCTGCGCCGCCCAGTGCAGCGTCGAGGAGTGCTTGGCCGGCACCAGAGCCATGCGCTTCCGCCAGAACATAAATCATCTTGAGTTCTTCGGCAGGCAAAGCTGGTTCATCCCGGTTGTGTTCCGCGTGTGCGAACCCCACGATTCGTGCGTCGATCTCAGCGACCACTGTTGTCACGTTCGCGTCGAGGAGTAGTTCGTTCCACATTGCTTCTCGACGAAGTCGCGCTTCGTCGCTCCAAGCTTGTTCGGGGAACTGCCCGGTGTAGGTCTCTTTCCACGATTTCGTATGCACGGAGGCGAGCTCTTCGGCATCATCGAGCCGCGCGGCGCGTGTGGTGAAACTGGGCATAGAACTATCTTCTCGCAGTACGTCCTATTGCTGCTTCCAAAACTGTGGCGTGGTTGTCTGTTTCCGGAGTCCCTTCGTTAGCTAGGTCTCAGTGTTTTGTTGAGGATGTTGCAAAGACACGCCCGGGATGTGGTTGGTGTTGGTGAGGGGGCAGGAATGCACGTAATGTTTCCTCTTGTCACCCCAAAGGTGCGGAAGTCCCGGGCAGTTCTGCTGCTAGGTTTCCGGCCTCAAGTGGGGACCACCATTCTCCGGAATCTTTTATGGTTCGGGTCGAGTCAAACATCGTTTTACCTCTTGTGGGTTTCGGTGTCAGATCTTAGGAT
>NZ_JBMDVL010000002.1:0-320513 GCF_053580035.1 Rhodoglobus sp. | reverse complement strand
TAAAATAGCCACACCCTTCGGGGTGTGGCTATTTTGCGTTAACCACCCAACAACACCGCTACAGAACAAACCGTGAGTTTGGCGATGATGCTTTCTGCACGCGCAACTCAGGACTACATTCATCGTGTGGTTCACGACGAACCTCAGCGTCAACATTCTTCAGACCGGAGGCGCATCGTGGGTGTCACAGATCAAGGGTCATTCGCTCAAGAAGCGGTTGCCGAAAACTATCGCCGCTACCTTCAGCCCTACCTTTTCGATCCTTGGGCCCAGCGACTCGTGAACTCAGTCAGGCTTGAGCCGGGACAGACAGTACTCGATGTTGCCGCCGGCACCGGTGCTGTAGCCCATGCCGCGGCATCCGTCGTCGGGAAAACGGGGAGAGTCATCGCCTCCGACATCAGCAGCCCGATGCTGGCCGAACTGACCCAGCTGGAATCGAGCGCATCACCCGCTGCAATCGAGACCCTCACGTGTTCGGCGACAGCAATCGAACTGCCCGACGCATCCGTAGATGTGGTGTTCTGCCATCAAGGTCTGCCCTTCATGCCCGACCGAGTGGCCGTCGCGCAGGAGATGCTCCGCGTATTGCGACCAGGGGGAGTCGTCGCCGTCGCAGTCTGGGCGCTCGAAGCTCCGCTCTACCCGTTCGACAGGTACGCAGAGTTCATGAGAGACCGCATGCCAGATTCGCCCTTCGCGCGAACGATGGCGAGTGGAGCCCTCTCGATGACCCGCGACTCCGTGGCGTCAGCGCTTAGTGGCGGAGGCTTCATCGACGTTAGTGCGGGTGAGGAGCAGCTGACGGTCCGCTGGCCGAGTCCCGCTGCTGAAGCCCGTGGGATCAGCGGGACACCATTCGCCGCCGAGCTTGCTGCGCTAGCGCCGGATGTACGAGACAAGTTTCTATCTGACCTCGCATTGTGGCTTGCCGATCAGAATGGAGCTGCCGTTTCGTACCTCACCACAGCTGTGTTCGGCCACGGAACCGCGCCCTGATCACCGGTCACTCAACGCGAGTAAGTCAGGCGCGGCCGATTACTGCGCCGAACCAGTACCCGCACGGCATACAGCTTCGCGGCGTACCGTGAGGCGTGGATGCACTAGCGGCCCTCCCGCGAACTTTCTCGCCTCAGAGCACGCCTGCAGCATCCGACAACTGCCAGGAGGCGACCATGCAGGTCATCGTCAACACCGATAACAACATCACCCTCAGCGAAGACACCATTGCATCAATCACGTCAGAGCTCGAATCCAAGCTCGCACACTTCAGCGCTCATCTCACGCGGCTGGAAGTTCATCTGAGTGACGAAAGTGCCGGTCGCAGCACAGGCGACGACATCCGGTGCCAGCTTGAGGCCCGCCCCGAAAACCGTACGCCCGAGCTCGCGAGCGACAACGCCTCAACAGTCGACTCCGCACTCAACGGCGCCACCCGCAAGATGCAGCACGTGCTCGAGACGACGTTTGGACGCGCTGACCAGCACAAGGGTGCCAGCTCCATGGGCGGCGTGGAGCCCCTCTAAGTCAGAAGCTGTCGGACTCCGAGGAACACGAGGGTTGCGCGTCTACGGAAGTCGTCGGAGAAGTTTCCGCGGCATCTGCAACGAGCATTAAGGTGCTGTAACCAGAGAACGCAACACGCCCGGCGTGCTTCGCAACCCGCCCTGAGTATCAACCGTGATGACATCCACATCCCAGCGGTCAGTTACGTCATCGAGCGCATCTTCTCCGCCGGCCACAATCGTTGTCGCCAGAACGTCTGCCGTCACGATGTCATTGGCGATGACACTCACCTGTACGAATACTGCTGGCTCAGCGCTGCCGCCACGCCAAATGTGGTCACCACGCTGAGCGCTACCCGAGGTCGCAATTGCCCGCCGCGGATGCCTCAACTCAAGCGAACAGAGGAGTTGCGTCGGCGAGTGGGGATCCGCAATACCCGCACGCGACGAGTGCGAGAGTGCGGCAGCGGCGGCCGGAGCTCGGATCCCGGCACGCAGAACACCCGGTGGCAGTTGCCCGGCCGGAGCAGGGACCTCGGTGGCTACGCCGGTGGCGGAGACGAGGATGTCGCCACCGACGTTGATGCTCCACTCCGGGCATCCGACTGACGTCAGGTAGGCACCGGCTTGCTCAATTGCTTCGGCCTTGACGATTCCATTGAGATCGATCGTGCCGTCGGGACGGTTCGGGCTGAAGTTGCCTCCAGTGGCCGTGCGCCACTCGAGCGCGCGGGCATAGCTGGCCAGGAGGACGCTGCTGGCAGCAGGCAGAGCGAGTCGACCATCCGCGATCATGCTCAATTCAGAGTCGGGGCGATAGAGGCTGAAACGGTCATCGATCGCGCGAAAGATGCGCTCTAGCTCGGCAACCTCGGAGGCCCAGGCGCTCGGAAGTTCGGTGGAGGCAACCGTGCCCATCGTCTCAAACACGTGCCGCATCAGGCGCCTGCTTGGTCGAGGGCGGACTGCACGGACGCGAGATAGGCCTGGGTCGTGTAGGTGGCGCCGCTCACGTTCGACACCTGAGCGGACTGTGAAGAGAGCACTTCATTGCGCAGGATCGGCGCCGCACGGTTGCTGATCTGAACGGAACGACCATCCGCATCCGTCAGCCGAAGGGCAGTCACATCGCTGATGCTGCCCGAGGCTATGGTTACCGAAACCTGCACATTTCCAAAGCGCGTGCGGATAGTCGACCCGGTGTAGGAGCCGTCGGCCGGTCCCGAAGCCGCTGGGGTGTCCGTTGTTGTGCCGGTGGATGGCGCAGTCGTGCTGGTGCTGCCGGTGCTGCCGGAACCTGAGGACGCGGCGCCGTTGTTGCTTGCCGAATCGATCGGCAACGAGACGGACGTGCCGTCGCTTGTAGTGACGCTAACGCCTGCTTGGTAGCCGACGATGAGCACGCTTGCCGAGGCAAGGATGCTGCCCAGAATTGCTCGAGTTCTCACCAGTCAAACCTTTCTGCATGAATTTGGTGGGGGCGGAGCCCGGCGGCTCGCACATCTTCTTCGACGAGGTCGAGCCACGGTGTCGGTCCACAGAGGTAAACATCGGAGTCAGCCAGATCAGGAAAAGTCGAGGTGAGCGTGACGCCGCGGTCGACGTCGGCCGCCGACATCCAACTTGATGTGTAGCGCGGGCGGTGCCCGATCATCGTGTAGCAGTCGGCGCCCTTTGCTGCAGCGATAGCTCGAATCTCATCCCAGTGGTACGTCTCTTCTGGTGTGCTTGCCCGCAACAGGATTGTGGCGTCGCCCGGAGCGAAACTGGCCTGCTCAAGAAGGGCGCGCACCGGTGTCACCCCAATACCGGCAGCGATTATTGCGAGCTTGGGGGAGGTTCGTGCGGCCGCGGAGAAAAGTCCGTATGGTCCCTCAATGCTGACGTGAGTGCCGATAGGGAGAGCATTGAGCTGCGCGCTTCCGGCACCAAGATTGCGCACGGTAATGCGTGCTGAACGGTCCGTCGGCATCGCTGACAGTGAAATGGGGTGTGAGTGCCACCAGGTACGACCGGTCCAGAAACGCCAGATGAAAAATTGACCACCGGATGCTCCGAGCCCACGCAGCGCATTGCCTTCAAGCTGGATCGTGGTGACTCCGGGAGCAATCTCGGTGACGGCGGCCACGCGCATCCGATGTCTGAGGCTAGAAACTAGTGGCTCGATGAAGCGGAACGTTGCGATAGCGCCGATCGCGACAACATAGAGAGCAATCCAGTACACGCGTTGTGCGGTTCCCTCCGAGAGCACGCCTCCAACGCTGAGCTGGTGGGGGAGTGCGAAGGCGACAGAAACATAACTGAGCAGGTGGATGAGGTGCCAGCCCTCGTAACTGAAACGGCGCCTGACGGCGATGAGTGACGACACCACGACAGCGATAAGTAGGCCAAGGCCGATAAACGCGAGAGGCATGTCTGGCAGAGCCAGCATGGGCCCGATTTCGGCGATGGGGTTTGTCCCCGACGCCAGTCCGTAACCGATGAGGAGCAGCAGACCGTGCCCGAGCAACAGGTACAGCGCTGGTTTGCCGAGCGAACGATGGACGGCGATCGCCCTGTCGTGCCCGATGGTCGCATCGATGAGCGGGATCCGCGCCGCAAGCACGAGCATCACCAAAATGAAGTCTGTACCGATGAGCCCAGCGATGATGCCCACGCTGGTGATGATTTCGGCGAGTGAGCCGAATTGGTCAACGCCTCCCGATGCCAGAAAGAGTGCGGCAGCGGCAGCACCCGAAGCCCACAGCGCCATCACGAGCAGATCGGAACGACGAGCTCGGCGTGCAAACGTGCGGCGGTAGTCGGCGGCAGCAGCGTTAGCCAACGGCTGGGCTGAGTCGCGTCGAGCGCGGGTGGGGGTGGTCATGTCACTACTGTGCTGCTGAAAGCTAGGGGTACGCCAAGAAATACGCCCCTATTGGATGAGCGAACTCACATCTTTGGCAGAGTGACAGTCACGCGTAACCCTGTTTCAGTGTTCTCCAGCGCCGCCGTACCGTGGGCCGCCACCGCAATGGCGTGCACGAGAGCGAGCCCGAGACCGCTGCCCCCGGTTGTTGCGGTGCGGGAGTTATCCGGACGGGAGAAGCGATCGAACGCGATCGGGATGAAGTTTTCGGGCATCCCGGGGCCAGTGTCGTGCACATCCAACAGCAGTTGCGTCGCATCCTGATGCAGCGTGGCAACAACTTCGCCACCCGTCGCGAGCGCCGCCAGCGCATTCGACAGCAGATTGTCGACGAGTCGCCCAAATGCTTGAGCACCCACCGCGTAGCTTGTGCTCTCGTCGCCAACGGCGACAGCAAACTCCACCCGCGCCGACTTGGACATGCCTACTAGGCGGGCCCGGTCAATGCTGCCCATGAACTCGTCTACCAGAACGTGGGCGGGGGTGTGCGCATCACTCGAGTCGGTTTCTAACCGGTTCAACTCGAGCAGGTTCGATGCCAGAGATGTCAGCCGATCGACGGATGCCTCAGCCGACGACACCTGGACGGCGAGGGCGGCCGCATTCCCAAAGTCGGCGTGCGCGAGCTCAAGCTGCGTTTTGAGTGCCGCCAGTGGAGTGCGCAACTCATGTGCCGCATCCGACACCATCTGCTTTTCGCGTTCGGTGGAGGCGCGGGTGCTGGCAAGGAACGCGTTGAGGGTTTCGGCGAGGGCAGAGAGTTCATCTCGGGCAGGCCCGACGGGGAGGGTTGCTTCGGAGTCAGCGCTGAACTCTTCGGCTTTGCGACGCATAAGATTCACGGGTCTGAGGGCGACGCTCGAGAGAATCCACGAGGCGAGAGCGAAGCCAGCAAGGAGAACGATGCCGGCGATCAGGAGCACGCGACTGAGGCCGTGGAGCGCGAGCTCGCTAGCGGCGGCGCTGCGTGCCGACCACACCGTCCACGTGCCAGCGGCTGTCGTGACACTATCGCCAGCGACGACAAAGGAGCGTTCTTCGTCGTCACGAAAGAGGAAGGTCTCCGTGACCGGTTCGCGGCGATCGACCGCTTTCTGCACGTCGCGTGGCAGGGTATTGACCTGCACGTCACCTGAGGGATCACGGACATAAATGAGTACGCCCGTTCCCGGATCATCCACATTCTCGTCGGGATTTGCGGTGATGTCGGCGACGAACGGAACGAGATCACTGGTGGCAAGACTGCGATCAGCGTCGGTCAGTATTTGCTCGACCGAGCCGCGCACGACGAGTAGTGCGAGCACCAAGAGCACCGCGACGGCGGCAACGCTGCCCAACGTGATGCGGGCACGGATGGAGAGAGAGGAAAACATCACTCCACCGCCGAAAGCGAATAGCCGATACCGCGCACGGTGCTGATGGTGAGTGCGGACGCGGTCGGTTCAAGTTTGCGGCGCAGATAGCTCACATACTGATCGACGACGTTTGCATCTATGTGGGCGGTCGTTCCCCACACCTCTTCCAAGATCGCGTTCCGTGTGAGCGGTTCGTCGTGATGCGAGGCGAACATCCAGAGCACGGCAAACTCTTTCGAACTCATCGGCAGCGCAGTTCCGGAAACTGTCGCGCGCACGGTCGCGGCGTCGAGCGTGAGGTTTCCGATTCGGAGCGTCGCTTTGCTTGCCGCCGAATCCCGGCGAACGAGAGCACGGATGCGGGCAGAGAATTCGGCGAAAGCGAACGGTTTCGTGAGGTAGTCATCCGCCCCAGAGTCGAGGCCTAGCACCCGGTCTTCGACAGCATCCCGGGCAGTGAGAAGGAGAACGGGCAGCGGATTGCCTTGCTTGCGCAGGTGGCGGCAGATTTCGAACCCGGTCATTTCGGGCAACATGACGTCGATGGCTGCGGCCGAAAACGTGTCTTGCGCAGTAGCAATGAGGGCGTCGACTCCGTTAGTGACGAGTGTCACTTCGTAACCGTCATCCTCAAGGCCCTGTTGAACGAGAGCACCCATGGCGGTGTCGTCCTCCACGACAAGGATCTTGGTCATACGGGCCAGACTACGCCTGTAAAACTGCGACTCCGTGCGGCGCGGTAACGTTGGGGCATATCATTATCGTCGCCGCTAACCCCGGTTTGGTCGATGCTCTTCGTCGTTGAAAGGCTGCCCTATGCCCTCAAGCTCACTCTCGCATCAGGAGGCGGCCCCGGCCACCTCAATGCCTCGACCGACTGTTGGAGATCCGCGACTTCCGCAGCTTCGTGAAGCTACCGGCTTCGTCGAGTACATGGAGACGGGGTGGGCAACTCCCGACCGCACCCCAGATACGGTCCCGGGAATTGCGGCGGCGACTGCCGCCCACCGCGCACGCGTGAGCCCAGCCTTTGCCGGCCGAACCATCGTGCTAGCTGGAGGCAAAGCCCCCGTTCGCGTCAACGACAACTACTACGGGTTTCGTCCAGACAGCAACTTTTTTTGGTTGAGCGGATGCTCGGCAGAAGACGCCGTCTTGGTGATGAGCCCGACCAGTGGCGGCCACGACGCAACCCTCTTCATTCCCGCACCGGCATATCCCGGAGAAGCAGACTTCTTTGCGGATGCCGCCCACGGAGAACTCTGGGTCGGCTCCGCTCCCGGAATGCCCGAATGGACCGCGGCTCTCGAAATTGAAACGAGACCCCTCTCTGAACTTGGGGCGGCGCTGTCTAGCGCGACCGACATCGCGCTCGGCGGTTCGCTGCTCGGCGCGAATCCACTGCTCCATGAGATCCCCGTCTCGCAAGACCTCGGCCGAGTACTCGCCGAGTTGCGGATGATCAAAGACGAGTGGGAGATTGCCGAGATTCGCGGCGCGGTAAACAAGACCATTGACGGCTTCGCGGCAGTTGCGCGAGAGATTCCGCAGGCGATCAAGTTTGGCGGAGAGCGCTGGCTTCAAGGCACCTTCGACCGCCATGCTCGCACTGTCGGAAACGGCACCGGGTACACCACCATCGTGGGAAGCGGAGCGAATGCTCCCGTGCTCCACTGGGTGCGTTGTGATGGGCCAGTGCTGCCCGGCGCCGCCGTGCTGCTCGATATGGGGGTTGAAGCTCGATCCCTCTACACCGCAGACATCACTCGAACGCTCCCGGCATCCGGAACCTTCTCGGCAGCCCAGCGTCAAGCGCACGACCTCGTGGAGAAAGCTCACCGAGCAGGTCTTGCCGCTGTCGGGCCTGGCAAACCGTTCAGCGGTTTTCACTCGGCGGCTCTCGAAGTGATCGCGACAGGTTTGCACGACTGGGGACTGCTCCCGGTTTCGGTTGACGAAGCTCTCAGCCCTCAGGGGCAGCATCACCGTCGCTACATTGTCTGTGGCATCGGACACCACCTCGGTCTCGACGTTCACGATTGCGCGAAGTCGAGCTATGACGCGTATCAGGGGGCTCCAATGGAGCCGGGAATGGTGATGGCGGTCGAACCGGGACTGTACTTCCACGCGTGGGACAACACGGTGCCGCCCGAACTGCGGGGCCTCGGCGTGCGAATTGAAGACAACGTTCTCGTCACGCCGACCGGATCAGAGGTGCTATCTGAAGCCCTCCCGATTACCGCAGACGGCATCGAGGAATGGATGCGCGCGCTCTAGCCTTCGCGTTCATTGCCGTAGCTACAACTGATCCGCACTATTTTCGCCAATCGTTTCACCGAAGTTCTCACAGACCAGCGACAATGGGTGTAGATCGCTCATTTTCTGAAAGGTGCATACATGGAAATCTTCGCCACCGGCGGACTCGTACTCCTCATCGGAATCGGGGTGGTCGTTCTTGTTGTACTTTTCTTGGTCATGTTGCTGATCGCGCGCGCCTGGTTCAAAGTCGCCCGCGCTGACGAGGCCCTCGTGGTTTCGGGCCGATCGCAGAAGGACGGCGCAGGCAACGACTCCGCTGTCACCGTGATCGTCAACGGCAAGGCTTTGGTCAACCCGATCACGCAGCGCCACGAAACGATTTCGCTTCGTTCGCGTCAGGTTTCGATGACCGCTGAGGCGCAGTCGGCAGACAACGTGACCCTCCAGGTTGAAGCCGTCGCCATCGTGAAAATTGGGTCTGATCCTGCCTTGGTTCGTCGCGCTGCCGAGCGTTTCGCGTCTCAGGATGCCGCGATCGAGCAGTTCACGACCGAACAGCTCGAGGGTGCCCTCCGTGGTGTTGTCGCAACCCTCTCGGTTGTTGAGCTGATGCGTGAGCGCAAGAAGTTCTCCGACCAGATCGCGACGGATGTTTCCACCGAGCTCTCTGAGCAGGGACTGATTCTTGACTCCTTCCAGATCAAGGGAATCGGCGACAAGGTCGGTTACATCCAGTCGCTCGGAACTCCGCAGATTGAGTCGAAGCGTCGCGAAGCTGAGTTGGCAACCGCGGACGCTAACCGCGAAATCTCCAAGCGCAACATCACTGTTGCCGAAGCAAACCTGATTGAGCAGACTGCGCTCGACAAGAACACGGCAGACTCCAAGGCCGAGGTTGGAAAGGCTAACGCTGAAGCCGAGCAGGCCGAAGCACTCGCTCGTGCCACGGCAGAGCAGGGTGTTCTTCAGCAGCGTGCCGAGAACCGCCAGGCAGAGCTCGACGCTGACGTGAAGCGCGTCGCCGACGCCAACCTGTACAAGGCTCAGAAGGATGCCGACTCCGACGCCTACCGTCTCGTCAAGGGTGCAGAAGCTCAGGCTCAGATCGCGGCCGTTGAAGCAGAAGCTGTGCGCGTTCGTGCCGCTGCCGATGCGGATGCCGTTCGCCTTTCTGGTGAAGCACGAGCAGCAAGCATTGAGGCAGAAGCAGCGGCTCTCGCTAAGCATCAAGATGCGCTCCTCGCGCAGCGTGCACTCGAGTCGCTTCCGCTCGTCATGGAACAGTGGGCCAAAGGTTACGGCCAGATCGGTTCCGTCACTGTCATCGGCGGCAACGGCTCAAGCGCGGCAGACACCATCGGAAACGAGAGTGCCATCGCGCTGCGCAGTTCATTTGAGTCGATCAAGGCGGCAACTGGCCTCGACCTCGCGTCGATCATCCAGGGCCGCGCAGTCGGTCAGGCTGTCGGTGAAGGCGCTCGCGGCAGTGCCGGCGGCAGCGCAAACGACAGCTCAAGTGACACGGCACTCGCGGCAAAGCTCGCAGAAGTAGCACTCAACGAGACCGCTGCACCCTCTGCACAGAGCAGCGATAGCTCGGAATAATCGCTAAACGGCGAAGGGCGGGCATCCACCAAGGATGTCCGCCCTTCAGCATGTTGCGGGGCTGGTGTTAGTTCTGAGGCTGGTACTAGTCGTCGTCGCTCACGAACTCTGAACCTTCTGGGTACACATCGAGCTGGGGCTTGCGAGCGAGGAAGATGATGCTCGCGATGAGGCCGCCCCACACGAGCACGGCGGCGACGATGAAAAAGGTGATGGCGATGCCGCTCATTTCTTGAGCTCCTTCAGTGCTTGGGCGCTAGGCCACGGGGTGAAGTCATCCGGATCGTGCTTCCAGCGCAGGGCGGTCATGGTGATGGAGCCGATGACAATCACAGCAATCGTTCCCCAACCGGCAACGGCGAGATACCAGAGCGGGTAGCCCTCGTAGCCTTCGGTCACGAGCACGATAATCCGCTGGATGAGCATGTAGAGGAGCACGACCGGGGCAAGAACTCCGACGAGAAGTTGCCAGACGCGGCCGACCTTGAACGTGGAGACGGCGCTGAGGTGCGCGGCAAGCTCTGGCCCCTTGCGGAACACCCAAATCACCAGAATGGTGGCCGCTATCGCTGCGCCAACGATGCCAACGTTGTTTGCCCACTGGTCGACAGTGTCAAGGGTGATAACGCCGGTTGTCGTCGAGAACAGCAGCACCGAAACTATGCCCAGCGCTGATCCGACCCGGAGTGAAGCTTGGCGGGCGGTAATCCCGAACTTGTCTTGGAAGGCGGAGGACACCACCTGAAGCACCGACAACAGCGAGGTGAAACCGGCCATCACAAGCGAACCAAAGAAGAGGATGCCGAAGAGCGGCCCGCCAGGCATTTGCGAGACAATCGCCGGGAAGGTGACGAAGGACAGGCTCACTCCGGTGATTCCTTCTAGCTCATCAACGCCAACCCCCTGCTGGAACGCGAAATAGCCGAGCGTCGCAAACACTCCGATGCCCGCGATGATCTCGAACGACGAGTTGGCGAACGCCACCACAAGCGCGGGCGCCGTGACGTTTGCTTTGCGACTGCGGTACGAGGAGTAGGTGATCATGATGCCGAAGGCGATTGACAGCGAGAAGAAGATTTGGCTGTACGCCGCGATCCAGACGCCCGGGTCGCTCAGAGCGGAGAAGTCTGGAGTGAAGAGAGCATCCAAACCGGTCATCGCGCCGTCGAGGAACAGGGCGCGAACGACGAGGATCAGGAAGGCCACTACAAGCAACGGCAAGAAGATCACGTTGGCGCGCTGAACGCCCTTGGCAATACCCGAGCCGAGCACGGCAAGAACCGCTATCCACACGAGCACGAGGGGGATGAGCACGGCGGGCACGAATTGCGAGCTGAAGCCGGGATCTGACGTCTGCAGGAACTCGCCGAAGAAGAATGCTTGAGTGTCATCACCCCAGCGCAGGTCGAAGCTGAACGTAAAGTAGCTGGCCGCCCACGCGACAACCGCCGCGTAGTAGACGGCGATGACGATGCAGATCCACACTTGGAACCAGCCAAGCGACTCAAGCCACTTGCCGGCCTTGCCTCCGAGACGACGAAACGCGGTCGGCGAAGAACCGCGAAAGCGGTGCCCGATCGCATAGTCGAGGAACAGAATCGGGATGCCGGCGGTGACGAGCGCGATCAGGTACGGAATCAGGAATGCCCCACCCCCGTTCTCGTAGGCAACACCCGGAAAGCGCCATATGTTGCCGAGACCGACGGCGGAGCCGACAGCCGAGAGAATGAAACCCCACTGGCCCGACCACTGCTCACGTGGTCGCGAGGCGACCGATCCGTGTTCTCCCGATTTTTGCTGCACCGACACAGTTGCTCCTCTGCGTAATGACCACCCGAATGGCCGTCGCTGGGGCCGTCCCGAAATTGCGGCCCGCTACCCCCGAAGAGGGTGTTCTCACGTTAACACTCGGGGCCGCCCGATTGCGACATGTGACGACTGAGGGGGCCAGCGTTAGAGCGGATTCGTGAGGTCGGCGAACGGCAGTTGCTGGGCGAGGATGTTTTCTGCTGCGCGGTGACCGGAGTGGAGGGCCGCGGTGACGGTGGCTGGATCATCCGTCCAGGTTGCTTCGCCAGCGAAGTGCAGCACGCCATCGACGGGAGTAGCCAAGAGGTCGTGGTCTTCGGGGGCTGAGCCCGGTTTCATGTAGGCGTAGGAACCACGGGAGTATGGCTCATCCTGCCAGTGAGTAACGAGCACGTGGGTGGGAGTTTCGACTTGTTCGCCGTAAAGGCCGCGCAGCGCATCCAACACTGATTCGGCGATCTGGTCATCGCTCCACTCGCGCGTTTCAATCGCGCTGGGGCCTGCCGCAAAAGTGAGAAGTGCCGGGATGCCGTGCAGCTCAGTGAGGTCGTACCAAGAGTGCCACCACTCTCCAGCTTCGCCCTGCTGGCGGATGACGTAGACGTCGTCGTCCCAGAACTTGGTCGGAAAACGCATGAACACCTTCTCGAAGTTGTTCATCTCAAAGCCGTTGATGGCGGTGGCAAGCCAGTCGGGCAGTGCGGGGTCGAAGAAAAGATCGCCAGCCTGCAACACTCCGATGGGCACGGTGATGACGACCTGGGTGGCACTGAAGGTGCCGCGGGGCGTGGTGACGGCGGCCCCGTCGCCCGACCACTCGACTTGCGTGACGACATGCTCAAGTCGCACATCGAGCCCGGCCGCGAGGTTCGCCGCAAGCTGGTCGAAGCCATCAGGAAAGACAACCTCGTCACCCTCCACGGTGTCGTCATCGAGCCCGTGCGCATCAAGCAGCGCGGCGTGCACCCCGTACTGCTCTTCGGAACGGTGCAGCAGAAATTCCCGCACTCGGTCGGCCCGTTCAGCGGGCCAGTCGAGGGTTGACAGGGTCGCGTCGACGGCATCCTGATACGAACTTCCAAGAACAGATGCCCCGACTGTTGCCGCGAGGTGCTGGTCGAACAACCGAACATCGTCGGCAAAGGCGGAGGCGGAGGCATCGCTCAGGCGCTCGCCGGTGGGCGAGAAGTACGCGATGGGGCGGCTATCGGGCTGGTAGCTGCCAACAGTGAATTCGGCTGTTCGCAAGCCGAACCCGCGTACGACATCCGTCAGTGGATTGTTGTCGATGCCGTGAATCCAGGATGCCCCACGGTCGCTGATGAGCCCGTCGGAGCGTTCTGTCCACGTGCGGCCACCCACACGATCGCGGGCTTCGAGCACGACAACACTCTGCCCGGCCTGCACGAGAAAGCGCGCGGCGGTGAGCCCAGAAACGCCGGCGCCAATGACGATCGTGTCGAAGTGTGTCATGGCGTCAGAGTAGCAACGCCTTCTCTCCGGTCGCGTTGCGGCGCACGCGAGAAAGAATGGAAACTTTTAAGTCGCGGCGACAATCTGGCAAAACTACGGCTGGACGTACTTTCTTATCAGGCGTCCCCAACATAGGATCAGAAGATGGGCACGGTCACGAATGCAGGGCGGCGGAAGCGCATCCGAATATCGCTGGCCGCTGCCCTCGTCACCTCCGTTGTTGCCCTGCTCGGGGCATGCACCAGCACACCGGATGCCGCCGCAACCGTAGACCCCGACGACCAGCGCCCCGTCGTACTCACGACCTTCACCGTGCTCGCCGATATGGCCCAGAATGTGGCCGGCGACCACCTTCGGGTGGAATCCATCACCAAGGTGGGTGCCGAGATTCACGGCTACCAGCCAACCCCCGGCGATATCGCCAAGGCGGCCGACGCTGACCTCATTCTCGACAATGGTCTCAACCTTGAGGCGTGGTTTTCGCAATTCGTCGATGGTCTTGATGTTCCTCATGTTGTGGTGTCTGAGGGTGTTGAGACGATCAGCATTGCGGAAGATGCCTATGAGGGGTTGCCGAATCCGCACGCCTGGATGAGCCCGCTGAACGCCCAGATCTATGTCGACAATATGGCGGAAGCGTTCGCCGAGCTTGATCCAGAGAATGCTGCCGATTACGCCTCAAACGCCGACAGCTACAAGATCGCGCTGCAAGCTGTGAATGACGAACTCACCACCGAACTGGCGACACTCGCTCCCAACCAACGCGCGCTCATCACCTGCGAAGGCGCCTTCTCCTACCTGGCCCGGGATGCCGGCCTCAGCGAGCATTACCTGTGGGCGGTCAACGCCGAACAGCAGTCCACTCCGCGACAGGTCGCCGCCGTCATCGATTTCGTTCGCGACAACGACGTGCCCGCCGTGTTCTGCGAATCGACCGTGTCTGATCGCACCATGCAACAAGTAGTCGAAGCGAGCGACGCCGTCTTCGGCGGCACCCTCTACGTGGATTCGCTGTCGGCGGCCGATGGACCCGTTCCGACCTACCTTGAGCTGTTGAGGCACGACGCGAAACTCGTGATTGACGGGCTGACAGGAGCCGGATCGTGACGCGAGCAGAGCAGACACCCGAAACCGGCGTGGGTGGGGGAGCCGCGGCATCCGCCCGGTCCGACACCCCCGCAATCAGCGTTCGGAACGTCACGGTGCACTACGGCGATGTGTTGGCGCTTGATGACGTGAGCATTGAGGTCGCCGCAGGCCAAGTGTGCGGCTTGATCGGCATGAACGGTTCGGGCAAGTCGACCCTGTTCAAGACGATTACGGGGATGGTGCGGCCCGACCGTGGCACGGTCACGCTGGGTGGTCGTGCACCGGTGGTCGCCCGCAAGGCTGGTGCTGTCGGCTATGTTCCGCAGAGCGAAGAAGTGGATTGGGCGTTCCCGATTTCGGTGCGGGATGTCGTGATGATGGGTCGCTACGGCCA
Organism: Rhodoglobus sp.; assembly: GCF_053580035.1. Lineage (NCBI taxonomy): Bacteria > Bacillati > Actinomycetota > Actinomycetes > Micrococcales > Microbacteriaceae > Rhodoglobus > Rhodoglobus sp. The sequence continues at coordinate 306,116 of NZ_JBMDVL010000002.1, read as the reverse complement.
CATGGGTGTCACTCGCAGGCCCCAGTTCGCCGATCGTGCGGCCGTGGATGAGGCCCTCGCCAGGGTCGAACTAACGGACCTTGCTGACCGCCAAATCGGGCAGCTCTCGGGTGGTCAAAAGAAGCGCACGTTCGTGGCTCGCGGAATTGCTCAGGAAGCGAGCATCCTGCTCTTGGATGAGCCGTTCGCTGGGGTCGACAAGCGTTCAGAGGCCACCATCACGGCAGTGTTGCGTGAGCTCGCCCACGATGGGGCAACAGTGCTGGTCTCCACTCACGACTTGAATTCACTGCCCCAGCTTGCCGATGAAGCGATCCTGCTCATGCGCAGCGTTCTCCTGCAATCCACTCCCGCGGAGGTGCTGAAGCCCGCCAACCTCGCGCGCGCTTTCGGCCTCGATGTTCACGCGCCGGAGGAGAACGAATGAGCCCCTTCGACTTTCTCCTCGAACCGCTGAGCTATGACTTCATGCAGCGGGCCATGGCCACGAGCGTCATTGCCGCCATCGTGTGTGCCGTGTTGTCATGCTGGCTCGTGCTCGTCGGCTGGTCACTCATGGGGGATGCGGTTTCGCACTCGGTGCTGCCCGGCGTGGTTCTCGCCTATGTGGTCGGGGCGCCGTTCGCGCTCGGTGCTCTCATCTTCGGCTTCCTCGCTGTCGGACTCATCGGTGCGGTGCGCAATACCAGCAGGATCAAAGAGGATGCCGCGATCGGCATTGTCTTCACGACCCTCTTTGCGCTCGGGCTCGTTCTCATTTCGGTGATTCCCTCGCAGACCGATCTCAACCACATCATCTTTGGCAACCTGCTCGGGGTTTCGACTGCAGACCTCCTTCAAGTGGTGATCTTGGGCGTCGTGACGTTCAGCATCCTGATCATCAAACGCCGCGACTTCACCCTCTATGCTTTCGACGCTACCCACGCCCACGCCATCGGCCTCAACCCCAAAGTGCTCGGAGCCGCCCTGCTCGGCATGCTCGCCCTCACCTCGGTTGTCGCCCTGCAAGCGGTCGGGGTCGTGCTCGTCGTGGCATTGCTCATCATCCCCGGCGCGACCGCCTACCTGCTCACCGACCGCTTCTCGCGCATGCTCGTGATCGCCCCGGTGCTGTCGTCGCTCGCGGCAATCCTCGGGCTCTATCTCAGCTACTACCTCGACACGGCATCCGGCGGAATGATCGTGCTCGTTCAGGGCTGCGTCTTTGCGCTGGTGTATCTCTTCAGCCCGAAGCAGGGTCTCATTGGAAAGCAGATCGGTGCGAGCAGGCGGCGACGGATGCTCGCCGCGCGGTAGTTGCCGGATCCGAATAGTAGGTTAGGCTTACCTAATCAATTTCAAGGAAGTCGGATGACCAGTACACGTGACGCTAAACGCGGGGGACACCCCCGGACGGATGGCGCCGACCCGGCCTCCCCTCACTGAGCCTGCAGATGATCACGACCACAAGGACTGGGATAGCTGCATTGACTCTCCCTCAGGGAGAAACCCACAATGTTGCATTGGTTACGGACGACGGCGAACTAACCTACGGCGACATTCGCGAACGAATTAGCGCCCGGCGGGATGAGCTGGGCTCCACACGGCGACTAGTAATGATCGAAGCCGCGATGGCGGTAGAGCCGGTTGTCACCTACCTCGCGTCGCTCGAAGCGGGGCATCCGGTGATGCTGGTCGAACCAGCTAGCCCAGCAAACGGTGATGCGACTCATTCACGAATCGACTCCCTAGTAAAACGATTCGATCCGGATGTGTTCGCCGTGTCCGAAGCAGATAGCTGGATGCTTCATGAAACGCGAACCGGCACGCGGCATGAGCTTCACCCTGACCTAGCAATGCTGGCAACGACATCCGGATCGACGGGGTCACCTAAAGTGGTGCGTCTCTCGCGCGGAAATCTTCTGTCGAACGCCTCAGCAATTTCTCAGTACCTCGAACTTGACGTTGCAGACCGTGCCATGACGACGCTGCCACTGCATTACTGTTACGGCCTGTCAGTACTCAACAGCCACCTCTTTGCTGGGGCATCAGTGCGCCTGAGCCCACGATCTGTCCTGGACCCAGAATTGTGGAACGAGTTTGAGGAGGCACGGGCAACGTCATTTGCTGGGGTCCCGCATACCTTCGAGCTACTGGAAAAGACCGACTTTGCGACGCGCGATCTCTCATCCTTGCGTTACATCACCCAAGCTGGAGGAAGGCTCGATCCAGAACGGGCTCGACGATTCATCCAACTAGGTCGCCATCGTGGCTTCGACTTCATCTCGATGTACGGACAGACTGAAGCGACAGCTCGCATGGCTTACACTCCCAGTGAACTCGCCGAAACTGCGGTCGGAACCATCGGCATTCCCATCCCCGGAGGCCAGTTTCGAATCGATGCCTCGCCCGGTTCTGAAGTTGGAGAACTCGTGTACCGCGGCCCCAACGTCATGATGGGTTACGGAGAGCAGCCATCAGATCTCGCGCTCGGCACCACCGTGCGCGAGCTATTCACGGGAGATCTGGCCCGACAGCGCGCTGACGGACTTTACGAAATAGTGGGACGCAGTAACCGCCTCACCAAGATATTCGGATTGCGAATCGATCTCGAGCACGTCGAGCAACTCTTCGAAAGCACCGGAATGATCGTGAGAGCAGTCAGCTCCGACGATAACCTCATCCTTTTTGTCACCGCGGAGCGCCAAGTCAGGCCGGCAGCAGAATACGCATCGTCACAGTGGGGCCTGCCCGCTCACGCGGTTAAGGTTCACTCAATCGCAGAATTTCCGCGGACATCGAGCGGCAAAGTCGATACGGTTGCGCTTCTGCGCTATGCCAACGATCGCGGCGCCGAGGACCACAGCGCCGACTTAGACACTGTCACGAAGTATGCAGTGACTGCGGAGACCCTGAGGGCACGAGTCGCGCATCTGCTGGGTGCGCCTCACGCTGTCTTCAGCGACTCCTTCGCCGGGTTGGGAGGGGATTCTCTGAGTTATGTCGAGGTCTCACTTCACCTCGAAGAACTTTTAGGAGTGCTCCCTCGCGCGTGGCCGGCGATGTCAATGACCGAGCTCGCAACCTACGCGGTGAGGAATCAGCCGCGCCTACCAATCGACCCCAACTCACTCTCAGGAAGCGATGAAACGGAGTCGATTCCGCGCCGAGCTCGCGCTCGCCGCACGCTCAGGTGGTTCACGCAACGATCGCCCCGCATCGAAGTGCCCATCGTGCTCAGGGCGCTGGCGATTCTTCTCATCGTCGCAACCCACGCCGACCTCGTATTCATTCAGGGTGGGGCACATCTACTCCTAGTTGTCGCCGGCTACAACCTTGCACGCTTTCAGCTAGCGAACCGATCGAATCGACGCCGGACCCGGGCGATGCTGGCCGGTGTTGCCTCCGTGGCAATTCCCGCGATTACGTGGATCGGACTCGTCGCGGTGGTGGCCGGAACCTACGCGACAACAACCGTTTTCCTCGCTAATAGCTTCGCTGGCAGCGCGCACTGGACACCTCAATGGCACTACTGGTTTCTGGAGGCGATGCTGTGGACAATGCTGGCCATCGTGGCTCTGCTCGCCATACCGGCTGTGAGCGAGTGGGAGCGCCGCTGGCCCTTTACCTTTGCGCTCGGGGTGCTGGCGATAACGCTCGTAGTGCGCACCATTGCGTTGGGCGGGGTTCAGGCAGAGGGCACGGAGAAGTATGCGGTCACAACAGTTGCCTGGCTTATCGCCCTCGGCTGGGTGATCGCACGCATTGCATCCACAACACAGCGCCTCATTGTTTCGGTATTGGCTGTCGTCTGCGTCGTAGGATTTTTCGGCGAGCCGCTACGAGAAGCAATCGTCATCTGCGGTGTGCTGGTGCTGTTGTGGATTAGTTCCGTACCCATACCGCGTTGGCTCGTTGGCGTGGTGTCTACGCTGGCCAGCGCATCATTCTTTATCTATCTCATTCATTGGCAGATCTATCCTGGGATCGAAACGCACTCGCCGCTATTGGCGACAGTGGCCTCGTTGATCGCCGGAGTGGCGGCGTGGGCGATCTACTCGTTCGCTCTGAGTCGCGGCCGCACCGTTCTCTCGAAACTCGCTTCGGCTAATTCCCGAACTCAGTGAGGTGGTGCTCGGCCGCGCTGGCCGGATACAACACTGCTCCGCCATCCACTTTCAAACCCACCACGGCTCCGAGAACTAGGGACTGGGTTTGGTGTGACGGAACGGCGAGCGAGATCGTCGTGGGATGTTGCCCCAATGTACGCACCGAAAGCAGCGCGGTCGGCCCGATGTGTCGTACCCCTTCAACTGAAGCACTGCACTCGGAAAGGTCGGTGGTTAACGAGACTTGGGCGGGACGGACCATGGCTGTCACCCATTCGGCTCCGCGACTATGGTCGTGCCGCACGCGTATTCTGCCCAGCGCAGAGTCAACCTCATTCTCAACTCGCACTGCGGGCATCAGCACAACCGATCCCATCAGTGCGGCGATTTCGATCGAAGTCGGCGCATCGAATACGGTCTCTGGCGTGCCCGACTGACTCAGCGATCCATTAATCATCACCGCAATACCATCACCGAACGAGAGTGCCTCTTCTCGATCGTGGGTGACAAGCACTGTGGTCGTTCCGCTGCGCTCAAGTGCGCTAATCACCGCGGCCCGGGTTTGTTCACGCAACCCAGTATCGAGTGCGCTGAAAGGTTCATCGAGCAGCACGACTGCTGGTCCCGGTGCAAGGGCGCGGGCAAGCGCGACTCGTTGCTGCTGGCCCCCCGAAAGCTGATGAGGATATCGCGTGGCGAGAGCGGGATCGAGAGAGGCAAGCTTCATGACCTCGACAACACGTTGCGTTCTGCCGGAGCGGGGCAACCCAAATCCGATGTTTGCGGCAACGGAAAGGTGGGGAAAGAGGGCACCATCTTGAGCGACATAGCCGATTCCGCGTCGGTGTGCGGGCACGCTACGTTCTGGGGTCGCGAGCATTCGACTGCCCAAAGAGATTTCACCGCTATCAGGCTCAATGAAACCCGCAATTAGGCGAAGAAGAGTGGTTTTTCCGCATCCGGAGGGCCCCACGATGGCGGTACGGGAACCCTGAGCAACGTCGAGCGAAATATCGCTTAAGACAGGCGTTGTGCCGAACGATCTGCCGACACCGCTAATGTGCAATTTCACCGTGCTCTACCCCTCGTCTGGGCAAAGAGTAAAGCCACAGCGGGAATCGAGAGTAGCACCAGAGTTATCGCGTAGGGTGCTGCGCCCGGATAGTCGACCGAAGAAGCGGCCGACCAAAACTGGGTTGCGAGAGTTCGAGTTCCGGTCGGGGCTAAGAGAAGTGTGGCGGTCAGCTCATTCGCGGCTCCGAGAGCCACGAGCGCGCCCGCCGCCGCGATTGCTGGAACGAGCAACGGAAGCGTGACCCGAAGCCGGGCGACGAGGGGCGGTGTTCCCAGCGCCCGGGCGGCTTCTTCCAATGATTCAGGCACCTGCGCGAGACCGGCGCGCAATGTAACCAGTGCTCGCGGGAGAAAAATAATGACGTAGGCCGCTACTACCGTCGCGGGTGTCTGATAAAGCCCTGGTGCAACGGTGAGCGTGACGGTCACCAGAGCGAGTGCGACGATTATTGCGGGCAGGCTGCTAGCGATCGAATAACCACCTTCGAGAAATCTGCTCAATCGCGACGGATGCCGAGTTGCGAGCCAGGCAACCGGAAGCGCGACCAGGATCGCCCCGATTGCCCCGCCGAAGGAAAGTAGCGCTGTGTCAGTCAATGCGCGCCAAAGCCCATCGAGCATCTCGGGTGTCATGGCGAGCGACCATCGAATAACGCTAACCATCGGCACAATCGTTGCTAACGTTCCGAGCGCCACGATGGCAAGAATCGCGAACGGGGTAAGCCTGCCAAGTTTGACGAGTTGGGCCGGCCGCGCACTGCTCGCTCCGACATAAGCGTAGCGAGCACGTCCTCGTGCTGTAGCTTCTATCGCCAGCACAATTATGCTCAACAGTGCCAGCACAATACCGAGCGAGGCCGCAGACGGTCCAGCGAATGTCGATTGGTAAGCGACCACGATTGCGGTGGTGAAAGTATCGAATCGGATGAACGCGAACGCGCCGTATTCGGCAAGAAAGTGGAGAGCGACGATGAGGCCCCCGCCGAGAATGGCGAGCCGCAGCTGCGGAACAACGACTCTGAGAAGAATCGCTCCCTCTTTCAATCCGAGTGAACGTGCGCTCTCTTCCAAGCTCGGGTTGAGACCGCGCAGGGTGGCAAGTGCCGGGAGGTACACGAGCGGATAGTACGCGAGCGTAGCCACGAGGAGCCCTCCGCCTAGACCTTGGATGGAAGGAACGACGCTAGCCCAGCCGTAGCTGCTGACGAAGGCGGGGATGGCCAGCGGTGCAACAGAGAGGATGGCGAAGAAGCGCCGGCCCGGCAGATTGGTGCGTTCAACCAGCCAGGCACTCCCGACTCCGAGCACAATGGTGAGGGGAACCCCGAGGACGAGGATCAGCACAGTATTGCTCAACAGCTCGCCCACTCGGGGGCGCAGGAGCAGTGCCGCAAGCTCGTCGGTGCCGATCCTGGCTGTCGCCTCGATGACGTAGCCGACAGGAACTAGCATCCCGATGGCGAGAACCACCACAATCACGAGCAATGCCCGGGAGGGTGGTGGGGTCATCGTGGTCGTTAGTCGCTGCATGCGCGCCACTTTCGCCACATTCGGAATCTTCAGAGGAGCCCTGCTTGCATCATGAGGTCGAGAACCTCGGGACCGTTGAGGGTTGACGGGTCGATGATGGGTGCATCAAGAGAATCGAGGCTGGGTAGCGGCGCTTTTGCGGGAACGTCGCTGCCAACCGGGTATTCGAAGCTGTAGCCTTCGCCAAGAATTGTTTGCCCCGAAACGCCGGCGATAAACTTCAGAAATTGCTGGGCGTTGTCGGCATTCTTGCTCGATTTGAGCACGCCACCACCGGAGATGCTGACAAAGGCCCCAGGGTCCTCATTGCCGAAGTAGTGAAGCTTGGTGTTGCCACTGTTTTCTCCTCCGGAGTCAGAATCACGGAACCAGTAGTAGTGGTAGATGATGCCGCCGGCGATCTCGCCAGCGTTGACCGCTTTCATCGTGACTATGTTGTTGCGGAAGGTCGTCGCGTTTGCTTTCATCCCGGAGAGCCATGCGGCCGTCGCATCAGGGCCTTCGGTTTCCAGAATCGCGGAAACGATTGCCTGAAAATCTGCGCCAGAGGGGGCCCCGCCCCAGTTTCCTTTCCAGCTCGGATCTTGCAGATCCAAGATCGAAGTGGGGAGGTCAGACTCTGCGAGAAGCTCGGGGTTGTAGACGAAGACAGCCGAGCGCGCCGCGATCCCCGTCCACAGTCCGCTAGCTGGCCGGTACCGCTCCGGAACCAGATCGAGCGTTGCAGGGTCTACGGGTGCAAGCAGGTCAGCATTTTCGACCAAAGACATGGCGGGGGAGTTTTCGGTGAGAAACACATCGGCGCGCGAAGCATCACCTTCGGCAACAAGCTGATTGCCAAGTTCACTGTCACCGCCGTGGCGAAGCACCACGTCGATTCCCGTTTGAGCGGTGAACTCTTTCACCCATTCTTCGGTGAGCTGTTCGTGCTGGGCGTTGTACACAACCAGTGCGTCTTCGCTGGCGTCCTGAACCCCGGACTCGTCACCGGTGCCGCTGGTGCTCGTGCATCCACTCAGTAGCAGGCTCGCGGCGGCAAGTGTCGCGGTGATGGTCAGGAATTTTCTCAAAACTGGAGCCTTTCAGGAGTGCAAGATTAGATAAGGCTATCCTAAGTGATCCTGATTGTTGTAGCCCGCTGAGCATCTTGGCAGGGGAGCGCAAGCGTGCTGAACGCTAGCTCGTGGCGGTGCTTGGCGTCATGGTTCCGCCGGAGACGTAGAGTGCGTCGGCAGCAGTGCGACCCAAGCTGATTGCGTTATCGGACCCACCAACTGTGACGTCGAGGGCGTCGGAATACGGCGCGCCCGCACGGACCGCAAGGGTGGCGGCAAAGACGATGCCGCGTTCTTCAAAGAATTTCAACAGCTCGGGGTCATCATCGGAGATGCGCTCGACTACCACGGTGCTACCGGGGGCGATGCGGCTCAACTGCACGGCATCCGGAATCGTCACGGTGCCATCAGCGCTCGGGATGGGGTCGCCGTGCGGGTCGCGGGTCGGGTGCTCAAGAAATTCGTCGATGCGCTCAACCATGAAATCCGAGACTGCATGCTCGAGGTTTTCGGCCTCATCGTGAACCTGATCCCAGCCGTAGCCGAGCACGCTCACCAGAAAAGATTCGATCAGACGGTGGCGGCGAACCATGGCCACTGCGTGAGCACGGCCGACATCGGTGAGCGCGATGGAACCGTAACGAGCATGGTCAAGGAAGCCCTGATCGGTGAGGCGACGTACGGCATCCGAGACGCTCGAGAGAGTTAGGCCGGTCTTTTCGGCGATCACCGTGGCGGTGACGGGGACGTCGGACCACTCCGAAAGACCCCACACAGCCTTCAAGTAGTTCTGGGTACTGACCGAGAGCTCCGTGACCGACATGCGCCAAGTCTAGAGCCGAAGATTCAACTACGGCTAGACGTAGTTAACGACGCTTGCCCCCGCCCGGAGAACAGGGGGCGGGGGCAAGCGGGTCGAGAAAGTTAGTTGAACATTCCGTCGAGACCAAGGTCACCGGTGATGTCACCGATGAGGTCGTCGGTGTCGATAACACCATCGAGGATGTCGTCAACGTTTGCACCGTCAGTAACGTCGGTCACTACGTCGGTTGCATTGTCGACAACGTCGGTCACCTGAGTGGCGTTGTCCACGACGTCAGAGACGTTGGTGCCGTTGGCGATGTCGCTCACGTTGGCGGAATCGCTAACGTTTCCCACTGCGGTGTCGTTGCCCGAAGCAACAGGAGCGTTCACTTCGTTGCCTGAGGCGATAGCGTTTCCGTTGAGAAGGTCACCGTTGAGGATGCCGCCGCCGAGAATGTCGCCACCGAGGACGTCGCTGCGCAGAAGGTCAACGTCGCCAACCTGAGGCGCGATCAGCACCGGAATGTCAGTGCTGCTGGAAGATGAGTAGGAGTAGCCTTTCGTCGAGGAGTCGCTGTCGCCGGTTGCTGCCATGGCGGGAGCTGCGGCTCCAACTGCAATCAGTGCTACTGCTGTAGCGGTTGCGCCGATCGTGGTCTTCTTCGTGAATGCGTTCATTTCTGAACTCCTTCTTACGTTGTTGGTCTCCGTGGAGGCCCTGCGTCTCGAGGCTTTCCCGAGCCGCAATGAGTACTCCGGAGCGCGCCTGTAACCGGTTTGGGGGTCATTTCGAAAAAGTTCGAAAGTGGCCAATTTGGGGTGCAGATTGGGTCGGTTGTGTCGTCTAGATCCGCATGATTCCGGGGGAGTTTCACTAGCTGGCAGTCAACTGAGCGGAGTCTGACGAAACGCCTAGTGGTGAATGCAGTGCTGCATCCGCGTGCCTAGTCGGAGGCGGCGGCAGCCTTCACTGCGGTGTAAGCCTCGAGGGCCTCGCGGCGGGTTTCGGCGAGGTCGACGATCGGTTCGGGATAGGCGTCGGTGCCGAGTTCGGGAATCCAGCACGAAACGTATTCGCCCGTGGGGTCGAACTTTTTCTGCTGCAAGACCGGATTGAAGACGCGGAAGTAGGGGGCGGCATCCGCACCGGATCCGGCAACCCACTGCCAGTTGGCGGGGTTGCTGGCCTCGTCGGCGTCAACGAGGGTGTCCCAAAACCACTGTTCGCCAGCTCGCCAATCGATGAGCAAATTCTTGATGAGGAAGCTCGCGACGACCATGCGCACGCGATTGTGCATCGTGCCGGTATTCCAGAGTTCGCGCATCCCGGCATCGACGAGGGGGATGCCGGTGCGGCCGCGGCGCCACGCTTCGACCTCGCTTATGCCTGCCGGTGCGTCGACGCCGCCGATCTCGTCGACGGTGTAGCCCCAGGGGAAGGCGTTGTAGGCGGGACGGTAGTTGTCGGTCGCGAGGCGCGGGTTGTCGAAAAGCAGCGCAGTCGAGAATTCACGCCAGCCGATTTCGCTGAGGAATTTGGCGACGTTCTTGCGGGCGGCGGTGGACACGTCGGCGGAGCCGTTGCCGGAGTTGCTGCCGTCGCCTCGCAGCCGGTGCCAGATCTGGGTGGGGCTGATCTCCCCGAACCGCAGGTGTGGGCTGAGTCCGCTCGTTGCGTCGACGGCAGGCTCATCGCGCCGGTGGTAGTCGGCGAGGCGTTCGGCAACGAAGTTCTCGAGCCGATCGAGCGCGCCCGCCTCACCGGGAGTCCACGTCTCGCGCAGTCCCTCGGCCCAGTCAGGGCGCGTGGGCAGAAGGTTCCAGTCGGCGAGGTCGTCGCTCACGGGAGAGGCGGCTGGCCAACTCAGCTCGGCCTTCGTTGGCGCCGGCAGTGCATCCCGCACCGGACTATCTTGCGCCGCACGCCAATACGGGGTGAAGACCTTGTACGGCTCGCCCTGCCCATTGCGGATGTGCCACGGCTCGTTCAGTAGATTGCCCTGATGACTTTCGACCGTGAGGCCCTGTTCGCGCAAACTTGTTTTGAGGCCCGCGTCAATATCGCGGGCTGCCGTGTAGCGGCGGTTCCAGTGCACCGCGGCGGCGCCGAGCTCGTCCACGAGCGTCGGCAGCACCTGCGCGGCCGGGCCGTGACGCAGCGTCAGTTGGCCGCCCAGATTCTGCAGGGCGGCATCCAGAGCAGTGAGGCTGTGATGCAGCCACCACTTGCTTGCCGAGCCTAGCGGGCGGATGCCGTCGCCGGTTTCGTCATGAATGTAGACGACCACAAGCGGTCGGCCTTCGCTTGCGGCGGCGGTTAGCGCAGGGTTGTCGGCTAGTCGCAGGTCGTTGCGCAGCCACACGATGGAGGGCTGATTCTGGTTTCCGCTCACGCCTCAACTCTAGGGTCGGCGGCTGACTATTTAGCTGAGCAGGTGAAAGTGCTCGCATTGCCACTGCTGGGTGTTCTGGGCTTGGTTGTTGCGGGTGTCTGCCCACGGCGGGTACACGCGAAAGCCGCGTTTGCCGCCATGCCCGTCGACTGAGACGATGCCGCGGGCGATCAGCACGCTGAGGGAAAAGACGAAGGCGCCGAAGCCGCTGCTGTCGCGGCTGACCACGACAAGTTGCTGGGTGCCATCGTTGCTGCGAAATGGTTGAGTAGTGCCATCAGTGTGTCGGCGCCAGACGGCTACGAAGAGCCCGGGTTTGGTGGGGGTGAGTTTCGCGACCCGGTATCGGGTGTGGGCGGGGGTCGTGGTGAATGCACCGTACACGCCGTTGTCGGGTTCAGCCACGAGTTGTGTGCTGTCGGGGAAGAGGTTGCCGAGTGAGCGAATAGCGTGCGCGATGTCGGGATGCAGTGGAGCAGTAGTCACGGTCATCCGTTCGGTTCAGGTGTCGTGTCAGCCTATGTCGCAGTGCGTGCGATTGCTTTCGGTACGGGCTGGCGGAGCATCGTGTTCTGGGTAATACTCAGGGAATGACTTCCCGTGCCGATCGCACCGTGAATGAGCACCATCAAGTATTCGGTGTATTGCTCTTTGTCTTTGCCGGCTGCGGATTCATGGCGCTCTGCGTGCTGGCGGGTACCGCGACGATTATGGCGAGCCAGGTTGCTGCTGTCGTTCCCGTTGTGTGGGATAGCCAGGCGCTTATCGTGGCTGGTGTCGCGTGGTGGACGGGGCTCGCGGCGGCGTTGGCGGGGCTCGCGATCTGGATCATCCGGTCGAAGACGAGAAGACCACTATTGCCGTGGGCGATTGTTGACTGTGCCCTGATGGCTGTTCTCGTGGTGGTGGTGTTGCTTTTCGGCTTTTAGCGGTGCCCGTCACATCAGATGGTTGGCGCCTGCGGGGCGGTGTTGTTGGGGGCGTAGACTCGCGCAAAACAGTCGTCGGTGTCGATGGCGGTGTTTCGAGTGAGGGGTTGCCGCACGATGACAGGATCTGGTCTGCGACAGGAGTCGGTCGATTTCGGTGATGTGATTGAGCGTGTGGAGAATATTTTCTCCTCCCTGCTTCTTGCCCTCCCCAATGTGATTATCGGCATTGTGGTGTTCCTCATTTTTTGGGCGCTGTCGTGGGTGGTAGCCAAGCTCGTGGGGCTGGCTATGCTGCGGGCTGGTCGGCCGCGCGGACTTCAGATGGTGCTGAGCCGGCTTACGGCCTGGAGCATTCTCTCTTTTGGGCTGCTTGTCGCGCTCACGGTGATCTTTCCCACCATCACCCCGGCGTCATTGTTCGGAGCTCTGGGCGTTGGCGGTGTGGTGATTGGGTTCGCGTTCCGCGACATTTTTCAGAACCTGCTTGCCGGCATCCTGATTCTGTTTACTCGGCCATTTCGCATCGGCGACCAGATCGTTTCGGAGAAACATGAGGGCGAGGTTGTGGACATTTTGGTGCGTGCAACGCTGCTGCGCACCTATGACAATCGGGTGGTGGTGATTCCGAATAGTGAGCTCTACACGAAACGGGTTGTCGTCAATACGGCGTATGAGACTCGCCGGCTCAGCGTTGAGGTGGGGATTGGCTATGACGAAAGCATTGCGGATGCTCGTGCCGCCATCCTTGAGGCGATTGCGACTTTGTCGGGCATCGTCACGGACCCGGCACCGGAGGTTCTCGTGAATCTGCTCGGCGATTTCAGTGTTGTCCTTGAGGTTCGCTTCTGGATCAGCCCACCGGATCGTCGCGAAGCAGTTGAGGCGCAAGATCAGGTTCTTGAGGCGATCAAACGGGCGCTAACTGCGGCCGACATTGAGATGCCGTTCCCCGTTCAGAAGATCATGATTGATCCGGGGGAGACCCACACCGAGGGCGGTCGCTAGAAGCAAGCGCCGTGCGGCTCTTGGTCTATTGCGGGATTGTTGGAGCGCGCAGGGGAACTCGTTTTAAATAGTTCGAGGGCCGGTTTCAGAGGCATGAAACCGACCCTCTCCCTTTGCACCAAGAGTGTCCTGCAATCACATTCCGCAGTAGCTGCCACAGCAAACAACTTCTGCTCTATGAATGTATAACGGAAAGATAACGCTGTCTAGTTACCGTTCCGTTATTTTTGGAAATTCTCCAGAAAAGTCTGTCTACCCCTAGGTTTTTGGCGGAAGTTGGTCGAACTATCTTTCTGCACTGACAACACGAGTCCGCAGATTGTGCGCTCATCAATAGCTTCAGTCAGGTGGTATTCGTCGGTGCTATCTCGTGCCGAGCGTCGTACGCTGACACCACTGACATGTAGGGGACTTGAGATGGGTTTCACGATTCGACCGCTGAATGCGTCCACGTGGGATGCCTTCGCTTCACTCGTTGAGTTCAATAACGGAATCTTTGGCGGATGCTGGTGTTTGGGTTTCCATGCGGAGGGTGCCGATAAATTTGCCGCACCGGCGGAGCGCTGCGAACGCAAACGTGAACGCGTGTTGGCAGGCACAGCGCATGCTTCTCTAGTGTTCGATGGCGACGATTGTCTGGGTTGGGCACAGTTCGGCACCCCGGATGAGGTACCGCGCATCAAGAGTCGCGCTGCGTATGAGCGTGAGCTCACCACGCCACCGGATTGGCGAATCGCGTGCTGTTACGTCGGCAAGGGGCACCGCCGTGAGGGCGTTGCCGCGGCGGCATTGGCTGGGGCGCTTGATCTGATCGCCGAGCTGGGAGGAGGTCGAGTTGAGGGCTATCCGGAGGATGCCGCCGCAGTGCCCGCCGGTTTCCTGTACAACGGAGCGCTCTCCACCTATGAGTCCCTAGGCTTCGTAAAAGATCGCATGATCGGAAAACATCGGTGGGTTGTCGCAAGGGAAGCTTAAGGCTGGCGTGAGAATTTTCTCTGCCGCTGCGTCAGTGGAGCAGCGACTAGTCAGACTGCCGGGTAGCACCGCAGGCATGTCTGGGTTATTCTCAAATATGCTAGCGATGGGGGTTGTGGATCGTCGGCCCGCGCAAGTCGGCTATGTCATCGGCGCAGGCGTTATCGCGGTCGTCGTAGCCTGGCTCGCGATCGGCGGCATCATTCACGGCTGGATGCTCATTGCCTTAGTTGTGGTCTGCTTGGGGCCGCTAGGTCTCGCTGCTTTCATCGTGGCCAACTCAATCGCACTCTTCGTGACGGGGGTTCCCGATTGGACGGTTCTTGGTCTTGCCGCTGTCGTTTCAATCGGCGTCGCATTCGTCAATGTCATCAGCACTCGTCAGTGGAGAGCGAGACCGCTAAGGGAACCTGACGCCCTCAGCACTAGACACCTCCCGCCTGGCTGGGACCAACTTTATGGTGGCATCCTCTTCGTCTTGGCGGGTGGCGCGTTCATCGTGCTCTCCGTCGTTGCCGGCTATGCGGCAGGTACCGCAGGCTTTGGCGTCCTCGCGTCGAGTCTTGAGAATCGCGCTGACGAAGTGAAGTTTGTCGCTTCGGTCACGTGGTGGCCAGGACTGCTTATCGCGGTAGTGGGTCTCTTGTGGTGGAGAGTGCGTGTAGGACAACGGCGGCGAATCTTCTCGTGGGGCGCCCTCGACTTGGCGGCCATGCTGGGGCTCATCGCCGCGGTCGTGCACGTCACACGCTGAAATCGCACAACCTGCCAGCCGTAGCGAAGAAAACCTAGTGCGCCGAGTCGACGAGCTTGAGCCCGACGATGCAGCCGACGAGCCCCATGAGCAGCAGAATCTTGACCCACGAGATGGGTTCACCGCCGAACACCATGGCGTACGTCACGGTGAGCGCAGCACCGATGCCGACCCAGATGGCGTAGGCGGTGCCGATGGGGATTTCGCGCATCGCGTAGCCGAGGCCAGCCATGCTGGCGAGAATCGCGACACCAAAGATCACGGTCGGCCAGAGCTTCGTGAAGCCCTCCGATTTGCCGAGGGCGGTAGCCCACACGGCTTCGAGCACGCCAGAAAGAATCAAAACAAGCCAGTACACGATGGTCTCCTTGGCCAGTCTTTGCGCAAACCCGGTACTGATCCGTCGTCGGGAGCCGTGTGTGCGGCTACCTGTTTACCGTATCAAAGCGGGCCCACATTGGCAGGGATGCCGGCAGTTGCTCAGCGTCTGAGGGGCGACCCTAGTTGCCCAGCGTGCGGCGAGCAGCCGCCAGCACAGCCTCTAACGTGATCCCGCGACGGGCCATAACCTGCGCCCCTGAACCGGATTCGCCGAAATCTTCAACGCTAACCACTTCACCGTCAAGTCCCACCCAGCGGTACCACCCATCACCGCGTCCGGCCTCAACGGCAACACGGGCAGCAACGGAAGCAGGGAGAACAGACTCGCGGTACGCAGCATCGCTCGCGGCAAACCACTCAACGCTGGGCATCGAAATAACCCGCACCCCAACGCCATCCGCAGCCAATGCTTCTGCCGCCTCAAGGGCAAGCGAAACCTCACTGCCGGTAGCGATGAGCGCGAGATCGAGACCGTCGCCGTGCTGCCACGCAACATAAGCGCCGTGGGCGACCTTGGCATCCAAGTCGTCGCGTTCGTGCAGAACCGGAACATCCTGGCGCGAGAATACGAGAGCCGTGGGGCCGAGAGGCTGCGCAATGAGGCGCTTCCACACGGACACCACTTCGGCGGCATCCGCTGGGCGCACCACATCAAGCCCGGGCACAGTGCGCAGCGAGGCAACTTGCTCAACAGGCTGATGTGTCGGCCCATCCTCACCAACGGCAACACTGTCGTGGGTGAACACATAAACCGTCGGCAACTGCATCAATGCAGCGAGACGGATGCTCGGCCGCATGTAATCGCTGAACACGAGGTACGTCGACGCAAACGGTCGCCATGGCCCCTGTATTGCGATGCCGTTGAGTATCGCTGCCATGGCGTGCTCACGAATCCCGAAGCGGATGAATTCGCCGCCAGGGTTGCTCGCGGTCACGGCGGAGCCGGGCACCTCTACCCCGGTAGATCCGGCGAGGTCTGCTGAACCGCCCCAGAGCGATGACACGTTCTGTAGGGCCTTAATGGCGACGCTGTTGAGCTTGCGAGTTGCTGACGGGGTACCGACAGCGGGCAGTTCGATTGATTCGAGCGCGCCCAGTGCTGCCGAGCTATCTGGATTCCGGAAGGAGTGCCACGTGCTCGCAGCGTCAGGCTCCGCAGCCTTCCAGGTCGCGAGAGCCGCATTCCATTCATCTTCAAGAGTCTGACCGCGGGTGAGAGCGCCCCGCGCAAAGCTGAGAGCGTCATCGGTCACGAGATCTTCGAGCGGAGCATCCGGCGCAAACCCGAGTGAGGTCTTGATCGCCGCAACTTCGTCGTCACCGAAACCGCCGGAGTGGGCGGCGGGCTTGCCAGAGAATTCGGCTGATGGTGCGCCAATGACGCTGCGGATAGCAACGAAGGTCGGGCGGCCATCGCGCGCCTTCGCTTCAGTGAGTACCGCCTCGATCTCGTCGAGGTCGCTGGCGTCATTGATCTCGAGCACGCGCCAGCCATAGGCGGCGTAACGAGCGCGCACATCCTCGCTGAAGGCTGCTTCGCCCGTTGAGTCAATCGTGACGTTATTGTCGTCCCACATCACGACGAGGTTGTCGAGACCGAGAGTACCGGCAAGGCTTGAGGCTTCACCGCTGACGCCTTCTTGCATACAGCCATCTCCGGCGATTACCCAAGTGGTGCTGTCGAGTCGGGGGAGGTTTGGCGCGAAGAGTGCACGTCCGCGGCGGGAAGCCAACGCCATTCCGACGGCCGAGGCGACTCCTTGGCCGAGCGGGCCGGTGCTCATTTCGATTCCGGGGGTGTGGCCGAGTTCCGGATGCCCGGGGGTGCGGCTATCGAGGGTGCGGCTTTTGGCCAACTCGTCGAGCTCCAGTCCGTAGCCCGTCAGAAACAGCTGCACATACAGCAGCAGGCTGGCGTGTCCGGCGGAGAGAACGAGTCGGTCACGGCCGAGCCACTCGGGGTTGCTGGGGTTGTGGCGCAAGATTCGCTGGTAGAGCACGTGGGCCAATGGTGCGAGCGCCATCGCTGTTCCGCCGTGGCCGTGGCCCTTGGCCTGCACGACGTGGGCGGGGATGGCGATGGCGGCGCGCACGGCGTCTGCCTCAGCGGAGGTGAGGTTTTCGAGAGTGGGGAGGCCGGTTTCTGACATACCTGACACTTTGGTCTACAAGTGTACTAAAGTCAACGTGTGCAGAAATATCTGCACAGTCACGAAGTAGACTTTCCCCGAGGGTTGGTCACAATGCGGAGGACAAAGCTATGGCGCACGTGATCTCAACGGGTTCTGGTGTCGTGCTTGACCTCATCCGTTCTGGAGAGGCGACAACTCGTTCCGACCTCATCGTGCAGCTTGGCTGGTCGCGAATTACGCTCGCCCGTCGGCTCGATGAACTGCTCAACGCTCGCATTATCGTTAGCGCTGGCCAATCCGATTCTCGTGGTGGTCGCCCGCCAGAAGAGTTCGTCGTCAATAAGGACGCCGGCTTACTTTTGGCAATGGACATCGGCGGATCACACTCGCGACTCGCGATCACCGACCTCGTATCGACCATCCTCCTTGAGGATGAAGCGGATATCGGCCTCGATCACGGACCAGATGACATCTTCGACTGGAGTTGCCAAGTCTTTGACCACATGCTCGGGCTGCTCGGCAAATCGCGCATCGACGTGCGCGGCATCGGTGTTGGAGTGCCCGGCCCCGTCGACCCGGTGAGCGGCCGCATCGCTTCGCCGCAGCTCAATGCCCAGTGGGCGGATGTCGTCGTCAAGGACTATTTTCCCGACGACTACCGAGCGGTGTTCGCTGTCGATCGCGACGTGAACATTCTCGCGGTGGGGGAGCATCGGTTGGGGTGGCCTGAATACAGCGACGCGATCGTGTTGAAGGTCGGCATGGGTATCGGTTGTGGCCTGGTGTTCGACGGCCGTGTCTATCACGGTGGTCGTGGTGGAGCGGGAGATTTGGCTCACTCGCCCGCCGGCGGCGAAGAGGAGTGCTTGTGCGGTCGAGTCGGATGCCTCGATACGGTGGCCAGCGGTCGTGCGATCAAACGCGAGCTGAGCGCGCTCGGCACTTCGGTGCGCACGAGTGCTGACATTGTGGCGCTCGCGGCCAGCGGCCATCAGGGGGTCTCCCAAATATTGGAGCATGCCGGTAGCCAGATCGGTGAGGCTTTGCTTGATCCGGTAGCTCTGTTGAATCCATCGGCGGTCGTTGTCGGCGGCAACATTGCGCATGCCGGTGCGATCTTCCTTGATCCGATTCGCGAGCGTCTCCTTCGCGACGCTACAGCGTTTTCTCGCCGGGATCTCGTGGTTATTCCGGCGCGGCTTGGTCACAAGGCAGGAATTGTCGGGGCGTCGCTTATTGCGCAAGATGCCTTGTTCGAGGCTGACCGCATCAGTCGTTTGACGCGCGAAGCTGGTGCCTCGCTTGAGAAGTATGGCGAGAAATAGCCACTTAGGGCTATTCGTAGACATAAGTCCCGTTGGGGGACTAGGCTCGCAATCGCCCACCGCTGTCATTTAGCGACGGGGCGAATGGCCGGCGAGAGAGCAGGATGCAGTGAGCGAAACTTTGGCAGACGAACTGAGCGATGACGCGATCGTCTTGCGCGCAGAAGCCAGCGACTGGCGGGCCGCCGTTCGCCTCGCCGGTGATGCCCTCACGGCAACGGGATCAACCACCGACGAATACACGGCCGAAATGATTCGCGCTGTTGAAGAACTTGGTCCCTACATTGTGATCGCGCCGTCCATCGCGCTAGCGCACTCCCGACCCTCTCCTGCCGTGCTGAAGACCGGAATTAGCTGGGTCAGCCTTGCTAACCCGATCGAATTCGGTCACTCCGCCAACGACCCCGTACGGCTCGTTGTCGGACTCGCGGCTGTCGACCATGACTCTCACCTCGCCACCATGTCGAATCTTGCCGGTGTACTCAGCGGCGACATCGACCGCCTCCTCGAGGCGACAAACCCTGAACAACTCCGGGCACTCATCCGAGAGACCACGCAGTAGCCCACTGCGATAGCGAAAGGCACACACATGAAGATCGTTGCGGTCTGTGGAATGGGAATCGGTACATCCGTTCTCCTGAAAATGAATGCAGAAAAGGTTCTTCGCACACTCGGAGTTGACGCCGATGTTGAAGCTGCCGATATCGGTGTTGCCCGCGGTATGGCTCGCGACGCTCAAATCGTGCTCACTTCGGAAGAACTCGCCCCGGAGATTGGTGATGTTCCGGCGAATGTCATCATCATCGACAACTTCTTCGACCTCGAAGAAATTACCGCAAAGCTCAAGGCAGCGCTGCCCGAATAACGCTTCACCTTTCACTAACTAACAACCTCAAGGGAGAACACAATGGAGTGGCTAGTTGTAGTCTTGAATTTTATCGGACAACAGATCCTCAACGTTCCGGCGTACCTCGTCGGAATTATCACCGCGGTCGGCCTCATCGCTCTTAAGCGGCCAGCCGGAGCCGTAATTGGCGGTGGCCTTAAGGCTGCACTCGGATTCCTGATCTTGGGTGCTGGAGCCGGAGTCGTGGTTGGCTCGCTCAACCCACTCGGCGACCTCATCCTCCGGGTCACGGGAGCTCAGGGCGTCATCCCCACCAACGAGGTCATCACGGCCCTCGCCTCGGTTGAGTACGGGGCTACTAGCGCCTACGTTCTCACCCTTGGCTTCATCGTGATGCTCGCCCTTGCCCGGTTCACGCCGCTCAAGTACGTGTTCCTCACCGGTCACCACATGGTGTTCATGGCGCTGCTGCTCAGCGTTGTGCTTTCCGTTGGTTTCGGTCCAGACCTCAACTGGCTCGTCATTCTGATCGGCGCACTGCTGCTCGGCGTAATCATGGTCGTGATGCCGGCATTCGCTCACCCGTGGACGAAGAAGATCACGGGCGACGACACGATCGCTATCGGCCACTTCGGAACCCTCGGCTACATCGCTGCCGGTGCTGCAGGTCAGGCAACCGGTCAGAAGAGTCACTCCACAGAGAAGATCAACTTCCCGCAGGGCCTCAAGTTCCTGCGTGACTCGATGGTCGCCACCGCAATCTCGATGGTGCTCATCTACATGGTCTTCGCCGTCTGGGGCCTCATCGCCCTGCCGCAACAAGAAGCGTTTGACGTCTTCGGATCCGCGGATGCCGGTGCCTACATCATGGCCGCATTTGCTCAGGCCCTGCAGTTCGGTGTTGGTGTCGCAATCATCCTCTATGGTGTGCGCACGATCCTCGGCGAGCTTGTTCCTGCGTTCCAGGGAATCGCCGAAAAGGTTGTTCCTGGGGCCAAGCCGGCCCTCGACATTCCGCTGGTGTTCCCCTTCGCTGCTAACGCTGTGCTGATCGGATTCCTCGCATCGTTCCTCGGTGGACTCATCTCGCTTGCACTGCTGGCAACGTGGCTTGGCCCGGTCTTCGGACTGGCGCTCATCCTGCCCGGCATGGTTCCGCACTTCTTCACGGGTGGTGGTGCCGGTGTCTACGGCAACGCAACCGGTGGACGAATTGGTGCTGTCGTTGGTGGTTTCGTCAACGGTGTTCTCATCACGATTCTGCCGGCGATCCTGCTGCTCGTGCTCGGCGAGCTCGGATTCGCCAACAGCACCTTCGGCGATGCCGACTTCGGTTGGTTCGGAACTCTCATCGGCGTCAGCCTGCTGAGCGGTGTGCCGGCAGTGGGAGTGGTGCTGACCATTGCGATCGCGGTCGTGCTCGTAGTTGTGGCATCCATCTTCCAGATCCGTGTCGTCAATACGGGTTGGGTGCCGGGAGCCAAGCGTGATGCGTGGCTCGCTATCGAGGCTGAGAAAGCTGAAGAGGAGAAGGCAGCGGAGAAAGCGGCAGCAAAGGCTGCTGCTGAACCCACTGTAGAAACACAGGCTTAACCGCAGAGTCGAGCTTTCGGGTAGCTCGACTGGGCGCCATTCCTTCGGGGGTGGCGCCCTTTTCTGTTGGTCGCCAACTTTCTGTCAATCGCTTGCTGTCCGTCAGCTGCGGTCGTGCAGTGCTCGAACCGACCCTGGTGCGTGGATGCCCGACCGCAGATCAGGGGCATCAATAACTGTCGCGGGGGCCGTTCCAAATCGCACGTGGCCGGCCCATGCATCACCGGCGATATCGTCGTCGGGGTCTTCCGGCCAGCCATTGGAGACGCGGAGAGACCACTCGTCGATGGGCAGGGCGAGTACGAGTGTTGCCGCGAGCTCTTTCTTGTTGTTTGGGCGAACTTCGCTAAGGCGACCGGGAATCAGCTTGTCGGTTAGCGCGTTGAGTGCGGCAGATTTTTCGTCTCCGTCGAGCACCTGAAAGGATCCGAACAGCACGGCGCTGCTATAGATCAGCGATGACTCAAATGCCGATCGGGCTACAACGATCCCGCCGAGCGAGGTGACGGACACTGCCGCTGGGGATCCGGCGACGAGGCGCATCCACCGCGAGCCGGTCGATCCGTGCACGATGAGCGAATCACCAAGCCGAGCAACCGCAGTCGGTATGACCCCTGGCGTGCCATCGTCATTTACGTAGGCGACATTCCCGACAATCTCCGAATCGAGCAGCGCGTTCAACGCTTCGCGATCCTGTGACATCAGTTCGGGCATCCGAGTGGCATTCGTTCTGCTCATTCGGTCAGTGTGGCACGGGGCCGCGCTGAACCTCCACAGCGAACCGGAGTGGTCCAGTGTGTGCCGTTAGTGGCTAGCGGTGCGCCCTAGATAAAGTCGGGGCTGGGCGTCGAGGCGAAGCGCACCGAGACATCCGGATGACGGTCGTAGCGGTACCCGATGCCACGAACCGTACGAACAACATCTTCGTACGCACCGAGCTTGGAGCGCAGGCGACGGATGTGCACGTCGATCGTGCGCTCGTTTGGCGCTTCGTCGTCTTCGGCAGACCAGAGAGTCGAGATCAGCTGAGCGCGAGCGATGGTCTGTGATTCGCGCAGAATCAGGAACTGCAGGAGTTCGAATTCTTTGTACGTGAGCGCTGCTGGTTCGTCGTCGATGAGCACGCGCTTGCGTGAAAGATCAACGATGACGCCGCTGGCTTCTTTTTCCTCTGGCTCTTCCACCTGGCGGTGCTTAGCGAGAGCTGAGGGGTCCTGAAGGGCGAGGCGCACTACATCAACGTCGCGTCCGCCAGCACCCACCGGGGCGAGAGCAACAGCGGCGTGAGTTTCAGAGCCGGGTACGAGTTGCTGCGTGAGGAGCTTGAGCTGCTCAACAATTGCGCTGAGATCGGTGCCTGCGGCGGCGGCTTTCAGCTCGTCGATTCCGACGTAGAGCACGAAGCCGCGAGCTTCGGTGCCCTGAGGAACAGCGCGAAGGCGAGGTGCCTCCGTTGCGGGAGCAGCAGGCGCCGGGGCTACCGCCGTGCGAGGGTTGCGGGCTGGTTGCACGGCAAGCGACAGTTCGCGAGCCGCCGTGTGAGTTGGCGCAGGGGCGGGGGCCGCCGGAGCGAAAGAGGTGCGAGGGGTACGTTCGATGGTTGCGAGAGACATGGGTCCAGAAATCCTTGGATAAGGGGTGAAGGGCCTCTGATGATGAGGGTGTGATCCTTCGGAAAAAAATAGTGTGTCGAGCTAGATAGTCGCCGTTATGAGGACGAAAATCTGGGGGCATCCCATCTGGTGAGAATGTCCGGCGCAGGTTGGCCGACTAGGCACACATTCGACAACACGAAGCCGCACTTACAGGCGCAGTGCCCGCCACCGCAGTGCTCTTCAGCATCGCGCTAGCGGTCCTGGAAGCCACGAGGGCGGTCAGGTCGCGAGTTTGTACAGTCATGGTTGCAATGATGTTTCATGCAGCGCGCCTCTGTCAAGTTGCGCGCGGAAAATTTGGGGCTAGACGAGACCGTAGAGTCGGTCGCCAGCGTCGCCGAGTCCTGGCACGATGTAGCCGTTCTCGTTGAGGCGTTCGTCAAGGGCACCGAGGACGATCGTGACATCGCGGCCCTCCATCGCTTTTTCGACGGCGGCGAGACCTTCGGGCGCTCCGAGGATGCAGACGGCCGTGACATCCGTTGCCCCACGGTCGAGCAGGTACTGGATGGCAGCGATGAGCGAACCTCCGGTGGCCAGCATGGGGTCGAGTACGAAGCACTGGCGGTTCGACAGGTCGTCGGGCAGGCGCTCGGCGTAGGTGTCTGGTTGCAGGGTCTCTTCGTTGCGCACCATGCCTAAGAAGCCGACTTCGGCGGTGGGAACGAGTTTCACCATGCCCTCAAGCATTCCGAGTCCGGCGCGCAAGATGGGCACAACGAGTGGCTTGGGCGAGCTGATTGCGACTCCCGTGGTCTTCGTGACCGGGGTCTCAATGTCGACCGGTTCAACGCGCACGGAACGAGTGGCCTCATAGGCCAGCAGGGTCACCAGTTCTTCCGTCAGCGCCCGAAAAGTGGGGGCCGCGGTGTTCTTGTCGCGCAGCACGGTGAGCTTGTGCGTGATGAGCGGGTGGTCGGCAACGTGAACTCGCATAGGCTAAATCTACTTGAGGTGCAGACCAGTTGGAGAACCGATCGTGACAAAGTTCGATCAATGGATGACGCGGGCCATCGCTGAGGCGAAGCTCACGGCCGATTCTGCCGACGTTCCTGTCGCCGCTCTCGTCTTCGATGAGCACGACAATCTCGTCTCCATTGGGCGCAATGAGCGGGAGCTCACGGGCGATCCAACGGCGCACGCCGAGGTTGTGGCAATCCGGGCTGCTGCCGCGGCCACCGGTTCGTGGCGGCTCGACTCGATGACTCTCGTGGTCACGCTTGAGCCGTGCACGATGTGTGCTGGCGCGATTCTGCAGGCCCGCATCCCGCGCGTGGTGTTTGGGGCGTGGGACGAAAAAGCCGGCGCAGCAGGCAGCGTTAATGATCTGCTGCGTGACCGTCGGCTTCCGCACAAGGTTGAGGTTGTTGCTGGCATCCGCGCGGCAGCGTGTGCTGCCCTGCTCACGGACTTTTTTGAGGCCCGCCGCTAGTCAACCGGCCCCAACGTTAGGGCTCTAGTGCCAGAGCACCGCAACGAAAACGTTGATGAGAGCGCCTAGTCCGGCGATGTGCATGAACGGGATGACGGCCTTCTTTTCGGCGGTTCCGGCGGAAAGGGCTTTCGCCTGGCGTGTCTGCGCGATGATGACGGCCACCAGCACGACGACGGCGAAGACGGTCTTCACGGCGATTTTGGTGTAGCTGAGGTCGCCATCGCCGCTTGCTTCGGCGAGGCCAACCATTGCAAGTCCAGTGACGAGCTGCGTGATGGCACCGATGAGCATGGTTCCGAACTGGAACCCTTGCTTGCGGCCTAGCTGAATAAAGAAGGCGCCGATAATCAGCGAGAGTCCGAGGAAGTGAAGGACGAGAATTATGGCGAAAAGAGACATGGTTTCCGATACTTTCTTTAGTCGTTGCCCTTGATGACGATCGCATCAGTGGGTGGTGCAAATTCGGTGGGGCGACGGTAGACGTCTGGCTCGATGTAGATCACGCGCGCCATGGGTTCTGCTGCACGGATTTCTCGTTCGACGCTGTCGATGCTTGCTGCGACATCCGAGACTCGGGAGAGTGCTCCGAAGTCGATCTTGGCGGCGACCAATAGTTCTTCTGGGCCCAGGTAGAGCGTCTTCATGTGGATGAGCGAGCGAACATCGGGGTGCGCGTTGATGGTGTCGCGAATGAGGTTGCGTTGCGCGACCGTTGCGCCTTCTCCCACGAGAAGGCTCTTGGTTTCGATGCCGAGAATGATCGCGACGATGATCAAGAGGATTCCGATGGCGATCGTGCCGACGGCATCCCACAGCGAGTCGTCGGTGATGATCGTGAGTCCAACACCGAAGAGTGCAAAGGTGAGTCCGAGAAGGGCTGCAACGTCTTCGAGAAGTACAACGGGCAACTCTGGCGCCTTAGCGTGACGCACGAATGCGATCCAACTCTGCTTGCCGCGCACCAGATTTGATTCCCGTACGGCGGTGCGCAGCGAGAACGACTCAAGAACGATGGCGATCAGGAGCACGGTGATCGGCAGCCACGCCTGCTCAAGCGGATGCGGATTCTGCAGCTTACTGACGCCCTCGTACAGCGAGAACACGCCACCGACCGAGAACAGGATGATCGACACCACAAAGGCGTAGACGTAGCGCTCGCGGCCATAGCCGAATGGATGCTCGGCATCCGCGTGCTTCTTTGCCTGCTTGCCGCCCAACAGCAGTAGCCCCTGATTGCCGGAGTCTGCGAGGGAGTGCACGCTCTCGGCAAGCATCGAGCTTGAACCCGAAACGAGGAATGCAACGAATTTTGTTACCGCAATTCCGGCATTTGCCAACAGTGCCGCGATGATTGCCTTGTTTCCGCCTGACGCGCTCATGTGATCAATCCTAGGATGTTCAAGTGACTACTTCTCTTCCTAGCATTGCAATTGTCGGCGCCGGATCAATGGGGGGTGCCATCCTGCAGGGTCTTATTGACCCTTCGGTGACCGTAACCGGGGGCATCCGCGTCACTAATCGCAGTGAAGCGAAGGCCGCTGCGGTGCGCTCTGCGGGTGTTGAATCATTCGCTTTGGAAAACACGCCTGACGGCAATGCTCAGGCGGTGAAGGGCGCGAAGGTCGTCATGCTCGGCGTTAAGCCACACATGATTCCCGACACGTTGACGGATCTTGCTCCGTTCTTGGAACCAGACGCGATTGTTGTCAGCGTTGCTGCCGGTGTGACAACGGCTCGGATGGAAGCCATCGTCGACAACGTTGTGTTGCGTGCCATGCCCAACACTCCCGCCATCGTCGGCAAAGCGGTTACAGGCCTCAGTGCCGGATCACGGGCAACCGAAGACGATCTCGCTATTGCGCGTGCCGTCTTCGAGACGGTTGGTGCTGTTGTCGAAACCCCCGAATCGCAGATTGATGCGCTCAGCACGGTATCGGGATCGGGCCCGGCCTACGTTTTCTTGATTCTTGAAGAGTTCACGCGCACCGCCATCGATCTCGGGTTCACCCCGGAGCAGGCGTTGACGTTGGTTGCGGGAACGTTTGAGGGTTCGTTGGCGCTGCTTGCGGCATCCGACAGCTCTCCCGAACAGCTGCGCAAGCAAGTGACAAGCCCCAAGGGGACCACTGAGCGTGCAGTTGAGCAGTTGCAGGCCGCAGACCTCAAGTCAATCTTTGACCGCGCCACAGCCGCAGCACTGGCTCGGGCGAAGGAACTCGCTGCCGGCTAACCAGCAGCCCGCTTGCCAGTGTTCGGGAAACCCAGTGTTCGGGAAACCCAGTGTTCGGGAAACCCAGTGTTCTGGCAACCGAACGTTCTGTAGCATGACGCCGCTTTCGCGACTCTGCGGCCGCTTCTAGAAGCGGCCGTGGAGTGCGCGTGATCGACGAGACATCGAGTCGATAATCACGGCGAGCAGCAGCACAGCTCCCGTGACCATGTAGCGCACTGATGAGTCGAGGCTCAACAGGGTGAGGCCGCTGGAGATCGACTGAATCACGACGATTCCGAGCAGAGCAGACCACGCGCTGCCGCGACCGCCGAACAGGCTAGCTCCGCCGATGACGGCTGCAGCTATTGCGGTGAGGTTGGTGTCGCCGCCTCCGCTGCTCTGATTCGCGGCGGCCAAGCGTGATGCGGCGAGAACTCCGCCGAGGGTGGCAAGCGTTGCGCTAACCATGAACACCGAAATGTAGACCCGATCAACCCGGATTCCGGCACGTCTAGCTGCTTCAACGTTACCGCCGACCGCATAAATTGAGCGACCCCAGCGCGTGCGCTTGAGCGCAAAGTCGACGGCAATGACGAGCACGATGAACAGCAGGAACATGAGCCCGATGCCGCGGTCAAGGTTGAGGTACCAGGCTCCAAACAGGAGCGCGACGATCATGAGGCCACCCCGCAGCAGGATGGTGGTGCGTGGCTCTGGCAGCAGTCCGGCTCGTTGGCGTCGGTTGGCGAGCGAGAGATGCGAGCCAACGTAAACGATGGTTGCGAGCGCGGCGAGCAGGTACGAGAGCCACGCGGGGAGAAACATCAGTTGGGCGAATTGCACGATCCAGGAGTCGAAGGGAATGTTGATCGATCCGAGGCGGCCGAGCACCCACAGTTGTAGCCCGAGTACTCCGAGCAGGCCCGCCAGAGTGATGACAAAGCTTGGCACGCCGAATCGGGTCAGCAGGAAGCCGTAGAACCAGCCAAACAGTGCGCCAGCGGCGAGAGCGCCGAGGATAGCGAGGGGCAGGGGCCAGCTCATTTGGGTGAAAGTCACTGCCAGTATCGCGGCCGCAAGTCCGGAGAGGGAGCCGACGGAGAGGTCTATCTGGGCGAGAAGCAGCACGAGCACGACGCCAAGAGCGATGGTGCCGAGCGCGGCAGACTGCATTGCGAGGTTGACGAGGTTGGCGCTCGACAAGAATGTCGGATTCAGAATCTGAAAGACAGTCCAAATGATGGCAAGCCCGACGACCACCGGAATCGCTCCAAGGTCGCCCCCGCTGACGCGGGAACGGAACGCCGCCCACGTCTCGGCAATGCCAACAGCGGGCGCGAGTTCGACCGCTGGAGTGCTGTTGCTTGGTGGCGGGGGCTTGGTGTCGCTCACGAGCTGAGTCCTTCCTTGGCGCGAGTAAAGATCGCGCCTTGCAGGCCTGCGCGTCGTGTCACCGCGTTGTCGGTTGCGCCGGTGATCGCGGCAATGATGTCTTCGTAGGTCACGTCGGCGACAGGAAAATCACCGTTGTTTCGACCAAGCCGCAACACGACCACGCGGTCGGCGACGGCTTGCACATCGGCCATGTTGTGGCTGACGAGCACGATGCCGTGCCCGCGCTCCCGCAAATGTTCGATGAGGTTCAATACTTCGGCCGTCTGGGCAACACCAAGTGCCGCTGTCGGCTCGTCGAGCACAACGATGGACGGATTGCCGATCAGTGATCGCGCAATTGCGACCGTCTGGCGTTGACCGCCCGAGAGCCCGGCGACGGGGGTTCGCACCGACGGAATCTTCGCCGAAAGCTGCCGCAGCAACTCCCACGTGCGCTGTTCCATCTCGACCTCATCGAGGGCGCGCGTTCCCAGCTCACGCCCCAGGAAGAGGTTCGCAACGACATCGAGATTGTCACACAGTGCCAGATCTTGAAACACCGTAGCGATGCCAAGGTCACGGGAATCCGTGGGGTTGGCAAGGGAAACCTCATCACCGTAATGCGTGATGGTGCCCGAATTCGCCGGGTGCACGCCAGCCAGAATTTTCACCAGAGTCGACTTGCCCGCGCCATTGTCACCAACAATGGCGACAACTTCGCCGGGATAGATATCGAGAGAGACATCGGTCAACGCTCTAATCGCGCCAAACGACTTGTTGATGCCGCGCAGCGAAAGGATGGGCTCGTCGTCAGAACTAGTCGGTGTGACTGTGGTCATGAAGTGCTCTCTTCCGTGCTCAAATCTTTCGTCCTCGTAGCAGCGCCGCTCAGTTCAGCTCTGATGTCGTGTGCCATTACTGAATCCCCGCTGCCGCACACGCCTGGGCGTACTCGGGAGTGCAAATCTGCTCAACCGTGTAAAAACCATCAGCAACGACGGTCTCCATGATGTTGTCGATCGTGACGATGACGGGCGTTAACAGGGTCGTGGGAATTCCGTTGGTTTCTTCACTCAGCCCCACAAGGGTCTTGCCATTGAGTAAGGCAACCGCGTGAGTAGCGGCGATCTCCGCTTCACGCTTGAGATCTTTGTACACCGTCATGTACTGGTCGCCGCTCACTATCCGCTGGATCGCAGTCAGCTCAGCATCCTGCCCGGTGACAGGCGGCAGCGGGCTGACCCCGCCAGCCTTGAGCGCAGCAATGGCACCACCAGCGGTCGCGTCATTTGCGGCGTAGACGCCAACGAGGCTGTCACCGAACTGCGTGACCTGGCTCGACATCCACTCTTGAGCCTTGTCTGGGCTCCAATCGGGAGTGTCGAATTCGGCGATGACGGTGAACGCACTCCCGCCGATCACGCTGTGCGCGCCCTTTTTGAAGAGCCTCGAATTGTTGTCCGTTGGCGACCCGTTGATCATCACGATGTTGCCAGAGGAGAGCCCCTGATCAGCGAGCTTCTCGACGAGAGCTTTTCCCTGAAGCGAACCGACTTTCTCGTTGTCGAATGACACCCAAAACGCGAGTTCTGGACTGCCGATCAAGCGGTCATAGGAAATCACCGGAACCTTGCGGGATTGCGCTGAAGCGACAATCGTCACGGCCGCAGATGAATCAACGGGGTCGAGCACGAGAACGCTGATTCCTTGGGCGAACGCAGATTCGGCCTGCTGTTGCTGTTTCGCGGGATCTTGATCGGCGTTGGCATAAACCACTTCACACTTCGGGCACAGTTCAGCGATCTTCGCCTCAAAGAATGGTCGGTCGTAGGCTTCGTAGCGAGCCGTCTTTGACTCCGGAAGCAACAACGCGATGCGGTACTCAGCACCAGCGCCATTCAGGTCAACTAGCGTGCATCCGCTCAGCAACACGGCGACAAACATCAGCGAGGCGATGGCTTTGGCCAACCTCGGAAACCGCGCGGCCGTCATGGTGCAGCAGCCGGTACTGGCGGAACAGCCGAAGAGGTCACCGAATCTGCCCCGATGGTGAGCTGATCAATGGCGAAGGCGATCGAGCCAAGAAGCTCGGTTCGCGCCCCAAGCTGACTTTGCACGAGGTCGGCGGCCCGCTCTGGGCCAACGATGACAGCTCGTTCCATTGCGTGCCGCATCGGACCGAGCAAGAGCTCTCCCGCCTGCGAGAGCTCCCCGCCAACGGCGATACGATCCGGATCAAAAACATTGCAAATGTTTGCCGCGGCGACACCCAAGTGACGTCCGGCATCAGCAATGGCACGGATGCACTCAGCATCTCCGCCAATCGCTTTCACGACAACATCATGCAGCTTGAGCCCGCGACGCCCGGACCGCACCAACTCGATGATGGCTTGACCGCCAACCAGCGTTTCGAGGCAGCCACGGTTGCCGCACCGACACAGGGCTCCATTTTCGTTGAGCACCATGTGCCCAAATTCGCCAGCGGTGCCATTGTGGCCGCGGAATACGGCGCCGTTAAGAATGAGTCCAGCGCCAATTCCCTCATCGACACTGACGTACAAAGAATTGGGTTTGCCGCGCAACGCACCAGAACGGTACTCCGCTAGCGCACCCAAATTGGCGTTGTTATCGACATAAACGGGGCTATTGAGACGGATGCCCAACGACTCAGCGACCGGAACACCATCCCACCCGCGCATGATGCCTGTTCTCGTGATGATGCCGCTCGAGCTGTCCATGGGCGCTGGCATCGCCAGCCCAACAGCCAGAATCTCATCGTGAGTGGCGTCAACCGACTCAAGCATGTCGGTAATCAATTGGGCTGCACGATTGAGTTCATTGTCAGCGCGGTGGTCTTTAGCCAAGGGCATGTGCTGCTCGGCAACGACGGTGTGAGCCACATCAGACAGCGCAACCCGCATGTGCCGTTCAGAGAAGTGCACGCCAGCAACGAGGCCAAGGGCGCGAGCGAGGGTGACCTGATGGGCGCGCCGACCGCTGCGTGTGCTCGGGTTCGTCGCCACAACCCCGGCAGCCGCAAGCTCCTTGACGATATTGGAGACTGTTGCGGGAGAAAGACCGGTGACGCCGGCAAGTTCGATCTGGGTGAGCCCACCGTGATGCTTCACCGCGTCGACTATGCGAGCGCGGTTAGCTTCGCGGAGCGAAGATTGCGACCCCGGGGTCGCCCGTATTTTGCTCACTGAATCAAGATACAGGTAGGCGGGGCAAGAGAATCAGTCCACGAACGGGGCTAACTCGCCAGCGTCGCAAACTTTTCGATGTTCTCTGAGTTGCCACTGACGATCACAAGATCGTGATTCGAGATCACCGTATCTGGTGTTGCGTACGTGAATTCCTTGCCTGGCGACTTCACGCCGACGACCGTGATTCCGTACTTGCGGCGCACTTGAGACTCGCTGAGAGGCACACCGCGGATGGGCTTCGGCGGATACATTTTCACGATCGCGAAGTCATCATCGAATTCAATGAAGTCGAGCATCCGCCCCGAAACCAAGTGAGCAACGCGCTCGCCGGCTTCAGCCTCCGGATAGATCACGTGGTTTGCCCCAATGCGATTGAGAATCTTGCCGTGGGAGCGACTGATGGCCTTCGCCCAGATCTGCGGAATCTTGAGGTCGACCAGGTTCGCGGTGATCAACACGCTCGCCTCGATCGATGAACCGACAGCAACCACAGCGATCGAAAAGTCTTCTGCGCCAATCTGACGAAGCGCATCAATGCTGCGGGCATCCGTCTGCACAGCATGGGTCACTCGTTCTGACCACTTTTGCACGAGGCCGAGATCTTCGTCGATCGCGAGAACTTCGCGGTCGAGGCGCTGCAACTGACCGGCGGTAGCGGCACCGAACCGACCGAGACCGATCACTAGCACCGGCGCGTTGTGCGGAATCTTGTCAACCAACGATGGGCCTCTCTTCTGCTCTCGTGAACAATTGACGGCGCTGACTGGCCGCAAGGGCTGCCGCCAGAGTAACCGTTCCCACTCGTCCTGCCCACATTGTGGCCGCGAGAATGTACTTTCCAGAATCCGGCAGAGTCTCGGTGAGCCCTGTCGATAACCCACAGGTAGCAAACGCGGAGATCACATCAAAGAGCACCCGATCGAGTGGCTCTTTCGTTATCTGCAAGATTGCAATGGTGGAGATCGCGACGATAGTTGCGCCCCACAGGGTCACGCTGACGGCCAAGCGCAACACGTCAGTCGGGATGCGGCGTTCAAACGCGTGCATGTCGTTGTCACCGCGTGCTTCAGCGAGAGCGGCCAAGAACAGCACGGCAAGAGTGGTGACTTTGATGCCTCCAGCGGTGGATGCCGACCCGCCACCGACAAACATGAGCATGTCAAAGACGAGTAGCGACGAGCCATTGAGCTCATTGATATCAATCGTGGAGAAGCCACCCGAGCGGGTCATCGTTGACAGGAACGTTGCCGTCAGCGGCCTCGACATGATGCTTTGGCCACCGAGGGTGTTCGTGTTATTCCACTCGAGCACGATCACCGCTATTGCCCCGACAATGATGAGCAAGATCGTGGTGGTGATGGTGAGGCGGGCGTGAACCGAGAGACGTGCACCGGCTTTGATCTTGCGCACCACGGCGAAGATGACAGGAAAACCGAGGCTGCCCAGGAACACGCCGGTGCCAATAGCGCCGAGCATCCACGGGTCTTGAGCAAAAGCTTCCATGCCGCTGACGGCGGGCACAAAGCCTGTGTTCGTGAAAGCGGATGCCGCAAAATAGAAACCCTGCCAAATGGCGGGCCACACATCGAGGCCCTCAACCAGCAACCGCGGAATGATCACGAGCGCGAGTACAAACTCGATGGCGAGGGCGCTGATGGCGACGGTCGCGAGAAGGCCGCCAATTTCGCCTAAACGAATTGCTTGCGACTCCGAAACGGGGCCAACGTGAATTCGCGAGGGATTCGAGTCACTGGCAGCGATGAGACGTTGACGCAAACCAAGGCGACGAGACACGACGAGACCAAGCATGCTGGCGAGGGTGAGCACACCGATTCCGCCGACCTGCAATCCAATCAGGATGGCGGTGTTTCCGAATGCTGACCAATGCGTGGCCATATCGAGCGTCGTCAGGCCGGTTACGCAGATCGCCGAAACGGCGGTAAACAGGGCATCAACAAGCGGAGTGGCTTGGCCATCGCGTGCCGAAATCGGCAAGACGAGCAGGGTTGTCAGAACGACAACGAGCGCAGAAAAGATAGCGATCGCGAATCGGGCCGGCGTAGCGGCGGCGAAACGATCAATCAGGTCACGTACTCGACCGGCAATGCTGCGATCACGAGTATGTGCACGCATGGGTGCCCGCGGACTCATAAGTTTTCTCTCCCCACGCACAGGAGGCCATGGTACTCCCCAGCAAGCCCGACTACCCTTATGCAATGGCCGACATCTTTGACGTAGTAGCCGATTCAACTCGGCGTAGCCTTTTGACGGTACTGCTTGAGCAGTACATCGCTTCTGATTCTCCCAGTGGCGAGCTCAGCGTTAGCGAGATTGTTGAGAAGCTCAATCTGAGCCAACCGACGGTCTCCAAGCACCTTAAGGTGCTGCGCGATCACGGATTGGTGTCGGTGCGTGAAGATGGCCAACACCGCTATTACCGCCTTGACTCAACTCCCCTCGAGGAGGTCGAAGATTGGTTGATCCCGTTCTTGAGCGCTGACTTCCACGACGACTTTGACGATCTTGACGCTGAAGCGTTGGCGTCGGCCGGGGCATTCGCTGCCTGGTCGGGGGTGGACGTTGGAGACAACCTTGGTCGACAGGTTGCCGAACGCACGCATCGCGCTCGTTCAGCGCTGCACGATGTCTCTGAAGCGGCGAAGCACCTCCCGCAGACGGTGCGTACTCGCATATTTGGCAAAGATTAGATCGCAGGCGCGCCGCCGTTAGCGAATTTAGGGCTGGACACCGAGTCACACCAGCCCCTATTGTTACCGATTAGCACTTCAGTAACATTCCGAGTGCAATGGCGGTCGTTCACACTGGCGCTGCTGGGAAAACTAGAGGGGCTGGTCCGATGACACAGGATCTTTCTGACATGCGCTTTCTCACTGTCGCCGAAGTGGCAGACATGATGCGAGTGTCAAATATGACTGTGTATCGCATGGTTCACTCTGGCGAGCTGCCTGCAGTTCGATTCGGACGCTCATTTCGCATCCCCGAATCGGCCGTCGCGACCGCAGTATCACCCTCAATTTCCGAGGTCGGCTAACAGCTAGCATTCAGGCTTGGTTCATTCCTCGGCCATCGAAACTTCATAACCCGCCCGGTGCGGTAAACTCTTCCGGTATGTCTTTCCGCGGTTCTGAATCGGACCGGGTCGGTTCGTTCAGAAATCAGTGAGGTCCCTATGGGTTCAGTCATCAAAAAGCGTCGCAAGCGTATGGCCAAGAAGAAGCACCGCAAGCTGCTTCGTAAGACGCGCCACCAGCGCCGCAACAAGAAGTAGATCGTTAACGACCGCGCTTACGCACGGTTCAGTGTTGTTATAACTGACCGCGCTTACGCACGGTTTTGGCCTGCCGCTTGACCCGTCTTCTCGCCTCTTTGAGGCCGGCGCGGTTGAGCGGCAGAATCTGCCAACCCATTTTTTGCGCATGACGCGTTAGCTTTGCATCCGCATTCACGGCAACTCGGTTCCCCACCGCACTCAGTAGGGGGATGTCGTTGCTGGAGTCGGAGTATGCCCAGCATTCCGCGAGATCGGCTCCGTGCCGCTCGGCAAGTTCTGTGGCGACGGTAGCCTTCTCGGCACCGTGAAGCACATGACCGTCGAGTTCTCCCGTGAGAACGCCATCTTTGGCGTGCACGCGTGTTCCGAGCGCTCCGGTGAGCCCCAACCGTTTGGCGATCACGTCGGCAACGAACTGCGGGGTCGCCGTGATGAGCCAAACTTCGTGCCCCTTCGCCAGATGCTCCTTCGTGAGGTCGACCGTCTCCGGCCACAGATTGGGCAGAATGTCGCGCTCATAAATGTGCTCGGCGAGCGTGAAAAGCGTGTGCTCGGAATGCCCACCAACAATTGCTAGGGCACGCTCTCGGGCCGTCGCCATGTGCTTGTGATTCTCGCCGACAGCGACAAAGCGGAACTGTTGCCACGCAAACAGGGCGATATCTCGCCAACCAACTATTCCCTGACGCCACGCTTCTTTCGCAAGGTAGTACACGCTCGCGCCGCGCATCAGGGTGTTGTCCACGTCAAAGAACGCCAGAACTGCGTTCTGGTCGGGCTGGGGCGACGTTACCTCGGGCATCCGCATTATTCTAGGGTCGTGCCAATGAAACATCTCGTATTGATCGGCAAACCCGGTTGTCATTTATGTGACGATGCAAGGGATGTGATCACCAGCGTCATCGCAGAACTGCGACCCGGAGTCTCAGTCGAGCTCACAGAGAAATCGATTCTGGATGACGAAGAGCTACACACGAAATACCGGGACGAGATTCCTGTTGTATTGATCGACGACCGCGTACACACCATTTGGCGTGTCGAGCCCGCGCGGTTAACCGCTGCACTCCAGGAGGAATCAGAATGATCCGTCACGTTGTCATGTGGAAACTCATCGCCGAAGATGCCGCTGGGCAGAAAGCTGCAGTGGATGCCATGGCCGCAGCCCTCGAGCCCCTCGTCGGCCAAATCGAAGGTCTTGAGAGCCTGACGGTGCGCCAGAATGCGGCCAACGCTGAAGCGAATTGGGATGTCATCCTCGTGTCAGAGCACCCATCGGTCGAAGCCCTTGCCGTCTACGCAACGCACCCTTTGCACGTGACTGCCGGCGCTGTGGTCAAGGCAAACACTCGCGAACGGGCATCCGTCGACTTCGAGGCGTAATTCTCCAGCGGCTGCCCGCCCCTAAACGGCGCGCACTACGCGGTGGCCCTCACCGCGGTGAGATCACACAAGCTACCGTTTGACGGGGATTGGGCCCGTCAAGTGGTTCTTGATCGAGTCGCGCTCCGCAGCCAATGACGCGAGCGTTCCGCTATCGAGGCCCGGCTGCAGCATGTCGTCGAATGGGTTGCCCATTCCCGTCTTGGCGTGCACAATCTCGGCATAGTTTGTTGCCGCTGCGGCAACCTTCGCGGTCGCTCGCTGCGCCTTCTTGAGGGAGACCGGCTTGCGGCCAACCACTTCGGCATGCTTGTTGAGCGCCTTCTTCAGATCCTTGAGCGCGGCATCAATTTTCTTTGACATGTCGTCATCCTGCCTTAACGGGTTGCGTGCTGGCTATGGGGAGGTGTGTCGGATTGCGCCGGCAGCAGAGGCTATGGGGTCAGACGCGTCGGACCGCGGAAGAGATACGTTGCTTCGCGCAGGTTCGGAAGGCCAAGCATGAGCATCAGCACGCGTCCAAGGCCCATGCCGAATCCACCGTGCGACGGAACGCCGTAACGGAAGAAATCGAGGTAGAAGTCGAGCTCAGCGGGGTCGAGCCCCTTGTCGCGAATCTGCGCCTCCAACACGTCAACACGGTGCTCGCGCTGGGCGCCAGTAGAAATCTCGACGCCGTTATAGACGAGGTCGTAGCTGTTCGTGAGGCCAGCATCATCCGCATGACGCATGTGATAAAACGGGCGGATGCTTGCTGCGTAATCGGTCAAGAAAACGAAGTCGTGACCGAAAGTTTCTTTCACGTAGGCGGCGATCTGGCGCTCGCCCTCCGGGTCCATGTCGGCGTCGGCACGAGGAACCGTGTAGCCGCGGTCGCTCACAATCTGCTTGGCCTCAGCGAGCGGGATGCGGGGGAACGGAGTGGACGGAACCGTCAGTTCACTGCCGAACAGCTTCTCGATCTCGTCGCCGTGCTTGTCTTTGACAGCTTGGAAGCCAACAACCATGAGCTCTTCGTGCAACTTCATGACATCTTCGTGGCTGTCGATCCAGCTGATCTCGTTGTCGACCATCGTGAACTCGGTGGCGTGGCGTGACGTGAAGCTGGGGTCTGCACGGAAGCTGGGTGCGATCTCGAAGATCTTGCCGAAACCGGCAGCCTGAGCCATCTGCTTGAAGAACTGGGGGCTCTGCGCCAAGTACGCCTTGGTGTCGAAGTATTCGACCTCAAAGAGCTCGGCATTTGATTCGCTCGCGCTAGCCATGAGCTTGGGGGTGTGAACTTCGATGAAGTCGTTCTCAACCCAGTAGGTGCGCCAGGCGTGCTCGAGGGTGGTCTGGATGCGGAAAATCAGGCTGTTACGCGGAACTCGCAGGTCGAGGAAGCGCCAATCCATGCGCTTGTCGACGCTGGAGTCTTCAGCAATAGGCGTCTCGGCGATTGCCTCGCCGGCAAGCTCAATGCCATCGAGCTTGATCTCGACTCCGCCAAGCTTCACGCGCTCATCGTGCTTCAGCTCACCGGTCGCAGTGAGGAAGGTGCCCTGAGCGAGCCCAGAGATGGTGTCGGCGAGAGCATCCTCAGCAGGCGTGCCGTCTTCGTTGAATGAGCGGGGGTGAACAAGCTGCACCGCACCAGACTCGTCGCGCAGCACAACAAACTGCACCTTCTTTTGATCTCGAACGGTGTCGACCCAACCCGAAACGGAGGTTGCTCCATCGCTTGCTGCGGCCAAGTTCTTAATAAGGGTGCGTGTAGTCACAGCGCTGAGTTTACCGGGGATAGCGCGAGGGAAAGTGCGAACAGCAGCAGACGTAGACTGAATGACGTGCCAGCTGACCTCATCCATCTCGTCCGCCATGGTGAAGTGCACAATCCTGACCACATTCTCTATGGCCGCCTCCCCGGGTATCACCTCAGTGAACTCGGACACACAATGGCGGATGTCGCCGCCGCTAGTCTGGCCGACCGGCCGCTCACGGCGCTCTACGCGAGCCCCCTGCAGCGCGCCCAAGAATCAGCGCAGCCGTGGTCCCAGCGCTACAACCTTCCGATTGTCACCGAAGAGCGCATCGTGGAGCCATACAACTGGTTCGAGGGCAGCCAGTTCCGTTTTCCTCACGTTCTCGGCAATCCGCGGGCGTGGCCACAATTGATCAACCCCCTGAAGCCCAGTTGGGGCGAAGCCTTTCTCAGCGTTGAAGCACGGATGCTCGAAGCCGTTGACGCCGCCTGGTCTGCCGCGGATGGCGGCGAGATCGTCATGGTTAGCCACCAAATGCCGATCGTGATGGTTGCCCGCTCGGTGAAGAAGATGCGACTAGCGCACGACCCGCGCCGCCGTCGCTGCACGCTGTCGAGCATCACAACCCTTGCCCGCGAGGGTGACGAGTTCGTCGAGGTTGACTATCAGGAACCTGCGGGAGAATTGCTCGCAGCATCCACCGATCTAGGAGCAGTGTGAACCGCCGTCTCATCGCCGCAGTTGTGGCGGCCCTCGCCCTTGTCACGGTGTCGTGCTCGACCCCCAACGAATCGCTCGCGGACCAATATCAGAACGGTTCAGAAGAGGGCTACATTTCTGGCGACGGTTCGACGGTCGAGATTCCGGCAAGCGACCGCGATGAACCCATCACCTATCAGGCAACGCTAGACAATGGCGAAATGGTGTCAAGTGATGACTTCGCTGGTTCTGTTTATGTCGTCAATTTTTGGTACGCCGGATGCCCGCCGTGCCGACTCGAAGCGCCTGACCTTGCGGCGCTGAGTGTCGAATATCCTGACGTGCCTTTCCTCGGCGTGAATGTCTCGGATACCGCGGAAAACTCTCGGACTTTTGCCACAGAATTCGGCATTCCTTACCCTTCAGTTCTCGACGCGAAGACCGCGGGCGTGCAATTGGCGTTCGCTGGCTCGGTGCCCCCTAACGCAGTGCCGACCACGCTCGTGGTCGATCGCGATGGGCGAGTTGCTGCACGCATTAGCGGACTTGTCCGTGACCCGAGCATCCTTGCGGCGATGATGGACTCCGTCATCGCCGAGGACCAGTAGTGTCGAGCCCGATCGGGGAGCTCGTTCTCGGCGGCAACCTCCTTGTCGTGATTCCGATCGCATTGCTCGCTGGCTTGGTGTCGTTTGCGTCGCCATGCGTTTTGCCTCTTGTGCCGGGATATCTCGGCTATATCGGAGGCTTCACGAGCGCAGAAGAGAAGGGCAGCACGAAGCGACTTGTTCTCGGAGTCGGACTCTTCATCCTCGGTTTCACTGTCGTGTTCGTCGCCTTTACGGTTCTGTTTGGCACGGCGGGGCTGCTGTTGCGACCCTGGCTCGATCTCATTACCCGCATCGCCGGGGCACTCGTCATTGTGATGGGGCTTGTGTTCATTGGGCAGGTCACTTTTGCCCAACGAACGATTCGCCCGCAACTGAAGGTCGCTACTGGCCTAGCGGGTGCGCCATTGCTCGGTATCGTCTTCGCTCTCGGCTGGACGCCCTGTGTTGGCCCGACCTTGATCGCCGTCGGCAGCATGGTTCTCGATGGGGGAGACCCGGGCCGCGCGGCGATTGTTGGTGTCGCCTACAGTCTCGGGCTCGGCATCCCGTTCCTGCTTGTCGCCCTCGGTTTGAATTGGGCAACGAGTTCGGTGACCTGGATGCGCCGCCACATCCGCATAATTAACTTGGTCGGCGGAGGATTGCTCGTGCTGATCGGAATACTCATGGTCACCGGTGTGTGGCGCGCAATCGTGACAAGTTTGGGGGCGGTGATCGGTGGCTTCGACACACTCCTCTGATTCTGTGACCGGTGGTGACGCAACGCGTCCCAGTGACCACATGGATGCGCCAGATCCGCAGCAGAGCAAAATTCAGCAGCCCCGGCTGGGGCCCAGCGGCTATGCGCGCTTCTTTTGGCGACAGCTCACGAGCATGCGCACCGCACTGTTCTTGCTCTTGCTACTTGCGGTTGCGGCGATACCGGGTTCGCTCGTGCCTCAGGTTAGCTCTGACCCAAACGGAGTTATTGCCTATCGCCGTAACTACCCAGACACCGCGGCGATTCTCGATTTCTTTCAGGTCTTCACCACCTACACCTCGGTGTGGTTCTCGGCGATCTACCTACTGCTGTTCATCTCGCTTATCGGCTGTGTGCTGCCGCGAACGAAGCACCACTTCGATGCGCTTCGTGCACGACCGCCCAAGACACCGGCGCGCCTTTCACGCCTTGAGGGCTTTACGACGCGCACGACTGATGCGGATGCGGCTACCGTCGTCGAGTCCGCTCGGCGCCTCTTGCGCTCGCAGCGCTACCGCACAGAACTCTATGGCGATTCGGTCAGTGCCGAACGGGGTTACCTGCGTGAGACCGGCAACCTTGTCTTCCATTCCGCTCTCGTCGGAGTGCTTCTTGCGGTTGGACTCGGTGGCGGCTTCGGTTACACGGGTCAGCGCGTCGTTGTTGAGGGCTATGCGTTCAGCAATTCGCTCGCGAGCTACGACTCGTTCAACCCCGGTCGCTTCTTCACGGATGAAGCACTCGAGCCTTTCAGCGTGGCACTGGACTCCTTCGAGCCTGTCTACGAGCAGACGAATCGTGACGCGCTCGGGCAGGCAATCGACTTCACAGCGAATGTGACAACCACGATGCGCGGGCAAAGCTCCGAAACGGCACGGATCAAAGTCAATGAGCCATTGAACGTTGGCGGAACAAACATCTATCTTCTCGGCAACGGCTATGCGCCAGTGCTCACCGTGCGAGATGCCGACGACGTAGTGGTCTGGTCTCAGCCCACTGCGTGCCTTCCCTTTGACGCCAACCTGGGCAGCACGTGCGTGATCAAGATTCCGGATGGCCTCGATCAGCAGATCGGAATGCTCGGCTTCCTTTACCCAACGACCGGCACGCTCAGCTCGGGCGCTCTTGTCTCGGTGTATCCCGACCTCGTTGCCCCCACGCTCACCCTCGAGGTGTACCAGGGCGATCTGGGGCTCGACAACGGGCAGGGAACCAACGCTTACGCGCTCAATACTGACTCTCTTGATCAGATTGCTGGACGAACCTCAGACGCAGAAACCCTTCGCCTGACTCCGGGAGATCGGGCAGAGCTGCCCAACGGGCTTGGCAGCGTAGAACTCGCGAGCATCCCCCGCTTTGCGTCCCTCGACGTGCACCACGATCCTTCGCAATTGCCGGTGCTGATCTTTGCCATTCTGGTAATCGCTGGCCTCGTAACAAGCCTGTTTATTCCGCGTCGCCGCATGTGGGTTTCCGCCACAACCGACGCCTCCGGCACGACAACAATTGAATATGCGGCTCTGGCGCGGGGAGACGATCCCAACCTTGAGTCGTCGGTGACAGAATTTGCGGAGAAACATTCTCAGCAACTGACGGTTAGGGTGGATTCGTGACTGAGACCTTCGTGTCGTATTCGTTGATTGCGGTTTATTCAGCGATGGCGATCTATACCCTCGCGTTCGTAATGTTCGCTGTCGATTTGGCACGCCGCTCGGCAGAGTCGAGCGATGCTTCTGCAGCGGCGGCGACCGGGCTGACTTCAACCTCCGCCAGCCGTGTTGGCGTCATGGCAGCGTCGAAAGCTTTCGCAACTGGTGGCGGCACAGCGACGCTGACCCGCGACGATGCCCCACGATCAGGCAGTGAAGCTGCCCGACCCGCATCGCCCAAGTATCTGCGCCTCGCCATGGCACTCACCGTTATTGCGTGGGTGCTGCACGTTGGTGCTGTGGTGTTCCGTGGCGTTGCCGCCAACCGGGTGCCGTGGGCCAACATGTTTGAGTTCACCCTCACCGCTACTGCCCTCATCGTCGGCGTTTTCCTGTTGGTGCAGTTCTGGCAAGACCTCCGCTTCTTGGGCTCATTCATCACCGGCTTCTCGCTGATTGCACTCGGCGTGGGAACCTCAAGCTTCTATGTGGATGTCGTGCCACTGCCGCCAGCATTGCAATCGGCCTGGTTGGTCATCCACGTCTTCGTTGCCAGCTTGAGCACCGGCGTCTTTGCGCTCGCTGCTGGTCTCTCGATCGTTCAGCTCATGCAGGCTCGTCGTGAGGCGGGCAAGGCGCTCAAGTTGCGGTTCCTCGACACTCTTCCAGCGGCAGATCGTCTCGAAACGTTGGCGTACCGGCTCACTGTTGTCGGCTTCGTCATGTGGACGTTTACTCTCATTGCCGGCGCTGTGTGGGCCGAGCGTGCATGGGGTCGTTACTGGGGCTGGGACACCAAAGAGGTCTGGACCTTCATCATCTGGACCATCTATGCGGGTTACATTCACGCGAGAGCGACTCGAGGATGGCGTGGCTCACGTTCAGCCTGGCTCGCCATTGTTGGCTTCACTGCGATCGTCTTCAACTTCACGATCGTCAACCTGTTCTTCAAAGGCCTGCACGCCTACTCAGGTCTGTAGGCGCACCGCCTCGCTCGATGGAGCGAAGTAATAACGCTGGGGCCGCACCGAGCAGCACCCCAGCGTTAGCTAGTGTGAGAGCCCTGTGGCTCTGGTGACCCCGAGCTAGCTGGCCGGGGTGAGCGTGATCGGCACGCGCGGATTTCCGTCGCCCGTATCGAATTGGATGATCGGCCCATCGTCAGCGCACTCGTACGGTGCAGAATTGATGGGCGCGCTCGAAAGGAACTCGCCGAACAAATCGGTTCCGTCCATCGTGATCCCCGAGACTGTCACCGACACCGCGACGGCGCTGACGTCATGCGACGTGCTGATTTCCGTTTCCGTAGCCGTGTAGTCACCGGTCACGTTTCCGGTAATGCTGCCAGTGCCATCAGCCCCCGCAACCTGCACGAGGATGGCGAACTCTGGGGTGTAGACATAGCCAGTGTCAGAAAAGGAGAGCCCCGTGCCGCCCTCAACAGAAATGTCGACATTGTCGTTCGATTCGCTCACAGCCGAATAAAACGCCTGCATCTGGTCCTGTTCGATGTACCAGTCACCGATTAGACACGCTGGAGCACTCGCTGACTCCTCTTCGACAGGCGCAGCGACGCTGGCTTCCTCTTCAGCCTCGGTGTCCGTCGTGGCTGCTTCTGGCGCTGTGCACGCACTCACCGCGCCGATACTCATCAGGCTCAGGGCGACAATCGCGAGCATCCGACGCGACTCTGTACTCATTTTTGCTCCTCGGCGGTGGGCTGACCGTGCCAAGCATAGTGAGCACTCCGATCGCTACTGTGAGTAGTTTTTACCTAGTGCGTAGCAGCGCTCGAGCCGCGACATCCACCACTGAGTACGCTCGGGGTTGGCAGCCCAGCGGGTAAGGAGTGCCTCCTCGGCATCCACGCGTCGCACTTCAATGCGACCGGCCCGGGCACGCAATGGTGACGACGTGACATCTGCCGCCAACAGGGATGCCGTAGCGAGACCGCAGTCGTATTCAAGGGTGTCAAGCGCGGCTGCCAGATGGGCTCCCATCGCGAGCCCCACTGACGTTTCGAGGGCGCTAGAAACCACAATGGGGAGTCCGGCTTCTGAAGCGACGCTGAGTGCGCGAGAAATGCCTCCAGAAGGCTGCGCCTTGACGACAAGCAAGTCGGCGGCACCGGCACGAGCCACCGCAAGTGGATCTTCAGCTTTGCGCACACTCTCATCCGCAGCCACCGGGATTCCCATGTAGGCGATGCGGCCGCGCAACTCGCCGAGCTCCTCAACAGACGCGCAGGGCTGTTCCACATACTCAAGGTCGAACTTTGCGAGTGCATGAACAGCACGCTCAGCCTCATCGACCGTCCACGCCCCATTCGCGTCGATGCGAATGCGACCTTCTGGTCCCATCACGCGACGCACTTCGGCTACGCGTGCCACATCATCCGCGAGCGTGTGCCCCGGTTCGGCGACCTTCACCTTGGCAGTTCGGCAGCCGTCGAAGCGCTCGAGAACCGCTTCGACCAGTTCCGCGTCAACCGCGGGAACCGTCGCATTGACAAAAATATGGTCGCGGAGCAGCGGCGGAGTCTCATTCCACGCGTAATCAATCGCGGCCAAGAGCCACGTGCTCGCCTCCGCGTCGTCGTACTCCACGAACGGGGAGAACTCGGCCCAACCCTGGGGCCCGCGAAAGAGCAGCGCTTCACGCTGATCGATACCGCGAAAACGCGAAGTCATCGGAAGGGACACCACACGTGCGGTGTCGAGAATTTCGTTCACTGTGGGGAACATGTCTCTAGTCTGACAAGTTCTCGCGTCGGTTAGGGTAATTGCGTGACTAATCCGGGAGATATCGAGCGCATCGCGACCAAAGTTGTGCCGTATTACGTCGTGGGCGTTGTTGAAGAAGAACCCGAAATTTCGAGCGAACCTCCCGAGCCAGACAACGTTGACGACAGCTATCTGGTGCGGCCCAAACGCCCAACCTGGCTTGGTTTCGTCGCCGCCGCATTAGGGCTTGCCACTCTCGTACTCCTCATCGTCGCAATGGTCATGAGCATCCAAGGCAGCCTTGTCGCCGGAACCTGGCTCAGCTACAGCACGATCATCGTGTCGATCTTTGGCATCATTACCGCGGTTATCAGCCTCATTCTTGGTTACCAGCGTCGTTGGGCAGCCTTTGGGCTCGCCATGGCCATCCTCGCCAATCCGCTCGCACTTCTCACGGTATTTCGCTTCTTCGGTAGCTAGGGTGGAGCCATGGCGCTGGTTTCAGAAATTTTTGACGAAAAGTTGTGGCGATCAGTCGCTGGATTCGATGACCTTACGGATATCACCTATCACCACGATGTGACGGGAACGATCGCGCGTATCGCCTTCGATCGCCCAGAGGTGCGCAACGCATTCCGCCCGCACACCGTCGATGAGCTCTACCAAACGCTCGATGACGTGCGTCAGAATCCGCGCATCGGCGTCGTGCTGCTCACCGGCAATGGACCAAGCGAAAAAGATGGCGGCTGGGCGTTCTGTTCCGGCGGCGACCAGCGCATTCGTGGTCGCGCGGGCTATGAGTACGAGGGTCAAGAGGGGGCAACGAACCCCGCCGCCGCTGGAGAGGTTTCTGAGGAGGATGCTGCTGCCGCGGCAGGAAAGCGCCGAGCCGCCGCAGGCCGCCTCCACATTCTCGAAGTGCAGCGCCTCATCCGCTTCATGCCGAAGGTGGTTATCGCCGTTGTTCCCGGCTGGGCTGCCGGAGGAGGCCACTCACTTCACGTCGTCTGCGACCTCACCATTGCCAGCGCCGAACATGCCCGCTTCAAGCAGACGGATGTCGACGTCGGCTCGTTCGACGCCGGCTACGGCAGTGCATACTTCGCCCGCCAGGTCGGCCAAAAGTTTGCCAGAGAAGTCTTCTTCTTGGCCCGCGAG
The DNA here is from genome assembly GCF_053580035.1 of Rhodoglobus sp. NCBI lineage: Bacteria > Bacillati > Actinomycetota > Actinomycetes > Micrococcales > Microbacteriaceae > Rhodoglobus > Rhodoglobus sp. Next base: position 261,350 of record NZ_JBMDVL010000002.1, on the reverse strand, counting down.
TACGACGCTCAACGTGCCCTCGATGCGGGAGCGATCAACGCCGCAGTGCCGCACGCCGAGCTTGAAGCGACCGCCTACGAATGGGCACAAACGATCATGACCAAGTCGCCCACCGCCATCAGAATGGTGAAATTCGCCCTCAACGCTGTTGACGACGGACTCGTCGGCCAACAAGTTTTTGCGGGAGAAGCCACCCGATTGGCCTACGGAACGGATGAAGCCGTCGAAGGCCGTGACTCGTTCTTGGAAAAGCGAGCCCCCGACTGGTCGCCATTCCCCTGGCAGTACTAACGACGCACAACAGCCGAGTCAACGCCGACTCTGCGACCCGACGCACTCGAGCGAAGACGCACGGGAGCACAGCAACGACACCCTGGAGACAACACCGTGACACGAGAACTCTGGTCAATTGATGCGCGCGACCCCCGCAAAGTGTGGGCTGCCCTAGTGCCAGCACTCGAAGGAACGGGGGCTGCGATTCTGCCGCACCCTGCCTCCCCCTCTGGACTGCCAGAGACAGTCCCCGAGAACGTTGCGGTCGTCGTAGAGACAAGCGGATCGACCGGCCGACCCAAGCGCGTGATGCTCAGTGCTGCCGCGCTGAGGGCGAGTGCTGAGGCATCCGATGGCCTACTTGGCGGCCCTAGACAGTGGTTGCTTGCCGTGCCAGCTCACTACATCGCAGGAATCAATGTTCTTGCGCGTTCGCACTTTGCGGGAACCGTGCCGGTGATGATGAAGCCAACAGGATTCTCTGCCGAAGCTTTTGTGGCTGCCGCCGCTGAACTCACCGCCGAGCGCCGATTCACCTCCCTCGTTCCCGTGCAGTTGGCGCGACTGCTCGAGTCAGAAGAAGCCATTGCGGCCCTCGCGAGCTTCCAGCGGATTTTGGTTGGTGGCCAGTCAACTCCGATCTCGTTGCTCACCGCAGCCCGTGCTCACGGTCTCGCAGTGACAACAACCTACGGCTCAAGCGAAACCAGCGGTGGTTGTGTGTGGGACGGCGTTCCGTTGCCCACCGCACAAATGAGGCTGGTGGATGATCGCATTGAACTTGCTGGCCCCATGCTTGCCGATGGCTATCTTGACGATCCTCGCCGCAGCGCATTCTCGTTCCGGGTGCACGACGGCATCCGCTGGTATCGCACCGATGATGTCGGCGAAATTATCAACGGAGTACTGCGAGTTCGTGGCCGCGCTGACGACATGATCATTTCCGGGGGAGTGAAAGTATCGCTCACCGAGGTCGAGACTGCCGTTCGCGCGTTGCCGGGTCAGAGTGCAGCCGTTGTGGTTGCCGCACCGCATCCGGAATGGGGCGAATCGCCAGTGGTCGTGACGACGACAGCAATTGATCTGGATGCCCTGCGACAGTCAGTTGCCGCGCAACTTTCGGCGGCAGCGGCGCCAGCCCGGGTGATGCTTATCGATGAGATTCCGATGCTCGCAACGGGAAAACCCGACCGGCTGGCCTTAGCGTCAGTCGTGCTTAAGTAGAATCCCACCGTGGCCTCTCCTAAACAGCAACGCATCGACCCGAAGACCGTCGCGCCGAAATCGAGCTCCAAATCGGCGAAAAACACGAGCGGTCGCCCCGGCGGTCGCCCGCCAAAAGCGCCCAAAATTGCCAAGGCAACCGCACGCGACTGGATTGGCGGCGCACGACTGCAAACGTTGCCGCTCGCGTTCGCACCCGTAGCGCTCGGAACAGCAGCCGCCTACGTTTTGCCCCACGAAGAGGATGGTGCCGGCTGGCACTGGCTGCGGGCACTGCTGTGCCTGATCGTTGCCGTTTCGCTCCAGATTGGCGTGAACTTCGCCAACGATTACTCCGACGGTGTTCGCGGAACCGACAAGAACCGCGTAGGGCCTCGACGCCTCACCGGCTCCGGCGCTGCACGCCCCCGTGCCGTCATCACGGTCGCGTTCGTCTGGTTCGGTATTGCTGCAATCGCCGGACTCATCATCGTGATTCGCAGCGAACACTGGTGGCTTCTCGCTGTCGGAGCCCTCGCGATTCTCGCCGCCTACTTCTACACCGGCGGAAAACGACCCTACGGCTACCTCGGTCTCGGTGAAGTATTCGTCTTCATCTTCTTCGGGCTTGTTGCCACGGCAGGAACCACCTACGTGCTCGCAGACACTGTGACACTTGAGTCGTGGTTGGCGGCCGTCGCCGTCGGTCTGTTCGCCGTTGCCACTCTGATGGTCAACAACATCCGAGACATTGACCAAGACAAAATCGCGGGCAAGCGCACCCTCGCCGTGCTCATCGGCAACATGCCATCGCGCATCTTCTACGTTGTGGCGATGCTCGTGCCGTTCGGCATCCTGGGCATCTACACGCTGCTCTACGTCAACGCCTATCTGGTGTACTTCGTGCTGCTCGTCGCGCTGCCAGCCTGCGTCATCGTGCTGACAGCAAAGACGGCATCCGAATTGATACTGGCACTGCGCCTCACCGGGCTCACCGCGTTGCTGTTCGGGTTGGGACTAGCCTCAGCGATCGCTTTCTAGGCCGCTGCTCTCGGCACCGAGGTCTGCTGCGGCATCTTCAGCATCACGGTCGGGGTCGTGGCTTGGGCCAGCGCGTCGCGCCACAATATCGAGGGCAACGGCATCGCGAAGCTTGCCAAAGAAGATATACGAGATCGTGAATCCGAGGATCGCGGCGATGAGGGCCGAGAGCCACCAATCGACGCTCGCGACCATCAGCAGCGCAAAGACTGCCGCGAAGATTCCGAGCCGCAAGAGTGAGTAGATGATCCAAGGTTTCACGCCAACAGTCTAGGCTCGCATCCCGCACGCAGCCTGCGAGCGTAGAATGGGCATATGCCTCGTCTACTGGTAGTTCTTGCTTTCGCGCTCGTCGCGGTGGACGTGTTCGCAATTGTCGATGTAATCCTTACCGATCGCAGTCGCGTTCGCGCAATGCCCAAGGTGTTGTGGATTCTCGTGATCGTACTTCTTCCCGTTATCGGAGTCGTGTTGTGGTTCATGCTCGGCAAGGCACGTAGTGCAACCGCTGGCCGCACCCGCACGCTAGCGCCAGACGACGATCCCGATTTCTTGCGCAACATGCGCCTCAAAGAAGAACAAGATGAACGCATCCGCCGCCTTGAACAGGAACTAGCAGATCTCGACGATGACGATAAGACCAACTAACTCTCCGGCCACTAATTTCTCGGTAGCCCTTCTCGAAGAGTTCGTTCGTCTCGGCGTTCGAGACATCGTACTGAGCCCTGGTTCGCGCTCGCAGGCGATTGCGCTTGCTGCCGCCGAATTCGAGAAACAGGGACTACTGCGCTTACGCGTGCGCATTGATGAACGTGTCGGTGCTTTTCTTGCACTGGGGCTTGCTGTCGAAACTGGTGCCCCCGTGCTCGTGGTAACGACGTCAGGCACGGCGGTCGCCAACCTGCACCCCGCCGTTCTTGAGGCGCACCACTCTGCGGTCCCGCTCATCATTATTAGTGCTGACCGCCCCGATTCTCTGCGGGGCATTGGCTCCAACCAGACGACGCAACAACCGGGTATTTTCGGTAGCGCCGTGCACCACACGTGGGATGTCGAAGCACCGACCGGTGCCGCAGGCGAGATGGATGCTGCGACACAACTCGCGCGCGATGCTGTCGCCGCCGTTAATGGCCCCGTGCATCTCAACCTCTCCTTCGATGAACCGCTCTCTGCACCCTTCACCTGGTATCCCAGTGATGATGCCGTAGCGCCAGAGCCTGCCAGCACCCGCGAACCTGTTTTTCCTGACCTCTTCAGCGACCTCGATCCCGTCGTGGAAACGACTACGCAGCGATCACCCGGCGCCCCAACGACAGCAGCACTCAGCCCGGCCCCAGCGACTGTCGTGATCGCCGGAACCGGTGCTGGCCCACGAGCTGAGCAGGTTGCCCGCGAACTAGGCGCGCCCCTCATCGCTGAAGTTTCCAGTGGAGCGCACTTCGGCCCCAACCTTGTTGTCGCCTACCGCGAGCTACTCAACACCGCCAACTTCGGTGACCGAGTGGCGCGCGTTATCGTCTTTGGGCACCCGACGTTGAGTCGCGAGATTCCGGCGCTGATTCAGCGTGCCGGAGTTCAGACCATTGTGGTGCGGCATCCGTCTGCCGATGACTACAATCCCGGTCGTTGTGTTCGACTCTTCGTCGACGAGGTCTCTGTCTCTGGCGAAGCTACCGACAGGGCTTGGCTCGGCCGTTGGGTCACCTCGAGCCGTCAGCTTCTCGAGACCGAAAGCATCGCTCCCGATATTGATGCGGATGCTCGAACCCATGCCAAGTCAGAGCTTGCGATCGTGCGCACGCCCGTCGACCGGCGGATGCTCGCCGACGCCGTCTGGCGGGCAACTTGGCCTCACGACCGACTTGTTCTTGGGGCGTCGCGGCTGATCCGCGAGGTGGACCGCGTGGTTCCTGGCAAGAAGATCTCTGTGCACGCGAATCGTGGGCTTGCCGGAATTGATGGAACGATTTCTACGGCTCTCGGCATTGCACTGGCTAGTCAGGCCGAACCCGGGAACGAGGGAGTTACGCGTGTTCTTCTCGGAGATCTCGCAATCTTCCATGATGTCGGTGCTCTCATGTTTGGCATGGGGGAGCCACGGCCACGCATCCAGGTCATCGTTGGCAACGACGACGGTGGCACGATCTTCGATGTGCTCGAAGTCGCGAGCCAGGCAGGCGACAGCTTCGACCGGGTGTTGTTGACACAACAGAATGCTTCGATCGAAGCCCTTGCTGTGGCGTACGGCTGGCGCTACGTGTCGGCGACCACACGCGGCGAACTTGATCAGGCTCTCTCCGCGCATCCCGAACCCACCATCATCGAGGTTCCTCTTAGCCGCTAGCGGTGTGCCGGGTAATCTTGGGCGTATGAGCACACTCACGCCTGTTTCCCCCGTTTTTGAGCTAGCGAGCATCGACCCATCTTCGACTCCCGGGTTCGACGGCGACAAGAAGGATGCAGAAAAGAAGCTCGAAAAGAATGCCGAGCACCTCGCTGAGTTGCAAGAGCGCCTCTTCGCCGAGAGCAAGTTCGGTGGTCAACGGCGAGTGCTTCTGGTGCTTCAGGCGATGGATACGGCGGGCAAGGGCGGAATCCTGCGTCACGTCATTGGCGGGGTTGACCCGCAGGGCGTGCAGATTCACGCGTTCAAAGCTCCCACTGACGAGGAGAAGTCTCACGACTTTCTGTGGCGCATCCGAAATGAATTGCCCAGTGCGGGCAACATCGGTGTTTTTGATCGCTCGCACTATGAGGACGTACTGATTCACCGAGTGCGCGGATTCTCCACCCCGGAGGTCGTAGAAGAGCGTTACGGGATCATCGAAGAGTTTGAAAACGAACTTGTTGCCAACGGCACGACACTCATCAAAGTCATGTTGCACATCAGTGCCGACGAGCAGAAAGAGCGCCTGCAAGAGCGACTCGATCGGCCGGAGAAGCATTGGAAGTACAACCCTGGTGATGTGGATGAGCGACTGCTGTGGTCGGAGTATCAGGAGGCGTACGAGATTGCGATCCGGCGCACGACGACGGAAAGCGCACCGTGGTACGTCGTGCCGGCAAATCACAAATGGTTTGCACGTTTGGCTGTCCAACAGCTGTTGCTTGACGCCCTAGAGCGGCTCGATCCGCAATGGCCAAGCGCTGACTACGACGTTGAGGCCGAGAAGGATCGCTTGGCGGCAAGCTAGGAGCTCTCGTGCAAGCTGCGGTCGTCGACGTGGTTTAGCCGAATGCCTCAACGATGGGACGGAATTTGAGTTCCGTCTCGGCGAACTCCTTCTTCGCATCGGAGCCGGCAACAATGCCTGCTCCGGCATATGCGGTGATGCGGGTGCCGTCGACTTGCGCACAGCGCAATGCGACCGCCCATTCCCCGTTGCCGTGGGAATCGACCCAGCCGACCGGGCCGGCATAACGACCGCGATCAAAGCTCTCGAGTTCGCCGATGATCCGGATCGCGTCTGGCGTAGGGGTGCCAGCCACTGCGGCTGTCGGGTGCAGAATCTCGATCAGGTCGAGTGCACTCGATTGCTCAGTTAGCTGCCCCTCGATGTCGGTCGCGAGATGCCACAGGTTGGGAAGTTGCAGCGCGAAAGGGGTGGATGCCGCAAATAGTTCGCTGCTCAACGGCTGTAGGGCATCCATGACGCTGGCAAGCGCGAGCGCATGTTCTTTCTGATCTTTGGGTGATCCCGAGAGGGTCGCGGCGGCTCGCCCATCGGAGATTCGGTCGTCGCCGCGCGCTGCGCTGCCCGCGAGGACGCGGGCGCTGACCGTGCCGTTGTGCACGCGAACGAGTGTTTCTGGGCTGGAGCCGATGAGTCCGTCGACGGCGAAGGTGAAGGTGTCTGGATAGCGCTTGGCGAGGGCTTCGAGGGGAACTCGTAGATCTGTTGCGGCGGGAAGGGTTGCGATCTGGTCGCGGGCGATCACGATCTTGGCTGCGTGACCTTGGGAGATTTCGCGCAGGGCTGCTCTGACGGTGCTGATGAAGCTCTTGGCGCTCGTCTCGCCCGGGGTGAACGAGATGCGTACTGGTTCTCCGTGAGGCGTACTGGGAATCGTGGCAAGAACATCGGTGCTGCTGGGAAGCCCTCCGCCTTCTCCAACGGTGATCGAGGTGACCCATTCGATGCCGCCTCGGCTTCCGATGATGATCCGCGGAATGATGAGAACGCTTGTGGCCGTCGATGAATCGGCGAAGGCGAAGCTTCCAAGCGCGACGAGGCCAGTGCCTGCCCGTTTGACGCTGTCATGAACAATCGCGGTGCGAGATAACTCAGCCCAGGTTTCTGCGGCTTGGGTGAATCGGTCTTTGCCACGGAATTCGAGACGTAGGAGTTCGCCGACGCCCACGATTCCTTCACCGTCACGAACGAAGGCGAGGGGAAAGTCGGGAGCTACCCAATCGAGGATGTCGCCGATCGCCGCACTGGGGCGCGTAACAACTGTCAGTGGTTCGCGCGGGTTAGTCATCGTCTGCGTCTCGCTGGGTGCCGGGAACGGGCTGCCCTGGAGCCCAATAGTGCCTCACAAGTATCAGAGTACCTGTCAGTTGAGGCGCAGGAAGTGAGCATCCGCTCTGAGCGCCCTAGACTAAAGGGGTGGGTAAGGCTGACATGAATAAGCGACCGGACGACGTGGCCGGCATGTTCGATGGTGTCGCAAAACATTACGACCGCACAAACACTGTTTTGTCGGCCGGAAACGCAGTACTTTGGCGGGCTGCCACAGTGCGAGCAGTTGCGCCAGAGCCGGGTGAACGCATTCTCGACATTGCTTCAGGCACCGGCACTAGCTCGGCGGCGCTGCATCGCAATGGCGCCAGAGTTGTCGGACTCGACTTTTCCACAGGCATGGTCGAACAGGCGCGCAAGCGTCACAAGAAGATCGAGTTCATTCAGGGCGACGCTGAAAAGGTACCGTTCGGCGATAACGAATTCGATGCTGTGACGATCAGTTTTGGCCTGCGTAACGTGAATGATCCCCGCATTGCGCTCTCGGAGATGTTCCGCGTGCTTAAGCCGGGTGGGCGTCTCGTCATCACCGAATTCTCTAAGCCACCCGTTGCCATCATCCGTGCCGGGTACTTCACGTACTTGAACCGAGTGATGCCGATCATTGCCGATCGCTCGAGTTCCAACCCTGAGGCGTACACCTACCTCGCGGAGTCGATTCGCGAATGGCCAGATCAGGGAGAACTGAGCCAGTGGATTCGGGCTGCGGGATTCACTAGGGTTGCCTACCGCAACCTCACCGCGGGCATCGTTGCGATGCACCGCGGCCACAAACCTGTTGATGAAACGGTTCTCGCGTCGGTTGCCAAGCGCAAAGACCTTGCCACCCGGCCCATCAAGACCATCAAAAACGCCAAACCGAAGCCGTAGCGCTTCGCCAAAGAAATCGGTTGATAGTGAACCCGAGCGTTCCGTCTGCTCGCCGCAGCAATACTCTTAGTTCCTCATTGGGGCTGGGAGAGAAGCTCTTCGCCTCGAGCGATGAGCGTCGGTTTGCTGCCGCCATCGAAGAGGGGCTTGAGCAGGTCGAAGCTGGCTTGCTCTCCCACATGAAATTCGCTGATGAGATTGCGGATGCCACGAGCCGCTACCTGCTCGAAGCTGGCGGCAAACGCGTGCGTCCCGTGCTCACTCTGCTCACAGCCCAATTGGGCACTGGCAACAATCCCGATGTTGTTACGGCGGCTCAGGCAGTAGAGATTACTCACTTGGCCTCGCTCTATCACGACGATGTGATGGATGAAGCGCAATTGCGCCGCGGAGTGCCGAGCGCCCAAAGCGTGTGGGGCAACTCGGTTGCTATTCTCACCGGTGATCTCCTGTTTGCGCGGGCGAGCAAGCTTGTGGCCGGAATGGGCGAGCAAGCGCTCCTGCTGCAGGCGAATACTTTTGAGCGACTTTGCCTGGGGCAGTTGCATGAGACGCTTGGCCCGAAGCCGGGAGAGAACGCTGTCGATCATTACCTTCAGGTTCTGGCTGACAAGACGGGTTCGCTCATTGCTACCGCTGCCGAAGTTGGTGTGATGTTCTCGAATGCTCCTGAGGAGTACACGGCTCCTGTGCGTAACTTTGGCGAAAAGATTGGTGTCGCTTTTCAGCTCATCGACGACGTCATCGATCTTTCTGCTGAGACGGGTAAGACCGGCAAGAAGGCGGGAACTGACCTGCGCAGTGGAGTTGCAACGCTCCCGCTGTTGTACCTTCGTGAGCTCGCCATAACCAATAGAGAAGCCGCTGACTTGCTCACTCGAATCGAACGTGACGTCAACGCAAACTTCTATGGCGAGGGTGACGATGCTGCACTCGATTCCGCGGTGACCGAACTGCGAGAGCACTCGGTGACGAAGAAGACTCTGGATGAAGCTCGTCGGTGGGGCCGCGAAGCAGTAGAAGCACTCGCACCTTTGCCTGACGGTCCTGTAAAGAAGGCCCTGACGCGCTTTGCCGACAGCGTCGTCGAACGCTCAAACTAGAACGCCACACTCGCCCGCGCCCGGGCGCACCGAGATGAACGGAAACTACAGCACATGAGCAAGCTCAGACTCGCCATTGTTGGTGCAGGCCCCGCTGGAATTTATGCGGCAGACATCCTGCTGAAGGCTGAACGCCAATTTGAGGTCTCCATCGACCTGTTCGAGCAGCTTCCGGCGCCGTATGGACTTGTGCGCTACGGTGTTGCCCCCGATCATCCGCGCATCAAGGGCATCGTCAATGCGCTGCGCGACGTGCTCGACACTGGCAACATTCGCCTCTTCGGCAACGTCACTTATGGCCGCGACATCACACTTGACGACCTCAAGAAGCACTACAACGCTGTCATCTTCTCTACGGGTGCTGTTCGGGATGCCCCACTTCCGATTCCCGGAATCGATCTGCCGGGCAGCCACGGCGCCGCCGACTTCGTCAGCTGGTACGACGGTCACCCCGATGTTTCTCGAGAGTGGACCCTCGATGCGAAAGAGACCGCGGTCATCGGCAACGGAAACGTCGCCCTCGACGTCGCCAGAATACTCGCTAAGCACGCGGATGACTTACTGCCGACCGAGATCCCCGCCAACGTGTATGACGGCCTCAAATCGAGTCCAGTGACCGACGTGCACGTCTTTGGGCGTCGCGGCCCGATGCAAGTAAAGTTCACCCCGCTTGAGCTCCGCGAACTCGGAGAACTCGACGACGTTGACCTGATTGTTTACGAAGAAGACTTCGACTATGACGAAGCATCGAAAGCGGCCATCGAGTCAAACAAACAAATCATGGTACTCGACCGCATTTTCACGAAGTGGCGCAGTGAAGAAAAAGGCAACGCCTCACGTCGTCTGCACTTGCACTTCTACGCCGGGCCCGTTGAAGTGCTTGGCACCGACCGTGTTGAGGGTTTCCGTTACGAGCGCACCACGCCAGACGGGCAGGGCGGCGTTGTCGGCACCGGCGAGTTCCGTGAGGTCGCGGTGCAAAGCCTCTACCGCGCTGTTGGCTACTTCGGGTCGGCACTCGACGGCATCCCATTCGATGACCACCGCGGAGTCATCCCCAACCGCGAAGGTCAAGTCATCGACGACAACGACGAGCCAGTTCACGGCGTCTATGCGACTGGCTGGATCAAGCGCGGCCCCGTCGGACTCATCGGCCACACCAAGTCAGACGCGATGGAAACCATCAAGCACGTCATGAACGACCAAGCCAACTGGTGGAGCCCCGAGCAACCAGACGAGCAGGCGGTCGTCGAACTCCTGAAGAGCCGTGACGTCGACTACACCAACCTGCAGGGCTGGCAGCTGCTGGATGCTCGCGAAATCGCTCTGGGAGAGCCCGAGGGTCGGGCGCGCATCAAGCTCGTTGACCGCGACGACATGATCGCCGCGTCGAAAGCCACCGACGCGAACTAGTTCGACCTGTTTCCGCTCGTGGTGCTCCTGCTTGGCAGTGCCGCTGCTTGGCGGTGCCGCGGTGTTACTGAACGGCGGCGGTAAGGCGCGCGATGTTGTCGAGTACCTTCGACCGCCGTGGGCGCTTCATCCACTCGTCGAGGGTAAGTTCTCGGCTGACGCTTCGATACTGGGCTTCAAGTTCGCGCATGTCTTCGATGAACTCTGCTCCGCGCACCATGACCGAAATTTCGAGGTTGAGGCTAAACGAGCGCATGTCCATGTTGCTTGATCCGATCACTGCGACCTGATCGTCAATCGTGAAGTGCTTGGCGTGCAGCACGGTCGGGGTGGGGAACAGCCAAATCCTTACACCCGCGCGAAGCAACGTCTCGTAGTAGCTGCGTTGCGCGTGATAAACGAGCGCCTGATCTCCAACTTCTGAAACGAAGAGCTGCACATCGAGCCCGCTCTGCGCCGCCGTCGTAATGGCATAGAGCATCGAGTCATCTGGCACGAAATAGGGGCTCGTGATGATGACACGTTCTTGAGCTGCGTAGAGCAACGAATTGAAGAGGCGCAGATTGTTTTCACCCTCAAACCCTGGCCCGCTCGGCACGACTTGCGCGTCGAGGTCTGCGTTGGTGGCGATCGACGGGGTTTGAGCACTCTCTCGAACGAGGAGCTCATCAGTTTCGCTGTACCAATCGGTAATGAAGAGTGAGTGGATGCCGGCAACGATGGGTCCCTCAAAGCGCACCATGAGGTCTTTCCAGGTGAGGCCACGCTTCTTATTGACGCGCTTGTTGTAAGTGGCATCCACCATGTTCTGTGAACCGGTGAAAGCCAGCTTGCCATCGACGATGAGGATCTTGCGGTGATTGCGCAGGTCGGGGCGCTGAAACTTCCACTTGAGCGGTTGAACTGGCAGCATCACGTGCCATTGCACGCCCATTTTTTTGAGACGGCGGATGGTAGTGAAATAGCCGGGGGCGCGAAGCGAAGCGATGTGATCGAGCAGAACCCGAACCCGCACGCCGCGCATATGGGCCGCTTCAAGCGCATCAAAGAATGGCGCCGTCGTGGAGTCGAGGCTGAGAATGTAGAACTCAACGTGCACATAATTGGTGGCGTCGTTGACTGCCGCGGTCATGGCATCCAGCGACTCTTGGTATTCGGAGTAGAGCTTTGCCGAATTGCCACCAACAAGGGGCATTGCGCCAAGGGTGCGGTTGAGTTCGACGACAGGCTCAAGCCAGGGCGGCCACGGCTGATCGCGCCGCACCTGATCCATGCCCTCAGTGGTCTCGATGATGAACTTGTTGATCTCAATCTGCTTGTCGCGGCGCCCCTTGGGCAACTTGCGACTGCCCAACATGAGGAAGAGCAGGATACCGACGTAGGGGATGAAGAAGATTGCCAGCAACCAGGCCATCGCCGTTTGCGGTCGCCGATTGCGGGGCACGTAGATCAGCGAGAGCACGCGAACGGTGAAGTCGATCAAGATGAGAACACCAGCAATTACTGCAGTGAAATTGATGGTTATTCCGCCGACGTCCATGGCTCGAAGTCTAGCGATTTACGGAGACGGTTATCCGCTCGCGCTGCCAGCACCGGTGCCGGTGTCAACACCGTTGCCATTGCTGAGCGGCGGCCCCTGCCAGGCCGGAGTTTCGTCTGCCCGGGTGAAGGATCGGGCGACTACAACGTCCGTGGAGGAATGGGCAATGATCGACAGCGCAATGGTGAGCGCGACGAGATGGAAAATGAGGTCGCCCTCGGGAATGCCAGCGGTAACAACTACGAGAACGTAGACCACTGACGCGAAGCCCTTGGGGCCGAACCACATGGCCGCCAGTTGTTCCCGCATCGAGAGCCCGGAGCCGAGGAACGAAATGTAGAGCGCTGCGGGTCGAGCGGCGATGAGCGCGAGGATCGCAAACACCCAACCAGTCCACTCGATCTCGCCAAGAAACTTGAACGACAGCAGGGCGCCGAAAATCATGAGGGCAAGCAACTTGAGAAGTTCAGAGATGATCTCTCCGAATTCTTCGAAAGCTTCACGCTCCTTCTGACCGACCGTTGCGACAGTAACCCCAGCAGCAAAGGCTGCCAAGAAGAGGTTGGCGTGCAGCGTGGTTGAGAGCGCGAAGACGAGTAGGCCGATCGCGATGGGTACGAGAGGTTCGAAGACTCCAGCGGTCGCGAAGAGGCGGGTGTGGAGCGCTTTGATGACGAGCCACGGTATGGCGATTCCGATGAGCGTGCCGATAACCAGTTCGATACCGAGTTCACCAAGGTGCAGCTCTTCCGATCCGGAACTGACTGCGAGAAAGACGATAACGAATGGCAGAGCGAGACCATCATTCACCCCCGATTCCACATTGAGCAGTTGTCGTAGGCGTTGCGGAACCCGCTTATCGCCGACAAGAGCTGCCGCGAAGACGGGGTCGGTCGGGGCAAGAATCGCACCAATCAGCAGCGCGGCAGGCCAGTCGAGCCCAACGAGATAGTGCGCAAGCACCGCGGTGATGCCGAGGGTCAGGGGCAGTCCCCAACCGAGAGCGCGACCGGGAAGCCGCCAGGCCTTACGCAGGTCGGCCCACCCCATTTTCATGCCATCCGTGAAGAGCACCACAAAGAGGGCAATCTCGGCGATTGTCGAAACTTCTTCTGAACCCGAATCGAAACTCAGGATGCCCGTCGTCTCAGAGCCGATCACAAAGCCGACAATCAGGAACAAGACAGCCGCAGAAAGGATGGTTCGGCCAGCGAGGGCCGAAAAGAGCACAGCAACGAGCAGAGTTGCCGCAAAAATCAGCAGGAAGAGGTCCACGCTGCTGGGGGAGGAGCTAGCGGAAGTTCACGAACTGGAGGGCAACTTCGAGGTCTTTGCCTTTCAGCAGCGCCATTGTCGCCTGAAGGTCATCGCGGCTCTTGGACTGCACCCGCAGTTCGTCGCCCTGAATTTGAGACTTCACCGTCTTGGGCGCCTCGTCGCGGATAACCTTCGCGATCTTCTTGGCGTCCTCAGAGGAGATTCCGTTCTTCAAACTGATTTCGATGCGGTACTCCTTGCCGCTGGCGAAGGGTTCACCCGCATCTAGACTGCGCAGCGAAATGCCGCGCTTGATGAACTTGGCCTCGAGCACTTCGAGAACCGCCTTCACGCGCTCTTCGGAGCTTGCCTTCAACAGGAGGCTCTCGCCGGTCCAGTCAACCGAAGCGCCAACGCCCTTGAAGTCATACCGCTGAGCAAGCTCCTTTTGTGCCTGGTTGACGGCGTTTTCCGCCTCCATTTGGTCAACTTTGCTCACAATGTCAAACGAAGAATCAGCCATACACCCATGCTACCCGCGCAGCGCGCAGAACTCCCATCGCTAGTTTTTGGCGATGTGGTCACGCGGCGCTCGGATTCCTTGTATTCTGGTTCAGCGCGTTCGGTCAGATGAATACATGTGGCCGGAGGCGTCTCGGCGAGTTACCCAAGTGGCCAAAGGGATCTGACTGTAAATCAGACTGCATCGCATTCGGGGGTTCGAATCCCTCACTCGCCACCACTTACTGCATCACCTGCGGGTTACCCCACCGCGGCGGCGCTGCGTTGTGCTTTCGCGATGGTGAGCTGAGGCATCCGCTGTCCTCTCACCGACGGTCGCGCATGCTGGCGCGCCCTAGGCTTAATGCATGTCCAACACTGAACTTCTAGACCTTGCCACTCGCATCGCAACACAGGCCGCTGATCTTGTCGCCCAGCGTCGCCGCGAGGGTGTTGCTGTTGCCGACCGCAAGTCGTCGTCAGTGGATGTCGTAACTCACGCAGATCGCGAGAGTGAGCAACTCATTCGCAGCCTGATTGCTGAAGCACGACCCGACGACAGTTTCTTTGGTGAAGAAAGCGAAGCATCCACCGGCACGAGTGGGCTGACGTGGGTTGTCGACCCCATTGATGGAACGGTGAACTACCTATACGGGGTTCCGCACTACGCCGTGAGCATTGCCGTGGTCGAGGGCGAAGCAAACCCTGCAACCTGGCGTGCGCTCGCTGGTGCCGTAGTGAATCCTGGTGCTCGCGAAACGTACACCGCTAGCGTCGGAGGAGGCGCGTTTCTGAATGGTGAGCGACTGCAGGTTGCCGAGCCAGTAGACCTCTCTCAAGCGCTTGTGGCCACAGGATTTTCGTATCTTGAGAAGACCCGCGTCGAGCAGGGCCGGGTCATTGCCCAACTGATTCCCCGGGTGCGAGACATTCGCCGAATGGGCACCGCGTCACTAGACCTCTGCATGGTCGCATCGGGGCGCGTGAACGCCTACTTCGAGAGAAGCCTGCGCCCGTGGGACCACGCGGCAGGAGCGCTCATCGCTCACGAGGCCGGAGCGACAGTGAAAGGTTGGGGAAAAAACGCCGGTGGCGAGGACTTTATCTTGGCGGCACACCCCGATGTTGCGGCGCTTCTGGAAGCAGAACTAGCGCAATTGGACGACTAGGTAGACCACTTGAAAAGGGGGTGGCGAGTAGACCACTTGCACGCTAGCCTTTACGAATCTGTTGCCTGCGTACAACCCGTACGTGCGTAGGCGAATACCCGAATTATGCATTCACACCTAGCAAGTGAATCGCGTGGAGGAGAAGAATGTCACTGACGAGCATCCGTGCCGCAGTGACATTCTCCTCACGTGAAATGGAGCTCAGCAAGTGAGCTTCGACACTTCGTTCCCACAGCAACCGGGAACAGGGGACAGCATCCCCCTCACTCGCAGAGAAATGCGTGAGCGCGAACGCGCAGCGCAAACCCGTCCGTCGAAGCACAGCACGCAGCAGCCGGTGGAGGCGCCGGCAGCGGCGCCGGCAGCACCCGTGACTGCGACAGCGCCTCGGGTACGAAAAGCACGTCCGTCGAAGGTCAAGTCGAAGCGAATTCGGGTTTCTCCGGCAACTTTCTCCGCCAGCGGACCCCCGCAGCGCCGAGGTAAGGCGCTCGCATCTAGGGCGCTCTCGTCAGTTGCGATGTTGTTCGCTGGTGCGCTCCTGGTTGGGGTGTCGGTGCCGTCGAATGCCTTTGTCAGCTCAGGCGATAGTGCGATTGCGTCAGTCGCGCCCGCCGATGTTTCGGATATCGCTGCCGGAGCTCCAACACCGCAGTCGTTGGCCGTTTCGGATCAGGTCGTCAACGATCTTGCTCAACACGATGACTTGAAGGTCATCTCCTATGCCGAAGTTCTTGCCATTCAGTACGCAGGGGTCAGCTACGAATACCGCGCAACTGCCGGGGCTATTCGTTGGCCGTTCCCCTATGAGGTTCCCATCACAGACGGATTTGGTTACCGTTCCAGCGGATTCCACAAGGGCACCGACTTCGCTGCAGCCTACGGAACCCCGATCTATGCCATTGCTGATGGTGTGGTCAGCTATATCCAGGCCGACTATTCCGGCTACGGCTATCACGCCATCATCAGTCACATCGTGAACGGCCAACAGGTCGATACCCTCTACGCCCACATGGTGACCGATTCGAGCCCATTGGTCGTCGGCGATCCCGTAAACGTCGGCGATTTCGTCGGCCTTGTTGGTGCTACCGGGATTTCGTACGGAGCCCACTTGCACCTTGAGATTCACCTCGACAAGGTTCCGGTCGACCCGTATGCGTGGCTCTCCACAAATGCCGTCAACTAATCTTCTGTAGCGACCAAATTTCGGCCAAAACCGTACTTTAAGGCCTTAAACGGGTGCTAGTCTCTTACGGTGCCAATCGCGCGATATGCGCTTTTGTGTGCCCCCTTAGCTCATTGGTAGAGCACTTCCTTGGTAAGGAAGAGGTAATGGGTCCGATTCCCATAGGGGGCTCGCTCATCCAATAATTGGATGATGCGGCTGAGTAGCTCAGTTGGTGAGAGCGCACGACTCATAATCGTGAGGTCGCGGGTTCGAATCCCGCCTCAGCTACAACAAAGAACGAGGCGCAACAGCCTGCACGTTCAGGGCTTCGATACGGCGTTTTACGCAGTGCCATCGAAATTGGTGCTGTTAGGTTTAGCGACAATGCGAAATACATTGGGCCACGTGGTCTCGCGGCCGCTCAACAACAACCGGGGTCGATAACCATGTTCGGCATCACACGCCCACGACTGCTACGAGGGCCCTCGCTTCCCGTTCCCGTTGAAGCCCCCACCATCCACACCGAACGACTGACGTTGCGCCCATTTTCTCTGGCCGACAGCGAGCGCTGGTTTGAGATCCAATCCGACCCCCAAGTGCGCGCATTCACGTCCTGGCCTGAGCGCACTCGCGAAGAGTCCCGACGCCACCTCAAAAACCGCACCCACCATGTGTTGCTGAAGCAAGCCGACGATTTCTTGGCGCTCGCGATCGAACACGACGGCATCCTCATTGGTGACGTTTCTTTGCACCTCAGGTCTGTCGAAACAGTCACCCGATCTGCCGAAATTAGTTGGATTCTGCATCAAGACTCCCAAGGCCACGGCTTCGCGTTCGAGGCCGCCCAGGCGATGCTCGAGCTGGCCTTTACCCGCCTCGAAGCGCGCGTAATATATGCACTCGTTCACCCCACCAATACGGCATCGATGGCGCTCGCCACGAAGCTGGGCTTCACTCCCTTTGATGGTCGTGACGGCGAAATAATTTTCGTCTCAACAGGGCTTGCCTCGAAGTAGCAGCGACAGCCCTTGTCACCGTATGCGGCCTGATCGCCTACTCTGAAGGTAATGGACCACACTCTGCTCAAACAGTTCGTTGCCGCAGGGCACCTACTGCATTTCGCGCACGCCGCACGCTCACTTGGTGTGCCGCGCTCAAGCCTGATCACCGCCATCAGGTCGCTTGAGGCGCAATTGGGCTACCCCCTGTTCGATTCTTCCGCCAGCACAACCCAACTCACCCCCGAAGGGGAAGCGTTTCTGGTGGATGCGGAACGCCAACTCGACAAGTCAGCGAAGTCGGCTGCGGCGTCGGCCGCAAAACCGGGCGGCAAAGCCAAAGCATCAAAGGGTAAAGGTCGCGCGCCAGCCGTTAAGGGGCAGTCAAAGCCCGGTAAGAGACGCCAATCGCGCTAGTGAACCAGATAGTGGGGCGCACTGTGTCAGAATTCATTCAGCACCGCGTTTTTCCTCTCTAGTTCATTGCGCTCCCCATTGATCCGGTAGGTTCATGCCCGAAAGTGATGCTCGGTTTCGACTCCTGCGGGGGCCCTCCATCGGTGTGGCTGTTGACGCGCCCGTAATGCACACCCCGCGGCTACTACTCCGCCCCCACCGCCTGGCGGATGCCGAGAGCTGGTACGAGATGCACTCGGCACCCGGAGTGAGCAAATACACGGCGTGGCCCCAACGCACTCGTCGTGCATCGCTGCGCCACCTCAAGCGCCGAACGCGCAATACGCGACTCCGAAACATTGACGACTATCTTGCGATCGCTATCGAACACAACGGCGAACTGATCGGAGATGTCGGAATGCAGCTGCGGTCAGTCTCAGCAGCCGCACGCTGCCTCGAAATTAGTTGGATCATTCATCCCGAACATCAAGGCAAAGGGTTCGCCTACGAAGCGCTGCGTTCAGTGCTCGACTATGTGAGTGCCAACATTGAGGCGCTCCTGCTCGTAGCGGTCGTGCATCCGTCGAACGCTGCGTCAATTGCGCTCGCGCACAAGCTGGACCTGCATCCGCTGCCTGGAGCCGCAGACCGTACCATTTTCGTCGGCACGAATGGGCCGCGAACTGCAGCCCTGTAGGCCGCCGCTGGCTGTCTGCGGAATCGGTCTGGCCCAAGGTCACACGCCGACCGGGCGTTAATTGTGCCGTATGAATCTGGACCGCCATGCATAATGGTGACTGCGCTCAGTGGTTGAGCGCGGATGGCGGTCATGGAATCACTCAGCGGGATGAAGTCGGAAAAGCTTCGCGCTCCGAACATCCGTGATGTCGCTCGCCTGGCCGGCGTTTCGTACCAGACCGTCTCGCGAGTGCTGAACGACAGCCCGAGCATCCGCGATTCAACACGGCAGCGTGTGCAAGAAGCCATCGACGAGTTGGGTTATCGACCGAACCAGGCCGCCCGAACCTTGGTCACGAGTCGCACCCGCACCATTGGGGTTTTGGCACAGCAGTCGCACCACTTTGGGCCAGCGACGACAATTCAAGCGATCGAAGTTGCAGCCCGTGAGGCCGGTTATCGGCTGAGCATCACAAACATTACGTCTAACGATCGCCACGCAATCAAGGCAGGGCTCGACTATCTGATGAGTCAGTCAGTGGAAGCGATCGTCTTCGTCACGCCACAGTCGCGAGCACTCGATGCCGTGCGAGAGCTGTCGCTGACGGTGCCCTTCGTTGCGCTGCATGCCAACCAGGTTGACGAGCACCGGCACAGCATGTCCGTCGACCAGCAAGCCGGCGCACGCCTCGCAACGCGACACCTGATCGACCTTGGGCACACCGAAATCATGCACCTCTCTGGCCCCCAAGACTGGCTCGAAGCCGAAGCGCGCATGCAGGGTTTCTTGGATGAAATCAATGCAGCAGGACTCCGAACCCGGGCGCCGATCCTGGGCGACTGGAGCGCACACTTTGGATACTATGCAGGTCTTGAGCTGCTGCGATCCCGCGATTTCACCGCGGTCTTTGCAAGCAACGACCAGATGGCGCTGGGATTCATGCACGCGTGTCGAGATGCGGGGCTGAGTATTCCCCATGACATTAGCGTTGTCGGTTTCGATGACATTCCCGAAGCTGCCCACTTCTTTCCGCCGCTCACGACCGTGCGGCAGAATTTTCCCGAGATTGGCCGTCGAGCGATTTCTTTGCTTTTGGCGGGATTGCGAGGCGAGACCGCGGTCGATGATGGCATCGTGCTGCCAGAACTGATCGTGCGAGAGTCCACCGCGCGGGTCTAGTTATCAGATGGTGACATTCGTTACTTGACAAATGTGACCGTTTCACATGTAGCATGGCGATCACAATGTGAACGGTCACATTAAGCAGTGCCATCTAGACAACGGAGTCCGAAGTGAGTATTTCCCTCAGCGACCGCTATGTGGTCGGAGTCGACTTCGGAACGCTGTCAGGCCGTGCCGTAGTTGTGAGGGTCTCCGATGGAGCCGAACTGGGCACCGGAGTTCACGCCTACTCGCACTCAGTCATGGATTCCACCCTCGCCAGTTCTGGCGCGGTTCTCCCACCAGAGTGGGCGCTTCAGGTTCCCTCCGATTATGTCGATGTGCTCAAGAACGCGATTCCCGCAGCGATTGCGGCATCCGGCATCGATTCCGCGCAGGTGATCGGAATCGCCACCGACTTCACCGCCTGCACCATGATTCCCACGCTGGCCGACGGAACTCCGCTCAATGAGGTTGCCCAATTTGCCGACCGCCCCCACGCCTACGTGAAGCTGTGGAAGCATCACGCAGCTCAACCCCACGCCGACCGCATCAATGAGTTGGCCGCTGAGCGGGGCGAGACATGGCTTCCTCGCTATGGCGGTCTGATTTCAAGCGAGTGGGAATTTGCCAAGGGCCTCCAACTGCTCGAAGACGATCCCGAACTCTACGAGCTCATGGACCACTGGGTCGAAGCCGCCGACTGGATCGTCTGGCAGCTCTCTGGTCGCTACGTTCGCAACACCTGCACTGCGGGTTACAAAGGCATTCTGCAGGACGGCGAATACCCGAGTCGCGAGTTCCTCGCCGCGCTCAACCCTGCGTTCGAAAGCTTTGCGGATGACAAAGTCCGTCACGAGCTTGGCCAGCTTGGCGAGGCGGCAGGCACCCTCACGGCAGAAGCTGCTGCGTGGACAGGATTGCCAGCGGGCATCGCCGTCGCCGTCGGCAACGTCGACGCTCATGTCACGGCCCCAGCAGCGGGTGCAACCCGCCCCGGCCAGATGGTCGCCATCATGGGCACCTCAACCTGTCATGTCATGAACTCTGACGTGCTTACTGAGGTTCCCGGAATGTGTGGAGTCGTCGATGGCGGAATCGTCTCCGGACTCTACGGCTACGAAGCCGGCCAGTCCGGTGTCGGCGATATTTTCGCCTGGTACGTCGACAATCAGGTGCCGGCGCGCTACTTCGACGACGCGAAGAGCGCAGGCGTGAGCATCCACGAACATCTCACCAACCTGATCGCCGACCAACCCGTCGGAGGGCATGGCCTCGTTGCCCTCGACTGGCACGGTGGCAACCGCTCAGTGCTCGTTGACACCGAACTCAGCGGCGTCGTCTTCGGCGCCACCCTCGCGACCCAAGCCGAAGAGATCTACCGCGCACTATTCGAAGCAACCGCGTTCGGCACCCGAACAATCGTCGAAACGTTCAACGCCCACGGCGTTCCCGTAACCGAGTTCATCGTGGCCGGCGGACTACTGCGCAACCCGGTGCTCATGCAGATCTACAGTGACGTGCTGCGGATGCCCATCTCCACGATCGCGAGCGAACAAGGCCCGGCACTCGGCTCCGCGATTCACGCGGCCGTAGCTGCCGGAGCCTACGAGAACGTCGTAGTCGCGGGCGAAGCCATGGGCAAAGTGGAGACAGCGAAGTACACACCGAATGCGGTATCCGCTGATGCTTACGACGCTCTCTATGCCGAATACCGCACGCTGCACGACTACTTCGGGCGCGGAGGCAACGATGTGATGCGGCGCCTCAAAAGCATCCGTCGGGAGGCACTCGCATGATCACCTTTAGCCCAGAAGTTCAGGTCGCGATCGCGCGTATTCGCGATGAAGTGGCGGCCTTGCACTCCGAGCTCACGCGCTACGGTCTCGTCGTCTGGACGGGCGGCAACGTTTCGGCACGAGTGCCTGGCGCCGACCTGCTGGTCATTAAGCCGAGCGGTGTCTCCTATGACGAACTCTCGCCAGAGAACATGATCCTGTGCGACCTCGATGGCAACATCATCCCTGACACTCCCGGTTCGGATCGTGCAGCGTCGAGCGACACTGCCGCGCACGCCTACATCTACCGCGAAATGCCCGAGGTCGGGGGAGTCGTGCACACTCACTCCACCTACGCGACAGCCTGGGCGGCGCGAGGCGAAGCGATCCCCTGCGTGATCACCGCAATGGCGGATGAGTTTGGTGGCGAAATTCCGATCGGCCCCTTCGCGGTGATCGGTGACGATTCCATCGGCCGCGGCGTTGTGGAAACCCTCACCGGACATCGCTCACGTGCCGTGCTCATGCAGAACCATGGACCATTCACGATTGGCTTGAGCGCCCGCGACGCTGTCAAAGCAGCCGTGATGGTTGAGGATGTCGCCCGCACCGTGCACATCGCACGCCAAGGTGGCGAGCTTGTTTCGATCGCCCCGAACGCGATCGACTCGCTCTTCGACCGCTACCAAAACGTTTACGGACAGGCCCCGCAGGGCGCCCTCGCCGCTACCCCCACCGACGGAAAGGCCGCCTCACTGTGAGCAACCGCAGCATTATCCCCAACCTCGCCAGCTATGAAGTGTGGTTTCTCACCGGAAGCCAAGAGCTGTACGGCGAAGAGACTCTGGCGCAGGTCGCCGAGCAGAGTCGTGCTGTCGCTGACGCGCTGAGTGCCGCCGCGAATGTACCCGTCACGATTGTGTGGAAGCCGGTATTGAAGGGCTCGGACGCCATCCGCCGCACCGCTCTTGAGGTCAATGCTGCCGACAATGTCATCGGTGTAATCGCGTGGATGCACACTTTCAGCCCGGCCAAGATGTGGATCGCGGGCCTCGATGCCTTGCGTAAGCCCCTCTTGCACCTGCACACCCAGGCGAACGTTGAACTGCCGTGGGCCGACATCGATTTCGACTTCATGAACCTCAACCAGGCGGCCCACGGCGATCGTGAGTTTGGCTACATTCAGTCGCGACTTGGCGTTGCTCGCAAGACCGTTGTTGGTCACGTCTCCAACCCTGTGGTGTTGTCGAGCATCGCAACCTGGGCGCGCGCCGCTGCCGGATGGGCTGCGAGTCGTTCCCTCAAGCTCGCGCGCTTCGGCGACAACATGCGCTACGTCGCTGTTACCGAAGGCGATAAAACAGAGGCCGAGCTGCGGTTCGGTGTTCAAGTGAATACGTGGGGTGTAAACGAGTTGGCCGATGTGGTCGCCGCTGTTTCTGACACAGACGTCGACGACCTCGTTGCCGAGTACTACACCAGCTATAACGTGGCGCCAGAGTTGCGTGTTTCAGGAGACCGCCATCAGTCACTGCGCGACGGTGCTGCAATCGAGCTCGGGTTGCGCTCATTCCTTGAGGAAGGCGGATTCTCGGCGTTCACGACAAGCTTCGAAGACTTAGGCCAACTCAAGCAATTGCCCGGTCTCGCAGTGCAGCGTCTCATGGCCGATGGCTATGGGTTCGGTGCCGAGGGTGACTGGAAGACCGCCATTCTGGTGCGCGTCGCCAACGTCATGGGCGCTGGGCTTCCCGGCGGTGCAAGTCTCATGGAGGACTACACCTACCACCTCACTCCCGGCGAAGAGAAAATCCTTGGCGCTCACATGCTTGAGGTGAGCCCGAGCCTCACGAGCTCAAAGCCCAGCCTCGAGATCCACCCCTTGGGTATCGGTGGCAAGGATGACCCCGTTCGTTTAGTCTTCACTGCCGACAGCGGCCCCGCCGTGGTTGTCGCTCTCAGTGACATGCGTGACCGCTTCCGCCTCGTAGCCAATGTCGTCGAAAACGTACCGCTGGATGCCCCCATGCCCAACCTGCCCGTCGGTCGCGCCGTCTGGAAGCCGGCCCCCGACTTCGCAACATCGGCAGCCGCGTGGCTCATCGCCGGCGCAGCCCACCACACAGTGATGTCGACCGCCGTTGACATCGAGGTCTTTCGAGACTGGGCCGAAATGGCCGGAACTGAACTTCTCGTCATTGACGAGAGCACAACCCTCCGCGAGTTCCAGAAAGAGGTCCGCTGGAATGCGGCCTACTACCGGCTGGCCCAGGGAATGTAACTCAACTTGCCGAGACCCGTCTCGGAAAGGGTCTGCGCTTCGTCGCTGAAGCCGGATCGCGCGCAATAGAACAGACAACGGTGTCCCATTGAAAGGAAACACAGTGAAGAAGAGAAAAATCGGTACGCTGCTTGCCGCAGCGACTGTGCTTGTGCTTGGACTCTCAGCGTGCTCGGCGGCAGGCGACGGATCGACGGGCGGCGGTGACGCCGGACTAATCGGTGTCGCAATGCCAACCAAGTCATCCGAACGCTGGATCGCAGACGGCAACGCACTCAAGGAGACCCTCGAGGCTGAGGGCTTCACCGTCGACCTGCAGTACGCAGAAGACGACATCCCCACTCAGGTTTCACAGGTCGAGAACATGATCACCAAGGGCGCAACAGCTCTGATCATTGCTGCGATCGACGGCACCACGTTGACGAACGTTCTTCAGCAGGCCGCGGATGGTGACATCCCGGTTATCGCTTATGACCGTTTGATTCGTGATTCTGAAAATGTGAACTACTACGCCACGTTTGACAACTTCCTTGTTGGGCAGCAGCAGGCAAACACCCTGCTCAATGGTCTCGGCCTTGCTGAACTCGATGGAACGCCCATCGATGGTGCACCGACCGGACCGTTCAACATCGAACTGTTCGCTGGTTCGCCTGATGACAACAACGCAACCTTCTTCTTCAACGGTGCAATGGATGTTCTCCAGCCGCTGATCGACGATGGAACCCTCGTTGTCAAGAGTGGCCAGGTTGACTTCAACTCCGTCGCAACACTGCGCTGGGATGGCGAAGTCGCTCAGAGCCGTTTGGAAGACATCCTGACGGCAAACTACTCCGATGGCAGCAAGGTTAACGCCCTGCTTTCACCGTATGACGGACTCTCACGCGGAATGATCTCTGCACTCACCGACGCTGGCTACACGGTCGGCGACGAATGGCCCATCATTTCGGGTCAGGATGCTGAAGTTGACTCCGTCAAGGCCATCCTCTCGGGCGAGCAGTACTCGACCATCTTCAAGGACACCCGCGAACTCGCGAAGGTTGCCGCCAAGATGGCGATCGCTGTTCTTGGTGGAGATGAGCCAGAGATCAACGACACCACCACGTACGACAACGGCAAGAAGGTTGTTCCGTCGTACCTCCTCCAGCCTCTCGAGGTTGTCAAGGAGAACGTTGAATCCACGCTCGTTGACTCGGGCTACTGGACCGCAGAGGAGCTCGGCCTCTAACGAGAGCCGAATTCCACAGTGATTCTGCTGGTGGCGAGGGTCGTGTCCTTCGCCACCAGCATCACTCGTACAACGCTCAATCAGAACCCTCGACAAGGAAGCCGAAGCCAGTGAGCACCAACATCTTGGAAATGCGTTCCATTACGAAGTCCTTTCCCGGCGTCAAAGCGCTGCAAGACGTCACCCTCGAAGTGGCGCGCGGCGAAGTGCACGCGATCTGCGGTGAGAATGGCGCAGGCAAGTCCACTCTGATGAAGGTTCTCTCCGGCGTGTATGGGCACGGCACCTATACCGGCGACATCGCTTTCGAGGATGAGGTTGTCGAGTTCAGAGACATCCGTGACTCCGAAGCCAAAGGCATCGTCATCATCCACCAGGAGTTGGCGCTGAGTCCGTATCTCTCGATAGCCGAAAACATCTTCCTCAACAATGAAGTTCGTGGTTTTGGTGGTCTCATCGACTGGAACAAGACCAACAGCGAAGCCGCAAAACTGCTCGCGCGGGTCGGACTCAGTGAGAGCCCCACTACCCGCGTGCTCGACATTGGTGTTGGTAAACAGCAACTCGTCGAGATCGCGAAAGCACTCTCCAAACGGGTAAAGCTCCTCATTCTCGACGAGCCAACCGCAGCACTCAACGACGAAGACTCCGCCCACTTGCTCGATCTAATCGTGCACCTCAAAGGCCAAGGCATTACGTCGATCATCATCAGCCACAAGCTCAACGAGATTAAGCAGATCGCCGACACCGTCACGATCATCCGCGATGGCAAAGCGATCGAGACCATCCCCAAACAGGATGTCAGCGAAGAACGCATCATCAAAGACATGGTGGGGCGTGACCTCGAGCACCGTTACCCCGATCACACTCCGCACATTGGAGAAGAAGTGTTGCGGGTCGAAAACTGGACGGCTCATCATCCGCAAGATTCGACTCGCGTCATCGTTGACAACATCAACCTGAACGTCAAGAAAGGCGAAATTGTTGGTATCGCCGGACTCATGGGCGCGGGGCGTACCGAGTTCGCGATGAGCCTCTTCGGGCGAACCTACGGGTCGCGCATCACGGGCAAAGTATTCAAATATGGCAAAGAGATTCAGACCCGCACTGTCGCCGAGGCAATTGAGAACGGCATTGCTTACGCCACTGAAGATCGCAAAACGTACGGCCTCAATCTCATCGAGGACATTAAGCGCAACATCTCGATGGCCTCGCTAGGCAAGCTTTCCCGCTTCGGACTCGTCGATGACAACGAAGAGTTCAAGATCGCCAATGAGTACAGAACGTCCATGAACATCAAGTCGCCGACAGTGCTGGCGCTCGCGGGAAAACTCTCCGGCGGTAACCAACAAAAAGTTGTGCTGTCGAAGTGGATTCAGGCCGACCCCGACGTTCTGATTCTGGATGAACCAACTCGAGGTATTGACGTCGGCGCAAAGTACGAGATCTACACGATTATCAACAAGCTCGCAGCGCAGGGCAAAGGCATCATCGTGATCTCGTCGGAGCTGCCCGAGTTGCTCGGCATCTGCGACCGCATCTACGCGATTTCCGAGGGGCGCATCACGGGCGAAGTGCCCATCGCCGAAGCGACCCCCGAGTCGGTTCTCAAGCTCATGACCATGGAGGCGCCCCACTAAGGGCGCCCGGCATCCACTCTTCCTTCACACTCACAAGGAGCACAGCGAAATGACTAACAACGACACTCACGCGGTGACGAAGCAAGGGACGCTGACGTCTCGGGCGGCCACTGCCTTCAGCCACGTGCTGGCCGACCTCGGCAAAAACGGTATCTTCATCGCGCTTGTTGCGGTGATTGTCCTCTTCGCCTTCCTCACGGATGGGATTTTGCTGCGACCGCAAAACATCTCCAACCTGATCGTGCAGAACGGTTACATTCTCATTCTCGCGATCGGTATGGTCATGGTCATCGTCGCCGGCCACATCGACCTCTCCGTCGGATCGGTAGCAGCCTTCGTCGGAGCGATCTCCGGTGTCTTCGCCGTCAATATGGCGCTGCCCTGGTACATCGCGATCTTCCTCTCGCTGCTCGTGGGTGCACTCGTTGGTGCCTGGCAGGGATTCTGGATTGCGTATGTCGGCATCCCGGCGTTCATCGTGACACTCGCGGGAATGCTGATCTTCCGCGGACTGGCGCTCGTGGTGCTCGGCAACGCCAACATTGGCTCATTCCCGGAGGAATATCGTGCACTCGGAAACGGGTTCCTCACCGATGTCTTTGGTGAGTTCCCCGTTGACCCACTCACTATGGGACTCGCCTTTATCGCCGTTGTCGCGTTTATCGTGCAGCAGTTTCGTACCCGCCACGGCCGCCAAAGCTACGGTCAAGAAGTTGAACCGCTCGTCTGGTTCATCGGCAAGATGGTGCTTGTCGCGGTTGGTGTTGGCTTCTTCGCTTACGCGCTAGCCACCTTCAAGGGTGTGCCAATCACGCTCATCGTGCTCGCCGTACTCGTCATGTTCTACGGCATCCTGACCAACCGCAGTGTCTTCGGTCGCCACATTTATGCAATCGGTGGCAACCGTCACGCCGCAGAACTCAGCGGGGTCAAGACCCGCAAGGTCGACTTCTACATCTTCGTTCACATGGGAGTTCTTGCGGCGCTCGCCGGACTCGTCTTCACCGCCCGCCTCAATCTCGCCGGGCCGAAAGCCGGTGACGGCTTTGAGCTCGAAGCGATCTCGGCGGCCTTCATCGGTGGAGCCGCGGTGCGTGGTGGAGTCGGAACCATTGGTGGCGCGATCATCGGAGGACTGATCATCGGTGTCCTCAACAACGGAATGTCGATCCTCGGGATCGGCATCGAATGGCAGCAAGCCGTCAAGGGATTCGTGCTCTTGCTCGCCGTCGCCTTCGACGTCTTCAACAAGCGTCGCGCCAGCGGTCGCTCGGACTAGTAGGCGAGGATGCGCACAATTACGCTGTGAGGGGAGGGGGTCGGCCGCGCTGGTCGGCCCCTTCTCTGTGATGGTCGGTGCTAACGTGGCAGCCACCGTCGAAGGGAATTTCCCGTGTCAAAGAAGACCTATTCTCCGGAGCAACAAGTCGACCGACTGCGCGTCTATAACGTTGTGGCGGGCAGCCTGCACCTGTTGCAGGCGATCGGCTTCGCGATCGTTCTCACGATGCTCGGCAGTCAAGTTCTGTTCGCCGTCACGGCCGACTACTTAGCAGGCCCTCCCGGAGTGCCAATTCCTCCTGAGCGAGTGACCGTCTTCGAGGTAAATATCGGAATCGGCGTCGTGGTGTTCCTCGCATTGAGCGCGTTCTTCCACTTTCTGATTTCGAGTCCCTGGTTCTTCGCCCGTTACAAGAACGGGCTTTTGGAAAGCCGAAACTATTTCCGCTGGACGGAGTACTCGCTCAGCTCCTCAATCATGATCTGGCTGATCCTTGCGATCAACGGGGTAACCGACATCGCGGCACTATTCGCGGTCTTCGCCGTCAACGCCGCAATGATTCTCTTTGGAGCGCTTCAAGAGAAGTACGAGAAGCCTGGATCGGGTGGAATGCTGCCCTTTATCTTTGGCTCGATGGTTGGCATTGTGCCGTGGATTCTCATCCTCATCTACTTCCTGCGGCCGGGTAGCGCGAGCGAAGTGGCGGCCCCCAGCTTTGTCGTCGGCATCGTGATCTCCCTCTTCGTGTTCTTCAATACCTTTGCGATAAACCAGTGGCTGCAATACAAGCAAGTCGGTAAGTGGAAGAGCTATTTGCAGGGCGAGCGAACCTACATCACTCTCAGCTTGGTCGCGAAGACAGCGCTGGCGTGGCAGGTCTTCTCTGGCGCCATCATTCCCGCGCTGACGGATTGATGAGCTGATCCTGATCAAAAGGAAGGCCCCGCAGCTAATGCTGCGGGGCCTTCCTATTTCACGCTGGTGGGCGTGGTGTGCCGTTCGGGTCGGCAGTCGCGAAACGGTTAGAGGCGAACGATCGCCTTGCCGGTGTTTGCGCCATTCATCATGCCGTTGAAAGCGTCGAGCGCGTTGTCGATGCCATCGGTGATGGTCTCGTCGTAGGCGATCTTGCCTTCGGAGAGCCATCCCTGCATTGCCGCACCGAACTCGGGCGCGAGGTGGAAGTAGCTGCCCATGGTGAAGCCCTTGATGGTCAAACCACGGGTCACGATGTTTGCACTGTTCTTGATGCCCTCATCCTTGCCGTTGATCAAGGACATGACACCGCAGACCGCCACGCGGCCGCCGTCCTTGAACGCACCAAGTGCTGCCGAGAGGTGCTCGCCACCCACGTTGTCGAAGTAGACATCGATGCCGTCTGGTGCTGCAGCATCCAGCTGGCCAGCAACGTCGCCATTCTTGTAGTTGAAAGCGGCGTCGTAGCCGTACTTGCTCGTGAGGAGGGCAACCTTCTCGTCGGTGCCAGCTGAGCCGACAACGCGTGCTGCGCCGAGGAGGCGGGCGATCTGGCCAACCATGGTGCCGACTCCACCCGCTGCGCCAGAAACGAAGACGGTGTCGCCTTCCTTGATGTGCGCGATCTGGGTAAGGCCGGTCCAGGCGGTGATTCCCGTGATGCCGAGAACGCTGAGGAACAGCGAGGGCGAGATGCCGGGAACGTCGGGGAGCGCCGTGAACTGGCCAGCAGGGGCCTGCGCGATGTCGCGCCAGCCGAGCTGGTGCTGAACAAGAGTGCCAACAGGCAGCGATGCGTCGTTCGATTCGATGACTTCACCAACGGCTGCGCCGCCCATGGTCTCGCCGAGGTTGAAGGGAGCAACGTACGAGCGGCCCTCGTTCATGCGACCACGCATGTAGGGGTCGACGGAGAGGAAGGTGTTGCGTACGCGAACGTCGCCGTCAGCGAGCCCGGGAAGCTCAATCTCAACCTTGACGACGTTCTCGGTGGTGGGCTTACCGGTGGGGCGAGAGGCGAGCTGCCATTGGATGCTGGTGGTCATGTGATGCTCCTTGAGTTTGTAAGAGTGGTGAAAGTAGCGAGACTTGGGGGTCGTTACGACTTGTCGGCGACGATGCGCTCGGCAACAGCGACGGATGATGCCGGGTTCTGGCCGGTGTAAAGCTCTCCGTCGACAACAACATAGGAAGCGAAAGGCTCTGGAGCCTTCGAGTAATCAGCGCCAAGCTCAACGAGACGAGTTTCGACGAGCCACTTAGCCTTATCGGCGAGGCCACCGATCTCTTCTTCAGTGTTGGCGAAGCCGGTCATCTTGCGCCCCTTGAGAACCCAGTCACCGGTCTTCTTGTCGGTGGCGGCGAGCAGAGCGGCGGGGGCGTGGCAGAGCACACCGAGAGTGGTGTTGGACTTCACTGCCTCCACGATGAGCTGACCGGAGTTGTCGTCGACGGCGAGGTCTTCCATGGGGCCGTGGCCACCTGGATAGAAGATGACGTCGTAGTCACCGGCATTGACGGCATCCAGACGGAGGGGATTGTGTAAAACGTTCTGCAGGTCAGCGATGCGTGCTTCGAAGTCAGCGACGCGCTCGGCGGAACCTGCGCCACCCTCGCTGAGGCTGACGGCGTCAAAAGTGGGGGCCTTGCCTGCGGGGCTCGCAACCTGAACCTTCCAGCCGGCTTCGCTAAAGATGCGGTACGGCTCAAGGAATTCTTCGGCCCACACACCCGTGGGGTGTTCAGTGCCGTCGGCGAGGGTCCAGTGTGAGGCGGCCGAGAGAACCATTAGTACGTTTGTCATGACAACTCCTTACGAACTTATTGGCTGCTTACCAAACCAATTGGTTCGACACTATGTCGACGTGTAAGCTAAGTCAAACCAACCGGTTCGATTGGGAGGTGTTTGGTGGTTTCGACAGAAATGCCGCGTGATCAACTCCGTGGCCGCGAAACAAAACAACGCGTAATTGAGGCAGCAGCTGCCGAATTTGCGGAGTACGGTGTCGCTGGCGCGCGTATCAACCGCATCGCGGAGACAGCGAAAGCAAGCAAAGAACGAATCTATGCTTGGTTCGGCGACAAAGATGCACTGTTTGACCACGTCATGCAGACCGGTCTCGACCGGCTAGCCCATGCTGTGCCGATCGATGCTGACCTCATTGAATATGCAGTGCGACTCCACAACTATTTCGTCAATGAACCCGATGCTGAGCGCGTCGTAATGTGGGCGTGGTTACATGACGCAGCACACCTTGGGTCATTCTCGGAAGGCAGGGTCGAGGGCTACCGTCACAAACTGGAAGTCATTCGGGATGCCCAAGAGCGCGGCATCGTTGACCCATCTTGGAAGCCAGAAGAGTTGCTTGCACTGTTGCTCGCCGTCGCGAGCAATTGGGAACGTTCGCCCGCTGAACTTCGCTCCCTTGGCTGCGCGGAGTTTGCAGAAAGCGAGAAAGCACGGTGCGATTCCGTTCGTGAAGCCGCCCGCCGTCTCGTAGAGCCGCGGAGCTGACTATTCGGGTGGTCGCGCTGTGCTCGACCGAACGACGAGTTCATAGTCGATCGGAGTGTTCTCGGGAATTTCAGGATGCTTGCCTGGCGCCAAAAGGTTCATCAGAATCTCAACGGCATGTTCGCCCTGAGCTTGAGGGGATTGCGAGACCGTGGTGAGCCCAAAGAACTCTGAAAGTTCATGACCGTCGATTCCCATGATGGAAATATCTCGAGGCACGGTTAGGCCGAGATCCCTCGCGGCCAGGATGCACCCAATGGCCATCTCGTCGGAAGAGGCAAAGATCGCCGTTGGGCGGTGCAGCGGATTGCCGAGAAGCTGTTTTGCTGCGTGATAGCCGCCCTGAATGGTGAAATCGGCTGTTGCAAAGAACTCTGGCCGCGGTTCAATCCCGGCCTCGCGCAAGGCTGCTTCGTAGCCGTGACGACGATTTGTCGGAATGTGGAACTCGAGATCGAAGTCTTCCGAGCCACCAATGTGGGCGATTTTTGTATGGCCGAGCGCCAATAGGTGTCCAGTGGCCAGAGCCGACACAGCGTCATCATCCAACGTCAAGGTACGCACACCGTCAATGGGACCACCCACACCAACCGCAGGCTTGCCGAACGCATGCAAGCGCTCCACCTCAGCTGGCGAAAGTTTCAGCGAAACAGTAATAATCCCGTCAATCCGTTTGCGCTGCAAAAACACATCGAACACTGTCTCGCGTTCGGCGACACTGCCGGAGAGGTTGTACAGGGTCACGTCATAACCGTGGCGCATCAGCGCTTGCTGAGCACCTTCCACCACAGAAGTGAAGAACCAGCGAGTTAGATACGGCACCATGAGGCCAACATTTTTGGTGCGACCAGAAGCCAAGCTCGACGCGGTTGACGAGACGACATAGTCGAGAGCGGCCGCGGCCTCCTCAACCTTCAGGCGAGCGGCTGCTGATACCGGACCATTGCCGCTGAGTGCTCGCGAGACTGTGGCTGTTGATACGCCGGCGCGCTGGGCAACGTCTTCGATGCTAGCCATCAGTTGCCCTTCGTTGGATTCTGACGAAAATGGATGCCGCTCCGCCGCGGCCACGCCGTTGATGATTCTATCGACCGGCATCCATAAGCGGGAATTCGGCGCTGTGCTGGTCTCGAGACCGTGCTGGTCTCGAGACCGTGCGGGTCTAGGCCCGCAACCACACCGTTGTATCTGCTGGCAGCTCCGAGTCACCAATGGGGCCGCTCGAAAGCAACACCTCGCCGGCTGGGAGTGTTACGGCGGAGTCTCCCGTGTTGGCGTACACGAGCACATCGCCATTGCGTAAACCGAGCACTGTTTCGGCGCCGGTCTCGAGCCATTCAACGTCGCCCGTTCCCAGCTCATGGGCGCGGCGGAGTGCGAGGGCGTGGCGATACAGAGAGAGCGTTGACGTGCTGTCATCGCCCTGCGCATCGCGGGCGAGAGGTGCCCAGTCGGCGGGTTGCGGCAACCACGCGGCATCCGAGGGTCCGAAGCCGAACGCGGGGGAGTCGGCTTCCCAGGGAATCGGAACCCGGCAGCCGTCACGGCCATAGCGTTCACCGTCGGTGCGGAACCAGGTGGGGTCTTCGCGGGCCTCATCGGGCAAGTCGATCACTTCGGGCAGCCCGAGTTCTTCGCCCTGATAGAGGTAGGCACTACCGGGAAGGGCAAGCATGAGCGCGGAGGCGGCGCGAGCGCGACGAAGGCCAAGCTCGGGGATGGGGAGACCTGCCGACTTGGGGCCGATGCCGTGCCCCTGGGGGTTTTCGGCTGTTAAGGCGAGACGTGAAGCGTGACGCACAACGTCGTGGTTGGAGAGCACCCACGTGCTTGGCGCTTCGACTGCGCTGAACGCGCTAATCGAAACGTCGATGACGGCGCGCAAGGGTGCGGCGGCCCATGGCGTCTCGAGGTAAGGGAAGTTGAAGGCCTGGTGCATTTCGTCTGGGCGCACCCACTTGGCCATGTCCGTCAACGGATCAACCCAGGCTTCGGCGGCAAGAATTCGTTCACCGTCGTAGCTGTTCAGGATTTCGCGCCACTCGCGGTAAATCTCGTGAACGCCATCTTGAGCCCAGAAGGGTGCTCGGGATGCGGCGAGTGCTTCAGCGGCATCGGTTTCCGAGTCGGAAGGGCTGGCGTCAATCGCGTTCGCGCCGCCCATGCTTCCGCCGGCCACTGGAGGAGTCCAGTCGGGTAGGCCCTCGGCTTTGATCATGCCGTGGGCGACGTCGACCCGGAATCCGTCAACGCCACGGTCGAGCCAGAAACGAAGTATGTCTTCGAACTGGCGGCGAACCCAGGGGTTGCTCCAGTCAAAATCGGGCTGGGTGGTATCGAACAGGTGCAAGTACCACTGGCCGGGGGTTCCATCGGGGTTGGTGACGCGCGTCCAAGCACGACCGCCAAAGACGGACTCCCAGTTGTTCGGGGGTAGTTCGCCATTCTCGCCGCGACCGTCGCGGAACATATAGCGGGCACGCTCGTCGCTGCCTGGCGCTGCGGCGAGTGCTTCTTGGAACCAGCGGTGGTCGCTAGAAGAGTGGTTGGGTACGAGGTCGACAATCACGCGTAGGCCGAGTTCGTGGGCCCGCGCCGTCATTGAGTCGAAGTCCTCAAGCGTGCCGAATAGCGGGTCGACATCGCAATAATCGGCAACGTCGTAACCGGCGTCCCTCTGGGGCGAGGTGAAAAACGGCGAGAGCCAGATGGCGTCCACGCCGAGTTCCGTGAGGGAGGTCAGGCGGTCGCGGATGCCAAGCAAGTCACCCATTCCGTCGCCGTTGGAGTCGGCGAACGAGCGTGGATAGATCTGATAAATCACTGCGGAACGCCACCACTCGGTGCCGGGAAGAACGGATGTCATAGCCGTCACACTATCGCTTTCCGCGGTCAAATCTAAGCGCTTCCACATCGTTGTGTCCTTATCTCCCTACGAAAACCCTGAAATTTTACGAAGAGGTGCTTGCTGAAAAGTGTCTATAAGAGGTATACATGGAAGCGCTTGCAGTTTGCAATGCTTTCACTGACGAAAGGCACCACCAATGAGGGTGAACAACAAAGGACTGTGGGCCGTAGGCGCGCTCACAGTTACTGCATCGCTGGCACTCACCGGATGCACAGCAGCATCCGATTCAGCAGATAACGGCTCTGGCAACGGTGGCTCGCTCACCGTGTGGGTCGACGCCGACCGCGCCGCAGTGCTCAAAGACGCCGCAGCAGACTTCACCGCCGAGACTGGCGTAGAGGTCAAGCTCGTGCAAAAAGAATTTGGTGACATTCGTGACCAGTTCATCGCCCAAGCCCCAACAGGTAAGGGCCCCGACATTGTGATCGGCGCCCACGACTGGCTGGGAACCTTCGTGACAAACGGTGTCGTTGCTCCCGTTGAACTCGGCGACAAAGCGGATGCCTTCCAAGACGTCGCCATCACCGCGATGAGCTACGAAGGTCAGGTCTACGGCGTTCCTTACTCGATCGAAAACATCGCTCTCGTGCGCAACACGGCCCTCGCGCCAAGCACCCCGGCGACCTTCGACGAGATGGTCACCATGGGCAATGCGGCGGGAACTGAGTACCCGTTCTTGGTCGGACTCGACCCCGAAGCTGCAGACCCGTACCACCTGTACCCGTTCCAGACCTCGTTCGGTGCACCCGTATTCGGCACCGCCGGTGATGGAAGCTACGACGCCGACGCTCTCGAAATCGGCAACGCCGGTGGCGAGAAGTTCGCTGCGTGGCTCGCTGCTCAGGGTGCCGCAGGGGTGCTCAACACGAACATCACCGGCGACCTCGCCAAGGAGAAGTTCATCGCTGGAGAAGCACCCTTCTACCTGACCGGACCGTGGAACGTGCCCGCAGCTGTCGAGGCAGGCATCGATGTTGCAATCGACCCGATCCCCTCAGCCGGTGGTGAAGCAGCACAGCCATTCGTGGGTGTGCAGGGCTTCTTCGTCAGTTCCAAGAGCGAGAACGCACTCGCTGCCAACGAATTCATCGTGAACTACATGGGTAGCGAAGATGTGCAGACCGCGCTGTTCGAAGTTGGCGGACGCGCACCAGCGCTCACGGCATCCTTCGAAGCAGCAAGCGCCGACCCGATCGTTGCCGGATTCGGTGCCGTTGGGGAGAACGCAGTGCCCATGCCCTCGATCCCCGCAATGGGAGCGGTCTGGGAGTTCTGGGGTGTGACCGAAGCCGCCATCATCAACGGTGGTGACGCAACTTCGCTCTGGCAGAAGATGTCGGGCGACATTCAGACAGCTATCGCCGGATAGCTCACGGTGGCCGTCCGCCTGCAAGCGGGCGGCCACTTCCTTCCCTGCACTTCCTTCCCCACGTTCTGAATGAACCGCACGCCTTCGATGGAGAATCCCCGTGACGACACCCCCTGAGACTGATCCCGGCCCCATCCGGCAGTCGGCCCGCGCTAAGCGCGCTACCAGAATTGCGGATGCCGCCTCCGGTGGCTGGAAAATTGTCGCCATCAAGATCCTGGGTCTCGGTGTCGTGGACGCGATCGCGATCTACGCGCTGTTTGTGCTTGTGCGCAGCGAATCGTGGTTGGTGGCTGGACTCGTCGTTGCGGTCACGTTGCTCGTCAACTGGATCTACTTCTCCCGCGGAAAGCTACCCGCCAAGTACCTCGCGCCGGGCCTGATCTTTCTCGCCATTTTTCAGATCTTTGTGCTGCTCTACTCGGGCTACATCGCTTTCACGAACTACGGAACCGGCCACAATTCCACGAAAGCGGATGCCGTCAATTCGCTACTGCTGTCATCGCAGAACCGCGTTGAGGATTCGCCAAACTACCGTCTGACGGTGCTCGAGCAGCTCGGGGAGATTTCCTTTCTTGTCACCGAGCCCGACGGCAGCGTAAGCATTGGTGGCGAAGAACGTCCGCTAAAAGAGGTGAACAATGCGCGGCTCGAGGGCGGGGTTGCCGTAGGCCTCGATGGCTACACGAGTCTCGGGTTTCACGACATCCTCGGCCGCCAAAACGCCATCGCGGCCATCAGCGTTCCCCTCACTGACGACCCCAATGACGGCATGCTGCGCACCCCCGACGGCTCAAGCGCCTTCCTCTACACCTCGTCTCTCGACTATGACGAAGCCGCCGGCACGATGAGGGACAAAAACACGGGCATCACCTATTCCGATATCGGCACCGGTGCCTTCACCTCCGATTCCGGTCAAGAGCTGCTGCCGGGATGGAAAATCGAGGTGGGGCTCGACAACTTTGTTCGCGCGTTCACTGAGGAATCCATCCGTGGTCCGCTGATTAGTGTGACTGTGTGGACTTTCGCGTTCGCGTTCCTCTCGGTGTTCACGACCTTCGCGCTCGGCCTGTTCTTGGCGATCGTGTTCAACGACAAACGGATGAAGAGCCGCAAGTATTACCGGATCATCATGATCTTGCCCTACGCCTTCCCTGGCTTCTTGTCTGCACTGGTGTGGGCCGGAATGATGAATCAGGAGTTCGGCTTCATCAATACGGTGCTGTTGGGTGGGGCCGAAGTGCCGTGGCTCACGAACGAGTGGTTGGCCAAGGGCTCGGTGCTATTCGTGAACCTGTGGCTCGGCTTTCCCTACATGTTCTTAGTCACGACCGGTGCTCTGCAGGCAATCCCGGAAGAGCTCACCGAAGCCGCTACCGTGGACGGTGCAAAACCGTGGGCGATCTTCAGATTCGTGAAGTTGCCGCTGTTGCTGGTCTCGGTGGCACCGCTGCTGATCTCGTCGTTTGCGTTCAACTTCAACAACTTCAACCTCATCTACATGCTCACCAACGGTGGGCCGCGCGATGTCTCCGCCGGGGTGAATGTTGGTGCAACCGACATCCTGATTTCGATGGTCTACAAGGTCGCCTTCGTGGGAGCCAACCGCGATTACGGTCTCGCGAGCGCGTTCGCAATCATCATTTTCATTCTGGTCGCGGGCATCGCAATCATCAGTTTCCGTCGCACGAAGTCGCTTGAGGAGTTGAACTGAGATGACTGCAACAGCTCAGAAGCAGAACCCGGATGTCGCTGTCAGTCCGAATGTCGTCGTCGGCCACCCCCGACGCTCTTTCAAGCGCTGGGCCCGCGAAACCGGCTGGCGTCACATCATTGGCGTGATCATGTCGATCTTCGCCGCGTTCCCACTGCTGTACGTGTTTAGCGCGTCGTTGAACCCCGGCGGCACCCTTGTCACCGCTAACTCGCTGTTCTCGAGTTTCAACTTTGGCAGCTACGTCGATCTTTTTAACCGGCCTCAGCAGCCCTACGCAGCGTGGTTCGGCAATACCCTGCTGATCGGCGGCATTTCCTCGCTGGGAACTGTGTTCCTAGGCGCGCTCGCGGCATATGCCTTTTCGCGCATGCGGTTCATCGGGCGTCGGGTCGGGCTGCTCACGCTGCTGCTCGTGCAGATGTTTCCGCAGCTGCTCGCGGTTGTGGCGATCTTCTTGCTGCTCTCGGGCATCTCAGAGATTTTCCCCGCGATTGGGCTCAACAGCCAGATCGGGCTCATCATGGTCTACCTCGGCGGCGCGCTCGGAGTGAACACCTACCTGATGTACGGGTTCTTCAACACTGTGCCGTCATCCATTGATGAAGCAGCGAAGATCGATGGCGCAGGTCACGCGCGCATCTTCTTCACGATCATCCTGCGTCTCGTTGCGCCTATCTTGGCGGTCGTCGGTCTGCTCTCGTTTGTGGGAACGACGAGCGAATTCGTAATCGCCAGCATCGTGCTGATCGATCCAGACAAGCAGACCCTCGCGGTTGGCCTCTACCAATTCGTGTCTCAAGAGTTCTCGCGCAACTGGAGCATTTTCGCTGCCGGTGCCGTGCTCGCGGCCATCCCCGTGATGACCCTGTTCTTGTTCCTGCAGAAGTACATCGTCGGTGGGCTAACGGCAGGAAGCGTGAAGTAATGGATGCCCTTCTGCCGCACCACGATGGCTCGGCGCTGCACGTCTCTACGCAGACGCCCGCGCTCGGCGATACCGTCACGCTGCGTCTTCGCGTGCCGGTGGGTTACGGCCCGCTGAAGGCTGTGCGGGTGCGTGAAAATCCCGACCACGAACCGCGCTGGACGGATGCTCGCCTCACCGGAACCGCGGCGGGCTGGGACTGGTGGCAAGCTGACATCGTTGTCGACAACCTGCGTCACGGCTATCGCTGGTTGCTCGTGCATGATGCTGCGGATGATGTCGAGGCAAAGCCACGCCACAGCGCGTCGGATCTTGCCGCTTCCGCGCACGGCAATGCCGGCCGCATCGAATGGCTCAACCAGAGCGGGCTGCACTCGATCGAGACGCTCGACTCCGAAGACTTTGCGCTGCTTGCCACTCCGGCCGCCCCGGAGTGGTTGGCAGAGACGGTGATGTATCAGGTGTTCCCGGATCGGTTCGCCCGGTCATCCGCTGCTGACGCTCACGCGAAGCCTGAGTGGGCCATCGCTGCCCGCTGGGATGAACCGGTCGACCCGGTGTTGCCAGGGCGGTCGCAACAGTTCTATGGGGGTGACCTCGACGGCATCACCGAGCACCTCGAGCACCTGACCTCGCTCGGCGTGACGATGCTGTACCTCACGCCCATCTTTCCGGCTCGCTCGAACCATCGCTATGACGCGTCGAGTTTCGTGGATGTCGATGAACTGTTGGGCGGGCGCGAAGCGCTGCTCCGTTTGGTGGGGGAGGCCCACGCTCGCGGCCTCAAGGTCATCGGCGATCTGACGACGAACCACTCGGGCGACGCCCACGAGTGGTTTCAGGCAGCGATTGGAAAGCCGGACGCTGCCGAGGGTGACTTCTACTACTTCACGAATGACGAGCACACCGAGTACGTTGGCTGGCTGGGTACGCCAAGCCTGCCCAAGTTCAACTGGAACTCGACCGAGCTGCGCCGCCGCTTCATCGAGGGCGAAGATTCGGTGGTCGCGCACTGGTTGAAGGAGCCGTACAACTTTGACGGTTGGCGCGTGGATGTCGCGAACATGACCGGTCGAATGGGCGCTGAAGACCTCAACGAGGAGGTGCGGCAGATCATCCGTCGCACCATGGAAGACGTGAATCCTGACACGGTGCTGTTGGCGGAGTCGACGAACGATGCCGCGAGCGATCTGCAGGGTGATGCCTGGCACGGAGCGATGACCTATCCCTCGTTCACGCGGCCGGTGTGGGGTTGGCTCACTGAACCGGGGGACACCTCGCATGTGACGGCTGATGGTTCTATCGACCCCGAGGCGTGGTTCTTTGGGCAGCCGATCGGTGGCATCCCGAACTACAGCGCGCGAGACTTCGCTGAAATGACCGTACGGTTCACGGCCAGCATTCCGTGGCGCATCCGGCTCGGAAACATGAACGCGCTCGACACTCACGACACCGCGCGATTCCGCACCCATGCGCCCGCCGAGAATGTGCCACTCGCCCTCGCGCTCTCGGTCACGCTGCCAGGGGTGCCCGTCGTGTTCGCGGGTGACGAGTTCGGCCTCAGCGGTGACGATGGCGAAATGTCGCGCACACCGATGCCGTGGGGAACCGAAACTGACCCCGCTATTGCGCCGACTCTCGATGTTTATCGCCAGCTGATCGCGCTTCGCACCCAACTGCCCACACTCTCGCACGGTGGCCTGCGCTGGCTGCACGTTGCCGCTGACGCTCTCGTCTTTGTGCGCGAAGATGCCAACGCCACCGTGCTCGTGGTTGTCGCGCGCTCGCCGCTGACCGTGACGCTCCGGGCGGGGGCCATTGCCGCGACCGGGTTGGCACCGAACGACGACGCTTCGGAAGGCACCGCGACGAGCGGGGCGGATGTCACAGCACCCGCGTTCCTCACGGGTGACGCGACTCTGGCATCCTCTCCCGCCGGGCTCACGCTCTCGGCGGCCGCCCACACTTGCGCTATCTGGACTCTGCCCGGGGTCGAGTACCCCGCTTAGTCGCGCTCAGCACCGCGCCGCTGGCCGGATGCCTCAGGATTGCTGGCCGCGCAAGGGTTGCGCTGGTGTTAGATTCTGCATGGCACCTTGTGCCCTGCCGCCGTGTACCCGCGCGCCGACAAGTCCGCTGTCGAGAGAGTGGGTTGAATGCGTATCGCCGCAGTCACCGCAAACACCGATCGCGCTCTCGGGCGGGTTCTGCGCTCCCTGGCGATCGAGCTCTTGTGGCTGCTTGGCGCAGTGGGCCTCGCGTTGCTTGTGGTCACCTACTTGGCTGGAACATCTGGGCGTGGCGAGTTGATGTTCCTCGATGGCGATTCCATGATCGTGCCCCTATTCTCACGGTCACTCCTCGAGGGCACTGCGAGCAATTGGGCGATGTCTGCCGTGCTGTTCGTGCCCGAGATCGCCCTGTTCCTTCTGCTCTCGCTGGCTGGCCGGGGTATCCACGAAGCACAATTCCTTTCGGCGGTTGCGAACTTTGTTGCCCTGTACCTGGTGTTTCGAGTTGCCGCACTAACGGTGGTCAAGGGCAACCGGGCGGCGCTCGCAGCGACCGCAGGTTTCGCAACCGTATGCCTCCTCGCGATCACCGAGGGCAGCGGTGATGGCGATAGCCCAGAACTTGCCTCGCTTGTGGCGATGACCACCTATTACGCAGCGACGGTCTTGGGCGCCGTGCTCGCTGTGGGCTTTACGCGCCGCATCGTCGCTAGCCCATCGCCGCGACGCGGCCTCGTGATCGCACTCTTCGCCATTGTGGCGCTTTCGGTATTCTCCAACCCGCTCTACCTTGCGTGGGCCACTGCGCCCCTTGTCGTGATCGTGATTGTCGTTACCGCTGGTCCTCGCTGGGGGCGCCCGCCGCTGTGGACAATCGTCGCGCTTGTTGGCGGCTCCGCGCTCGGGTATCTGCTGCGGATTCCGCTCGCGCCGTGGATCGTCGCAGACCCGGATAACTACCTTCAGCCGAGTCGCTCCCGGGCATCCTTCGAGTATTACTGGTCCCTGCTCCTTGAACGACTGTCGAGTCCGGCCGGCGTTCTCGCGGTTGCCATCATCGTCGCGCTGACACTGCTCGGCGTGTGGCTTACCGTGCACTCGCTTCGCCACGGTGCCACCGCCTCCGCTGTTGTCGCGGCGTATTCGTGGTTTGCTCCCTTAGCGACCACGGTTGGCTTCATCCTGATGGGCACCGAAGCGTCCCGTTACTTGCAGCCGTGGGCTTTCGCTCCGGCTCTCGCCCTTGTCGTTCTGATCGCGGATGCGCGGCGCGCGGCACCCGCCGAAACACCGTGGCGGCGGCTCATAGCTTTCGCCGCAGTGCCCGCGTTGCTCGGCGGTGCCGTGTTTGTCGCGGCACTTCCGGCGGCAGCCCAGCGAGCGACCGAGCAGGATGCATCACTCACCTGTGCCGTCGGCTGGGTGAACGCGTCAGGCGCGGTTGGTGCCGGCCAGTTCTGGAGTGTTCGCGCCGTCAAGACTCACGCGGATGATCCGACCAAGCTCATCCAAACCGATTTCGCTCTTCGCGACTACGCGTGGCTGGTCGATCGAGCAGACTTTACCGAGCGCGAGGTGTCATTTCTGATTGTTGACGATCAGAGCTCGCCCTTCACTCTTCCGCCCGCCGCCGAGGACCTGCCCTCGACCACGATCGACTGCGGCCGCTTTCAGATTCTCGACTTCAGCCCGGCGAGTATCACTCGGCCGTAACGTCGATGAGCACCTTGCCGACCGCTCCGCTCTCAACGAGAGCATGGGCATCCGCCGCGTGGGCAAGATCGAAACGGTGCAGCGGCAAACCTGTCTCGTCACCGATGCCGAGGGCACCGTCTTCTAGCGCCCCGTTGATCGTTTCTCCTGCCGCGCGAATCGTGTCGATCCCGACGGTGTACAGCAGCACGAATTGGTAGCGCACGTTGAGCGCGAAGTGGCGGCGCACGTCGAGAGTCACGAGATCTCCGCCGTTGTTGGCGTAGACCGCGATTGACCCCCGATTGCGGATGACCGCGAGGTCGAGGTCCGCATTCTGGGCGGGGGCGACTTCAACAATCTGATCAACACCATCTGGAGCGATCGCGCGAATCTGGTCGACGATGTCGGAGTCGGTGTACGTGAGCACATGGTGGGCGCCAGCCGCGGTGGCGAGTGCAGCTTTCGCTGGGCCGCTCACGGTCGTGATGACGGTTGCTCCGGCCCACCGCGCCAGTTGAATGGCGGCATGACCGACAGCGCCGGCTCCACCGGCCACGAGCACAACTTTGTCAGCGAGAGCAGTTGGATGCAGTTGGTCGGGTCCGTCTTCGGCAACGGTGAGCGCGCGGTACGCGGTGATCGCGGGAACCCCGAGGCTTGCACCCTGGTCAAAACTCGCGCTGTCTGGCAGAACGAAAACCCGTTCGGCGGGAAGCACCGCCTGCTCTTGACTCGTGCCGCTGCTCGCGCGCTGGTACGCGGCAAGCGCCAGCCACACGCGATCACCCACGCCAACATTCTGAACGTCAGCGCCGATCGCCTCGACAATTCCGGAACCATCTTGGCCGGGCACGACGTCGTCGAAGGGCAATGCCTGACCGGATGCTGCGCCGCGGCGTGACTTCCAATCGGTAGGGTTTACCCCGCTCACGACGATGCGCACGCGCACCTCATCAGGACCGGGTTCGAGCACTGGCCGCTCCACAAGCTGAAGGACAGAAGGGTCGCCGGTCTCGCGGTAAACAATTGCTTTCATGCTGAGGACAACACGGTCGAGGGGCGGGAAATTTCTCCCACCACCAACCTCACCGAAGAATCCTGTCGCTACTACGTGATCGACTCCCGCGCCGCCAGAAAGGCTTCAACGCAGCGCGTGATGTCCTCGCTCGAGTGCCCGGCAGACACCTGCACGCGAATGCGAGCTTTTCCGAGCGGCACGACGGGGAATGAGAAAGCGATCACGTACACGCCAAGCGTGAGCAGGGCATCCGCCATCGCGACAGCTTCATGCTCGTCGGCGAACATGACCGGAATGATCGGATGCTCGCCCGGCAGCAACGTGAACCCGGCCTCAGCCATCCCGCTGCGGAACTGTTCAGCATTCGCTTTGAGCTTGGCGCGGCTCTCGGCGCCTTCCGCTACAAGGTTGAGCGCTTCGATTGAGCCAGCAACCACGGATGGTGCAACGGCGTTGGAGAACAGGTACGGGCGGGCGCGCTGGCGCAGCAGTTCCACGATCTCGGCGTGGGCACTGATGTAACCACCGGATGCTCCACCGAGCGCTTTGCCGAGGGTGCCCGAGATGATGTCGACGCGGTCAGAAACTCCGCAGTGCTCAGGAGTGCCCGCCCCGCTCTCGCCGACGAAGCCGACAGCGTGCGAATCATCGACCATGACCATCGCGTCGTACTGCTCGGCAAGATCGCAGATCGCTTCGAGCGGGGCGAGGTAGCCGTCCATCGAG
The DNA here is from genome assembly GCF_053580035.1 of Rhodoglobus sp. Taxonomy (NCBI): domain Bacteria; kingdom Bacillati; phylum Actinomycetota; class Actinomycetes; order Micrococcales; family Microbacteriaceae; genus Rhodoglobus; species Rhodoglobus sp. The sequence goes on along the minus strand of NZ_JBMDVL010000002.1, from coordinate 217,989 downwards.
AAGACGCCATCGGTGACGATAAGGCGGCGACGGGCATCCTTCGCGGCAACCAACTGGGCCTCAAGGTCGGCCATGTCGCGGTTCTTGTAGCGGTAGCGGGCGGCCTTGGAAAGGCGGATGCCATCGATGATCGAAGCGTGGTTGAGCTCGTCCGAAATCACGGCATCTTCGGCGGTGAGCAACACCTCAAAGATGCCGCCATTGGCGTCGAAGCAGGAGGGGAACAGGATGGTCGCCTCCATGCTCAGCAGGGCCGAAAGCCGGTTCTCGAGCTCAACATGTTGGGTCTGGGTGCCGCAGATAAAGCGCACACTTGCCATGCCGAAGCCCCATTCGTCGAGGGCGTTCTTGGCAGCGGCAACCAATCGCGGGTGATTCGCAAGACCGAGGTAGTTGTTGGCGCAAAAGTTGAGCACCGGCTTGCCCGCTGACTCAACGTGGGCTGACTGGGCAGTATCGAGTTGGCGTTCGGTCTTGTAGAGACCGGCCGAGCGGATCTCGCCCAGAGTCTCGGTGAGTTGTTCGCGAACTGTTCCGTACATGATGTTCTCCTGAAAGTTGCGGGGTGGCCGCAGTAGCGCAGCCGAAGTGGGGTGGTCGGCTACGACCAGTCGATGATGACTTTGCCGCCGTTGCCGCGGCGGGCGGTGGCGAATGCCTCTTCCCACTGTTCGGCGGGGAAGCGGTCGGTGACGACGGCAGCGACATCCAAACCGGTGTGCACCATCGCGTTCATGGCGTACCAGGTCTCGAACATTTCGCGGCCATAGATGCCTTTGATCGTGATCATGTGGGTCACGACGGTGGCCCAGTCGATGCTGATCGGCTCGGCGGGGAGGCCAAGCATGGCGATGCGGCCGCCCTGGTTCATGTTGGTGATCATCTCGGGCAGGGCTGTTGCGTGCCCACTCATTTCGAGGCCAATGTCGAAGCCCTCTTTCATGCCGAGCTGCTCTTGGGCTTCGGAGATGCGCGTTGTGGACACGTTGATCGCAAGGCTCACGCCCATTTCTCGGGCGAGCTGGAGCCGTTCTTCGTTGACGTCGGTCATCACAATGTGGCGGGCACCAATGTGGCGCGCAACTTTCGCGGCCATGAGCCCGATGGGGCCGGCGCCAGTGATGAGCACATCTTCGCCAACCATGGGGAACGACAGCGCAGTGTGCACGGCGTTGCCGAGCGGATCGAAGATGGCAGCAAGCTCGGGGTCGATATCGAGCGGATGCTGCCACACATTCTGTTCGGGAATCACCACGAACTCGGCGAACGCCCCATCACGGTTCACGCCGATGCTTGACGTGAACTTGCACAGGTGGCGTCGCCCGGCGCGACAGTTGCGGCAGTGGCCGCAGACCACATGGCCTTCACCGGAGACGAGAGCGCCAACGTCTACCGAGGTGACACCCTCGCCGAGCTCAACGACATGGCCGGAGAATTCGTGGCCAGGAATCAGGGGAGCGTTGATCGCTCCGGCGGCCCAGGCATCCCACGACTCAATGTGCAGATCGGTGCCACAAATGCCGGTGCGTGCGACACGAATCTTTACTTCGCCGCGACCCGGGGTAGGTTCTGGGCGTTCGGCCAAAATCAAGCCGGGTCCGGCTTTGTCCTTATAGAGGGCTTTCATCGTTGATTGCTCCTAGTCGTGAGGGCGTCATCTCCGGTGGGCTTGTGGCGTGACGGTGATGCGATCTCGGCGGTTGTGTCTTAGTGGTGGTGCACGTGCTCCCGGTCGATGTTACTTTCGGGTTCGATCTGGAACGTCGAATGTTCGATGCTGAGCTCGAAATGTTCGGCGACACACTTTTGCAGTGCCGGCAGCATTTCACCAGCATGCCCGTCGCGGAAGCAGGAATCTTCGACAATGACGTGGGCGGTGAGCACTGGCAGGTCGGAGGAGATGCGCGTGATGTGCAGGTCGTGCACGTCGGTGACATGCTCCATCTCCATGATGTGGGCGCGAACATCTTCCGGATCGATGCCTTTGGGTGTGGATTCCAGCAGCACCCCCAAACTTGCGGTGAGCAGGATAATCGTGCGCGGCACAATCAGGATTGCGATCAGGATGCCGGCTACTGCATCCGCTTGATACCAACCGAGGGTGGCGATAAGAATCGCGCTCACGATGACAGCGACGGAGCCCAGAGCGTCATTGACGACTTCGAGGAACGCGGCCTTCATATTGAGGTTAGAGTTTCGGCCACCGGTGAGCACAATCATGGCGGCGATATTGGCGACGAGGCCGATAATTCCGAAGATGAGGAGGCTGCCAGCCTGAATCTCAGGCGGGTCGAACAGCCGTCGGATGCCTTCCACGAGAGCATAAATTCCGACCGCAAAAAGCAGCGATGACTGTGCCATCGCGCTGAGCACTTCGGTGCGTCGTAGACCCCAAGAATGTTTGTTGGTGGCGGGGCGCTGCATGAGGCCAGCAGCGAGAAGGGCCATGAGAAGCCCGGCGGAGTCGGTGAGCATGTGTGCGGTGTCGACGAGCAGTGCGAGGCTGCCAGTGACAATGGCACCGATCGCTTGAGCAATGACCACACCGACAGTGATGATGAACGCGATCAACAATCGGCGGCGATTATTGTTTCCGGCCGCGTGGTTGTGTCCGGCGCCCACTAGCTCATCTCCACTGCGCTGAGCGGCGGTGTGAGCAGGTGCCCGAGATTGGCGTCGTTGAGCCAGCAGAGGGAGCGGGCGCCTGCGTGGCGCACGGTCGTGGTTCGGCTCATGGGGCGAGTCTAATTGCCCTAACGGCGCATCCCTATCGTGAGGCTCAAGGGATTAGCGCGCGATCTAATTCTGGGGCTGCTGCACCGAGGAACTCGATCGAAACTGGCGTTGGTGGCGGGCCTTCGCAGCATCGAGCGTTGTGCAGGTACCGAGGGGGCATGCACGGTTGTCGCTGATGAAGTATTCGCCGCTGGAGTTTCGCTCGATCATGCCAGCGAATTCGCCGCCGGCATTGCCCACCCAGAGACCCGCTTGGATGCTTGTCCACGCCACTGTCGGGCGTGCTTTGTCGGCGGGACCTTCGGTCGGCCGGGGCGAGGCAATCGTCATAGTTATCTACTCCTTCGAGTTCACACTATTCATGACGTCGGACACTCATCCGGGGGTGCACCGCTGCTGTGCGGTTTCGTGCACCTTTGATTCAACCCCTTTGGGAGCCGTCTGTCGACCCCTCATGTGAGCATTTCCGCAGTCGCTGACATTCGCTGCTCACGCTGATGCAAAAATACTCACGGCGTGGCTGCTGATGATGACGCAACATAGCCCCCACGGGGGCGTCGCCGCGTTGCGTTCGGCGCAACAATGCTGCGCTAGTCCGCTGCCACGACCGCGCGACTATCCCGCACAGCCGCCGGGAGTTATCATCGACTAAGAGTGGCTCGGAGCAGTGCTGATCGTCGCCGGTCACTCGACAGTTTCGCTTTCTGCGGTGGCGCGATTGTCAACAGCAACCGGTGGCCCAAGGCCCGACGGTGCAACGATTGGCATCACGTACTCTTCGTTACAGAAAGCTGCCATGACCTCGACCGACTCCATCCTGCGCGGCTATTTGAGTGACAACGCTGCCGGTGCTTCGCCGCAGATTTTGGATGCCATCGTTGCGGCATCCGCTGGCCCGGCAGCTCCCTATGGAAACGATGCGCTCACCGCCCAGATGCGCGCGAAGATGGCGGCAGCGTTCGAGTGCGATCTTGACGTCTTTGCCGTCGGAACGGGTTCAGCAGCGAACGGTATTGGCCTTGCCGCTCTGACCCGGCCGTGGGGGAGCATCCTCGCTCACGCTGATAGCCACATTCAGAATGATGAGGCCGGTGCGCCCGAGTTCTTCACCGACGGCTCCAAGATTGTGTTGCTCGGCGGCGAGCACTCCAAGATTGATCCCGACGAACTTCGGGCTGCCGTAAAAGTGGGGGTCGGCGACGTGCACAGTGTGCAAGCCTCCGTGCTCAGCATCACGCAGGTCACCGAGACTGGCAGCGTGTACACCATCGACGAACTGCGCGAATTGACGACGATTGCGCGCGACGCCGGGCTGCGCATCCACATGGATGGTGCCCGCTTCGCGAATGCTCTTGTTGCTCTCGATGTTTCGCCGGCGGAGATGACGTGGAAGCTTGGCGTCGACATGCTCTCCTTCGGCGCCACCAAGAATGGTGCGCTGACCTCGGATGCCATTGTCTGTTTTGATCCGAGCCTGGCGACCGAATTGTCGTTCCGTCACAAGCGCGGCGGACAACTCACCTCCAAGATGCGTTTTCAGGCAGCCCAACTCGACGCCTACCTCACCGATGACCTCTGGCTCGATAACGCACGTCAAGCCAACGCGATGGCTGCGCGCCTTCGTGAGGGAATCGCGGATGTCGCCGGCGTGACTGTCACGAGTGAGCCCGGCAGCAACATCCTCTTCGCCATCTTCTCCGATGAGCTCACCGAAGCACTCCACGATCGCGGGTTCGGTTTTTACGCCAACCGGTGGGAGGCAGGGGTTGTGCGCATTGTGGTGTCGTATGTCCACCAGGCTGCCGACATTGATGCCTTCGTGGCTGCCATTCGCGAACTGGGGTAGGCAGCCTGCGCACCCCGCAATGCGCGGATGGTGCGCTGACGGCTGGAGGAGTACCGTCGAGACATGACCGCTTCTACAACAACGCGCCCTGCGACGGTTGATTCCGTGCTGGCGGAGTTGGCCGCACTCGAGGATGCGAAAGTGCGGGCAGTAAACGAACGCCACGGCGATGACCACGGTGTGAATCTCAGCAAGCTGAGAGCTGTTGCCAAAGGGCTGAAGACGCAGCATCCGCTTGCCCTCGAATTGTGGGCTACTGACGACACCGCAGCCCAGCTCGTTGCGTTACTAATTTGCCGCCCGAAAGACTTCACCCGTGCTGAACTGGATGCCATGGTGCGCCAGGCGCGGGCATCGAAAGTTCGCGACTGGTTGATCAACTATGTCGTGAAGAAGAGCCCGCACTTTGAGGAGTTGCGCGTGGCGTGGTCGGCCGATCCAGATGCTTCGGTGAGGAGCGCGGGCTGGGCGCTCACGGCTGACCGGGTTCGCAAGAATGCTGACGGCCTCGATCTTCCCCGCTTGCTCGATGTTGTCGATGCCGAGATGAAAGATGCCCCGGATCGCCTGCAATGGGAAATGAATAACACCCTCGCCTTCATCGGAATCGAGCACGCTGAACTGCGAGACCGTGCTCTCGAGATCGGCGAGCGGCTTGAGGTACTGAAGGACTATCCGACGCCACCGGGCTGCACTTCGCCGTATGCGCCCCTGTGGATTGCAGAGATGGTGCGTCGCCAAGAGGAGCGGTAGCGTCGAAACATGAGCGAGTCGGCGAGCACGAGCACGAGCACGAGCACGGGTGATGCGAATGCGGCTACGGCCGGTATGCCACCCGAGGTCGCAGCCACCTTTAACGATTGGCCCGAACCGTTGCGCGGTGAGCTTGTGGTGCTTCGCGACCTCATTCTTGCTACAGCATCCGAAACAGATGGTGTTGGCGCGATCACCGAAACCCTTAAATGGGGAGAGCCTGCGTACCTCACGAAGGAGACACGCAGCGGGAGCACCGTTCGGATCGCCCCGACGAACGCTAAGTCGGCACACGACTATGCGATGTTTTTCATCTGCAGCACCAATTTGGTCAACGATTTTCGAGCCCAATTTGGGCGCACCTTCACGTATGAGGGTGAACGCGCTGTGTTGTTCTCTGTCGGCGACAGCATCCCTGTGAACGAACTTCGCGAGTGTGTGCGGATGGCGCTGACCTACCACCAGCGCACTGCTGGCGGACGATGAGCAAGCAGGCCTCGCCCCGTTAGGGGCTGCTGCTCAGCCGGGGGCCTCTGCTGTCGATTACGATCGAGGTGGATGCACTGAAGGGGGTGGTTGGCGTGACGGGGCAAGCGATAAACGTTATTCGAGCGTTGCGTGCTGCTCTCCTGCTGATCGCTGCGCTGCTGACAGTTCTTGCGCTAGTGATGATGCACGCGGTGGCTGCTGACGCCAACACGCAGCACGCATCCAGCACGCACGGAGTCAGTGAGCACGCAGTAATTCATACTGACGTCATCCCCCATAAGTCCGACTCCCCGAGTGTCGAACTGTGCCCGTGCCCTGTCGGTTCCGGTTCATCGATGACGATAGCTGACTGCACCCCTGTCGCAGCCCTTACCGGCCTGGTGGTCGTGGCGTCGTTGCGTGCAGAGTGCGCCGGTTTCGCGCCGATCGCTCCGGTGGCATCGCAGCATGCTGGCACTCTTGCGCACGCGCAGACACCGTCTCTTCACGCACTTTCTATTAGTCGCACCTGATCGGTCTGATGTCGGCTCCGCCGAGATCTCTACGGCATCCGTTGTGGTGCTGCCGATGTGTGTACGAAGAACGTGAAGGAACCCAGTGAAGAACAGAATCAAGAAGAATGTCGTTGCGCTCATTGGCGGCGCAACCGTTGCCGCCGTCGGCTTGGTGGGGTGTGCGCCAACGTCCCCTCTTGAGAGTGCGGAGATTGCGCCGTCAGCGCTCAGCGTTTTCGAGCACGTGCATGGTTTAGGCATCGACTCTGACGAGAACGTACTCGTGGCAAGCCATGAGGGCATCTATCGGGTGGATGCTGCCGGCGAGTTGAGCGGTCCGCTTGGTGGTGAGACGTTCGATGCGATGGGATTCGCGTCGGCTGGCGACCAGTATTTCGTGTCAGGGCATCCAAGTGCAGGGTCAACCACTTTCGAGGGCCCGAACCTGGGGCTCCTCTCTAGCGCGGATGCGGGGGAGTCGTGGACGAGCGTGTCGCTTGCTGGTGCGACTGACTTTCACGCACTTTCGGTGAATCAGAACGATCCGACCCGGCTCTATGGGCTGTCTTCAGATGGAGCGCCACTGCTGGCCAGTGCTGACGGCGGCGTCACGTGGACCGAGGGCGCGAGCATCCAGGCCTATGCAGTGGTGCCTGACCCGAACGTACCCGACCGGCTGTATGCGACGACTCCTGACGGAATGATGGTCAGTGATGACGCCGGGCAGTCCTTTAGCTCGCTCGCTGATACACCGCTTCTCTATCTGCTCGCAGCGCCGTCTGACGTTGAAGGCGCACTCGTTGGTGTGGATGTTGAGGGCGTCGTTTGGGTGCGTTCGGCTGAGGGCGAGGCGTGGTCTGATCGAGGCACGGTTGAGGGCACTGCCTATGCGCTGACGACCGGTACAGGCGGCGAGCGCATTGCGCTGATCGATGACCGTGGGCTTGTTGAGTCGTTCGACGGTGGCGAATCGTGGACGGTTCTCGCGGCGGGTTAGCCGCGCTAGGGCAAGGGGGCCGTCTCCGCGGCGCGTCGGCATCGGCATCGGCTATTGACAATAGCCTGTAGGCTAACTATCTTAGCCACATGACGAAACGACCTTCAGGCGACGCAACCACCCAGTACCTCACGGTGCCCGGTGGCACCATCGCCTTCGATGAGCGTGGCACTGGCCCCCTTGTTCTCTTGGTCCCTGGCATGGGCGACCTCCGCTCGACCTACCGCTTTCTGGCTCCCGCGCTCGCGGCTGCTGGCTACCGCGTCGTGGCCACCGACCTCCGCGGCCACGGCGATAGCGACGCGAGCTTCCCCTCCTATGGCGACGTCGCGACGGCATCCGACATTTCGGCACTCCTGCGAAAGTTGGATGCTCCGGCCGTGGTCGTAGGCAACTCCATGGGTGCTGGCGCTGCAGTGATTGCCGCGGCAGAAACGCCCGACCTCGTCGCTGGTCTCGTGCTTGTTGGCCCATTCGTGCGGGAGCCAGCATCCGCGAATCCGTTCATGAAGCTCGTCATGCGGATCCTGATGGCGCGCCCCTGGGCTGCCGGGGTGTGGAAGGCGTATCTGCCAAAACTCTCTGCGGGCGCCAAGCCCGATGACTTCTCCCAGTATCGGGAAGGGGTGATTGCGGCGCTCAAGCGCCCCGGCTATGCGCGCGCCTTCAGTCTCACCACGCGCACCGATCACGTGACGGCGGGGGAGAGTTTGGCCGCCATCACGACCCCTACGCTTGTCATTATGGGCGACAAAGATCCCGACTTTCCCCACCCGAAAGCTGAAGCTGACTGGATCAGTTCCACTCTCGGCGGCACGACCGTGATGATCGAGGATGCCGGTCACTACCCGCAATCGCAGCAGCCTGAGCAGACGACCGCTGCGATTCTTGACTTTCTCAGTGCAACGGGTCGCGGCGTCGCAGACGACGGAAGCGAAGGCAACCGTGCCTAGGGCCGGGCTCAGCACCACCGCCGTCATCGAACGAGCCGCGCAACTTCTTGACGATCACGGCCCCGAGAGCCTCAGCTTGGCGAACGTCGCGGCGAGTTTTGGAGTGAGAATCCCCTCGCTTTATAAGCACGTTGACGGTGTGCGCGGTGTGCAGCGCGGCATTATGCTCAGCGCCAAAGCCAAGCTCACCACGGTCCTGGAGCAGGCCGCAGTCGGGCGGTCACGCGACGATGCCATTCGTGGCATTGCTGTTGCCTACCGCGACTGGGCGCTGCAACATCCAGGGCAGTATCCGCTCACCGTGCGCGCACCTGAACCCGATGATGCGGATGACGTGGCCGTGTCGGCTGCGAGCGTTGCCGTGATCTTCGCTGTTTTGGCGGGCTACAACCTGCGCAATGATGACGCTGTGGATGCCACCCGTTTTCTCCGCTCAGCGCTGCACGGCTTTGTCTCGCTCGAAACGGGCGGAGCCTTCGAGCTTCCCGTCGACCGCGAACGTAGCTTCAGCCGGCTTGTTGAAAGCGTGGTGACGGCGCTCGCCGCGTGGGATGCAAACTAACGTCCCGTCGCGTCCTCTGCACGTGGCACTTCTCCGCGCCACTGGCCCGATTCGAAACCGTTGGATTCGATAAGTCGTTTGAATTCGGTGAGGTCTCTCGCGATCTGCATGTCATCAATCTGCAGAATCTCGCCAGCCTTCTCGACGAAACCTTCGGGCATCCAGTCCATCTGGAGGGTGACGCGGGTGGTGTCTTCGCTTAAGCGGTGGAACGTCACGACACCGGCGTGAACTTTGTCGCCGGTACTGTTCCAGGCGATGCGCTCGTCTGGAGTTTGCTCGACGATTTCGGCATCGAATTCGCGTTCAACTCCACCGACGGATACGTCCCAGTGCAGTCTGCGGTCATCGAGTTGCTTGATCGACGTCACACCAGACATGAATGCGGGGAAGTCTTCGAACTGTGTCCACTGGTTGTAGGCGACGCTAATTGGAACATCGACCTGAACGTCTTTCTTTACGGTTCCCATTACTAATCCTCCTATCGAGTGTGGATAATTACCTCCTTCACTCTAGAAAACTGAGCTCGACGAATACCTGATTTTGCAGCGATCGCGCAGGTGGCATTCGAGAGATTCCCAGAATTCTAGATTCCCGGATTCTCTGGGCGGCGCTAGGCTCGTGCCACTCACTCTCACTAGCGCACGTATGGGAAGGTGCTGATCGTGTCTGAGTCAACTGAACCGCTGGAGACCGCACCGTGGCTACCAGCTGAGTGGCAGCATCCGACTCACGTTGTCCTTCCGACGGGCCATCACCTTCGCCCCATCCGAGCATCCGACACCGAGCTTGATATGCCTGCAGTGATGGGCTCACGTGAACGGTTGTGGTCGCTTTATGGCGAAGCCTGGGGTTGGCCACCGGCGACCATGACGGCGGAACAGGATCGGGAAGACCTCCAACGCCATGCTGACGAAATGGAAATGCACGAGTCATTCAACTTCGCCCTCTTTGACGCGAACGAGACCGAGCTCATTGGGTGCGTCTACATCGACCCTGCGGAAGAACCAGGGGCGGATGCCGATATTTCGTGGTGGGTGCGCGACGAGTATGTCGGCTCTGCTGTGGAAGCAGCGTTGGGCGAGTTCGTTCCGGCGTGGATTGCCCGTGACTGGCCGCTCACTGCGCCGAACTATTACTAGGTCCTAGGAGAAGTCGGTCGCGACGGCGTTGCGGTGGTACTCGAAAATCATGCTGGTATTGGTGGAGGCAACGCTGTGCCGGGCTGAGAGATGGTCGACGACGAAGAGCCTGACCTCAGACGAATTCGAGACCGCAATGTGCACCAAGAAGTCATCGCTCCCGCCGACAAAGAACAACTGAATGACTTCGGGCAGCTGGCGAACTTCGTCAGTGAACGCCTGAATGCTTTCTTGGCGGGCGCCCGAGCGCAGTGATACTCCGATGATCGCTTGAAGACCCCGACCGAGCTTCGCCTGATTGAGAGCGGCGTGATATCCGGTGATGAGACCGCGGTCGAAGAGGGACTTGATGCGGGTGTGGGCGGTGGATGCGGCAATGCCCACTATGGTAGCGATTGCCGCATTGCTGATGCGGGCATCTCGGGAGAGAAGCGTGAGGATCTTCGTGTCGATCGGGTCAAGGTCATCGATCATGCGAATATCCTTCGGCTGGGCGGGGCGGTGAGTAGGGTTTTAACTCCAATTCTCACCATTATAGATAATTTTTCCGAATAGAATTCGGACTTTCTCACTAAAGGCAGAATTTCTGACAGGCTTACACCACTCAACTGCGAAAGGTAAGTCGATGCAAATTTCTGTGCCCACTGAAATCAAGAACAACGAGAATCGCGTTGCGATCACTCCAGCCGGCGTCGACACCTTGGTCGCAGGCGGGCACACCGTCACTCTGCAGTCCGGAGCCGGCCTTGGAAGTGGCTTCTCCGACGAGGATTACGCGGCTGCGGGCGCGCGCATCGTCGTCGCGGCTGACGAGGTATGGGCCTCTGGCGATCTCGTCGTGAAGGTCAAAGAGCCGATCGCGTCGGAGTACGGCTACTTTCGCAAAGACCTCACCCTGTTCACGTACTTGCACCTCGCGGCCGACCGCGCCCTGACCGAGGCCCTTGTTGCTTCCGGCACCACCGCGATTGCCTACGAGACCGTTCAGGGCGACGACCGTTCGCTTCCCCTTCTCGCGCCCATGAGTGAGGTCGCGGGTCGCTTGTCGATCGTCGCTGGCGCCCACGCTCTGCTCAAGGCTGAGGGCGGCGGTGGACAACTGCTCGGCGGAGTCGCCGGAACGCCGAAAGCCAAGGTCGTCATTATCGGCGGCGGTGTGGCTGGTGAGCATGCTGCGGCCAACGCTCTCGGATTGGGCGCCAGCGTCACGATCATCGACATCTCTCTGCCCCGACTCCGGGTGCTCGAAGAGCGCTTCAACGGTGAAATCCAGACTCGTGTTTCGACTCGCTACGAAATCGCTGAGCAGCTTCTTGAGGCCGACCTTGTCATCGGTTCAGTCCTGATTCCTGGTGCCGCAGCTCCCAAGCTGGTCACTGACGAAATGGTTGCCTCGATGAAGCCCGGTTCGGTGCTTGTCGACATCGCCATCGATCAGGGCGGATGCTTCGAAGGCTCCCACGCCACGACCTACGACGACCCCACGTTCGCCGTTCACAACTCGCTCTACTACTGCGTAGCCAACATGCCCGGCGCTGTTCCTCGCACGTCCACTCGCGCGCTCAGCAATGCCACGCTTCCTTACGTTGTCGCTATCGCGAATCTGGGCTGGGATGCTGCCGCTGCCGCATCGCCGGCTCTTGCTCGCGGGCTGAACGTCGCCGGTGGCGAAATCGTCAACGCGGGTGTTCGCGCCGCAATGGCGGTTCGCTAGTCGCGGAGTGCGAGTTGCGGGCTTACGCGAACCCAGCCCGGTTGGAGTTGTTTGTTGAACCCGGGCGGGAGAAAGTGGGCGCCGCCGCTATGACCGCCGCCGCCAACCGTGAGCATCGCTCCTTCCTTCGCGAAAATGACGGGAGGCACGCAGCTAGTGGACGCGCTCCCGTCATCACCGTTGCCGGTTGACGATGGCGCAAGGATAGCGATGACGCACCGATTGCCGTCTTCGTCTCGGCTCGCATAGACGGTCATTCCGTCATCCTCGCCGAGAAACACTAGGTCGGATGACGGGAGGTCGAGACTGTCGCCTAGCCACTCCGGTATTTCCGCATCCCCAACAACGGTGTCTGCCTGTTGTTCCGGTGGAGTGACGCATCCCGCGAGAGTGAGGGCCGCGCCGATCGCAACAATCGTCGCGACCTGTTTCCTCATGCGGGAAGCCTGCCAGTCACGGTAGCCGTTCACAAGATTGAGTGACTCGTGCGGCCGTCGAGGTCCGACACTAAACCGCAATTTCACTGTGGCGGGAGTGAAACTCACGCGCCTGCGCCGTTAGCCACCCAAAGAGCAGTTCACGGTCGTGTTCGCTCGACTTGTCGTCTTCGGGATGCCACTGCACGGCAATAAGCGGAGAGGTCGGGTCGGTGCTTTCCACCGCTTCGACAACGCCGTCAGCCGCGCGACCAGTGGCGGTGAGTCCGGCGCCGACGACATCCACATCGGCGTCGGTAAAACCGTCAACGCTGATGACGCGAGCACCGGTCGCTTCGATCGCCGATTTCATGGATGCTTCGAGCCCATGAATCAGCGCCGTGAGCTCCGGCTTTTCGTGGGCGCCACCGGCCGAAGCCTTCGACAACACGATGGTGGGAACGTACTCAGGGGTGCTGGTCATGCGCGGAATCCTCTTGCCTGCATCCGGTCGCTCGGACCGCTGAGGTCAGCCTAAATGAAGCGGGATCGTCCGCCGGGGCAGGAACGAGAAGTTGATTTGCGCTTCAGCCTAAGGGTGCAACACAATTTTGCCCACGTGCGCCCGGCGAGCGAGCTCTTCTTGCGCCTTAGCCGCCTGCTCGAGCGGGAAGGTCGCCGCGACGAGAGGTGTAATCTCGCCCCGTCGCGCCATTCCCATAAGCAGTTCGAAGTGGTCGGGGGTGTGCATGGTGGAGCCGATGAGTTGCCGGTTGTGCAAGTAAAGGTCGCGCACGTCGAATCCAATGGTGTGTCCACCGAGTGCTCCGGCAACTACCCAGCGGCCCGCTTTGCGCAGCAGGGGTAGTCCGTCGTGAACGAGGTCTCCGGCGACAACATCGAGGGCAACGTCAATTCCATTGGGGGCGGCGGCGCGCACCTGCTCGACGATGTCGTTCGCGCGGTCGACAACAACGTGAGCGCCTGCATCCAGCACCGCCTGAATTTTGGAGCCACTGCTGATCGCGATCACGCGGGCACCGCGCGCCCGTGCCAGCTGCACAAGCGCAACACCGACACCACCGGATGCCCCGGAGACCAGCACGGTTTCACCCGACTGCAACCGGCCGCGTTCGATCATGCCGAGGGCCGTGCCGTAGGAGATGGGGAGGGCAGCGAGCTGATCGTCGCTGAGTTTCGACTCCGTCACTTCGTGGATGCGGTTCACCGGTGCGGTCACATATTCGGCATAACCGCCGTCGCGTTCGCTGCCCATCAGTCCCGTGATGTTGGCATCCGGCTCGTCGGCATCGTAGACGGCGGGGTCGATCACGACGCGCGAACCGAGAGCGCTTCCAGCGACGCTCTCGCCCAGTGCGACCACATAGCCAGCAACGTCAGCACCCTGGATGAGCGGGAAGTCGAGCGGACCACGCCACCCCGCGCGAGGGCCCGGCAGACCGTACTCGCCTTCGCGCGTCCACAGATCCGTGTTGTTCAGAGCGGCGGCGCTCACCTTGACGAGAACTTCGCCGGCCCGCGGAACAGGAGTGGCCACCTCGGTCACGCGCAGAACCCCCGGCCCTCCGTGCTGGGTGAGCTGTACGGCACGCATGGTGGGGGCAACGTCCATTGGGGGGAGACTCCTCGTAGGTATACTGATCTGTGAACTTGTTCCACAGTACACCGATCGGTAAAGGAGTGTCGAATGTCGGAGACGAAACCGATGACAGCCGCAGGGCAGCGCATTCTGGATGCCGCCGGCGACCTCTTCTACAGCCGCGGCATTACCGCGGTCGGTGTCGACCTCATCGCCGAGCACTCGGGCGTGACCAAGCGCACCCTCTACAACCAGTTCGGATCAAAAGACCAGCTTGTGGTTGCGTATCTCGAGGAGCGCGAACAGCGTTGGCAGTCGCTGGTTCTCGCAGCCATCGCCGCCGCCGTTTCACCGGTTGAGGCAGTCTTCGCCCCACTCGAAGCCCTTCGCACCTGGAACCAAACGAACCCTCGCGGCTGCGCCTTCATCAACGCACTCGCCGAACTGCCCGACCCTGCGCATCCCGCGCACCTCATCGCCACAACGCAGAAGCAGTGGTTGGTTGATCTGTTTAGCGAGCTGGCTACGGTCGCCGGATGCTCAACTCCCGACGCGCTCGCGACCCAACTTTTGGTGCTGCACGAGGGCGCTCTCGTCACGCAACAGCTCCCGCTCGACACCCTCTCGGTGAGCATTGATCTGGCGCGGCAACTCGTGTGGGCTGCTGCGCCAGCGCAACCGTAGCCGAGCCGGCTCGATAGACTGAGTGAGAAAATTTCAGTCTGATGGGGGCGTCATGGCAGCGGCACAAGAGACAGCGGAACCGGCGGCGACGAAGCCAATCGCGGCAAAGCCGATCGCGGTAATCGCCGGGGCGAGCGGGTTTGTCGGGCCAGCTATCGCCGACGCCTTCCGCGATGACGGCTACGCCGTTCGCCTGATCGGCCGCACCGGCGAAGTCACGTGGGATAACCCGGCCGCGATTGCCTGGCTCATCGATGGCTCGGCAATCGTCGTGAACCTCGCCGGCAAATCCGTGAACTGCCGCTACAACGTCAAGAACCGCAACGAGATTCTGCGCTCGCGGGTGGAGACAACTCGGGCATTACGCGAGGCGATTGCCGCGGCATCCGCCCCGCCCGCTATCTGGATGAACGCCTCAACGGCGACGATCTACCGCCACTCGACCGACCGCCCCAACAGCGACGACAACGGCGAACTCGGCAAGGGGTTTTCGGTGGATGTTGCCCGCAACTGGGAGAACGAATTCCTCGAAGGCGAGCTGCCGAACACGCGCCGCATTGCCCTCCGTATGGCGATCGTGCTTGGCGATGGCCCGGCCACGAACCTGCTGCTGCGGCTTGCGCGCATCGGCCTCGGCGGCCCTCAGATCGACGGTTGGTGGTTCGGTCACAATCGGTACCGCGGCATCGGCCCGACGCCAACCGGCAGCGGGCGCGCCGAAGGTCACAAGACGGGCGGCCGCCAAAAGTTCAGCTGGGTTCACCTCGACGATGTGGTGCGCGCGATCCGTTTCATCCGCGACACCGACACCATCTCGGGCCCTGTGAACGTCGCGAGCCCCAACCCCTCAGATAACCGCACCCTGATGAGTATCCTCCGTCGCGCGGCCGGTATGCCGTTCGGATTGCCTGCCTGGCGCTGGATGCTCGAGCCCGCAATGTGGGTGCTACGAACCGAACCCGAACTCATCCTCAAGAGCCGCTGGGTTGTGCCCGGCACGCTCACCGAGGCAGGCTTCACGTTTGAGCATCCTGACCTCGCGGATGCGATCGAGGAGATTACGGCGCACTAGGAAACTGAGGCCGTCAACGTGGCTCAGAAGTAGCGTTAGTTTTGTCCGAGTGCCGGTCGCGCATGCTGCACCTGGTGTCGCCGTACACCTGGTGGTCTAGTCGACGATTTCTGTCTGAGTTTTGATGAAGGCACGTTCGTCATCGTTAAAGCGCAGGGGCACCTTAGGGAGGGTGCTCGCCGACAGAGTCTCGATTTCGTTCAACACTGACTCGCTGATCTCGCCGTGGAGATCCTTCTGCAGCTCGTGCTTTGCTGAAATGGTGAGCTCAGGCCACCAGCGCTCGATAGCAGGCAGCTGTGTATTCGAATCCATGGTTGAGTCTCCGTCCTCGGTAAATCTATTGTGCACCAGATTCTATGAACGCTGACAGGTTCGGGATGGAGTGAGAAGTATCTCCGTCGTTTGCTCGCGAGCGAGGAGTAGCGTTGCTGATATAGCGGTGCATTGATGGACTGTGAAGAGCACAGCCCAGAGGTCTCCGCAGAAGGCACGGCATCCCATGAAGTTGGTCGTTGTTGGAGGAGTTGCTGGAGGCGCATCGGTCGCAGCCCGCGCGCGCAGGCTCGACGAGAGTGCAGAGATTGTCGTGCTGGAGCGCGGTCATCATGTCTCATTCGCAAACTGCGGGTTGCCGTACCACATCGGTGAAGTCATCACCGAGAGAGATCGGCTGCTTCTGCAGACGCCCGAAAGCTTGCGCGAGTCTCTCAACATCGAAGTGCGTATCGCTCACGAGGTCGTCTCGATCGACCGGCAAGCGAAGACTGTCTCGGTGCGCGAGGTCGACACCGGGCGCGAGTATGTCGAAAGCTACGACAACCTAGCCCTGTGTACGGGAGCGGAAGCAATCCGCCCGCCGCTGCCCGGCATCGACCTACCCGAGGTGCACGTTCTGCGTCGCATTGGCGACATGGATGCCATCAAGACCGAACTCGATAGTGCCCTTCAGCAGGCGGCGAGTGGCGCTCGCGGCCCCGTGCGTTGTGTAGTGATCGGCGCTGGGTACATCGGGCTTGAGATGGCCGAGAACCTCAAACATCGTGGCGCAATCGTGGATGTCGTGGAGCTGAGCGACCAGATTCTTCCCCCTCTCGACCATGAGATGTCGGTTCCCGTAGAGCACCACCTCCGCAGCCGGGGCATCACCCTTCACCTCTCTATCGGCGCTGCCGCTTTCACGCCCCGCACCGGCGGCGGTGTGAAGGTGGAACTCACGAACTCGACCACTCTTGAAGCGGATGTCATCATCCTCTCTGTCGGAGTGCGCCCGAGCGTTGGGCTTGCGAAGGATGCTGGCCTTGAGCTCGGTGAACATGGCGGGCTGGCGGTTGACACCCACATGCGCACCTCTGACCCATTCATTTGGGCGGCGGGCGACTCGGTTGAAACTCCGAATACGGTGTTGCCGGGTTCCTGGCTCGCGCCGCTTGCCGGTCCTGCCAACCGAGAAGCGCGGGTTGCTGCCGAAAATATTTGTGGGCGCGACACCGAATACAAGTCAACTCAAGGCACCTCCATTGTGAAGGTGTTCGAGATGGTGGCGGGTGGCACCGGCGCGACGGAACGTCAGTTGCGTGCTGCAGGAGTGACGTATCGCGCCGTGCACGTGCATCCGTCTGGTCATGCCGGGTACTACCCGGGCACCGCGATGATGCACATCAAGTTGCTGTTCACTCCGGACACCGGAAAGGTGCTTGGCGCTCAGGTCACCGGTTTCGATGGTGTCGATAAGCGACTCGACATTTTTGCCACTGCTCTCCGAGCCGGGCTCACCGTCTGGGATCTCGAAGAACTTGAGCTCGCCTACGCTCCACCCTTCGGTTCAGCCAAGGATCCCGTGAATATGGCGGGCTTTGTCGCCAGCAACGTACTACTCGGTGACCTCAACCTCTGGTACGCGCAGGACTACCCCAAGGTCACAGACGGGGCGCGCATCATTGACGTGCGTACGCCAGAAGAATTCTCCATCTTTCACCTGCCCGGTGCCGAGAATGTGCCACTCGCGACCCTCCGCACCGACACCGGTGACTGGGACCGGTCAACAGGCCTTCGCCTCTACTGTTCCGTCGGGTTCCGCAGCTATCTCGCGTACCGCATCCTCGTCCAATTGGGATTTACGGATGTCGCCACGCTGTCGGGCGGATCGGAAACATTCCGGGCGTGGCATGAGGTTGAGCCCCTCGATGTCGGCCCCATCGAGCCCGAGACTTCATATGCGGAAGCCGCGGCAACACTCGATGCTGCTCGTGTGGCCGCCCATGTAGCGAACGGCACTGGAGTATCCGTAAACCTCGATTGCACCGGGCTTGCGTGTCCCGGTCCAATCATGAAGCTCGCCACAGAGATGAAAAATCTCAATCCCGGTGACGAGGTTGTCGTGCACGTCTCTGACCCTGGTTTCGCGAGCGACGCGCCCGCGTGGGTGCGCCGTAATGGGCACGAGCTTCTCGCCATCGAGCCCGAAGGCCCCGGCTATGTTGCCACCATTCGCAAGGCCGGGCCGGACGCGCTCATGCGTGCTGGAGGGGGAGGAATTGTTGCCGCACCGGCCACTCCCAAGGTGTCCTTCGTTGTCTTCTCCGGCGATCTCGACAAGGTAATCGCCGCTTTCATCATCGCCAACGGTGCCATCTCAATGGGCGAAGAAGTCTCTATGTTCTTCACCTTCTGGGGACTCAATGCGCTTCGCCAACAGAAGCCACCGAAGCGGGAACGTAAAGTCATGGACAAACTATTCGCCGGGATGATGCCTGCGGGTGCCGACAAGCTCACGCTCTCCCAGATGCACATGATGGGGGCAGGCACGGCGATGATCAAAAAGACTATGAAGAAGAACGGCGTTCACTCACTGCCCGAACTCATGGAATTGGCAATGGCTGGCGGCGCCCGCGTTATCGGCTGCACCATGACAATGGACCTTCTCGGCATCGCCGAATCTGACCTCATTGATGGCGTCGAGCTCGGCGGAGTCGCCACGTTCTTGGGCGAGGCGGCCGAGTCGACAACGACCCTCTTTATCTAGCGGCTAGGAGAAAACAACCGCACGCACCGGTGCACCGTCGGCGTCGATGCGCAGCGGGAAGAACCCGACGCGCACGTGCTTGGAGAGTCCAGCGAGCCCCGTGATGTTCTCGATGATGAGCCCATCGCTTCCCAAGACGACCTCGTGCACGGGAAAGTCGGTCGAGCCCTCGCCAGTGGGGTCGGGGCTGAGAGTGTCGACGGCCAATAAACGCATGCCGCGGCGCATGAGTTCTGCTGCGGCATCCGGATGAATCGCAGGATGGTTGAGCGCTTCGTCTGAACCGAAGTGCTTAGCCCATCCCGTGTTCATGATGACGATGGCGGGCACCGTCAGCGGCAGGTCACCCAGAGCGGCGGTGATCTCGTCGAGGCCGTACGTGGCACGGGCTGCTTGCGGCGCGAGGTGCACAACAAGTGCGTCGCCAACGAGTTCGTCGAGCGCGATCGCTGCCGTGGTCCGGCCCCCAGAAACGGTGTGCGAAGGAGCATCGAGGTGGGTGCCGGTGTGTGATCCCAGGTGGAGCAGGCTGACGTCAACGCCATCCTGCTCCACGCTGAGCGCGCTTTCGATTGAGACCGCAGGGTCACCGGGGTAAACCTGCATTCCACTGGTGATGGGGTGGCTCAGTTCGCGCATGGGGTACCTGATTCCTGGTGTGGCTTTGCTGTGGGTTAGGCGACGGGGCTGGCAGTGGTGTCCGCGTCGGCATCCGCAGTCTCGGCGAGGTGCTGGCTGCGCACGGCCTGATGACGGCCCCGTTCGCGAAGCATGACTGCAAGGTAAAGCACGAAGGTGAGAATGAACGCCGGGATGGTTGCGCCGATCGGCAGTGGCCAGACGTAGGCCCAGACATACGACATGGTGGCGCCGATGACCCAGATGGCGACCGCGAACCAGTTGACCCCGGCCGTGTACCAGTAGCGACCGCCGCGGGCCTCAAGGATGTCCTTCGTGTAGGCGCCGCGCTTCACGATGTAATAGTCGACGATCATGATCGCGAAGACCGGCACGAAGAAAGCACCGATCACGACAAGGAAATCGGTGAACTGGTTGAGCAACTGCAACCAAGTCGATCCGAGAATCGAGATACCGCCGAGAATGAGCGCGGTTGGCAAGAACTTCAGCTTGCTTCCGACCTTGGCATTGACCACTGACGTGACCATTCCGTAAACAACCATCGTGTTGGTTGCCATCACTGAAAGGAAGATGATGATTGCCAGTGGTGCACCAAACGCGGCGACGATTGTTGTCGGGTCGAATGCAGCTGCTTCATCTCCGGAGAGCAAGACGTAGACGAAGGCGGTGAGGCCGAGCGTCATCGCGGTAACAGTGGAGACCGTGTAACCGATACCGGAGCCGATTACGCCAGCCTTGGTGGTGCGCGCAAAACGGTTGAAGTCTGCTGAGAGCACGGTCCACGAGATCGCGGTGGCGATCACAATGTCGAGCACGATGATCGGGGTGAACCCGAGGCTGGGGTCAGGAGCAACAGCCTGGAAATCGCCAAGGTCGAAGGCGGTGAACGCGGTAACGAAGACCCACGCGATGATGACGAGGATGAGCACCGCGAGCCACGGCTCGATCTTCGAGATGCCCTCATGGCCAAGAATCGCGAGAATCACGACGATGCTTTGGCAGATGACGGAGAACAGGATCGGGTTCGAGTACCCGGTCGCGCTCTGAACGAGGAAGTTCACGGTGACACCGGCGAGCATCGCTTGCACCCAGCTCCACCCCATGAGCACGATGACGTTGGCGGCAACCGGAAGCAGGCTGCCGCGAGTTCCGAAAGCGCCGCGCGTGATTGCCATGGTTGGCAGCCCCGTGCGCGTACCGATTGCGCCGATTGACGTGAGCACGACGGCACCGGCAAGAGTTCCGACGACAATCATGAGGAAGGCGGTGGCGAAGTCCACTCCAGGAACAAACAGTGTTCCCGTGAGGAGTGTCGTGACCACAAGGTTGGCTGCGAGCCAGATCATGCCGATTCGCAGCAGAGAATACGTTCCTTTGACGGGTTTTCCGCCATCCGATTGATCTTGAGTGTGCTTGCTTAGACGGGAATAGAGCGACATTGCTTCTGTCTCCTGGGTAGGGGTCGGTAGGGGGTGAGTAGTTACGGGGCAGGGTCGGGAACTGGCGAAAGGTGTTCGTGTACGGCTAGCAGCTGGTCGTTCTCGGCGCGGAACACGATGGTTTCGCGCTCGCGGTAGGAGTCCTCGCCGTCACCAGTGTCGACGCGAGTGAAAACGTTGTGGCTAAACACCGCGCCTCCGGGGAACGACTGCACTGAGGCATCCGATGATTCGCAGTCGAGAACTTTCCAGCCGCCCTCAACCCAGCTCGCCCAGAGACGTTCGTATTCGGCGCGGTCATTGAGGCGAGCGGGTTCGGTGTGAAAGATGAAAGTTGCTTCTGGCGCAAAGCCGCGAAAGTAGCGGTCGCCGTCGGTGGCCGTGAAAGCGTCAACGATGGCGGATGCTGCGCTGAGCACGTCATCCTCGTGCGGTGTTGTCGTGCTCATGGTGAGCTCCTCTAGCTCTCGGGTGTTGCGGTTGGCTGATGGGTGTCGCGGGGAGCCATGGCGCTGATCAGTTCGTAGGCGACGTGACTGGCGGCGACGGCGGTGAGTTGGGCGTGGTCGTAGGCGGGGGCGACCTCGACAACATCGGCTCCGACGATGTTTTTGTCGGAGAGTGCGCGCAGCATCCGCAAAAGCTCACGGCTGGTGAGGCCACCAGCCTCTGGGGTTCCGGTGCCTGGCGCGTGCGCGGGGTCGAGCACGTCGATGTCGATGGAGATGTAGAGCGGCTTGTCGCCGATGCGGTCGCGGATGCGTTCGATTGCTACCGCGACGCCGTGGTCTTCAACGTCTTCGCTTGTCACTACGGCGAATCCGAGGCGGCTGTCGTCGGTGAGGTCTTCTGCGCTGTAGAGCGGCCCGCGGGTGCCGACGTGCATGCTCGCGGTGAGGTCGATGAGTCCTTCTTCGGATGCGCGGCGGAAGGGCGTTCCGTGCGTGACGGGGGCGCCGAAGTAGGTGTCCCAGGTGTCGAGGTGGGCGTCGAAGTGGAGAACGGCTACTGGCCCGTGCTTCTTGGCGATAGCACGCAGGAGGGGGAGCGCGATGGTGTGGTCGCCGCCGATGGTGACAATCCGGTCGGCGCGCGTGGCGAGTTCGAGGGCCGCGGCTTCGATCTCAAGAATCGCTTCGTCAATGCTGAAGGGGTTTGCGGCGATGTCTCCGGCGTCGGCAACTTGCTGAACGGCAAACGGGGACACGTCTTGCGCCGGGTTGTAGGGGCGAAGTAGGCGTGACGCCTCACGAACGTGTGCCGGGCCGAAGCGAGCCCCTGGTCGGTAGCTCACGCCACTATCGAAGGGAATGCCCACGATTGCTATGTCGGCGTGCTCGACGTCTTCGAGGCGTGGGAGACGAGCGAATGTGGCAATACCGGCAAAGCGAGGCACAATACTTGCATCGACCGGGCCAACAATAGGTTTCGTCATAGTAAACTTTCGATAATCAGCAGTAAACGTGAACTCACAGTAAACCCCGAGGTGCGCCTCGTCAACCCCGGTTAGTGATGGAGTAGAGCTATGAGACCGTTGTCGCCCTCGCCCAGTGCCGAAGCCCTTGCCATTGGAGCGCGCATTCGCAGTGCCCGCAAAGCTCAAGGTTTTACGCTCGAGCAGATCGCGACCTCTGCCGGGCTAACCAAAGGTTTCTTAAGTCGGCTCGAGCGCGATGAGACATCGCCGAGCGTTGCCACCCTTGTGCAGTTGTGTCAGGTTCTTTCGCTCGAAATCGGGTCGCTGTTCGCCGAGCCCGAGGCTGTCAAGATCTCATTGGCCGACGCGCCCCACATCAACCTTGGTGGTCAGGGGGTGGATGAACGGCTCATCTCTCCGCGCAACGAATCCCGGGTTCAAGTCATCCGCACCCACATGCAGCCCGGCGCCAACGGTGGGGATGCGTTCTACACGATCAGTTGCGAAGTGGAAGTGCTGCACGTCATCTCTGGTGCGGTCACCGCACGCTTCGTGGATCGTGAGATCCCTCTCGCCGCGGGTGACTCGCTCACGTTCCCCGGCCGGGAACCCCACAACTGGGACGCCAATGCTGAACTCGGTGCCGAAGTCATCTGGACAATCGTGCCTGCTACCTGGCGCGGAGAATAGAGCGTTTTTCACACGCCCATGACCCGACGTCTGCGCAGCGATCATGTGTCGTGGATTCTGAGCTCTCAAACGAAACCTCGCTTTTTCCTTTCGGATTTGTCAGATTTGTCGGATTCTGGTGTTGGTCATTCGTTGCTTGAGTAGATGACGTTCCACGAACGAAGGAGTTTCGATGAAGTTCATGATGTTTGTCTGCACGGATGCCGAGCCGGATACCGCAACGGATGAAGGCGAAACGCCGATCGATGAATGGGCGGCGAAAAACGATGCCTCCGGTGTGCGGGTCGACGGTAACCGACTACGGCCACCGCAGGACGCGACGGTCGTCCGCAAACGCGGAGGCAAAGTGTTGGTGACCGACGGTCCATTCGCTGAGACTCACGAGTGGATTGCAGGGTTCGACATTCTCGAGTGCGCCGATCTCGATGAGGCCATTGCGGTGGCTGCTGATCACGAGATGGCTCGCCACGGACGCATCGAGTTGCGGCCTTTCTGGCCATTTGGCGAGTGAGCGAACCGGCGGCTGCGCTGGCCAAGGTGATGGAGAGCGAGAGGTTGCGGATCATCGCCACCTTGATACGCACGACCCGTGACTTTGGCCTAGCGGAGGACGCCCTTGCCGACGCTGTGGAGCGTGCGCTGCGGAAGTGGCCAGAGGATGGAATCCCCGCAAATCCGGCGGCGTGGCTGACCACCGTTTCCACCCGCCGTGCGCTTGATCTGCTGCGCCGAAGCTCGCTGGAGCGACGCAAGCTCAGTGAGCTTCACTACAGCGATGCCGCGCGCGATTCGGATTCCCCTGACGACGACAGAATGCGTTTGATCTTTGTGTGCTGTCACCCCGCACTCTCGATGGAAGCCCGCGTCGCGCTGACGCTCAAGGTGATTGCCGGTCTGCCAACCGAGGCCATCGCGCGCGCATTCTTCATAAGCGAGGCGACGATGTCGCAACGCCTTCTGCGCGCTAAACAGAAGATATCCAACGCTGGCATTGCCTATCGGGAACCGAGCTCAGGCGACCTCGCGGACCGTCTCGACGCGGTGTTGAGTGTGGTTTATCTCATCTTCACTCATGGCTATTCCTCTCACTCGACCAGACTTGCCGAGGAAGCTCTTCGGTTAGCTAACCTTCTGGTGGAACTAGTGCCGAAGTCGGATGAAGTTCGCTGCCTGCTGGCGCTACTTCTCTTTCAGCATTCGCGCCGTGACTCTCGCGCACACAACGGTCAGCCAGTGACGCTCGAACTCCAAGACCGTTCTTCTTGGGACGCCAGGATGGTCACGGATGCCAGCAAAATACTGGCACGTCAGCCCGAGCGGGCTCGTGGTCCATACCGAATCCAGGCGGAACTTGCCGCAGTGCATGCCACCGCCCCCACCGCAGGCGCAACGAATTGGCCTGTGATCGTCGCGCTCTACGATGAATTGTTGGGGATTAGTCCCTCGCCCGTGGTGGAACTTAATCGGGCAGTCGCACTGGGGATGTGCCACGGACCGAATGCGGGCCTTGCCGCACTCGAGAACATCACGAGTCTCTCTCGATTGGCCGGTAACCACTTGGTCCCCGCCGTGAGGGGAGATTTGTTGGCACGCGCAGGCCAGGTCGCCGAGGCGGTCGCAGCCCTACGGGAGGCCGCCGAGCTGGCTCCCACCGACCACGAGCGGCGTGCGCTGCTACTACGAGCACTCGAATTACAGGAGACGCGATGACGCAACAGATCGATTCAATAGGCGACCGGATCAGTGAGTTCACCCTTTCCCTTTCTGACGGTGGAGTGTTGCACGTCTACGACGCTGGCTCCGCCGACGATGGTGCACTGGCGTTGCTGTGGCATCACGGCACGCCAAATACTGGGGCTCCACCCGCCCCACTCCTCGATGCAGCTGCCGCTATGGGGCTGCGTTGGATAGGCTACGACCGGCCCGGTTATGGAGGCTCGTCTCCCGCTCCCGATCGCCCCGTCTATTCCGCCGCGGGGTACGCGGAGGCCGTGGTCGATTTTCTGGGAATCGAGCGCTTCGCCGTGATGGGTCACTCTGGCGGTGGGCCCCATGCGTTGGCGGTCGCCGCGATGCTCCCTATGCGAGTCGTCGCAGCTGTCGCCATTGCGAGCCTAGCTCCACTGGGCCGAGACGGGCTCGAGCCGGAGGTGTATACGGCAGGGATGGCCGCCACAGGTATCGCGAGCCTGACAGCAGCCATCGAGGGGCGCACAACTAAGGAATCCTACGAAAAAGAGCACGGTGACGATTACGACCCCGAATTCACCCCCGGTGATCTGGCCATGTTCGAGGGGGAGTGGTCGTGGTTCATCGACGTGGTACGCGCTGGCGCCGCATCTGGCCCAGCACCGGCCATTGACGACGACCTCGCTTACGTGCGTGATTGGGGATTCGACCCCGCATCGATCCAGGCTCCCACCCTGCTTCTCCACGGTGGCGCTGACAGAGTTGTGCCACCGGCACACTCCCAGCGTCTGGCTGCATCCATCCCGGGCGCCGAGTTGAGGCTGGAGCCGAGCGCTGGCCATATTTCGGTGATTGACGGCGCAATCGATGCTCTCGCGTGGATCGCGCGACAGAAAGATTAAGCGTGCCTTCGCCGCGGGAATGTCAGTGGCCCAGAGTATGTTTTAAAGAAAGTTAGGCGACACGCCGAGACACTACATGTTGTGTAATGACATGGGTGTCATTCCCCGTATATAGTGAAATATCCGACAAACCGTCGGTAAACTTCGAGAAGACTTTAAGGAGGATCGAATGGACAACGACAACGACAACGTCGGTGGATACGCAATTCCCGTCGACCCAATGGATCTTCTGCAGTGCGACAGTTGCCAGTAAAAACTTACTGAGCTCGCACCTCAAGAGATTCCTGAAGCCCCGGCAGACCATCGGTCACCGGGGCTTCACTCGTTAATATGCAGAACGTTCAACATTGCCTAAGCTGGACTCCGTGCCAGTCAATAAAGAACTCGAAGGCCGGGTCTTCCCGCCAACAAGCCCCTACCTCGTCGGTCGAGAAAAAGTGCGCGAATTCGCCCGTGCCGTCTTCGCCCAAAGCTCCCTCAACCACGACCCAGCAGCAGCGCGTGCAGCAGGCTACGCCGACGTCGTCGCCCCACCCACGTTCGCCGTTGTCATCCAAGAAGCAGGCCTCGCCCTCCTCCTGGCAGCACCAGACACTGGCATCGACTTCTCCCGCATCGTGCACGGAGAACAAAAGTTCACGTACACACGGCCCATCGTCGCCGGCGACGAACTCACCGCCATCCTCACCGTCACCAGCATCAAATCCCTCGGCGGAAACGACATGATCACCGCCGAAACCGCCATCAGCGACGCAAGCGGCAGCCACGTCGTCACCGCAACCTCCGTACTCGTCATGAGAGGCACAGAATGAGCGACCTCACCGTCGGGCAAGAACTCATCACCGGCAAAGTAACCCTCACTCGCTTCTCCCTCGTGCGCTACGCCGGAGCATCCGGCGACTTCAATCCCATCCACTACCGTGACGACGTCGCCGCCTCGGTCGGCCTCCCCGGAGTGCTCGCCCACGGAATGCTCACCATGGGCCTCGCCGTCCAACCCGTCATCGACTGGATGGAAGACCGCGGCGAACTCGTCGAATACGGTGTGCGCTTCACTCGCCCCGTCGTCGTCGACGGCAACGGCGGAGTCACCGTCACCGTCACCGCCAAAGTCGGCGCCATCGAAGATGACGTCACTCGCATCGATCTCACCGTTAGTGCCGCCAACCAGACCGTGCTCGGCAAATCCCAAGTGAGGGTCAAACTCCACAAATGACAGACAGCCCCGCTAGCGAAACGCTGATGCTCGCCGACCTCACCACCATGAAAGTTGGCGGGCCCGCAAACACCCTCTTGCGACCAACCACAGAGGAAGAACTCCTCGAAAACGTGCGTGCGGTCTGGAAACGCGGAGACGACTGGCTGCTCATCGGGGGCGGCTCCAACATGGTCATCAGCGATGAAGGATTCGACGGCACCGTCATCCACATCGCTACCAAAGGAATCCACGTTGTCTCCCAAAACGAGACCTCGTTGAGCATCCGCGTGCAAGCGGGCGAATCGTGGGATGGCCTAGTCGCGCGCCTCGTCGCTCGCGGTTGGGCTGGCATTGAAGCACTCAGTGGCATTCCCGGATCTGTTGGCGCAGCTCCCATCCAGAACATCGGCGCTTACGGTCAAGAAGTGGCAAGTGCCCTCGACGGTATCGACTTCCTGGACTATTCCAGCGGCGACCTGGTGCACTTGAGTACAGCAGAACTTGAACTCGGCTACCGCAGCTCCGTCATCAAAAGTGGCCGTGCAGGTCTCGTAGTAGCCGTGCACCTCACCCTCACCGCATCGCCAACAAGCACAGTGCAGTACCAACAACTCGCCACGGCGCTCGGAGTGAACATCGGCGACAAAGTGCCCGTGCAACAAGTTCGCGACACCGTGCTCGCGCTGCGGGCATCCAAAGCAATGGTGCTCGACCCCAACGAACCAGACTCGGCAAGCTGCGGCTCGTTCTTCACGAATCCGATCGTTCCCGAAAACATTGCACGAGCACTGCCAGCCGATGCCCCACGCTGGGTAATCGACGATGAACCTGTTGCCGACATTGTGGTTCCGCTCGGAGAAGCTCCCGCCCTGCCGCCCGTGCCACAACAGCGAATGGTGAAGTTGAGCGCCGCCTGGCTCATCGAACACTCCGGTGTGAAAAAAGGCTTCCGGCTGCCTGGATCGCGCGCCGCCATCTCGTCAAAGCACAGCCTCGCAATCGTCAATCGAACCGGAGCGGATGCCGCCGAAGTGGCAGAACTTTCGCGCTACATTGCCGCCAGAGTGCTTGGCGAATACGGCATTCGCCTGCAGCCAGAACCCGTCGCCGTTGGCGTCGAACTCACCTAGATTGCCGCAGCCCTTAGTCGCTACGGCACTTTTTCGTTACGGCACTTAGTCGCAGCAGCTCTAGCTCGAAGTCGGTAGCAGCCCTAATTCCATTGCTCTCGTGACGGCCCGCGTTCGATCCTTCACTTCAAGCTTCTCAAACACATGGATGAGGTGCGTCTTCACCGTCGCCTCACTCACGAACAGGGCGATGGCAATCGCCCGATTGCTGTTGCCCTCAGCAACAAGCGCAAGAACTTGAGTTTCGCGATCACTGAGCGAGACCGGTGCCGGTTCGCGCATACGCTTCACCAGCAGCGCCGCAATCGACGGAGCCAAAGCAACCTCGCCGCGAGCCACCGACCGTAACCCAGCCACAATCTCATCCTGCGGTGCCGCCTTCAGCAGGTAACCGCTCGCTCCAGCCTCAATGGCGGTCAGAATGTTCTCGTCAGACTCATAGGTGGTCAAGATCACGACGCGCACCTCGGGGCGGGCGGCAACGATTTGCGCGGTCGCTTCAGCGCCTCCAACCCCGGGCATGCGCAAATCCATGAGCACAACGTCGGGCGAAAGCTGCGTGGCCAACGTGACCGCCTCGGCACCATTGCCGGCCTCCCCGACGACCTCAATGTCATCCGCAGAACTCAACAGTCCAACAATTCCACTGCGCACAATGGGGTGATCATCGGCAACAACAACACGAATCATGCGGACGCTCCTTGCGGGATCGTGGCGCGCACCGTTGTACCGGCGCCCGAACTGTCAATATCGAGGCGGCCATTCACGAGCGCCAACCGTGCACTCATTCCCTCAAGCCCGAAACCAGTGTGCACGGACGCCGGGTCAAAGCCGACACCGTCATCCGTTACCGCCAGTGTGAGCCCCGTGCCATCCACTGTCACTGCAATAGTCGCGTGAGTGGCCGACGCGTGCTTACGTACATTCGCCAGGGCTTCTTGGGCGCAGCGCAACACGACAACTTCAGTTTCGCGTTCGATCGCAGGCAGCTGCCCGGCATCCACGCTCACGGTTAGTCCAGTTTCTCGGCTGTAGCGTTCTGCAAGTCGTTCGAGAGCGCTCATAATTCCGTCGCCCGTGAGTCCAACCGGAGCGGATGCCGTGACCAGGGCGCGCGCTTCCGCGAGTGCTGCGCGAGCACTGTCTTCGATCAGCTCGAGTTGTTCGGCTGCGGCGGCAGGGTGGTTGTTGTCGAGTTCGCGCCGTGCCCTTTGGGCAACGAGCACTAGCCCGGTGAGGTCTTGCGCGATGGTGTCGTGGATTTCGCGGGCAAGCCGCTCTCGTTCGCTGGAGACTCCGGCATCTCGGCTGACGGCTGCGAGCTCGTCACGGGTGGAGCGGAGTTCCTGCACGAGGTGGTGGCGTTGGTCGCTGAGCTGGGAAATTTGGGTGATCCAGAGGCCGAGGGCGAGGCTGAAGAGCAGGGAAAGGGCCACAACGGTGCCGCTATAGAGCAGTGCATCGGTGCTGAAGCCGCCATTGATGAGAAAGCCGAGCCCCACAGAGAGGGCGAGGGTCACGTTGCCGATGATGGCGTTTCTGGTGCGTTCCGCGATCACCCAAATCAGTGGGTAGGCGAGCGATTGCAGGGTGGCCATGACGGGCATGAAGGCGACGGCGGTGCCGACAATGATCACGATGGAAGCAAGGAAGACGATCGCTGCGATTCGGCTGGTGTATGAGCGGATGCCGATCGTGAACCAGGAGAGAGTGAAGGTGGCTAGGGCGATTCCGGCCCCCACTCGGCTCTCGAGGTCGTAGCCTCCGGAGCCGACGATGAGCACCGTCATGACCGCCGCTGTGGCGATCACTGCAATGCTCATCCAGCGAACGAATCCCATTTAGCTATCCTTGCGGATCCAGCGGAAGGTGAGCCGCGTCACAATGAGGCCGAGCACGAGCCAGAGGCCGGTCGCGATCGCAACACCGGGAAGGTTCCAGCTCTCGGACTGTTCAAGTACTTCGAAGCTGGCGGGCAGGAACACTTCCCGCATTCCCTGCGCCATCCACTTGAGGGGGAACACACTCGCAAAGTTCTGCAGCCATGTCGGAAGCATCGAGAATCCGAGATACACCCCGGAAATGAATTGCAGCACGAGGGCGATGGGGATCACAACGGCGGTTGCACTCTTTCCCGAGCGGGGGAGTGCGCTCAGCGCTATACCGAGCACGGCGGATGTCGTAACACCGAGCACGAAGACCCAAGCGAAGGTCAGCCATTTGCTTGGTTCGCTCGGCAGTTCAACACCGAAAGCGATGCCAGCGACAAGAAGCACGAGGGTCGCTTGCAGTACGCCGGTCACGAACACCTGACCAATTTTGCCGATGAAGTAGCTCATCACCGGAAGCGGGGTGCCGGCGAATCGTTTGAGGGTGCCGTCGCTACGTTCCATTGCGATATCAATGGCCATGTTCTGCAGGCCACTGAGGAGTAGTCCGGCGGCGAGCATGCCCGGCAGGTAGAACGCGGCGGCGGTCAGTGGTTCTTCTTCGGTGCCAAAGTTTTGTTCGCTGAAAGCGACTGCGAAGATCGTGAGCATGACGACGGGGAAGAGGAAGGTGAAGAACACCGAGTCACCCTGACGGAAGTAGGCACGCACTTCATATTTGGTGCGGCTGGCGCCGAGCGTCAGGTTGCGGCCCAAGCGGGAACCGACACTGCTTTTTGTAATCGGGGCTGGCGCCGCTGCGGGGGTTGATGTTGCGGTGCTCATCGTGCGTTCTCCACTTCACGTGCTGTTGCGTGATCGGCAACCAACTGCAGGTAAATGTCTTCCAGGCTGGGGCGGATGATCTCGAGCCCGGCAGGTTCTGCACCGTCGACCATGAGGGATGCCACGAGGGCACCAGGAGTGTGGGTGCGTTCTTCTCGGCGCACGCCGCCGTCGCGCCAACGCACAATCGGAACCCGCGCTTCTGCGCCGCCCAACTCATCAATTGCACCGATATCGATCATCGTGCCGCCCGCAATCACGCCAGCGCGGTCGCCAAGCTGCGCTGCTTCATCGAGGTAGTGGGTGGTGAGGAGGATGGTGGTGCCGTCCGCCTTGAGTGAGCGAATGAGCTGCCAAAACTGTTGACGAGCCTCAGGGTCGAAGCCGGTAGTTGGTTCGTCGAGGAAGAGCATCTCTGGGTTGCCGA
Organism: Rhodoglobus sp.; assembly: GCF_053580035.1. Classification (NCBI taxonomy): domain Bacteria; kingdom Bacillati; phylum Actinomycetota; class Actinomycetes; order Micrococcales; family Microbacteriaceae; genus Rhodoglobus; species Rhodoglobus sp. The sequence goes on along the minus strand of NZ_JBMDVL010000002.1, from coordinate 187,261 downwards.
TGATGCCGAGCGCGACATCCACCCGCCGCCGTTGACCGCCCGAAAGTTTGCGAATCAACGTGCTGGCTTTCTCGTCAAGCCCGACGGCGGCAATGACTTCGTCAACTGTGCGCGGGTTGGGGTAGTAACCGGCAAAGTGGGTGAGCTGTTCGCACACGGTCACGTTGCCGCTCTCGCCGGTGGACTGCAACACGATGCCGAGCCGCGCTTTCCATTCCAGGCCTCCCTTGCCTGGGTCAACGCTGAGCACAGTAGCGTGGCCACTCGTTCGATCGCGGTAGCCCTCAAGAATCTCGATGGTTGTCGACTTGCCTGCACCGTTTGGTCCAAGCAAGGCGAAGGTTTCGCCGCGCTGAATCTCAAAGCTGACAGAGTCAACGGCGGCGAAAGAGCCGTAAGTTTTGCGCAAATCTTCGACCTGCACGACGGGAGCGGTGGTGTTCATGCTTCTATCGTCGCTTGTCTGGCCCGCCCGCAACAGGTTTGCTCGGTTAGAGGTCTATCAACCGATCGGTTGATGCTGGATGTTGCGGCGGGTCCAGCGTTTCTGTTGGGATCGGATGACGGCGAGCAGTCCGAGCACCAAAACGATGGCGCCGACGATGATGGCGGCGATGAGCATGCTGTCGCTGGGGCTCAGTGAGAGTGCCCAGCCGACGAATTGGTCCCGCTGTCCGGGAGTGCGAAGTGCCGTGAGCAGTGTGGCGCCAGCGGCAAAGATAAGAAGGCCCCACACAATGGTGCCGAATCGGATGCGCGGCTGAGCGACAGGGTTCGAAGAGTCAGCGCCAGCACTGGTCTCTGTCCCCGCCTCGGTCAGGTTTTCGGTGTCAAATGTCATCTTCTTACTCCTCAAGCTCGGTTGCGGTGAGCGGGTTGTCGTTAAAGACGCGAACCTGCCCTTCCTGCTGCCATAGGCGGACGGTGTGGGTCACGGTGGCGTCAGGGTCGCCGATCCTGACCTGCCATCGTTCGAACGTGCTGCTGAGACTCGTGGGGGAGAGGCAATCGAACTCGCCGTTGAATCCGGCGTTGTTCTCGTCGGTTCGAAGGTTGGCGACACACACAGAACTTTGTGGTGAGCGCACGTCGAGTGTCACTGCAGTTCCTTCTGCGACATACACTTCGACTGATCCGGCACCTTGCCAGAGATCGCTCGTGATGACTGGCTCATTCTGCTGGGTGTTGACGTAGGCAGTGCCCCACAGTTGCGCGGTGCGAGTCCCGTCGAGCGGCGCCGTCGGGGAGAGCAGGGTGCGGTCGACCGGCAGAGTGAATGCAACGAGCGCGGCGAGAACGGTCATGCCGGCCAGGAAGGCTAAGAATGCGCTGCGGCGACGCAGTATTCCGCCAATCACTATCGCTAGCCCGAAGATAAGGGCCGCAACGGAGAGCCCGGTGGCTGCGGCGATTGTCGGGGAATCTCCGCTAGCCGTCGCCGCTGCGGCGACGAGACCATAGGCGAGAAGCGCCAATCCGGCAACAACGGCCATGACCGCTACGGGGAGTCGGGGGCTCAGCCGTTGACGTTCACGTCGACGTGCTGTCGCGATCGCTGCCGCGGCACGAGCACGCTCGCGCGATTCTGCGGTGCGTTGGCGGCGGATCTCTTGAGCATTCGCCTCCTGTTGCGCTTTCCAGGCGGCGTTCTGGACCTTCCAGACGTCTCGTTGTTCACGCCAGGCCGCGATTTCGTCGTCTGTGGCGGTGGAACTTGGATGCTCGGGAAGGGTCGGTGCCGCTGAGGCAGCGTTATTCATCCGCTCGCCAGCGACAGTATCCGATGGAGCGGAGTCTGTGGACTGTCCTGAATTTGCGGCGTCCGAAGAGACAGACGTCGATTGATGTTCGGGAGGTGTTGACCGATCACTTGAGTTGCGGGCGAGCCGTGCGATCCACACGACGAGCGCAATGATGCCTCCGATGACGAGGATCGTCCACAACACTCGGAAGATGTCTGTTCCCCAGCGGGAAGGGCCAGCAACGAAGGAGCCGACTTCCCAGAATCCTTGAGTGGTGGGAAGCATCGAGAGCAGTAGTAGCGCGCCGATCCCTGCATGTGCTCGCTCGAACGTTCCCCGGAGGAGGTTCTCGAGGTGGATCGAGTCATTTTCATCCGGGATGAGGAGCCACGCTGCGGCGTAAAGCAGGATCGCGGGCCCACCGAGAATGGCAACAACGACGAAGATGCCGCGGACGATGAGGGGATCGATGGCGAGGCGGGTCGCGACGCCCGAAGCCACACCCCCAATCCAGCCCGCTTCGCGTCGGAGATCGAGTTCGCGCATCCAGTTCATGAAGGGCTGCCCGGGAGTTGTTGCTTGCGGTGCGGACGGTGGGGGTTCGTGAGAGCCGTCGGAAGAGCCGTCGGTGTCCTCTGTCGGGGTGCTGCCGGAGTTGTTGTGTGAAGCCATGCTCCTATCGTGGCGCTGACTAGCAGCCTTCGCTATGAGGGATGACCCTGAGCGCACCCTGAGAGATCACCATGGCGGTCGAAAACCTGCTTGGATTCAGGGATGACCGCTGCAGCCGTACGCCCTCTCTTGCAGCGCCCGCGCGCGGCGGCAATAAGCGGCGTTTGTGCAGCGGTGGCCGCCCATGTCGGCTGGAGTGTACCCAAGGTGCGTTTGCTGGCGGTCGTCACCACGCTGTGTGGTGGGGCAGGACTGCTCTTGTATCTCTGGCTGTGGGCTCTAGTCCCTCTTGCCCCTAGCCACACCGATAACCGCCGCGAAGTGCACCGAAGTGTTCCGATCGCGATGCTGCTCGTCATTGGCTCGGGAATCGCTGCCATTCTTGTCCTGCTGTTCGCCTTGGGCTCTGGCCCGCAGGGTCGCTCTCCGGCCCTGATCGTTGTTGCGCTCACGAGCGCCGCCGCTGTCGCCTGGAGCTTGGCGGTTGACCGCCACGACCCCAGCCGCGGCACCCGCTACGGGGTGGTAGCCCGAGGATCGTCCGCGGCGATCATCATTGTGTGCTCGCTCTCCGTGTGGGCCCTGCAGCCCAGCATCATCAACGGCCTAATCGCAACAGCGTTGATCATTGCCGCAGTCGCCCTGTTGGCGGCTCCACGAATTGTTGCTCTCTGGGGTGACTTGATCGCGGAACGGACCGCGCGAGTCAGGGAAGAACATCGGGCCGAAGTCGCCGCCCACCTGCATGACTCGGTGCTTCAGACTCTTGCGCTCATCCAAAACCGTGCCGGTGTTTCGACGGAAATTGCGCGGATCGCTCGAGCGCAGGAGCGAGAGCTGCGCGAGTGGTTGTTTGAAGGGGATGCCGCTCCCACGACGGACTGCGTCACCGAGATTCGTTCAATCGCGGCCGCCATTGAGCTCGACTATCCGGTGAGATTCGATGTTGTCGCTGCCGGCGAACTGGTTGAGGATGCTCCCGTCGCGCTCGTGTCTGCCACTAGGGAAGCGATGCTGAATGCTGCACGTCACGCGGGTGGTGAGGTGTCGATCTACATCGAATCTTCCGCGCACGTTGTTGACGTGTTTGTGCGCGATAGAGGTCCGGGGGTCGAACTCGACACTTTGCCTGCCGACCGTCTTGGCATCAGGGAGTCGATTATCGGCCGCATGACTCGTGCCGGCGGAACCGCAACTCTTCGTCGAGGATCTGGTGGCGTTGGCACAGAAGTTCATCTTCGAATCGAGGAACAAGCGTGAATGATCCCCACACTCTCGACGTTGTGATCGTCGACGACCATTCCATCTTCCGCTCGGGGTTGAGAGCTGATCTCGACGCGACCGTGCGCGTTGTTGGCGAGGCGGCGACGGTCGATGAGGCCGTTGAGCTGATCGAGAAATTGCGGCCGGCGGTTGTCTTGCTCGACGTGCACTTGCCTGGCGGGGCTGGCGGTGGAGGGGCAGAAGTACTTCGCCGCTCGAGCGCTCTGTTGGATTCGGTGCGGTTTCTCGCGCTCAGCGTTTCCGATGCAGCGGAGGATGTTGTTGGCGTGATCAGAGCAGGGGCTCGCGGCTACATCACCAAGGGCAGTTCCGGTCGCGATGTGAGTGAAGCCGTTGTTGCTGTAGCCGGAGGCGACGCTGTGTTCTCTCCCAAACTCGCGGGGTTCGTGCTTGATGCCTTCGGTGCCGTTGCAGGGGAGCAGTCGGAGTCCAGCGATGAACTCGACCGACTTTCTGGCCGTGAGCGCGAAGTGATGCGCTATATCGCTCGCGGTTACGCCTACAAAGAGGTCGCATCCGAGCTCTATATTTCGGTCAAGACGGTCGAGACACACGTCTCTGCTGTGTTGCGTAAATTGCAGTTGTCGTCGCGTCATGAACTGACGGTGTGGGCGACAGCGCGAAAGCTGCTCTAGACGCTCACGAGTCGTCTGGGCGAGAGTCGGTGTCGGGATCGTGACCAGAGTTGGGCTCGGCGGGTGAGTCGAGCGGCGTGGACAACAGCACCCTCAACTCAGCATCAAAGAGCGCAGCGTCAAACCCCTCGTCGGGGGATTCGCGCAACAGCATCGTCGCAATCGCATGAACGCGTCGTCGTTCATCACCGCTCTCCGCCGCTGCTTCGAGCACAGGAAGCGCAGTGTCGCCCAACGCGACGAGGGCCCGACTGAGGCTGAGTTGCACGTCGCGGTCTCCGTGGTTGAGATGGCGCACGAGCATGGCAGCCAAAGCGTGCTCCCCACCTTCGGGTACGAGCACGGTTGCTACCCGCCAGGCTGTTCGGGCGACTTGATCATCTGTGTCGTTGAGGACTTCTGGTGTGATCGCTGCCCATCCCTCAGGGTCGCCGATCTTGGAAAGGGTGTGCAGCGCTTGGCTGCGCGCTTGGGCGATTGCCGATCGTGTTTCGGTGATGAGCGTCGGCACAGTGAGCTCCACTGGGTGCCGCATGAGCGCCCACGTGAGGGTTTCGCGAACGTTGAGGTCTGGTTCGATCGCGCAGCGTTCGAGCAGCACACTCACGTATTCGGGGCGCGGATGGGTCCCAGCGGACATCGCGGCCTGCAACCGCACTGACGGCGCTGAGGCGAGTAGCGCTTGATGCAGCCTGCTTGCGGCATCGAGCGGTGGTGGTGAGTCCATCGGTTCCTCCACCGCAACGGCGGCGGTTGTTGTGTTAGCTGAAAAGTTTCTGAAGGCGCTGCACACCTTCGAGGAGGGCGTCGTCTCCGAGGGCGTAGGAGAGGCGGAGGTAGCCGCTTGGTCCGAATGCTTCGCCGGGGATCACAGCAACTTCAGCTTTTTCGAGAATGAGATCGGCAAGTTCGAGGCTTGTGGTTGGGGTGACGCCAGCCCATTCGCGGTTCAGTAGGCCCGAAACATCCGGGTACACGTAGAAAGCACCCTGTGGTGTTGGGCAGTTGATGCCGTCGATCTTGTTGAGCTCGGAGACCATGAGTTTGCGACGGCGGTCGAAAGCTAGGCGCATTTCTTCAACGGCATCCTGCGGGCCGGTGAGGGCTTCGATTGCAGCACGCTGCGAGATGTTGGAGACGTTGCTCGTGAGGTGCGACTGCAAGTTGGCAGCGCCTTTCATTGCATCGACGGGGCCGACCATCCAGCCGAGGCGCCAGCCGGTCATCGAATAGCTCTTGGCTACGCCGTTTACCAAAATGGTGGTGTCGGCGAGCGCGGGAACAACCTCAACGATGGAAACAGCGCGCACTCCGTCGTAAACAAGGTTTTGGTAGATGTCATCGCTGATCACCCAGATGCCGTGCTCGAGCGCCCATTCGCCGATGGCCTTGGTCTGCTCGGGCGTGTAGACGGCACCGGTCGGGTTCGACGGTGAAACGAAGAGCAGCACTTTGGTGTTCTCGGTGCGAGCTGCTTCGAGCTGCTCGACGGTCACGAGGTAACCCTGATCTGCACCAGCAAAAACTTCAACCATGGTGCCGCCAGCGAGCTTGATCGCTTCGGGGTAGGTCGTCCAGTACGGGGTCGGAACGATTACTTCATCGCCCTGATCTACAAGAGTTGCGAAGGCTTGGTAGACGGCCTGCTTGCCACCGTTGGTGACGACAACTTGGTTGATTCCCACTTCGAGGCCGCTATCGCGCAGCGTCTTGGCCGCGATTGCTTCGCGCAGTTCTGGCAGTCCGGCTGCAGGCGTGTAGCGGTGGTTCTTGGGGTCGAGCACTGCTCGGGATGCCGCCTCCACAATGTTCGCCGGTGTCGCGAAATCGGGCTCGCCAGCCGCATAGCTGATGATCGGACGACCGGCCGCAAGAAGCGACTTAGCTTTAGCGTCCACCTTGAGGGTGGCCGATTCGGCGATGGCGGAAATTCTGGCAGAGAGGCGAGGTGAAGTCACCCGTCAAGTCTAGGCGTTGCGGCTAGCGATGGGGAGGGGATTACGACCGTAGTGATGGCAGAGAAAAGCGGCCGGAGCAGTGGTCCTGGGGGGACGACCAGCTCCGGCCGCTAGAGGTTAGCTACGCAGTCCTAGAGCTCGGACTTGGGATGTGTACGTAGGTAACCTTGACGCGCGAAGTAGGCACCCGCTGCCAACAACGCGACGATGAGGGCGATGAGCGTCGCAACACCGGCACCGGTGTATGCGAGCTGTCCGCCAAGGGCGAGAGTCGGAAGTTCTGGAAAGTCCGGATCTCCGGGGATGCAAATTCCGACACAGGGGTCTGGATCGCCGCCGGGGCCACAGTTCACGGTGCATCCTGGGTCAACGACGGTTCGCACGTTCGGCCCAACGGTGGCTTGGGCCACGTTGAGGCTGACGACTCCGCGAGCGGCAAAGCTGGGCGCTAATGCTGCGCGACCGAGAGCACCGCTGAGAAGTCCTCCCGAGCCGACGCTCACTCGCACTGCGGTTTCGCTGAACATGTTGCCGCTGACAGCACCAGTAGAGGTCCACTGTTCTTGAACGTTGACGGTGATCGAGATCAGATCGTTCAGCACCGTTGCGACGCTTGAGTTGCCAAGAAGTCCGGTAACGGCGGGGTTGACCAATCCAGTATTGAGGCGAGCGATGACCGAGCTAACGACACCGTCGTTGGAGAACAGCGACTGGTTGAGGCTCGTGCCGAGGCTTCCGATGATGGCATCGACGTCGAGCGCAGTTTTCACGGTGCCACCGAGTAGCGAGATGTTAGCGCTCGCCTGTGCTGCGGTGCCGTCAATCAGGTCATCGACTGTTCCGACGATGGTGACAGCGACAGTGCTGCGCAGGTCGGGCAGGGCGGTCGCAACGAGCTTGCACACCGTTTCTGTTGTGTAGCCGATGACGCCCTGTGTGATGGTGTGCGTTACTCCACCAGTGAGTCCACCAAGAAGACCGCCGAGGCCACCAGTGCTTCCCGTGCCACCGGTGATGATGTCACCAATGATCGGGACTTGGATGTCACTACACACCTTCTGCTGCACCGGATCCTGCCCGCTCAACGCGGTGAGGTTCGCTGAAACATCCACGCGAGCGTTTCGGAGAGCCGACTCCACTCGTTCGACGATGTCGTCAGCGAGGGTGCCGACTGTTTCAGTGATTCCCTTCAGGATCTGGTTGACGACGGCATCCGTCAGCAGCTCGGTGTTCGGTGGCAAATCGTTCAGGTCGCTACCTAACAATGTTTCGAGGTCCACGAGCACCGCGCCGGTTTCGAGATTGAAACTCACTGCTCCGTTGCCGTATTTTTCGTTCAGCAGTGAGCTGACGGCATTGTGCACGTCAGCGTCGATAACCACTTTCACGTTTGCCGATGATCCAACAACGCTGAGGAGGGGATCGAGGATGCGGTCGATCGAGTTTCCGAGAGCACCGTCATCACCGCCCAAACTGAGTAGCTGACCGTCGACGCCGCTGAGTGCACTGTTCACTTTGCTGGTCAGTTGGCTGATCGCGGGGCTCGAGAAACGCAGTGTGGCATCGGCGAGCGTGTAGTCGCCTGATGCTGAGGTCATCGAGCCGTTGGCGCGTGCGGCTACCGCCTCGAGGTCGAGCTTGAGGTCGGTCAACACGGAAGAGAACTGGTTGTCGAGAAGACTGTCGAGATCGAGTGTTAGGTCTCCGGCAGGACCGGCAGCATTGTTGCCGACTCCAATTCCGCCGTCGTTCTGGATGGCTCCTGTTGAGGCGTAGGACTCACCATTCTGGTCGGCCTGGGCGTAGTGGCTGATGACTCCAGCATCGAGAACATCCACCATGGGGAGTTGGATGCCGCCCGGTTGGTTGATGACGGTGGCCCCGAGCACGTCAACGGAGAGGGGGTTGCGACTGATCTGACGTGGTTGGTTGCCGTTGTTGCTTGCAGCTACCCGACCAAGGCCGACAACGTTGCCGAGGTCCGTGCCTAAAACATTGCCGGAAAGGAACTCGGCGTAGGCGTATGACGCCCCGTTGACTTCGTCGGCGCTCGCGGCAGCGGGTGCAATGAGAGTGAAGCCCGAAACGAGGGCTACGGTTCCCAGCGTCGCTCCAAAACGGACTACTGGGTTGTGCTTGGTATTCCCGACTGGCTTCCCAGCGCGCGGGATGTGTTGTGTAAACACGACTGGTACCTTCCTGATCCTGTGTGGATAAGGAAACTGACTCGACTATGAGGCCAACGTGAGGGTTGTGCCACGAACTGCTGCCTGATCTCAGCTTCGCTTGCCCATCTGGTGGTGATGCTTTTTAGTTATGCGGCGAGGTGGTTAGTCCTCGCGTGGTGATGCCGGTGTTGTCCGAAATTGCGGGGTGGTTCGCCCCGCTTGTATAGAGAGACTGCGACCGGGGGCGGTTATGACGCGGATTCTCAGATTCTTTTCAGAAAACTTTTTTGGCACCGAATTGGGAGGGCTTCGCGCTATCTGTTGCCGTCTGGCTGTTCGCCGTATTTCACGAGGCCGCTTCATGACGTACACTGGAAGAAGTAGTTGAAAACTGCCATACTTTCGCGCGCCTACTCTCCACTTCTGAAAATAGAAGTCCGGCGGTGTTTGTGCGAAAGTGTTGGGGTGAGAGATGCAAATCTCTCGCAAAGGGTGGTGGCTCAATTGGTAGAGCAGCGGTCTCCAAAACCGCAGGTTGCAGGTTCGAGTCCTGTCCGCCCTGCAAGTCCCGGTTCGTGTTTCACGTCTCGGGTCGAGCAAGCCGAAGTATCGGAAGGTAACTAAGAGTGGCCAAGAAAGACGTAGACGAGCCCAGCGAGGACGTCGTCGCCAAGGCGAAGAAGGACAGCGAGCAACGTCGTGGACCCTTCGGGCGCATGGCACTCTTTATCCGCCAAGTAATTAGCGAACTCAAGAAGGTCGTTACACCGACAAGGCGTGAATTGGTCAGTTTCACACTTGTCGTTCTTGTATTCGTCGTCATCATGATGGGTATCGTTTCCGGACTCGACTTTGGTTTTAGCGCGTTGGTGAACTTTTTGTTCGGCAACCCTGACTTAGTGGTTTAGGTCTTTTACTAACCGCCATCCACAAACCGCGTCGGCTACGGCCGAAATGCAGAGTAACGAAAAGAGATTTAGTGTCCGAGAACCACCGCGAAGACTCCGAGCTCGCTACGGCAGCAGAGCAGTCCTCCGAGGAGGATGAGGCGCAGACGGGTAACACCCTGGCTGAGGCAGAGCGTTCTGAAGACTCCGCCGAGCACCAGGCAATGCACGTAGAAGATGGCTCGACCGATGTCGATGCCGATCTTGCCGGGCTCCTTGAGGCTCTGGATGCTGCAGCCGACCCCGAAGCAGATGCTGCGGTCGATGGCGCTCTTGACGTTCACAACACCACAGATGCTGATGCCTCTGTTGCAGCAACCGATGACGAAGCTGCGGATGACGCTGAAGCCGAAGGCGCCGAAGTAGACCCGTACGCCGAGTTCCGCATGGATCTGCGTCTTCAGCCTGGCAAGTGGTACGTCATCCACTCCTACGCCGGTTTTGAGAAGCGCGTCAAGCACAACATCGAGAACCGCAAGGTTTCCATGGCTATGGAAGATTACGTCTTCCAGGTCGAGGTTCCGATGGAAGATGTTGTCGAAATCAAAAACGGCCAGCGCAAGCTTGTCAACCGTGTTCGCATCCCCGGCTACGTTCTGGTTCGCATGGACCTCAACGAAGACAGCTGGTCGGTTGTTCGTCACACTCCTGGAGTTACTGGCTTCGTTGGCAATGCCCACAACCCCGTACCTCTTCGCTTCGAAGAAGCTTTCAACATGCTGAAGAGCCTTGTTGAAATCGTCGAAGCTCCCGCAACTAAGGGCTCGTCCGCTAAGGGCAAGACCGCTGCGCGTTCGATTCCTGCTGAGATCGACTTCGAAATCGGCGAGACCATCACCATCAAGGAAGGTTCGTTCGCGGGCCTGCCTGGTTCGATCAGCGAGATCAAGGCGGAGAGCGGAAAGCTCATCGTTCTGGTTTCCCTCTTCGAGCGTGAGACCCCAGTCGAGCTCAGCTTCGATCAGGTCACCAAGCTTTAAGGGCTAACGCCCCTAAAAAACCACCGCGCCCCACCGGGTGCGGGAGAGCTGGCCACACGGGTCAGTTCGTACTGAAAAGGAAACACAATGGCACCGAAGAAGAAGGTTACAGGTCTGATTAAGCTTCAGATCCAAGCCGGCGCCGCTAACCCCGCACCGCCCATCGGGCCTGCGCTTGGTCAGCACGGCGTTAACATCATGGAGTTCTGCAAGGCGTACAACGCCGCAACCGAGGCACAGCGTGGAAACGTTATCCCGGTTGAGATCACCGTGTACGAGGACCGTTCATTCACGTTCATCCTCAAGACCCCGCCGGCAGCAGAGCTCATCAAGAAGGCTGCTGGAGTTGCAAAGGGTTCAGGCACACCGCACACCGTCAAGGTTGCACAGCTCACAAAAGACCAGGTTCGTACGATCGCCGAGCAGAAGATGGCTGACCTCAACGCCAACGACATCGACGGCGCAATGAAGATCATCGCGGGCACTGCTCGTTCGATGGGAATCACGGTGGAGGCATAATGTCCAAGAATTCCAAGGCATACAAGGCTGCCACCGACAAGCTCGAAGAGGGCAAGTTCTACACGCCAACCGAGGCTGTAGCTGTTGCTCGCGAGACCGGCTCAAAGAAGTTTGATTCAACCGTTGAGGTTGCTCTTCGCTTGGGTGTAGACCCTCGCAAGGCTGACCAGATGGTTCGTGGCACCGTCATCCTGCCTCACGGTACGGGTAAGACTGCTCGCGTTATCGTTTTCGCAACCGGTCCTGCGGCTGAAGCAGCTATTGCTGCTGGCGCCGACGAGGTTGGTGGCTCGGAGCTCATCGAGAAGGTAGCCGCTGGCTACACCGCTTTCGACGCAGCAGTTTCGACCCCCGAGCTCATGGGCCAGGTTGGTCGTTTGGGTAAGGTTCTTGGTCCGCGTGGCCTCATGCCAAACCCGAAGACCGGAACGGTTACTCCTGACACCGCTAAGGCTGTCTCGGAGATCAAGGGCGGAAAGATCGAATTCCGTGTCGACAAGCACTCCAACGTGCACTTCATTGTTGGCAAGACGGCGTTCACCGCCGAGCAGCTCGACGAGAACATCAAGGCAGCGCTCGACGAGATCGTTCGCGCAAAGCCGAGCTCGTCAAAGGGCCGCTACATCACCAAAGCAACTGTTTCCACGACCTTCGGTCCTGGCATCCCGGTCGACATCAACTCGATCTAATACTGCTTAGATGAACGGGGGCCGGCTTCTGCCGGCCCCCGTTTTCGCATCCCCGGAGGAGTTTTCGTCGTGACGACCACCGTTCGCGTTGCTGTTGCTGCCGATGCTGAGATGTTGCATGAGCTCGCACGCACCACCTTTCCTCTCGCCTGCCCTCTAAGTACCACCCCGCAGGCAATAGCCGAGTTCATCGCGCACCACCTTTCGGTCGAGTCGTTTAGTGGTTACCTCAACGACTCCGCCCGCGAGATTCTGATCGGCGAGGTTGATGGTCGACCAGCAGGCTACGTACTCTTTTGCAGTGACGAGCCCAGTGATCCGGATGTTGCCGCAGCACTCACAGCGAGACCAAGCGTCGAACTCAGCAAGTGTTACGTGCTCAGCGAGTTCCACGGTGCTGGCGTTGCCAAGGCTCTAGTGACGGCAGGAATCGAGCGCGCACGACTCGAGGGTTTTGCTGCTGTCTGGCTTGGGGTGAATCAGGAAAATGTTCGTGCCAATCGCTTCTATGAGAAGTCGGGTTTTCGCCTCGTGGGTACGAAGAAGTTTCTTGTGGGGGAGCGGTGGGAAGACGACTACGTTCGTGAGCTGCCCCTCAGTGCAGACGCCTAAATAAGTTTCTCCCTGACCGGTGCTTGCGCCGTCGTGGTGCTCTACGATTGTTGAATGCTCGCGCCGCTGACTTCTCGCCCGCGGGCGTTCGGGCTATGACCGCAGTTGCGCCGCCTCGAGTCTCCCTCGGTGCCCTTGAGGGTTATGTCGCTGTTGTTGGCAGCGTTGCCGTTGGGGTTGCGCTCACTCTTATCTGGATGTCGCGACTCTCTGTTCCTCGAGAGCTCTACGTCAGCGAGCTCGGCGCTGAGGGCGAACCTACTGCCGCCGCGTTCGAGATTGCCCTGCTTCTGATTGTCGCGGGAGGCTCAGCCGTCGCGTGGGCTGCCCGCCGAGTTCGAGCGTGGCCACCATTGCTTTCCCTCGGTTCGCCAGCAGTGTCACTCTGGGTTGGCTGCGGATTCTTTTTGCTCGCGTCGCAAGTGACCTGCACTTCGGGATGCCCACTGCCCTATGGCCCCAGTTTCACGGTGCAGGACTTCACTCACACCCTCGCTGCCGTTATCGCTTTCGCGGCCGCTTGCTGGGCAATGATCCAAACGTCATTCGCGCGGGAGCACCGAGTGCTCGCTCGAATGTCGCTGATCACGGCCATTGCTGTTGCTGTGATCGCCGGAACGGGTGGGCTCTTCTCCCTGTTCCGTTTCCAAGTCGTGCTTGGTAGCCGTCTCGAGTTTGTGGCAACGACTATCGCTATTGCCTGGCTCATGATGCTTGGCGCGGTGATTGCTGCGCGCAAACTGGGGCGTGACCGCGTTAGCTAGCTACGGCGCTCGCATGAGATCGAGCAGCCGATCGGCAAGTCCGACAAGGGCATGGATCTGGTCTTCATCTCGTTCAACCCACAAGCATTTCGGCTCAGCATGCACGGGCACAAAGTCGTCATGCTGTTCCCACACCACCAGGGTGCGATCCGCGCCGAGCACGTACTGCTGCCACCACACTTGACGCAAATAGGAACGGGGGATGCTGCGCCACGCCTTATGGGTCGTCTTGATTTCTGACAACACCACAGCACCATCGATTACGGCAACACCATCGGGAGTTGCCAAATGCTGTGGTTGATCGTGCGCGTGATAGAGCGCAGAACTTGAGCGGATGCCGTGCTGGGCAAGCACCCACCGTGCGATCTCAGGTTCCCGCAGTCGGCCGTGATCGGTGAACGCATTGCCAGAGAAACCAGAGCCGAGGAGCTTGCTCTCCACCACTCCACGCAACGAACTTTCGGTTGCCAAGCGGGCGGCATCCGTCGCTGTAACACCGCGGCTTCGCGCCCGAAGCCAGGCAACCCGATCTTCAGCGTGGGCGACCACGCGATTGAGGTGATTGGGCGCAACCGGCTCCCACAGATCGAGTTCCGGTTGCATAGTCACACCACCATTGTCTCTCGTGTCTGCTGCGCAATGGTGCCCACCGCGCACAAACCCAGATTCACCGCCGCCAAGTCGTGGTTGTTACGCGTCACGTCAACCAATGTGTGCCGGTACTGGCAGACTAGGCGCATGCTAGCTCGCCACTCCGATTCTGCGCCACCGTCGAGACACCGTCGTCGGTGGTCCGTTGCCGCAGCAGCAGCACTCTTTGCAATGATCACATTCGTTCCGGCGGCGGGCGCTGTAGCATCCGTTGGTTCGATCCCGCCAGATGTTAGCGAGTTCGCAGCGTCAGATGACGGACTCATTCTTGAGCTCGAAGAGTATTTCGGTGTTGACGAGCGAGGCGGCGGACTCGATTTCACGGATGGTATTGAACTGGGTGAAATTGATCGAATCTTCCTCTGGTCTGAGGCATTCCATTCTGGGCAGAAGACGGACACTCCGGTGCAGTATGTCAATCGCTGGAAGGTGCCGGTTCTGATTGGTGAAGAGCCGGTTGGTATTGCCATGATTGGCATTGATCCGGCAACGGTCGACCCAGAAATGATCGACTTCATCCGCAACCCCGGCATCACGCTCGCCCTCGACCACATCGACGAAGATGCAACACTCGTGCACGAGCCGGAGACGAAAGCATGGTTCAGCCTCAGTGATGGCGTGATCATTCCCCTCGTGCGTGGCGAAAGCGGAATTGCTGGCGAAACGACTCTCGCCCAATATCAGCCTGAACTTTCCGGTCGCGAAATAGAAATCGTGGACCCGACACCACAGCCAGATCAAGGTTCCGTACAGTCAGTGGTGCTCATCGCCACCACTGCAGTAGTTCTGCTGCTGGCACTGCTGATTCCCACAATCATTGGTCAGGTTCGTGAGCGCCGAGAGCGTCTAGCTGAGGCTGAGGGCGGTGCTGCTGAGCGCGGTGCTGCCGGCGACGCGGGTGATGCGCCTGTCACGGATCCTGCGGGTGCTGCGGTTGACACGGATGCCACGAGTCCTACGGATGCTGCATCTGACGAAACGAACGCCGATGTTCAGTCTTCGACACCGGCAGCTTCGACGCCGGATGTCTCCGAAACAGCTACCTCAACCGTGACGACGGCAGCGACCATCGCGGCAACGAGAGCACCAGCGAAGAAAGCCGCGGTGAAGAAGGCGCCAGCCAAAAAGGCGCCAGCCAAGAAGTCGACGCCGAGCAGTTCTACGACCAAGACGACCGCGGCGAAAAAGCCTGCCGCTAGTAAGGCGACTGTAGGGGCTAAGAAGTCCACGGCTTCGACGTCCACCAGCAAGGCTTCGACGTCCACCAGCAAGGCTGGGTCAACCAAACCAACAGCAACCAAGCGGACAGCAGTCAAGCCGGCCGGAACGAAGCCTGCGGTGAAAAAGGCTACGCCGGCAACGAAGACTGCGCCGGCAACCTCGGCCGCAGCGACGAACGCTGCACCCGCGAAGAAGCCGGCCGCAAAGAAGCCGGCCGCGAAAAAACCTGCCGCGAAGAAAGCGGCGCCGTCAAAGCCTGCAGCGTCACCGTCGCCCAAGGCGACAGAGTCGTCGACAGACTAGCCAGTAGTGAGCCTGCTGCACTCGCCACTTGACCGGGATATCCGGCGCCTTGCGTTACCGGCGCTCGGCGCGCTCGTAGCGGAACCAATCTTTCTCCTCACCGACACCGCTCTCGTTGGTCATCTCGGCAGCGCGCAATTGGGCGGGCTCAGCGTTGCCAGCGCCGTACTGCAAACAGCGGTGGGGTTGCTCATCTTTCTGGCCTACTCGACCACTCCTGCTGTTGCACGCTGGCTCGGCGTCGGCAACCGTGCCCGAGCGGTCGCGGCAGGCGTCGACGGAGTTTGGCTCGCAATCCTGTTGGGTCTCCTATTGGTCATCATTGGAATCCCAGCGACCCCGTGGCTGATCAGCCTCTTCGGAGCAGACCCCAGCATCGTCGGCTTCGCCAACCAGTACCTCGCAATTTCTATTCTCGGGCTGCCGGCGATGCTCATCACTTTTGCGGCCTCCGGACTCCTGCGGGGTTTGCAAGACACCCGAACGCCACTTATCGTGGCGGTCGCAGGATTCATCTCAAACGCCCTGCTCAACGTTCTCTTCATTTACGGATTCGGGTGGGGGCTCGCCGGTTCCGCCATCGGCACCGTAGTGGCCAGTTGGGGAATGGCGATTGCCTACCTCGTGATGCTCATCGTCATCGCGCGCCGGGAAGACGCGCGAGTGCGGCCCCACCTCGGCGGGATGCTCATTGCCGGGCATGCTGGCGCGTGGCTGCTGCTCCGCACGGCATCCTTGAGGGCAGCGATGCTCGCAACAATTGCGGTCGCAACGGGATTCGGGGTTCAGGAACTCGCAACGGTTCAGATCGCCCTCACTATCTTCGCCACCCTCGCGTTCGTGCTTGATGCCCTCGCCATAGCCGGACAAGCAATGATTGGCAAAGAGTTGGGGGCCAGTGATGTTCCTCAAGCGCGAGCGATCACCCGCAGACTCATTGAACTCGGAATCTTCAGCGGCGTCGTGTTGGGAATCGTGATTCTGGCGATGTCACCCTGGCTTGGCTTCGTGTTCAGTAGCGATTCAGAAGTTCGCACAGGGCTAGCGGCTCTTCTTCCCGTGCTGGCTCTCGGCATCCCTGTCGCCGGCTACGTGTTCGTGCTCGACGGGGTGCTAATCGGTGCGGGGGATGCGCGCTACCTTGCCCTCACGGGTCTCATTAACCTTGCCGTCTATCTCCCACTCCTCTGGTGGGTTTCTCTCGCAGAACTCACCGCCGCACCAGCACTGGTCTCACTGTGGTTCGCCTTCGGACTGGGATACATCGGGGCACGAGCAGTGACACTGGGACTGCGAGCTAGAGGCGAGCGGTGGCTCGTCACAGGGGCGACACGGTAGCAACTACCGCGCCGCCCACCAACTCCGCTTAGTCACGGCAGACCTCTCCTGGGTGAAAGCCTCGCAGCGCTACTTCTTTTCGGTCACTGCTCCGTGCTTCAGCTGCAATCGACGCTCAGCCCGCTTCGCAACAGCAGAGTCGTGCGTCACGATAATCAAGGTCAGCCCCTGATCGCGCCACAAGCCCTCAAGCAGTTCCATGATCTCGTCCCGGGTCTGCTCGTCGAGGTTTCCGGTCGGTTCGTCGGCTAGCAACACGGAAGGTTCCTTGACGAGTGCCCGAGCGATCGCAACACGCTGCTGCTGACCACCAGAAAGCTCAGACGGATGGTGAGCTAAACGCTCGCCCAAGCCGACCTTCTCGAGCGCTTCGGTCGCGCGACGCTTACGCTCAGCGTTCGCGAGTCCGAGCGGCGCAAGGGCCGTCTCCACATTCTCTTGAGCAGTAAGAGTGGGGATGAGATTGAAGCCCTGGAAAACAAACCCAATCGTGCGCGCGCGAATGTCTGCAAGTCGAGCATCCGGCATCGCAGACAGTTCGCTATCACCCAGAGTGACCGTGCCGCTGGTCGGACGCTCAAGTGCACCAAGCATTTGCAGCAGTGTCGACTTTCCCCCGCCCGTCGGTCCCTGAATCGCGACCATCTGTCCGGTCGGGATGCTGAGGGTTACGCTGTTGAGTGCGCTGACGGGGCCACGTTTGGTCTCGTAGGTTTTGGTGAGATTAGCTAGTTCGTACATAGAAGGTCTCCTACTGGTCAGAAAAAACGGTGGGATTAGGCAACGCTGCGCAGAGCTTCGGCTGGGCGCAGTTTGGCTGCGCGCCATCCACCGAAGGCGCCAGCGATGAGGCCGCCGAGTATGGCGAGGGCCACGGCGATGCCGATGATGCCGAGAGTTACCGGAATCTGTAGAGCGATCTCGGTCGAGGCAGCAGCAGCCGTGGCCGCGGCATCTCCGAATCGTCCGCCTCCCCCCGGTCCGGCCCCTGGGCCGAACGGAGTAGTCGTTGTCGCGCTCGCGCTCAAGGCGGGGGCCGCTAGATTGATCGCAAGAATGCCCAGCAGCCCAACGGCGACGCCAATCACCCCGCCGATTGCCCCCTGCACCAGTGACTCACCAGCAACCTGACGCACGACCGCACCATTGCTCCAGCCGATCGCCTTCAGGGTGCCAAACTCACGGGTGCGACGAGCGACGCCAGAAGTAGTGAGAAGAACAGAGATCAGGAACGCAGCGGCGAGCACAATGATCGACAACCACGTTCCGAGCTTGCCGACGAGGTCGGAGGCCGTTGACAGCGAGCCGGACACGCTCGAGGCAAGATCCTCTTGAGTCTTGACTGCTGCATCCGGAAGTGCGCTCTGCAGCGAGGCTTGAACTGAAGCAATGTCGGTCGACGATGAAGCCTGCACGTAGACGGTCGAGATTTGACCCTCAAGCTCTGAGATGCGCTGTGCTGTATCAAGCGGAATGTAGGTGTTGGATGCCGTGGTGGCGTCCGATGAAGTGGATGAGACGGTTCCGATGATCTCGAACTTCTCACCACCAATTTCGAGGGTGTCGCCGACGCTGAGTTCGCTCGTTGTGGCGTAGCCGGAGTCCAGCACTACGACGTTGGTTGCAGCATCCGTTGTCTCAAACGCGCGACCGTCGACGAGCCCGACGGAAGTGAGGGGGCCAACACTTTCGCCAGCAACATCAATTCCGGTAACGGTGAAAGTGTCGACGCTGAACGAGCTTCCGCCAGCACCGTCTGGTCCGCCAGGGCCCATTTGCCCTGCCCCGGGCGCTCCGCCCTCTTCGGTAGCGGTAGTGTCGCGGGTCGGAATCTCGCCCGAGAAACTCACGTTGTTGAGCGTCAAGGTGGCAGTGGCTGCGGCAACGTTATCGAGTGCGGCGGAGGTCGTGAGAGCATCCGCATCGAAGGTAGTGCTGCCAACGCCACTGGTCAGACGAGACTGCGCCAGGGCGGTTGTACCATCGGCGGTGGCGCCGTCGTCAGCGCCAAACTCAAAGCGAGGCTGCTGCTGTTGCCCCGCTTCTCCTTCGGCGGGTAATTCTGGTTCTTGAGTGACGGTGATGTCGGTGCCGACACCGTAAATCGATGCGAGCACGCTCGCTTGGGCGTCTCGCACACCAGCAGCGACGCCGCTCACGATCATCACGAGGGCAATGGCGAGAGCCATGCCGGCCGCAATAATTGTTGTCTGTTTGCGTCGGTTGCTGAGTTCTCGATACAGGTACGTTCCGAACATGGGTCTCCTCGGTGCTTCGGGTGGTCAAGGCAAAGGTAGGAAGGAGCCTTATCAGTGCCCTATGGCCAACCTGAGAACTAGCCTTGAGCCGCGAAAGCGTTTCTCAGCGATGACACCAGAAATTCGTACACAGAAATTTCATAGGAAACTCCGAATAACTAGAAGACATGAATCAGTCACGCCACCTTCCGGCAGTCCAGGCGCAACCGCGTTTGAGCCGAGCCGACGGTACAGCCATTCGTGCGGTAGTTGTCGACGACGAAGATTCGCTAACAGACCTTCTCTCGATGGCCCTTCGTTATGAGGGCTGGGATGTTCGGCTCGCCTCTGATGGACATCAAGCCCTCACCACCATTCGCGAATTTCGCCCAGACGTCATCGTTCTCGACATCATGATGCCTGGACTAGATGGGCTTGCAGTTCTCACTCGACTGCGAGCTGACGGCATCGAGACGCCCATACTCTTCCTCACAGCAAAAGACGCTGTCGAGGATCGCGTTGCTGGACTCACGGTTGGCGGCGATGACTATGTGACCAAACCTTTCAGCTTGGAAGAACTCGTGGCACGACTGCGCGCACTCTTGCGTCGTTCTGCGATCACGATTGCTGGCGATGCCGATCCGGTGATTGAAGTCGGGGATCTCTCGCTGGATGAAAGCACGTACGAAGTGAGCCGGGCAGGCACCAAAGTTGACCTCACCGCCACCGAATTCGAGCTCTTGCGCTACTTGATGCGCAACCCCAGGCGTGTGCTCAGTCGCGCGCAAATCCTTGACAGGGTGTGGAGCTACGACTTTGGCGGACGAGCAAGCGTTGTAGAAATCTATATCTCCTACCTGCGCAAGAAGATTGATGTTCTTGGCCCTCCGATGATTCAGACAGTTCGCGGGGTCGGGTACATGTTGCGGGCTGCCGAGTGATCCGACCTCGAGAAGTGAAGGCCCCGGGGACGGGCCGCAGGCTTAGCCTCCGCAATCGCCTAGTCTTGGGCAGCGCCGCACTCATTGCGCTCGCCGCAGTGCTTATCGGCGTCGTGAGTGTGCTTGCGTTGCAGGGCTTTCTGGTTGACCGTCTCGATGTTCAATTGGTTTCCGCTTCAAGCCGTTCCCAAGGTGCGCTTGATGGTCGGCCAACAGGAAACACCCAAAACATTCCCCCGGCTGGCGACTTTCTAGCGCTGCCGGGCCAGCGTGAAGGAACAATTGCGGGTCTCGTGACCTCCAATGGAACTATCACGGCTGGAGTCTTGGGAACCCGGGGCGCACCGTCGCCCTTGACCGCGGATCAGCTCGCAGCGCTGTCTGCTCTGACCGAATCAAGTGAACCGGTCACGGTGAATCTCGGGGGTACGCTCGGCGAATATCGGGTCATCGTTTCGAGCACTCCGTTCAATGGAGAGTCTCTCATCGTTGCGCTACCGCTCGCTGATGTCAGTGACACCGTGTTGCGGCTTACCCTGTTGGTCATTGGCATTGGAATTCTCGCCGTCGTCATTGCCGCAATTGCGGGTGCCATTGCGGTGCGGTTCGCCTTGCGCCCCCTCGAACGAGTTGCCGGCACAGCAACCCGTGTCACCGAAATCCAACTCGATCGCGGAGCTGTTGCGCTTGCCGAACGGGTCTCGCTTGATGACGCTGACCCGCGCACCGAAGTTGGGCAAGTGGGGGCAGCACTCAACCGCTTACTTGAGCATGTGGCATCCGCCCTCAATTCCCGCGAAGCTAGCGAGAACAAAGTGCGTACCTTTGTGGCGGATGCGAGTCACGAGTTGCGCACCCCGCTCGCGTCGATCCGTGGCTACGCGGAACTAACGCGTCGCGGTGGGCATGAGATTCCCGATGATATCGCCCACGCCATCGGTCGAATCGAAGCGGAGTCCGTGCGCATGACGGGACTCGTGGAGAGCCTGCTGCTCTTAGCGAGGCTCGACGAAGATGTGGCAATTCAACATGAGCCAGTCGATCTCTCCCGCATCATCATCGATGCCGTGGGGGACGCTTACGCTGCAGGTCCCGACCATGTCTGGGAGTTGGAGCTTCCGGATGACGCTGTCATGGTCAGCGGTGACCGCCTGCGACTGCACCAGGTGATAGTCAACGTGCTCGCGAATGCGCGAGTGCATACTCCAGCGGGCACTATTGTCACTGCGTGTCTGCAGCGGGAGGGCAAGCGCACGATCATCGAGATTCGCGATACCGGCCCCGGCATCGCTCCAGAATTGCAGTCAACGATATTTGAACGGTTCGTGCGCGGAGATAGCTCGCGCTCTCGGGCGGCCGGCAGCACCGGACTGGGGCTCGCGATCGTTGCCGCAGTCATTGCGGCGCACGGGGGCACGACGAGCGTTTCCAGCGTTCCGGGTAACACGGTGTTCCGCATCGAGCTTCCCTGATTTGCGGCTACGCCGGTGATCCCGTAGTCTTACCGAAGCCAAAGACCGCCGGTCGTTTGCATGCGCGAAAGTGTGTGCGATCGAAGTTCGTGAAAACGAAGGCCAGCGCAGGTGTGTGAAGTAGTTTTTCGGCCAGATCTGGCCGCAACTCAGCTCCGTGCCTCTGCGTTAGCGCAGTAGAGCCGGAGCTTTTCTAGTTTCCAGCCACTCTTTACACTTCCGTGCGGCTCTGAGGCAGACACACATCAACCAGTAGGGAGCACCATGGCGAACAAGGAAGCATCGGTCGCCGAGCTTACGGATCTATTCCGCAACTCGACCGCCGTTCTGCTAACCGAGTATCGCGGACTCACTGTTGCCCAGCTCAAGACGCTGCGCAAGTCAATCAGTGAGCACGCAACATACGCCGTGGTGAAGAACACGCTGACAAAGATTGCAGCTAACGCCGCAGGAATCTCGTCATTCGACGAGGAACTTGTTGGTCCATCTGCAATCGCATTCGTACACGGGGACCCAGTCACCGTTGCGAAGGCTATGCGTGACTTTGCCAAGGCAAATCCTCTTCTCGTGGTGAAGGGTGGTTACTTTGACGGTAACGCGCTCACCGCTGCAGAGGTCACCAAGCTGGCCGACCTGGAAAGCCGGGAGGTGCTCCTTGCGAAGTTTGCAGGAGCAGCAAAGGCTTCACTGTTCGGCGCCGCGTATCTGTTCAACGCACCGCTCGCTCAGGCCGTTCGCACGGTCGACGCGCTGCGCGAGAAGCAGGATTCCGCGCAGTAACGCGCGGGTTAATTAGCTTAAGAAATATAGGAGAAAATCATGGCAAAAATGTCAAGCGACGACCTCATTGAGGCCTTCAAGGAACTGACCCTCATCGAGCTCAGCGAGTTCGTTAAGAAGTTCGAAGAGGTCTTCGAAGTTACTGCTGCTGCCCCGGTTGCTGTTGCAGCTGCTGGTGCACCTGCTGCCGCTGAAGAAGTTGAAGAGAAGGACTCATTCGACGTCGTTCTCGAGTCAGCGGGCGAGAAGAAGATCCAGGTCATCAAGGAGGTGCGCACCCTCACGAGCCTCGGTCTCGGTGAGGCGAAGGCAGTTGTTGATGGCGCACCTAGCGTTGTACTCGAGGGTGCAAGCAAGGACGCTGCGGAGAAGGCAAAGGCTGCTCTTGAAGAAGCCGGCGCAACCGTAACCCTTAAGTAGTCACATCCTTTAAAGAGGATCTGGCCTCATTAGAGGCATGCTTAGCCAGAAAAGCGTCACCCTTCGGGGTGGCGCTTTTCTGCGTTAACGCGCAGAACGGGAGACCACTTGGTGCGTGTGCGCTGACGAACTCGCCAGTCGCAGGCTGGAGGAGAAAGCCGGGAAGAGGGGGTGGGGCGCCTGGTAACCAGCCGAGCGCCCCACCAACGTGCCGATTCCGTTGACACCAGGGATCAGGTTCCGGAGACGGAAATACGGCACGAGAACCGCTGGCCACGCAACGATATGCGGAACCAGCGGAAGTGGTCTACCAAATGTATCGAGGGCAAACATATCCGGCAACACCCGAAAGGGTGAATGGCGGGTTAGTCGCGGGTGATCTCCACTTGGAGCCCCAACTCCCGAGATTTATAGATCGCTTCGGTCCGCGAGGTCACTCCAAGCTTTCTGTAGATGTTCTTAAGATGCGACTTCACGGTATTGACCGAAATGTAAAGGGTCTCAGCGATCTGAGCAGAACTGCTTCCCCGAACGAGTTCCTTGGCGATGGCACGCTCCCGATCGCTCAGCGACAACGAATCTTGAGGCCGGATGACTACCGTTAGGCCATCGAGCCGCTTCACTAGGGCGCCAACCTCCAGAGGCTGGTTTCGGGCAGCCGCCCGAGTGAGCATCGACTGAACAGTCTCACTTGGCACGAGCCGGAAAGGGCTGAACAGACGATTGCGCGCCGCCAGTCGCAAAGATCGATCGAAGGCGACATCCGATGCCTCTTCGTTTCCCAGGCAGAAGTTCGCTGCGGCCTTGAGAAGAAATACATCGGCAAGGTTTCGGCTCGAGTGAGCGTCGCCGAGAGTTTCGCAATCGCGCAACGCCTCTAGCGCACCGCGGTAGTCACCCGTGACAAATCGCAAGTGAGCGACGAGCCGGCTCGGGCACACGGTGTGATGTTGCGTGGGGAAGAGCTGTGCCAAAACATCCCACGCTGTCCCAGAGTCGCCAAGCTGCAGGAACGCTGCCGTTCGCGAACCGCCAATCTCGGTAGCAACGAATCCGACAGGTTGCCAACCGTCGAGGGCATGAAGCGACGAACGCAACAGGTCGAGGCCTTCGTGGGGTTTGCCAACGAACAGCTCAACGAACGCTTGCGCATAGAGTCCTAACGGCTCCCAGTCGGTTTCAACAATCGCCGATTTCACCCGCGCGATCTTGCCGTCTGCGGCGTCAGCACCCCGCTGGTTTACGCTGATCAGTAGGTCGGCGATCAACGCAGGAGCGTTAAAGCGGCTGTCCCGGAGCGCCGGACTAGCGCCGGTGGACTCTGCCCTCGAGACATAGCTCAACGCATGTTCAAAGTCTCCGAGGAAGAACTGGATGAGCGCCAGGCCACCGAAAACCTCAAGCTGATCTGCTACACCTAGATTCGTTTCGGCGAGCGACCCTGCAATGCGATAGTCGGCCTTCGCACGGTCGAAGTCACCACCGTGCAGGTAGACGGCGCCGCGGTGCAACGCGATTTCGGCAGTGAGCGGAATTCGTTTGGCCAGGGGAATGACGTCGGGACTCTCGACAATTGAGTGCGCGATGGTAATTGATGCCAATGCTTCGTCAAGTCGTCCGAGCGAACGGAGGGCCGCAGAATGATGAAGGTGATGCGTGGCGCGCACCAACGGGGGAGTTGTTGGACTGAGTAACGCTAGCGCTGCCTCGAAATAAGGAAGGGCGGCTGACCGGTTTGTTGCATCAATCGATCGAAAGCTTGCGGCATAACACGTTACGAGCCATGGGTCGTTGTGCCACAGTTCGGGAGCTGCGGAATCGAGGAGTTGACGGATTCGTGAGCCATCGGAGCCCACCAGTTGCGGCCAAACCTTGCTGAGTTCAGTGAGCGCGGCGGCAATACCTTCGTCGGTTTGAGCCGCGTCGAAGGCGCGCTCAAGCGTTCTCACATCGGCTGTCGCCATCTTCTACCCCCTCTTCGAAACTATTGTCTCGATGAGTTCGTGGTTCTCGCCTAGTCGGGTGGGTGACGCGAGAGTAGTAAGACTACCCCGCCGCAGGTATCGGCGTGTCTGGCTTGCGTTTGTTTCTGTGAACCCCCCATAATGGGCACGTTGCATTATTGACCCCCGAACGTGTGACACATCCCGATAGAGCTACCCGGAATCCCCCGCCGGTCTGACTCGCTTCCCCGCGCGTCAGGTTCGAATATGTTCCGAGTCGTTCGCTACCCGAGAGCGAATCCCGAAGTGAATAACTTTAAGGTGCGTTGGCGCGCCGCAAATCGAACCCCCCGATTCGATAAGTCCACTGGACAACCGCGAAAGCGTTGGTCTTTGCGTGACACTCGCGGTATTTCCGCGATCGTTGCTTTGGCCCTGGTAGTTGGATCTGGCTTGGCTGTTGTCTCTGTGTCATCGGCTGCCGAAGCTCACACGCCGAGCATCTCTGTCACGTGTGAAGGCGTCACGGTAACCGGTAAGTACTACGAGGCAAGCGGTTCTCGCGAAGGCCAGCAAAACCTCATCAAGTTCCAGCTTGAGGGTGGCAAAGAGCAAGTAATTCCCTTCAGCAAGAACGGTGAGCACTTCTTTGCGTTCCCCAACTCCACTGATGCCCACACCTTCACCGCATCGGTGACAGCGTGGAACGACCCGACGAACACCAGTTGGAACCGTACGTGGACGAAGACGTCAACGCCGTGTGTCTCTCAGAGCATCGTCAACGTCACGGCATCGAGCTGTGATGTACCCGGCGGCACCACCGGAATCACTGCAACCTTCAAGGGACTCGTCGCGGATCGCAAGTATGAACTGACTCTTTCTGGCGGCGCTGCGGGAACCCAAACAGTCATGTACACGCCGACTCAGACCACTGGTAGCTACACGTGGCAGGGAATGGTCGCAGGCGGAACCTATGAGGTGAAGATCACAGACACCACCAACCGTGCTCTTACGGCCTGCAAGACGGTTCAGTCGCTCGCTTGTCCCGAGACTTCAGGAATCGCCATTGTTCCCAACGAGTGCAGCGTTCCTGGTGAAGGCGCATCCATCAAGGTGAACCTCAGTGGCCTCGTCATTGGTCGCGAATACCGCGTCAGTATCGTCAACGCTGGCTCAGACGCCGTCGTTGACAGCCACACCTTCGTCGCTAACTCAGCAACAGGTGCCTACAACTCACCGGCAACACCCTCGGCTAGCTACTACGCGACTGTTGTAGACACGGGGGCAGCAAAGGCTGTGCCGCTGAAGAGCGCAACGCACACATTCCTTCCGTGCCCCGAACTGCTCGTCAAGCCGACCCTGATGGCTACCCAGTGCAACGTCGTCTCTGGCGATGCTGAAGGCGAAATCACGGTTGCGGTTGAGGGCCTCGTTCCTGGCCGCTCGTACACCGTGGTCATCACCGACCCGGCTAACAAGCCGGTACTCACGAACAGCAACTTTGTTGCGACTACTGACCGTTTTGATGCTGAACTGAAAAACCTCGCCGAAGGCACGTACACGGCAACGGTTACTGATGTCATGTTGCCCAACAACACAGCGAGTGCTTCTGCAACGCTGCTTCCGTGTGCCACTAACGACACGACGGTCGAACTGACCGCCGAACAGTGCACGGCTCCTGGTGGCACCGCGGCACTCACCGCTACCGTGTCCAACTTCAGCGTCGGCCGCGACTACACCGTCACACTCATGCGCGACAATGTCGCCGTTGGTGCAGCCCAGAAGCTTGATTCGCGAACCGCTGACGCACAGAAGTTCACCTTCGACGGGCTCGCCCCGGAGAAAAGCTACCGCGTAGTGGTAACGGACACGCTGTCGGATCCCACTGTCACCGCTGCTGCCGACATGTATCTCGCCGCATGCCCGGGAAACCCGATCGTGATGATTAGCCAGACCGAGTGCAACGTACTGGGTGCATCGACAATCGCGGTCTCCGCAAGCGAGCTCGTTGTCGGCCAGAACTACACCGTCACAGTCATCAACAAGGTGACCGGCAAGGCAGTCGAAGGAATCGCACCGATTACCTTCGAAGCGGACCTGCCCACACTTTCGCTCAACATCACCGACGTGCCGAACGGAGAGACCTACACCGTCTCGATCGTCAACGCCGACAAGACATTGAGCGCCGAAGGCGACATCACGCTGGAACTGTGCGACCTGCCCACGTTCCCGCTTCCCCCCGAGGAGCCACCCACAACGGTGCCCCCGACGGTTGACTTGCCGACACTAGACCTGCCGACATTGGCGTTCACAGGCTCGAGCACAATCGCTCCGACACTCGCTGGACTCGGGTTCCTGCAGCTCGGATTGGTGCTCGTAGGGTTCAGCGTGGCGCGACGACGTTCGGTAGTTCGCGAAGGCTGATCCCGACTGTTCGGCGGGTAACTTCGGTTGCCCGCCGAACCTTCTCTCACGGTTTCTCGCACAGCGCACTCTTGCGCTGTGCGATTGGCCGTTAACGAGGTTTTCGCGAACTAGTCTCGAACTATGAGCACAGTAGGTGGCCCCCATCGTGGCGGTCGGGTCAGCGGCGGCGACTATTCGGCACAGAAAGCCGCCAACGCAGCAGCCCCCAAAGTTCCTCACCTCTTGCGGCGTATCGCAGAACTCTTTGAGCCCCACCGCGCGGCTCTAGCGCTCACCATCACGCTCGTGCTCATTGGCGCTGCGGTTAGCGTTCTCCCACCATTGCTCACGAAGCAAGCGTTCGACGAGGGGCTGTTCCCCGCTGGCGGGCCCAACATTCCCATATTGATGCAACTCGTCAGCATCATGGTCGGACTCTGGGTTGCATCCGCAGCCCTCGGCGTGTGGCAGACCTTTCTCACAGCAACAGTCGGCAACAAGGTCATGGGTGCCCTTCGGGTACGGCTTTTTGACCAACTCCAGCACATGGAACTCGCTTTCTTCACGCGAACCAAGACCGGCATCATCCAATCACGACTCCAGAACGACGTCGGTGGTGTCGCCGGAGTATTGAACAACACTGTCTCGAGCGTTATCGGCAATACGGTGACAGTGATCGCCGCGTTCATCAGCATGCTGGTTCTCAGCTGGCAGCTCACGATCGTCGCCATCATCGTGCTGCCAGGCATCGTTATTGCCCAACGCCGAGTCGGTCAAGTTCGTGCGCGAATCGCCACCAAAACTCAAGAGTCACTGAGCAACATGACGGCGATCACTCAAGAGTCACTCAGTGTTTCAGGCATCCTGCTGTCGAAGAGCTTCAACCAACAAGACGTGGAAACCGAACGCTACTCCGACGAAAATGAGCAGCAGGTTGGCCTTCAAGTGCGCCAACAGATGAGTGGGCAATGGTTCTTCGCGACCGTCAACATCTTCCTCTCCATCATCCCCGCGATTGTCTACGTCGTCGCCGCCTATCTGATTACCGATGGTGTCGATGTCACTGCGGGCACAATTGTTGCCTTCACTACAGTTCAGGCGCGGCTCATGTTCCCCCTGCTTGGTCTCATGCGCGTTGCGCTTGATCTGCAAACATCTTCGGCACTCTTTGCCCGCATCTTCGAGTACCTTGACCTCAAGCCGGCCATCACCGATAAGCCTGATGCCCACGAGGTCCGGCCCAAAGCGCTTGGCGCCGTCGCGTTCGACAACGTGACCTTTAGATATCCGGATGCTGACGCATCCACTAAGGCCACTCTCGACTCGGTCTCATTCTCGATCGAGCCTGGGCAGTACGCTGCCTTTGTCGGGCCGTCTGGTGCTGGAAAGACAACGGTCTCGTATCTGATCCCTCGTCTGCACGAAGCGAGCGAGGGCAGAGTACTTTTCGCCGGCGATGATGTGCGAGATCTCACGCAAGACTCACTCATCCAAAACATTGGCATCGTGAGTCAAGAGACGTACCTCTTTCATGCGACGATCGCCGAAAACCTCTCCTATGCACGACCGGACGCCACAATCGATCAACTCGAGGCGGCCGCCCGCGCGGCCAATATCCACAACACGATCATGTCGTTCCCCGAAGGGTACGCAACCGTGGTCGGGGAGCGCGGTTACCGCCTGTCGGGCGGGGAGAAGCAGCGCATCGCGATCGCTAGGGTGCTTCTCAAGGACCCGAGCGTGCTCATCCTTGATGAAGCAACTAGTGCCTTGGATTCCATTTCGGAGCGCACCGTTCAAGGTGCACTGGACACTGCATCGCGGGGCCGTACGACCATTGCTGTAGCGCACCGCTTGTCGACGGTGCGTTCCGCCGACGTGATTTTCGTTGTTGATGGTGGTTCGATCGTGGAACGGGGAACCCACAGCGAGCTCATCACTCTGGGCGGCGTCTACTCGCGGTTGTATGCGGAACAAAACCGTACCGACTAGTTGACGTGTCTTAACCCGACTTTTGCGGCGTCGCAGAGTCCGTCGAAGCGGGCGTAGGCTGGCATAGTCCTCGGGGTTGCGGACACATTGCTTTCTGTCGCGCCCACATCGGGCACTCTCTACGCAAGGATTAGATTGACTACCGTTGTTCATCCCGGTGACTCGCTCTCTGCTCGCCAAAGACTTGTCTATGTTTTGGTGCTTGGGGCGCTGACTGCCCTCGGCCCGTTCACCGTTGATCTCTACCTCCCAGCATTTCCGCTGATTGAAGCAGATCTGCAGACAACGGCTGCCGTTGTGCAGCTCACCCTTACCGCGACCACGCTTGGTTTTGCCCTCGGTCAACTGATTGTCGGCCCGCTGAGCGATCGCCTCGGTCGGCGCCTGCCACTGATCGTTGCTACAAGCGTTCACTTGTTAGCGAGTCTCGGAGTGGCGCTCGCCGGCAATATCGAGTTGCTGTTCGTGTTCCGGCTCATTCAAGGCATGGGCGCTGCTGCGGGCGCTGTGGTCGCCATGGCTGTCGTTCGTGACCTCTTCGGAGGTTTACCGCTCGTGCGCATGTTGTCTCGGCTAGCGCTCGTGCAGGGCTTGGCACCGATTCTGGCCCCGCTCATCGGTTCGCAACTGCTACTGATTACCCCGTGGCGTGGAATGTTTGTCTTCCTCGCAATCTATGGCGCACTCGTGTTGATGGCTGCCTGGTTCTTCATCGTCGAGACCCTCCCAGCCGCACGTCGCCGCGACTTCGGCCATGCCACCACTCGTGAGCGCTACAAGTCACTCTTCACCGACCGCGTATTCGTGGGCACCGCAATCATTGCGGGCATGACGTTCTCCGGGCTATTCGCCTACCTCGCTTCGTCTCCATTCCTGCTACAAAACGTCTATGGTCTTGACCCGCAAGCTTTTGGGCTTGTTTTTGCCGTGAACTCCATCGGCGTCGTAATCGGTGTTCAAACGAGTGCATTCCTCATGCGGTATGTCGGCCCACAGTGGATCCTTGCGGGGGCTGGTGTCATGCTGCTGCTGTCTGCATCCACCATCGTCTTCTTGGATGTGGTGAACGGCGACCTGATTACCGTGCTGATTCCTCTGTTCTTCTTTGTCATGGCGTGTGGTTTCTCGTTCCCCTGCACCCAAGTGTTGGCGCTGGCAAATCACGGGGGAGAGGCTGCTACTGCAGCATCCGTTCTGGGAGCCGTGAACTTCGGTTTGGCCGGTCTTACCTCGCCCATTGTGGGAGCGTTCGGAATTACCAACGCGATTCCTATGGGCATCGTTATGGGAAGCACCGCGATTGTCTCCATCATCGTGATGTGGACCGTCGTACGTCCGCGCTCGGTGCCCGCCCTCTCGCGGTAGAAAACGATCGATCGCTCTGAGGTCGATCAAGCACTGATCGTGAGCGGCCAGGCACAGTCGTGGGTCGGCACGCATAGAGCGAATTGTGAGGATGCGCCGCTAGCGTAGGAGAGTGAACAACGATCTCCCTCACGCGGACGCGCGCCGCATCACCGCACTGTGGCCGCTCATCAGCGGGGTTGGCGCACTTGCTCTCGCTGTTGTGCTCGGAGTGCTCATCGCTACGCGAAACAGCCCCTTCAGCCTTGATCAGCTCTTGCTCGCGGACTTCGTGAATATCCGCTCCCCGCTCTTCACAATGCCAGCGCTGGCCATGAACTTCATCGGCGGCGGCTGGTTCGGTGTGTTCGTTGTTCCTTTGGGTGGCGCACTCGCGTTTTTTCTTGCCAAGCGACGATGGGCTGCGTTCTATTTCATCGCAGCCGCTGCAGCGAGCGCGGGAGTTGTCCAACTCCTCAAGACCACCTTCGGTCGCGCACGGCCAACAGAGATTCTGGTTACGTCCGATCTTGGTTCATTCCCTTCTGGGCATGTTGCAAACGCGGCGACGCTTGCTGTGGTGCTCATCATCTTGCTGCAACGGCGCTGGGTCTGGATCGCCGGCATTATCTACACGATCCTGATGATGGTCAGCCGCACCTACTTGGGCGCTCATTGGCTCAGCGACACGATCGGCGGTGCACTGATCGGAGTTGGCGTTGCCGTGATTCTGTGGGCACCGTTCGCACGAAAACTTTCCGCCGAAACCGGGTAACAGCGTTGCGATACAGCTCGGGCGCACCGCGACTCATTATCCGAAGGGGCACTCGCGGCCCCGTTCGATAAACTCAGGACATGACGGATGCCGCAGCGCAAGTAGAAGCAGCCAAGAAGGCCCTAGCCGAAGCACAGGCCGCGCTCGCGGCAGCCGAGGCGGCGTCTGCAGAGACGAAGGCAGCGCAGGCGGAAGCAGCGCTAGCGGAAGCAGCGCAGTCCACGACAGCAGCGCCTGAGCCAGCAGCGCAGTCCACGCCAGCCGCGCCTGAGGCGGCCGCGCCTGAGCCAGCAGCGCCCGAGCCGGCCGTGTCGAAGTCAGTTTCGTCGAATTCGACAAGTGGCCCGCTCAGTGCTGATGAAGTTAGCGCGATTCGCGACGGTTATGCGTTCGAGGGCGAGGTGCTCGAAATGGGAGCGCTCGTCAATGGTGATGCTCTCTCTGACGTTCCTGTGCGCATTCCTATTGCGATGCTCAATCGCCACGGCTTGGTTGCTGGCGCAACGGGAACCGGCAAGACAAAGACATTGCAGGTACTCGCTGAGCAGCTCTCGGCTGCCGGTGTCCCCGTTTTCGCGGCCGATGTCAAGGGGGACCTTTCCGGCATTGCCACCGCTGGGACGTCAAGCGAACGGTTGCTGGAACGTACAGAATCGATCGGTCAGGATTGGCAGCCCGCGGCATCCCCGACCGAATATTTCACGCTTGGCGGGATGGGCACTGGCGTTCCGATTCGCGCAACCGTGTCGAGTTTTGGGCCGCTGCTGCTGTCGAAAGTGCTCGGCCTCAATGACACTCAAGAGTCGAGTCTCGGCCTAATCTTCCATTACGCAGATCAGGCGGGGTTGCCCCTTGTCGATCTCAGCGATTTGCGGTCCGTTGTTCAGTATCTGCTGAGTGACGATGGCAAAGCCGAGTTGAAGACCCTTGGCGGGCTTTCTTCGGCAACCGCTGGTGTCATCCTGCGTGAGCTTATTGGCTTCGCCAACGAGGGTGCTGATGCGTTCTTTGGTGAACCTGAAATCGACACTTCGTTGTTCTTGCGCACTACTGCCGAGGGCAAAGGCCTTGTGAGTTTGCTCGAAATTCCGGGAGTAAATGACAAGCCGGCGCTGTTCTCAACGTTCCTGATGTGGCTTCTCGCTGACCTTTTCAATGACCTCCCCGAAGTGGGAGACATTGATAAGCCCAAGCTCGTCTTCTTCTTCGACGAAGCGCACTTGTTGTTCAATGACGCGTCAAAGGATTTCATCGACTCGATCACTCAAACAGTTCGGTTGATTCGCTCGAAGGGTGTTGGCGTGGTTTTCGTGACGCAGACGCCGAAGGATGTTCCGAGTGACGTGCTCGCGCAGATCGGTTCGCGTTTCCAACACCAGTTACGAGCGCACACTCCGGATTCGGCTAAGGCGCTCAAAGCGACTGTGTCGACCTATCCGACCTCAGGCTATGACCTCGGTGAGGTGCTAACAAGCTTGGCCACTGGTGAAGCAATCATCACGGTGATGAACGAGAAGGGTGCACCCACTCCGGTGGCCTGGACTCGTCTTCGCGCACCTCGAGGCTCAATGTCTCCGACGGTTGCGGGTGTTATGGAGGCAGCGGTTGCGGCTTCACCGTTGATGGTGACCTATGGCACTGCGGTTGATCGGGAATCTGCGCGCGAGATCTTGGCAGTGAAGATGAATGCTGCCGCCGAAGCGGATGCCGCGGTTGAGGCGGCCGAAGAGGCAGAGAAGGTGGCGAAAGCGACTGCCAAGGAGCAGGCCAAAGTGCAGGCAGAGTATGAGCGCGCGCTCAAGGACATGAACAAAAAGACTGCGCCAAAGTCGTCGACGCGCACCACTCAGCGCACCTCGACGCGCAAACAACCGAACGTTTTGGAAGGCGTCTTGGGTTCACGAACTGGACAGACGGTAGTGCGAGAGGTTCTTCGCGGGATTTTTTCTACGCTCAAGAGGCGCTAGAGCGAGCGCGCCGTTTGGCGCATTCGCGAGTTGTTTCCGTTCCAGTACGCGGTGCCATACCCCCGCGTTTCTGGGGTTCTCGGCGGCAATTCGTGCGAGAAGTGGGGTGTGGGGCCGGCCCATGCCGTTCGCTGTTGCCAAATTGTGATCATCCAATTTCGCTAAAACTGGTTGCGTTCACTTGTCAAACTCAACGGTTCGCAGTTTACTGGGCAAGGTCCGATTCACTTCTTGAACGGAACAGCACTCACTTTCCAATGGAGGAACACAGAATGCGTAAGCCACTTTCCATTATCGCTGGGGCGGTGGCCTTGGGCCTCGTTCTCGCGGGCTGCTCAAGCAACACCGGGTCAGACCCGGAAAACGCTAACCAGGTTGAGGTATTCACCTGGTGGGCATCAGGATCTGAAAAGGTCGGCCTCGACGCTCTCGTCAAGGTATTCCAAGAGCAAAACCCGGATGACGAGTTCATCAATGCTTCGGTAGCTGGCGGCGCTGGCTCCAACGCAAAGGCTGCGTTGGCATCACGTCTCGAAGCTAACAACCCGCCGGACACGTTCCAGGCCCACGCCGGAGCCGAGCTCACGGACTACATCAACGCCGGTCAACTTCAAGACCTCAGCTCGTTCTATGAAGACAACGGGCTCACCGACGTCTTCCCCGCGAGCCTCGTAGAACGCCTCACCGTTGACGGCGCCATCTACTCCGTCCCCAGCAACATCCACCGTGCCAATGTCGTTTGGGCCAACACTCAGGTGCTCACGGATGCCGGCATCGACCCGATGGCTGCCCCCGCTGACATCGACGCGTGGCTTGCAGACCTCGAGAAGCTCAAGGCTGCCGGAGTCGAGACGCCTCTCGCACTCGGTACCGAGTGGACTCAGATGCAGCTCTTCGAAAACGTTCTCATCGCTGACCTCGGCGCAGACGGCTACTCGGGACTCTGGACCGGCGACACCGCTTGGGACGACGCAGGAGTAGAAACTGCGATCGGCCACTATGGCGACCTGCTCGAATACACCAACAGTGACTTTGCTGGTCTCGACTGGGATGCTGCAACGCAAATCGTTCTTGACGGCAACGCTGGTTACAACGTCATGGGTGACTGGGCCGAGTCTGCGTTCCAGCAGGCTGGCTGGACTTACGACAATGAGTACACCACTTGGGCAACTCCCGGCACCGACGGAGTCTTCGACTTCCTCGCTGACTCGTTCACTCTCTCGGTAGGCGCTCCTCACGAAGCAGCTGCCATTGACTGGTTGACGACCATCAGCTCTGCTGAGGGCCAGAAGGCATTCAACCTTGCTAAGGGTTCGATCCCGGCACGTACTGACACGGTTGCCGCTGACTACCCCGCGTACCAGCAGACCGCTATCAAGTCGTTCGGTGAAGACACCGTTGTTAGCTCGCTCGCACACGGTGCAGCAGCAAGCATTGCTTGGTCGGGAGACATCTCCTCGGCCATTGGTAAGTTCGGTGCCGACCGCGACGCAGCATCGCTGCTTTCCGGACTCGTCGCAGCTTCTGACAAGGCTCAGGGCTAACTAGCACAACGAGACATGGTGGGTGGGGGCAGTAATGCTCCCACCCACTTCTACCGTGGCAACCGAGGAGCTTGCGCGTGAAAAAGGGCTATAAAAACTGGGGGCCACCGCTCCTACTGATCACACCGACGATCATCGTCATAGGCGTATTCGTGTATGGCTTGATCGGAGCTAATATTTCGGTGTCGCTCAGCAACCGGCACAGTCTTGTGCCGGCGACCGAGTTCGTTGGTCTCGACAACTACTTCGCTCTCTTCGCAGAAGAGCGCTTCATCCACTCGCTGCAAAACCTCGGTGTCTTCACCGTGTTCTTCATCGGTGGAACCATGCTTTTCGGCTTCTTGTGGGCGTGGATGCTCGACAAGGGCGTTACCGCTGAGGGTGTCTTCCGCTCGGTGTTCCTGTTCCCGATGGCCATCTCGTTCGTGGCATCCGGTGTCGTGTGGCGCTGGTTGCTCAACAGCGCTGAGGGTGATCGCGCATCCGGATTAAACCGCATTTTCGAGATCATGGGTCTCGACTTTCTCCAAAACGCGTGGTGGAGTGAACCGGGTTGGGGCATGGCGGCAATCGCCCTGCCCGCGATCTGGCAACTTGCCGGCTACGTCATGGCGCTGTTCCTCTCCGGGTTCCGCGGAATCCCGATGGAGTTGCGTGAAGCAGCCCGCATGGATGGCGCAACCGAGTGGAAGCTCTACCGTTACGTGATCTTCCCCCAGCTGAGCCCCGTCGCGCTCTCAGCCCTCATCATCGTTGGCCACATGTCGCTCAAGGTCTTCGACCTCATTATGGCGATCACGAAGTCGATCTACCAGACAGAGGTTCCCGCAACCTACCTGTGGGTTGCTCTCACCGCTAACGACTATGCAAAGTCCGCAACGATCGCGACAATCCTGTTGCTCTTCGTCGCCGTACTGATCGTTCCTTACCTCATCTATACGGCTCGTTCAGAGAGGAAGCAGCGATGAGCGTCACTACTGAAACCAAGAAGCCTCGCATCTCAAGCAAGATGGATATGCCGGGAGATTCGACGCTCCGCAACCGTAAGCGTGTGAGTCGCACCATCAAGTACGTGTTCCTCGTACTGTTCCTGATCGTTGTGCTCATGCCCGTCTACGTGCTTATCGTCACGAGCCTCAAGCCACCACAGGATGTAAACCCGGCAACCTCATGGGGACTACCCGTTCGTTGGCCCTGGGAACCCGCTCTCGAGGGCGGACCCACCGGTTTCGACAACTGGTCGCTCGCGTGGAATGCGCTTTCGGCATCCATTGGTCGCACCTTCTTGTTGGCGATTCCTGCCGCACTCATCGCCTCATTCTTGGGCGCAATGAACGGTTTCGTGCTCGCCCGCTGGCGCTTCCCGTATGCCGACATCGTGTTCACGGTCATCCTGTTCGGAATGTTCATTCCTTACCAGGCGATCATGACTCCGCTGGTGCAGATGAAGACAACGTTGGGGTTGCCGAGCGATATTTCGACCCTGCTGATTGTTCACGTTATTTATGGTCTGCCGATTTGTACGCTGATCTTCCGCAACTACTACGCGAGCATTCCGCACGAGTTGATGGAAGCATCGCGCATGGATGGTGCCGGGATGTTGCGCACCTTTGGCAGCATCGTGTTGCCACTGTCGCTGCCTGGCTTCGTTGTGACCATCATCTGGCAGTTCACCTCGGCGTGGAACGACTTCTTGTTCGCGTTGTTCCTGTCTAACCAGAACGAGGGGCCAGTGTCGCTCTCGCTCAACAACCTGGCACAGGGTGCCCAGCTCGCTAACTACGGTGCTGCAATGGCTGGTGCGCTGCTCGCATCGCTGCCAACACTCGTCGTGTACATCGTGCTCGGAAAGTACTTCATCGGCGGACTCATGAGTGGGTCAGTCAAGAGCTAGTTCCCCGTACGGCAGAGTGCCGCGGTATCGACATTCGCTTCGGCGGTGGCGGTACCGCGGCATTTGTCGTTAAGCGGCGTGACGCGTTGAGCGGCGTGATCCGTCAAGCGGCGTGACCCGTCAAGCGGCGTGATCCGTCAAGCGACAGGTGTCGTTACGCGGAGTGGGCTGCTATGCACCGTGCGCTATGGGCGCTGCTCCGCTAGGCAGTGATGGAACGGATGAGCGCGAGCACACCCATGAGGATTGCCGCCGTAGTGACGGTGCCCCCGACCGCGATGATAGCCACGAAGACCGGGTGGCGCTCCATGAAGTAGAGGGCGTGTGGGTGGTCCTCACGGAGTTCACCGGTAGAGACTGCGCCGGGAATGGTGACGACGGGAACGTCGAATTCTGCAGCAACAACATCCATATCTGCTTGGGTCCAATACTGGCCGCGCATGCGAAGCAGGCGCTTATTGTTCGCGCCCAAGATGACCATTTGCGGGCGCGTCTCTGAGCCATCACTCGTATAAACCTCTGCCCGCAATAGTGAGACAGCATCGGATTTAGCGAAGTGGGTGAGTCGTCCGAAGAAAAACCCACGCTCAGTCACCATCGGTGAAGCAGGACCAATCCAGATTGCACTGCGAAAGTAAGAGACGGATGCCGCAACGGCCGCGACTATGGCCGCAACGTGGGTTAGAGCAACAGCTAGCCACGGGCCGTTGGGCACGGTGAGGGTGTAGAGCACGCCGAATACCGGAATGGTGAAAGCGAGCCCAGCAAACAAACCGCGGCGAAAGAGGGATATTGGTGGCCCGAGTCGACGACGCAAGTCATTTCGCAAAGGTGCGCTGCTGTCGATCTCGTGCGGCAACGGCGTTCCCTTCGTATTTTCGCAAATCGCGATCACAACGGGTTAGAGCGGAGAATGGGGGATTCGAACCCCCGAGGGCTTGCACCCAACACGCTTTCCAAGCGTGCGCCATAGGCCACTAGGCGAATTCTCCTGGCGAATCGAACGCGCGATAGCGCAAACGACCTCATGTGATCATAACGGGGTGAACCGTTCAGCGGTAATCGGGCGCGCGTCGCGGCAACCGTTGTGTCTGCCACGGGCGATCGCGGGCTGCCAAAGATTTGGGTAGACTGGTTTCGGCTCCTCGCGTGGCGCCATCCAGGCCAACTCCCCCAGGACGGAAACGTAGCAAGGGTAACCGGGCTCTGGCGGGTGCGCGAGGGGTCTTTTCTTTTCCGTCACGGACTCCTCTTCTCTGTGCCGGGGAGGATTTTCGGGCCCGTTTCCTGTTCGCCGCGTAGTCTGAAGCGGTGGCGAGGAACATTTACATTACTTCCATCGAGGGCCACGCTGGCAAGTCCACCATCGCCCTCGGTCTGCTTGACACGCTCAGTCGTGAAGCGACACGGCTCGGGGTATTCCGGCCCGTCGCGCGAACCAGCGATGAGCGAGACTATGTGCTTGAGATGTTGCTTGGCCATGATGCTGTCGATGTCAGTTATGACGATGCTGTTGGCGTTGGCTATGACGATGTACATGCCGATCCCGAAGCCGCACTGAGCCGCATCATTGAGCGGTTCAAAGCAGTCGAAGCGCAATGCGACATCGTGGTGATTCTCGGTTCTGATTACACGGATGTTGGCAGCCCGACTGAATTGTCGTACAACGCGCGGGTCGCGGCGAACCTGGCAGCCCCGGTCCTCCTTGTTTTGGGGGGTCAGTCTGAGGATGGCGAGAGCCGTACCCCAGACGACCTTGCTCAGGTTTATGCGATTGCCCATCAGGAACTTGATGCCGCTTTCGCACAATTAGTTGGCGTGGTGGTCAACCGTTCTGATCCAGAGCAACTGCCGGAGATTATCGCCGGGGTGAGTGCTGCGGTCGGTGGGGATACCCCGGTGTGGGCGATCCCTGAAGACCCTTTCTTGATTGCTCCGAGTCTGGCATCGCTACTGGAGGCGGTCGATGGTGAGCTGCTCAAGGGCGATCGCGAACTTTTGTTGCGTGAGGCTCTCGGCGTGGTTGTCGCCGGGATGACGATGGAGAACGTTCTTACTCGATTGATCGAGGGTTCGGTTGTTGTGGTTGCCGGCGACCGATCGGATGTGCTGCTAGCGACTCTGATGGCGCATGCGTCTGAGACGTTCCCGTCGTTGGCTGGCATCATCCTAAATGGCGGGTTTGACCTGTTGCCGCAGATCGAACTTCTCATCGATGGTCTCGATTTGTCGTTGCCGGTTATTCGTACCGGATTCGGCACCTATGACACGGCCCGCATTATTACGAAGACGCGGGGGCGTTTGGCGGCAGATTCGCCCCGCAAGTTCGACACCGCTCTTGCCCTGTTTGAGCAGCATGTTGATGCCGAGGTGCTTGTGCAGCGACTCGATCTGCACCCGTCAACGGTGGTTACACCCCTCATGTTCGAATATGGGTTGCTCGATCGTGCACGACAGAATCGGCAACACATCGTTCTTCCTGAAGGCGGAGATGACCGCATCCTTCGGGCATCGAGCACGTTGTTGCGTCGCGGCGTCGCGAAGCTGACGATCCTGGGAGACGAGGGAGAAATCCGCGGTCGGGCCGCTGAGCTTGGTCTCGATATCTCGGCTTCGAGCATCCTGAGCCCTTGTGATGCGGAACTACGCGAACGCTTTGCGACCGAGTATGTGAAGTTGCGTTCCCACAAGGGCATGACGATGGAGGTCGCCCGCGAGACGGTCACCGATGTGTCCTACTTTGGCACCATGATGGTGCACTTGGGGCTGGCAGACGGCATGGTTTCTGGGGCAGCCCATACAACGGCCCATACGATCCGTCCGAGTTTCGAAATCATCAAAACCAAGCCCGATGTCTCAATCGTGTCGAGTGTGTTCTTGATGTGTCTCGAAGATCGGGTGCTGGTTTACGGCGACTGTGCCGTGAACCCTGACCCGGATGCCGCCCAGCTCGCTGACATCGCAATCTCGTCGGCTGCGACGGCCGCACAGTTCGGGATTGACCAGCGCATTGCGATGCTGTCGTACTCGACGGGGTCGTCTGGCAGTGGTGCAGATGTCGACAAGGTTCGCGCGGCGACAGCTCTCGTCGTCGAACGCCGACCAGATCTGGCCGTCGATGGGCCCATCCAATATGACGCGGCAGTGGATGCTGCGGTTGGCAAATCAAAAATGCCAGACTCAGAAGTCGCCGGCCGAGCTACGGTCTTCATCTTTCCCGATCTCAACACCGGCAATAACACCTACAAGGCTGTTCAACGCAGTGCCGGAGCGGTTGCCATCGGGCCAGTACTGCAGGGCCTCCGCAAACCCATCAACGATCTCTCGCGGGGTGCGCTTGTGCAAGACATCGTGAACACCGTTGCAATCACCGCGATTCAGGCTCAAGGGGTTGCCGCCCAAGTTGAGGCAACCGCCGCGACCGCTAAGGCGACTGCAGCCGTGACTGCGACCTCAGCCGCGACCGGCACCACCGCCGCGACCGGCACCGAGTCCAACACGCACCGAAAAGCAGGCAAGCACTCGTGACAACGGTCTTCGTCGTGAACTCGGGTTCTTCATCCATCAAATGGGAACTTCTGGATGCCGAATCCGGCTCCGTCTACAACGGCGGCATCGTGGAACGCATCGGCGAAAGCGGTGGGGGAGCGGCAGACCACGACGATGGGATGCGACAGATTTTGGCGGAGCTCGGGAACGAGCATCCGGCAGTCGTTGGTCATCGTGTGGTGCACGGGGGAGCGGAGTTCACTGCGGCTACCGTCATCACCGATGAGATCGAGGCGCGGCTTGACGAACTTTCGGTGCTCGCGCCGTTGCACAACCCGGAAAACTTGAAGGGCATTCGTGCTGCGCGAGCTGCCTTCGCAGCTGTTCCCCACGTTGCCGTCTTCGATACCGCATTTCACGGCACGCTTGCGCCCGAGGCCTACACGTATGCAATCGACGCTGACGTTGCCCGGGAGCACGGCATCCGCCGGTACGGGTTTCATGGCACGTCCTACCGCTACGTGGCTGGCAGGGCAGCGGAGCTCCTCGGCCGTGAACTGAGTGAACTCAAACTCATCGTGTTTCACCTCGGCAATGGTGCATCGGCGTGCGCCATCGACGGCGGTCGCAGTATCGATACCTCGATGGGGATGACGCCACTCGAGGGACTCGTCATGGGAACACGGTCGGGCGATATCGATCCCGGGGCGCTCTTCCACCTCGGTCGCGCCGGAATGACTGTGCCCGAATTGGATCAACTCCTCAACCGTAGAAGCGGCCTGCTGGGAATGACCGGAACCGGCGATATGCGCGACGTGCAGTCAGCCGCGGAGTCAGGAAACGAGAGCGCCAAGGCTGCGCTCGCCGTCTACTACCACCGCCTTCGTCACTACCTCGGCGCGTACCTGGTGGCGCTTGGCGGTGCAGATGCCATCGTCTTCACGGCAGGCGTTGGAGAGAACAATCCGAACACGCGCCTCGCAACCGTCGAGGGTCTCGAAGGGCTAGGGATTGTGATCGATCCTGAAGCCAACGCTCAAGCGAGCCGAAGCGAGCGCGTGATTTCGGCATCCGATTCACCGGTGAAAATTCTGGTGATCCCGACGAATGAGGAACTTCAGATCGCCCGCGAATCGGTCGCTGCGTCGAATCTCTAGGTAGATCTGCGTTGGGTATCCGACGCACTCAGCGTCTTTCGTGTGCCCGGTTTGGGTGCCTTGTGCGCCTTCCGCGTGCGCCCTAGCGTTGAGTAAGCCGAAAGGAATGAGGTTTAGGGGAACCAACCATTCCGGCATACGAGTGATCTCACAACTGCAGGATCGTTAACTACTCGGCACAACAGCGGCCGCGGCGCGCAACCACAGGGGCCCGGTCTGTCGTGTCTTGAGAATCGAGCGCGTGCAGGGCTCGCCTCCCCCGGGGAGCCCTGCACGTCTATTCGACAACGTTTGCCACGGATCAGGTGTGGCGGTGATCGGTAACCAGCCGACCACAGATGATTCGGAACCGCCGTAGCGATGGATTGCCCGATTCGTAAAAATTCTTTGCCGAGACTTACTGACGCGACCTGATCGCTCTTCGCGCGTTGGGATCGTCAGTGGGCACGACTACGCTAGGGGCGTGGTTGCTGCCCTATATCGTCGATACCGGCCCGAGACTTTTGCTGAACTCATCGGGCAGTCTCAAGTGACCGATCCGCTGCGCACAGCGTTGCGCACCGACCGTGTGAATCACGCCTATTTGTTCAGTGGGCCGCGAGGCTGTGGCAAGACGACATCCGCCCGAATTTTGGCACGCTGTTTGAACTGTGCTGAGGGCCCGACCGACACTCCGTGTGGCGTCTGCCCATCCTGCGTTGAACTTTCTCGTGACGGTGGTGGATCGCTCGACGTTGTTGAGATTGACGCGGCAAGCCACAACGGTGTTGATGATGCCCGTGATTTGCGCGAGCGTGCTGTGTTTGCTCCGGCCCGTGACCGTTTCAAGATTTTCATTCTCGACGAAGCCCACATGGTTACTCCTCAAGGCTTCAACGCGATGCTCAAAATTGTGGAAGAGCCGCCCGAGCATGTGAAGTTCATCTTTGCGACAACCGAGCCAGACAAAGTGATTGGCACGATTCGTTCGCGCACTCACCACTACCCATTCCGGTTGGTGCCGCCCGCTCAAATGCTTGACT
Source organism: Rhodoglobus sp. (assembly GCF_053580035.1). Classification (NCBI taxonomy): domain Bacteria; kingdom Bacillati; phylum Actinomycetota; class Actinomycetes; order Micrococcales; family Microbacteriaceae; genus Rhodoglobus; species Rhodoglobus sp. The sequence continues at coordinate 145,395 of NZ_JBMDVL010000002.1, read as the reverse complement.
ACGTTCAGCAGCTCTCCGAGAGCGAAAAGGTAGAAGTTGAGCCAGGTGTTTTGCCGCTCGTCGTGCGGGCAGGTGGCGGATCGGTTCGAGACACGCTCTCGCTACTCGATCAGTTGATCGCCGGCTCAGACACCGCGATGGTCGGCTACGAACGTGCCGTTGCCCTGCTGGGCTATACCCATGCAGAACTGCTTGACGAAGTGATTGATGCCCTCGGCTCTGGTGACGCCGCTGCCGCATTCTCTTCAGTTGATCGCGTCATTCAGACCGGTCAGGATCCGCGCCGTTTCGTTGAAGATCTTCTTGAGCGGATGCGCGACCTCATTGTTGTTGCGGCAACCGCCGACCATGCAGCAAGTGTTTTGCGAGGTATCCCGCAGGATCAACTTGAACGCATGGCCCAACAGGCACACACTCTGGGCGCTGCTGAACTGTCCCGCGCCGCCGACGTCATCAACTCGGCCCTCTCTGAGATGACGGGGGCGACATCCCCACGACTGCACCTTGAGCTGATGATTGCGCGCATTTTGGTTCCGGCGAGCGACAACACCCAGCGCGGTGCGCTCGCTCGTGTCGAACGCCTCGAACGCCGAATCGGCATCGAGGGTGACGGATCGTTGCCCGCGGCAGCTGCCACACCATCCGCTCCCGCGCCCGCAGCGACACCCGCTGCGTCACCAATGACTCCTCCCGTTACGGCGCCAGCGGCGCGTGTCGAGCCACCAGCGCCGGCCGCGCCCTCGGTCTCGTCCCCGGTCTCATCGAAACCCGCGGAATCCGGCAGCGTACTGTCGACTCCTCCCGCAGCAGCGCGCACCACTCCCGTCTCAATCCAGCAGGTGAAAGACGCCTGGCCAGAAATCTTGGATGTCGTGCAAAAGCTCAAGCGCACGGCGTGGATGGTCGTCTTCACCGCCAAGCCGCTTGAGCTTCGTGATGACAAAATTCTGGTACTTTCCTTCCCCAGTGAACGCGATGTTGATGCGCTCAAGCAGCGCAGCGCCCCTGGCGAAGGTGTCGGGGATTACCTCAAGAAAGCCTTCATCCACGTGCTCGGCTTTGAACCGGCACTTATGGCACGCGTTGAAGGCACCTCTCCGGCTCCTGCCGCAACTGCTCCTCAGAACTCATCGGCAGCTCCGACCCCCACGGCTGAATCTCAGCCTCGCGCCACTCCACCCGCTCCGCCAACTCCACCCACTCCGCCCGCCGGCGATGAAGGCCCGGAACCGGAGGAACCAGCGCCAGCGGAAGATCGTGAGCCTGGCGGATGGGCGGTAGCGGCCATCCCCGAGTCCGAGCCAGAGCCAGAGGGTGATCCTTCGATGTCGCGCAGCGCGGCAGCTGCAGCATCGAGCGCGGCCAAACAGGACGTCCCCAAGGCATCGACACCGGCGTCAACTCCCGACGCGGCATCCGCCCCGCCAGCGGAAGAGCCACGACCATCAATGTCAGCTGCGGCAGCAAAGATCGACAAATCTCGCTACGGAGAGTCAGTGGTGCGCGAACTATTGAATGCCACCTTTATCGAAGAGCAGCAGGTTGCTCCACGCGTAACGCCCCAGCCGAGAGACGAGTAACCCGTGTACGACGGAATTGTTCAAGAACTGATCGACGAACTCGGGCGTCTCCCCGGCATTGGTCCCAAATCTGCCCAGCGCATTGCATTTCATATTCTTCAGACGGAAAGCTTCGACGTTCGTCGACTGGCAGAACTGCTCAACGACATCCGTGACAAAGTACATTTCTGTGCAATCTGCGGCAATGTTACCGAGCACGAGACCTGCTCCATTTGTCGTGATCCGCGCCGCTCACCCGCAACAATCTGCGTTGTTGAGGAAGCAAAAGATGTCGTCGCCATCGAGCGCACTCGCGAATTTTCTGGGCTGTATCATGTACTCGGTGGAGCTATCAGCCCCATCGACGGAATCGGTCCAGACCAGTTGCGCATCAAGCAACTCTTAGGCCGGTTGGCTGACGGCGTCGTCACAGAAGTCATCATCGCGACCGACCCCAATCTCGAAGGTGAAGCAACCGCTACCTATCTGACGCGGCTTCTGGTTCAGCCCAACCTTCGAATTTCGCGCCTCGCATCGGGTCTTCCGGTCGGCGGAGATTTGGAATATGCCGACGAGGTCACACTCGGCCGTGCCTTCGAGGGCCGCCGAACAGTAGACCGCTAGCGCATCCCGTAACGAACTCGGCGGGGCGTGCGCACACCGTTAGACTCGCACTTTGGGCAGCATTTGCCCGCCAAATCCCGCTTCAGGAGAACAATGAGCCTCATCGTTCAGAAGTTCGGTGGCTCATCCGTTGCCGACGCTGAGAGTATTAAGCGCGTCGCAAAACGGATCGTCGAGACCCGTAAAGCCGGAAACGACGTCGTTGTCGTAGTTTCTGCGATGGGCGACACCACAGACGAACTCTTTGACCTCGCCGAACAAGTCGTGCCCGTACCGACTGGCCGCGAGCTTGACATGCTACTGACCGCGGGCGAACGAATTTCTATGGCGCTCCTCGCGATGGCCATCAAAAGTTTGGGCGTTGACGCCCGCAGCTACACCGGCAGCCAAGCCGGTATGGTCACGGATGCCCAACACGGGGCCGCACGCATTGTGGAGGTTTCGCCTCGTCGCGTGCAAGAAGCGCTCGATGATGGCGCGATCGCGATCGTCGCCGGGTTCCAAGGCTTCAATCGCGGAACCGGTGACATCACTACTCTCGGTCGCGGAGGATCCGATACGACAGCGGTTGCGCTTGCGGCAGCTCTCGGTGCCGAGACCTGCGAAATTTACACCGATGTTGATGGCATTTTTACGGCCGATCCCCGCATCGTGAAGTCGGCCCGCAAAGTCAATGTCGTCACGTGTGAAGAAATGTTGGAACTGGCCGCTTCTGGCGCAAAGGTTCTCGACGTGCGCGCGGTTGAATACGCTCGTCGGCACGGGGTAACAATTCACGTGCGGTCGTCGTTCAACAACAACACAGGCACGTTAGTAGTCAATCCGAAGGATGGAGAGAGCGTGGAAGAAGCAATCATCACAGGTGTTGCCTCCGATCTGAGCGAAGCGAAGATCACGGTAGTTGGGGTTCCCGACGTGCCAGGTAAGGCCGCGCAAATCTTTACGATCGTGGCCTCGGCAGATGCCAACATCGACATGATCGTTCAGAACGTTTCGCTGGCATCCACGGGTCGCACCGATATTTCATTCACCTTGAAGAAGTCGGATGCCGAAGACGTGCTTCGTGCGTTGACGTTCCATCAAGAAGAAGTTGGCTTTGAGTCGCTGCAGCACGATGACCAGATCGGAAAGCTCTCGGTCGTTGGCGGCGGAATGCGCACGAATGCTGGTGTTTCGGCGCGACTCTTTACGGCGCTATTTGAGGCCGGGATCAACATGGAGATGATTTCCACCAGTGAGATTCGCATCTCGGTTGTCACTCGGGCCGATACGGTTGCAGAGGCGGTGCGGGTTGTCCACACCGCATTCGGGCTTGATGGCGATGAAGACGCGGTCGTTCACGCAGGCACTGGTCGCTAGTCGGCCATAATTGTTCATCGTTTGCTGCGATGGTGGCGAACACAGAGTTTCAGGTAGAGGGTCTCATGGTTAACGCGGGCATCCGTATTGGTGTTGTTGGTGCAACGGGTCAGGTTGGCGCTGTTGTGCGTCGTCTGCTTGAGGAGCGCGATTTTCCGGTTGCAGAGATTCGCTTCTTCGCGTCGGCACGAAGCGCTGGCACGACTCTGCCGTTCAAGGGTGAGCAGATCACTGTTGAAGATGCGTCGATTGCCGACCCAACGGGCCTCGATATCGCGATTTTCTCGGCCGGAGCCACGACGTCGTTGGCGCAGGCTCCGCGGTTCGCTACTGCCGGTGTCACCGTGATCGATAACTCTTCGGGCTGGCGCATGGACCCTGACGTTCCTTTGGTCGTCAGTGAGGTTAACCCGCACGCGATTGATCAGGCAGTCAAGGGAATCATTGCGAACCCGAACTGCACCACGATGGCCGCAATGCCCGTATTGAAGGTTCTGGATGCCGAAGCGGGCCTTGAACGCCTCATCGTGAGTACGTACCAGGCTGTGTCGGGCGCTGGTCTTGCTGGTGGCGAAGAGCTGCTCGAGCAGGCTGCTGCTGCGGTCGCCCAAAACACGATGGGACTCGTTGAGGATGGCGCGGCGGTCACGATGCCGGCCCCGAACAAGTTCCCCAAGAACATTGCGTTCAACGTTGTACCTCTCGCGGGCAACATTGTCGACGACGGGCTCAACGAGACCGACGAAGAGAAGAAGCTGCGCAACGAGAGCCGTAAGATTCTCGAACTGCCCGGCCTGTTGGTCAGTGGCACGTGCGTTCGCGTCCCGGTGTTCACGGGTCATTCGCTGTCGATCAACGCCGAGTTCGGCAAGCCCCTGAGCCCGGAGCGGGCGAAGGAATTGCTGGCGGATGCTCCGGGTGTCAGCCTCAGCGACATCCCGACGCCTCTCGACGCTGCCGGTGCCGACCCGAGTTTCGTGGGCAGAATTCGCGCGGACGAGGGTGTACCGAACGGCCGTGGTCTTGCGCTCTTCATTAGCAATGACAACCTACGCAAGGGTGCGGCTCTTAACGCTGTTCAGATTGCCGAGCTCGTTGCCGCCAAAATCGCCGCGAAGGCATCGGCGTAACGGGAACCACTTCCCGCTACAGTCGCACAGAATTCCCGATGAGGTTCGACACTTTCACTCGCACGATCATGGTTGCCGTTCTTGTCGCGGTCACGCTAGGGCTTGCGTCGTGTACAAGCGCCGCAGCAATGAACGAACCCGCCCTTTTTGCCGCTGCCGACTCCGAAGCGCCTCGAGTCGCTTTCTATGGGGATTCCTACACGCGAGGAACGGGAGCTACAGATCAGGCCTCGCGGTGGTCGACCGTTCTCAGCAACCAGAATGGCTGGAGCGAATTCAACCCGAGCGTTAGCGGCTTAGGCTTCATGCGAAATCGCACACTGTTTGGGCAGGGTGACCTTCCTGACCTCATCATCGAAGAGAATCCTGACGTGGTGATTGTGGTGATGGGCCTTAACGACAACTTCACTTTCGATGCCTTTGCCGATGAGCTTCCCGGCCAGATATTGAGCGACTTCGAGCGTCTGTCGGCAGAGCTTCCTGATGCGCGACTCGTCGTCGTTGAACCGTTTTGGTACAAGGAAGAACGTCCAGCTTCCGTCGAGGCAATTATTTCGTGGGTGCACGATGCCGCGGCTGAAGTCGATGCCGATTATGTGCCCTATGCGTCATATTGGCTGACGGGGCATCCGGAATGGATGTCTAGTGACAACCTTCATCCGAATGACGCCGGTCACGCCGCAATTGCCGCACGGATGGAGCGCGCACTCCGCGCCTTGGATTTCTAACGGGTTCACTGTGCGGTCGAGGCGAAGTGCAAGCAATCGCTTGGGGCGTCTGCGTCGAACTCCTGTCATGAAATTTGATTCCGTTGCACGCACTATTGCGGCGACAGTTGCCATGGCCGCAGCTCTTGGCCTCGCGGGCTGTAGTGCGACAGAGCCAGCGGATGACCGTGACCCGAACGCGGTGCGTGTCGCGTTCTATGGTGATTCCTACACTCTCGGCACCGGTGCATCCACTGCCGAGAACCGCTGGTCGACCGTGATCTGCCAGCAACGGGGCTGGAGCGAGTTCAATCCGAGCGTCAATGGGCTGGGGTTTATCAACAATCGCGGCGCCTTTGGTGACGGTGACCTACCGAGTCTTGTGATTGCCGACGATCCCGACATCGTTTTCGTAACCATGGGCCTCAATGACAATTTCAGTTTCGATGCTCGAGCTAGCGACATCCGCTCGCAAATTAGCGCCGATTTTGATCGATTGAAGACAGCCCTTCCTGATGCCCGATTCATTGTTGTCGAGCCATTCTGGTACACGGATGCGCGCCCAGAGTCCGTGGCAACGATCATTGGTTGGGTAGAGGATGAGGCCTCCGCGATCGGCGCCGACTACATCTCCGGTGCCTCGCACTGGATCGAGGGACACCCTGAGTGGATGGCGAGTGACGGACTGCACCCCAACGACGACGGTTACGCGGAGCTGGCGCGGCGGATGGATCAGGCGCTTCGCAACTTAGGTCTCTAATGGACGGCTAAAGTAGAGCCGTGAAGAAAACCGTCGACGTCGCGCTTATCGGCGGCGGAATTATGAGTGCCACCTTGGGAACGCTGCTTCAGAAGCTGCAGCCCGACTGGGATATCCAGATCTTCGAGCGTTTGGGCGATCTTGCCCAAGAGAGTTCGAACCCGTGGAACAATGCTGGCACCGGTCATTCCGCGCTGTGCGAGCTTAATTACACTCCGCAAAAGAGCGATGGCTCTATTGAGATTTCGAGCGCGGTGAAAGTCAATGAGCAGTTCCAGGTGTCGCGCCAGTTCTGGTCATACCTCGTGAACGAGGGTGCGTTGCCCGAGCCCAGCTCATTCATCAACCCGACCCCGCACATGAGCTTCGTGTGGGGCGAAACAAACGTCGAGTACCTGCGCAAACGTTTTGATGCGCTCAAGGATCATCCACTATTCGCTGGCATGGAATACAGCGAAGACCCGGCAGTCATTCATGGGTGGGCACCGCTCATGATGCCGGGTCGACGCAAGTCGGAGCCCATAGCCGCTACCCACATTCCTTCGGGGACTGATGTTGACTTCGGAGCGCTCTCGCACTTCATGGTTGACACTCTTGTCGAGTCTGGCGCACAGCTTAATACCGGAATCCGGGTGACCAATCTCAAGAAACAGCGGGATGGTCTCTGGAATCTCTCGCTTCGTCATGACGTGGGCGGAACCCCGGTGGAATCCGTAGCCGCCCGATTTGTTTTCGTTGGCGCCGGCGGTTATGCCCTCAATTTGCTTCAGAAGTCTGGCATCAAGGAGATCCGCGGTTTCGGCGGCTTCCCAGTCAGCGGCGAGTTCTTGCGCACTGACAATCCAGAAGTTGTTGCCGCCCACAGTGCCAAGGTCTATGGCAAGGCTGCCGTCGGTTCACCTCCAATGTCGGTTCCTCACCTCGATCTTCGTGTGGTCGATGGTCAGGGCAGCCTGATGTTTGGCCCCTACGCCGGATTCAGCCCCAAGTTCTTGAAAACTGGGTCAGTTCTTGACCTCTTTGCTTCCATTCGCTGGCACAACCTGCTGCCGATGGTTGCCGCAGGCATCAGCAACCTCTCGCTCGTGAAGTACCTCATTGGGCAACTCCTCGCGAGCCCAGAGACGAAGTTTGATGAACTCAAGAACTTTGTTCCCAATGCCAAGCCTGAAGACTGGTACCGCATTACGGCCGGTCAACGCGTGCAGGTGATGAAGAAAGACCCGAAGAAGATCGGCGTCCTGCAGTTTGGTACCGAGGTGGTGTCGTCGGCTGACGGCAGCATTGCTGGTCTTCTTGGAGCGTCTCCAGGCGCGTCTACCGCTGTTCCGATCATGCTGGGTTTGGTGGAGAAGTGCTTCCCTGAGCGCATGAACGACTGGCGTCCGAAGATCGAGAAGATGATTCCGAGCTTCGGGCAACAGCTTTCGGACTCACCTCAGCTTGCACACGAAACACTCGAACGCACAGCGAAGGCTCTCCACATCCACCCGTAGCACTGCCGCTCGCGCTGATGCAGAGCAAGGCGCGTAGACGTACCCCGAGAGTGGGGTACGTAACGTACCCCGATAAGTGGCATACTGTAGCTGTTGTTGCAGTATGGCGAAGGGGGTGGGCGGATGTCTATTGGCTTGCCCGCGCACTTGCGCCAAGAGAGCGTTCGCCGTGCCTTTGCCCGTACCGCCAATACCGTCGCATTTCTTTTGCTTTCGCTTGCATTTGTCGGAGTGCTCAGCATTTACGCCAACGACGACGCTATTTCGCTCTGGTCTGCATCACTTGCGCTGATTCCGCTGCTCGTTACGGTGTGGCTGGTCAACTCCAACCGAACGCCTTTTTTCTCTGTCGCACACGTCTTAATCGGCGGCCCAGCACTCTATTGGTACGCGCTCACTGTCGTCTCGCAGCTCAGGCCGTTGGGGGACGCGGGCCGGTATCTCCTCGATCTCCCTCAAATCGCGATCATGCTTATCGGTGGTTCGGGACTTACGTTAGTTTCCGCCATCGTTTGGTGCACTATTGGGCTCGTGGTGGCCGAGCTCGCCGTAACGCTAGCGGTCTGGCAAGTGCTCGGCACATTTGCACTTCAACCTGCCGTGTTGGTGACCTATTTCGTGGTCGTCGCGGTCTTAATCACGTTGCGGTTCAGTCAGCGCGGTGTTCGCCGCGTTCAATCAAATTTGCATCGGGCCGCCCGTGATGAGGAGATGGCATCGTTGCGATACGGGATCGAAGCAACGTCGGCCGCAGTGATGCACGATACGGTGCTCGGGCATCTTGCTGCGATTGCTCACGCACCCTTTGGTGCGATTGACTCTCGGCTGCAAGTTCAAATCAATCGCGATCTCGAAGTGCTCGTTGGCGAGGAGTGGCTCTCCGAATCGAACTCCGACGGTATTGAATCAGCACGAGCGGACTGGCACAGCAGCGAGTTGCTTGTTGCGGTGACTGAAGCTCGTGAACTTGGACTTGAGGTCGAAGTCACTGGGGACTTGACCGCACTCTCATTGCTCGATGCGCGCGGAGCTTCTGCCCTCGGGCCTGCGGTCAAGCAGTGCCTTGTCAACGTCATCAAGCACTCGGGAACGCTGCACGCTGAGGTGGCGATCTTTGGATCCGCTGACGAAGTGAGTGTTCTCGTTGTGGATGCGGGCAAAGGTTTCGAAGAGGCGGAAACGGGGGAGGACCGTCTCGGTTTGCGGCAGTCAGTGCGTCGTCGAATCGAACTCGTCGCCGGAACCGTTCAAGTGTGGTCGACTCCCGGTCGAGGAACATCCGTAATGATTCGTGTACCAACCGGATCGACCAACTCCGTCACTTCACCGGGCGGAACGCTATGAATGCGAAGACTGCCCCGACACCGATTGCGGGCGCCTCATCGCCGCAGACCGGATCAACGCGGGTGGCGATCCAGCAACTCGATCCGCTGGGAACTCTCGACGGGCGCCCCATTAGCGTGACCGCAGGCATTGCCGTGGTGTTGTTCACGGCTCTCATGCTGTGGAGCAGCGCGGGTGACCCTGTCGATCCCTGGCTCGCTGGCTTGGCGCTTATCGCCGTGCTGGTTACAGCAGTGGTACTGATTTTGGGAACGAGCCCCCTGAGGGCGCCGTTTACGGGCGCTATGCACGCGCTCGGGGTGGGGTCGTCCATCATAGCTTTCGCCTTGATCTCGGCAGCCCTAGGCGGCGCAACCGCACTCCCCACGGCGTATTGGGCACCTCTGGTTGTTGGCACGACGTGCATTGCGCTCGCACCCTATCGCCCGGTGCGTGAACTCGTTGCCGTGGGAATCGTGGCGTCCATTTTCACTGGATTTGCGGCTCTCGTGTGGTCGAGTGGATCGACGAATACGAGCCAGATGATCGTGATTCTATTTTCGATCACACCAGTGCTGACGATGTCGCTCGGCGGCGCCGCTTTCGCCCGCTCACTGGCATTGAGCCACCAGCGGTGGGAGTCGCGGGCAGTCTATGGGGCTCGTCGTCTGCGTGAGCGTCAGCACGTGAGCGTTGCCCGTTCTGTGCAGCAAGACCGAGTAACCATTCTGAATCGCTTTGTTGTGCCACTCTTTGCCGAACTCTCCTCCCGAGGAATAGTGTCACCAGACGATCGCGCGAAAGCGGCAGAATACTCTGCATCGCTTCGCGAGCTCATGGTCACGGAGGTCAATCGCAGTTGGCTTGAGTCCGTGGTGGCGCAAGCGTTCGGTTCCCTGGATGACGGCACTCTCGTGCAAGACCCTCATCGGCTGGCGAACGCCATGACAGCTCACCAGCGCACAGCGCTGCGGGCAGCAGTGCTTGCTGTGGCAACGGGGGGAGAGCTCTCCCGTGACAGCGTGCGGCTCTCAATCGAGAAAACGTCAACGGGAGCGATGATCGTTGTGCGGGCAACAGTGACTTCGTCAGAATCGTCTTGGCGGTCATCCCTTGCTCCCTATTTTGCGGTACTTCGCGTGGTATTTACTGGACTTCAGATTTCCTATCGATCACCCTCACTCACCGTTAGGTTCACTTATGACACCCCCTGATTCTCAACTCAGTGCGCATCTTGGGGATCGCGCACCGATTCGACTGGCGATCTTGGACGATCACGAAGTTCTCCTCGACAGTCTCAACAGTTGGATAACCAACAACGCCCCAGACTTCGACGTAGTGCTCACGGCCAGCACGTGGCTGCAATTGGTGCACAGCGACCGTTTCCCGACCGAGTTGGTCTTTCTTGATTTCCAGCTCAAGGAGCCGGTATCAATCGAAGCGCGAGTGCGCACGTGTCGAGCTGCTGGCGCCAAAGTTATCGTGCTCTCAAGCCTTGATAGTCGAGAAGCACGCGAACGAGCGCTTTCGGCGGGAGCGGCGACGTTCTTGTCAAAATCGTTGCCGATGCAAGAGGTGATGGATGCTGCTCGCGAAATCATGGGCGTAGAGCCCGAGGGTGGTGCGCAGCTTGATTGGCGGCCGCTACCCTCTGGCTCCGCTGACCAATCAAAGCCAAAGCTCAGTGCCGGTGAGGCGGATGCTCTAACGCTGTACGCTTCTGGACTAAGCACACCCCAGGTCGCAGAACGCATGAATGTGCAATACGAGACTGCGAAGACATATCTTCGTAGGGTGCGTGAAAAGTACGCAAAGGCAAACCGGCCGGCAAGCAAAAAGGCTGACCTGATCCGTCGGGCCGCTGAGGATGGATTTCTACGCTGATGAGCAAACTGTATTTCCGCTACGGAGCCATGAACAGTGGCAAGAGCACCGCGCTGCTGCAGGCTGCGTACAACTACGAGGAACGCGACCAGCAGGTGCTTCTGGCCAAGCCTCACGTCGATACCAAAGGCGACAACTACATCATTTCGCGCCTCGGTGTCACCCGCCAGGTCGATTTCACCGTTTCTCCAACCGATGACGTCTACGAAGTCTTTGCCCGAGAACGCGCCAGAGTGTTTGAGAAGACCGGTTTGCCTGTGAGCTGCCTGCTCGTGGATGAGGCGCAGTTCTTCACCGAGGCTCAAGTGGATGACCTCTTGCGTATCGCGATCGTTGAGCGCGTGCCCGTGTTGGCGTACGGCATCCGTACTGACTTTCAGACTGTAGCTTTTCCGGGCAGCCGGCGGTTGCTTGAGATCGCCCACTCGCTTGAAGAACTCAAGACCATCTGTCGTTGTGGGCGCAAGGCTGTTTTCAATGCACGCACGGTCGGTGACGAGTTCATCTTTGATGGCGATCAGGTCGCCATTGACGGCGTGGATGTCGGCTACCAGTCGCTCTGCGGAGCCTGCTACCTAGAAGAGAGCGGCGGCGTTCTCAATAGTGGGTGGCGCCCGAAGATCGATTTCAGCTATGGAAGCGCGCCCGACGCAGACTTCTCGTAGATAGCAGCAATTTGCACACGCTTTAACGACTAAACGCCTTCCCGAGGGAAGGCGTTTAGTCGTCTCTGTGATGAAACAGATTTTTTGTCGGGGTAGCGGGATTTGAACCCACGACCTCTTCGTCCCGAACGAAGCGCGCTACCAAGCTGCGCCACACCCCGATCATTAACCACTGACGTGATCAACAGATCAAGAATAGCCGATATCTCCGGCGGTGAGAGTCACAACCACCGCTTCTGGCTTGCAGGCGAAGCGAACCGGGGCATAAATTGATGTTCCGAGGCCTGCGCTGACGTTCAAGAACGCGGCGCGACGCAAGTGGTGCCAGATGCTGAGACCGCTAGCCTGCTCGCGAGGAATGTCGCAATTGGTGACCAAGGCCGGCATTCCGGGAATCCGCACCTGACCACCGTGAGTGTGTCCAGCAAAAATCGCATCGGCACCATTCGTGACCAGAGCGTCGAGCACGCGGCGGTAGGGGGCGTGTGTGACACCGAGCGCGACAGTTTCTGGGCCGTGACGGTCATCTGCCCACCCGACGTTTTCGCGCATCTCTTCGATGTTGGCTGGCAGGCGATCTAGGCGCTCCCAGCCGCGGTGTGCGTCGGCGGTGCCAAAGAGTTCAAGGCGGGAACCGCGGAGTTCGATGGCACGAGCATGGTTGTTGAGGGAGAGCCAGCCGAGTTGATCCTCGAAGTACGCATTAAGGGCATCCGTGTCGAGGTGTTCGACGGGCCGGTGATTCGAGGTTGGCGCAGTGAAGTAGGTGAACGGGTTCTTGAACTGAGGACCGTAATAGTCGTTCGATCCGTGAACGAAGACTCCCAGGGTGCCCTTAAACGGCTCGAAAGCACGCTTAATGCCGAGGATGCCGTCGGCGTGCCCCAAATTGTCACCCGTGTTGATGATGAGGTCGGGTTCGTAGGCGGTGAGGCCGCGAACCCAGTCTTGCTTACGGGTCTGCCACGGTGCCATGTGCAGGTCGGAGATGTGAAGCACCGTGATGTCACGTGCGCCAGGGTCAAGGATCGGCAGCGTCTCGTGACGAACAGTGAACGCGTTGCGCTCAACGAGCGAACCCCAGGCGAAGGCAGCTACCCCTGCTGCGGCTATCGCACCGAGTGCGGTAGCCGCAGGGGAGAGATGTCGGCTCATGGACAAGGCGTAATCTGACCCACGGTTAGGGTGATCGTTGTCGATAGCTTCACTTTCAAACCAGCCGCGGGGCTTGAAGATATGACCTTTCCGTCGCGAGGATCCCCAGGCGGAACGGTTTCGCAGCCCTGACTCACATTCGAGAATCCCGCGTCGTTCACAATGCTCTTGCCGGCGTTGTAACTGTTAGATTGACCATCGCCGACCGCGTCGGGAATCTCTCTCAAATTTTGTTTGCTGGTGTAAACGGTGATCGTTGCACCCGCAGCGGACTGCGTTCCCGCTGCAGGATTAGTTTGTACAACCTGTCCAGCAGGTAAATCGGAGTCGATTGCACCGCCATCTTTAACGGTGAAGCCTAAGCTCACAAGCACCGACTTCGCTTGCTCTAAAGTTTGCAGTCGCACGTCGGGCACTTCAGTGCCAGAGCCGGTCAGCAGGGATGGGTCTGGTTCGCTAAAGGCAGTACCGGGGTACTTCGCGTTGAGTACTGTATCGGTCGCTTTCGTAATGTAGTGACGTAAGCGATACCCCTGTACGCCCGCATACGAGACGCGGCTGATGTCTTGCTCTCCGATGCTATTACCTACCCAGGTAGCAGTGCCATAACGGGTAGTTCCAGTCGCCATCCACGTTTGGTTTGCACCGTCAGTGGTTCCCGTCTTACCGAAGATCGGAATGCCATCGTTCGGGTCTGCATACGCGGCGTTTCCGCGGTTCAGAACCTCTTTCATGACAAACGCAGCAGTGGCAGCGACTTCTGGCGAAATCGCTTGACGGCAGTTCTGCTCTTGTCCTCCCAAATCGTTGTTTCGGGAGTCAATTGCTTTGTCGATGATGATTGGCTCGCACCACAGCCCTCCAGCGCCGATCGCTGCATAGGCAGAGGCCAGACTTAGAGGGGTAACAGTGTTTGTTCCAATTACCGAGGACGGGTAACTTTCTAGCTCTTTGCCATCGGCGCGTTGGACGCCCAAAGCTGCAGCGACGTTGCGGATATTGCATTGGTCGAGTTGGCTGGCCATCGAAAAGAAGATTCCGTTGATCGATTCTGCAGTGCCCTCAGCAACGGTATAAATTCCGCGCTCACCACCGTTGTTCTTGAATTCCACGGGACCCGAGTATGGTCCGTTGCAGGTATCAAGGAACTGTGAACCTTGCATCGTGCGCGCGGTTCCCTCGAGGCGGTCATAGATTCCGTTGCCCTGATTGAGCCACTCGATCAGGGTGAATGCCTTATAAGTGGAGCCGGGCTGGAAACCTGTCGAACCGCCGTAGTTGAAGCTGGTGTTGTAATTGACGGCTGAGGTGTCGACACCACCACCGCTAGCGGTGTCGTCGAAGACCTTATTTTCGGCCATCACCCGTACGCGACCCGTGCCGCCTTCAACGGTCGAGGTCGCGCTACCGAGCGCATACGAAGTCTCGCTTGGTGGAGCGTAAGTCCAAGTCGCGTTTTGTGAGGCAATCTGCGCGTCGAGATCGAGGGTCGTGTAGAGCTTGTAGCCTCCCTTTTTCCAGTTGGCAGCGCGTTCATCAGGAGTGTCGCCCAAGAATCCGAAGTCGCCAACACTCTTGACCACGTAGTCGCAGAACCACTTGGCGTATTTATTAGCAGCGATGCAGCCGTTCTTGGGTGCTGACGGAACGACGCTTGTCTCATCCACTTGAATCGCTACAGCTTCGTCATACTCTGCCTGCGTGATCGATCCCACTTCGAGCATCGCGTAGAGAATTACATCGCGACGCTCTTGATTGGCGGCGAAGTACTCAGGGTCTGCGAGGTTGCGCACGCTTGGCTCTTGCACGATTGCGATGAGGCTCGCTGATTGCTCAAGCGAAAGGTCCTTAGCGTCGACACTGTAATAGCGTTGTGCAGCCGCTTGGATGCCATAGGTGGCATTGCCGAAGTTGGCGATATTGAGATACGCGGTGACGATCTCTTTCTTCGTGTATCGCTTCTCTAGCCCGATCGCTAGCTTCATCTCTTTCAACTTGCGGTCAAATGAAGTGGCGACAGCCTTCTCGTAGGCGGCTTTGCGCTCGTCTTCGTTTGGCAGTGATTCCGCTTCGGAAATATAGGTGTTCTTCACCAGCTGCATGGTGAGAGTAGAGGCACCACTCTCAATTCCGGAGCTGATGACGTTGCCCAGGGCTGCACGCACGAGGGACGTGAGGTCAACCCCACCGTGATCAAAGAAGCGACGGTCTTCACCGTCAACGGTGGCGTCAATCGCGTACTGAGAGATCTGGTCGTAACTGACCTCTTGGCGGTTCTGGTCGTAGATCGTAGCTATGGGGTAATAGCCATCAACGTTGCCCTTGCCGGTGAAGTTGGCATAGATCGTGTTGCGCTCTGGCTGCTGGTCGATCTCGAGATAATCCGGGAGACCATCAAAAATGCCGATAGTACTGGAAGCAGTGATGCCGGTCACGGCGAGGGCGGGGGCGACCATCGCGGTAATGAGGAGACCAGCGAGCGCACTGAAGCTAACAAGTCCGGCAATTGCCGACACTATGCCACGACGCGGAATATTTTGGGCAGACATATGATCAAGAGTAAGGGATCATTGATAACGCCATGCTGAACGGGAGCCGCAAATATGCCCACTTGGGAGTACCTGACTACACCACTGATGGTGCACAATTCCACCGCAATCCTCAATAACTGGGGTTCTGAGGGCTGGGAACTCGTGCAAGTCGGCACCGGCCCCGAGGGCGGCCCGGTTGCTTATTTCAAACGCATCAAGGAAGAGAACAAGTAATGTCACAGCTTGATGAGCGTCTTGCCGAGCTTAATCTCACCGTTCCTGAATTTTCGAAGCCTCTCGCTTCCTATCTGCCAGCGATGGTCACGGGCAACCTTGTCTTCACCTCGGGCCAGTTGCCTCTGGTTGACGGTGCGCTTCCTGCTACCGGCAAGGTTGGCGCGGAAGTGGATGCTGATGCAGCCCACGAGTACGCCAAAACGTGTGTTCTCAACGGCCTCGCTGCCGCTAAGGGCGTCATCGGGTCTCTCGATCGCATCACCCGGGTAGTGAAGGTCGTAGGCTTCGTAGCGTCCGACCCCAGCTTCACGGGGCAGCCTGGAGTCATCAATGGAGCTTCGGAACTGCTCGGCGAGATCTTTGGTGAGGCAGGCAAGCATGCTCGTAGTGCTGTTGGTGTTGCCGTTTTGCCCCTCGATGCTCCCGTTGAGATCGAGTTCGTTTTCGAGTTCGCGTGATCGAAGTGTGGTACCCCGGCCAAGCTGGGGAGAACGCTCCATTTCGCCGATTTGAGTTGGGCGAGTGGGATCCGACGCATGCTGGCGTAACTCTCAGCGCGCGCCGACTCGTGCAAGATAGCCGTGAAGTGGGGGATGGCGACATTTTTGTTGCCATCGGCACTGCGGCATCCCCGGCACTGCCCTACATTGCCCCGGCGCTCGAGCAGGGCGCTGTTGCGGTGCTCGTCGATGCGGCGGCCGCTGACGGTGCGAGCTTTGGCGAACGTGTGTTTGCGATTGAGAACCTCCGTGACGTGATCGGTGTCATGGCGGATGCGTTTGTCGGGCATCCATCGCGGTCGATGTCGATGGTCGGCATCACAGGCACAAACGGAAAGACATCAACCGCTCACTTGTTGACGCAGGCGTGGCATCGGTTGGGAGTGACATCGGCGACGATCGGCACTCTCGGTGCGGGTATCACGGGAGAGCACCGCATCAACATGGGGATGACGACTCCGCAGGTTACGGCTGTTCACCAATTCTTGGATGATTTTCACCGTGCCGGGGTAGAAAACGTCGCCATGGAGGTCAGCTCCCATGCGCTAGAGCAGCGTCGTGTCGACGGCGTCGAGTTCGACATTGTGGCGTTCACCAACTTCACGCGCGATCACCTCGACTATCACGGGTCGATGGAGGAGTACGCGGCGCAAAAGGCGAAGATCTTCTCTCTCCCCGGTGTACAAACCGCCATCCTCAACTTGGATGACGCGGCGGCCGAGAATCACTTTCATCACACGCTTCCTGAGGGAATGCGTGGAATCGGAATGACCTCAAATGGTCACTCTGAAGCCATTGTTCGAGCAGAGAACGTGCAGCTCACGACTGAGGGTCTCGAGTTTGATCTCGTGATCGACAGTGAACGCCATCACGTTGCTAGCGGACTTATCGGCCGGTTCAACGTCGACAACTTGCTGACGTGTGCGGCAGTCTTGTGGGCTCAGGGCAGTGAGCCGCGAGTGATCGCTGAAGTGCTTGCCCCACTTGAGCCGGTGCTTGGTCGGATGACCCGCATCCGTGAAAACGACCAGCTGCCATTGGTCGTTGTGGACGCTGGGCACACCCCCGATGCCGTGCGCCACGCCGTCACGGCATTGCGCGAGTCTGGCCATGCTCGAGTCGTCACGGTATTTGGCGCGACCGGTGATCGTGACCCAGGTAAGCGCCCCGAGATGGCGCGCATCGTCGAAGAGGGCTCCGACCTGATCGTTGTTACCGACGACGACGTGCACAACGAAGATGGCGACCAGATTGTGGCGCACATTCGGGCCGGCTTCGAGCATCCGGAACGTGTTGTCGAAATTCGTGATCGGGCCACAGCAATTGCCTATGCGATCGATGCTGCGAATGCCGATGACGTTGTGTTGTTGCAGGGCAAGGGTCACGAGCCGTACCAAATTGTTGGCAATGAGCGCGTGCCATTCAGCGATATTGACACGGCTATTCGGCTGCTCAAGGAGCGCGCGAAGTAGCAGAACTACACGAAGGCCGGGTCGCAATCGCGACCCGGCCTTCGTGTGTGCTCCAGCGAACTATTTGAGCTTGTCGGAGATGATCTGCATCACTGTAGTGTCAGCGAGGGTGGTGGTGTCACCAATCTCGCGACCCTCCGCGACATCCTGAAGCAGGCGGCGCATGATCTTGCCAGAACGTGTCTTGGGCAGTTCAGAGACGATGAAGATCTCGCGCGGGCGTGCAATCGCGCCGATCTCCTTCGCGACGTGCTGACGCAGTAGGGCACTAGCTTCGGCTGCAGTCTGGGCGTGCTCTTGGTTCGACTTGATGATGACGAAGGCAACGACGGCCTGACCTGTCGCTTCATCAGCGGCGCCGACGACTGCGGCTTCGGCCACGATCGGATTCGAGACGAGAGCGGATTCGATCTCGGTGGTCGACAGGCGGTGACCGGAGACATTCATGACGTCATCCACTCGGCCAAGCAACCAAATGTCACCATCTTCGTCGACGTGGGCGCCGTCGCCAGCAAAGTACTGTTCGCCGTCGAGCTGGGGGAACTTCGACCAGTACGTTTCCTTGAAACGCTCCGGGTCGCCCCAAATGCCGCGCAGCATTGCAGGCCACGGTTCGGAGACGACAAGCAACCCGCCATTAGGTGGGTCAACCCGGGTGCCATCTTCGCCGAGGATATCGATTTTGATTCCCGGGATCGGAACCTGCGCCGAACCGGGCTTGAGTGTCGTCAGGCCAGGCAACGCCGAGACCATGATCGCGCCCGTTTCGGTCTGCCACCACGTATCAACGATCGGGGTGGAGCCTCCACCGATCACGTCGCGGTACCAAATCCACGCTTCCGGGTTGATGGGCTCACCCACGGAACCGAGCACGCGAATCGAGCTGAGGTCGTACTGCTCGGGAATCTGACGCCCGGCCTTCATGAACGAACGGATGGCGGTGGGCGCCGTATAAAAAACGCTCACCCCAAATTTTTGGATGATCTCCCACCAGCGGCCCTGGTTGGGAGCGTCAGGGGTTCCTTCGTACAGAACCTGCGTTGCGCCGTTCGCGAGGGGACCATAGGTCACGTAGGTGTGGCCGGTGATCCACCCAACGTCGGCGGTGCACCAGTACACATCAGTTTCGGGCTTCAGATCGAACACGTTCTTGTGAGTGAAAGCGGCCTGCGTGAGGTACCCACCACTCGTGTGCAGGATGCCCTTCGGCTTGCCCGTCGTGCCCGAGGTGTAGAGCACGAAGAGAGGGTTCTCGGCGGGGAACCCCTGTGCCTCGTGCTCGGGCTCCGCTGCCTCAATCTGATCGTGCCACCACAGGTCGCGGCCCTCGGTCCACTCGACATCGTTGTCGCCGCGCTTGACGACCAACACATTGGTGACACTGGATTCCCCGTTGGCGAGTGCGGCATCCACTGCGGATTTGAGGGGAAAGACTTTACCCTTGCGCCAGCCACCATCGGCGGTGACAACAAGCTTGGCGCTCGCGTCGTCGATGCGGCTGCGCAGGCTTTCGGCACTGAAGCCGCCGAAGACCACCGAATGGGCGGCGCCGAGGCGAACTGTGGCAAGCATCGCGATGACCGCTTCGGGCACGAGGGGCATGTAGATGGCAACAACGTCGCCCTGACCAACGCCGAGCGCTGACATTGCATTAGCGGCGCGCTTTACTTCGGCGGTGAGTTCGGCGTAGGTGATGCTGACGCTGTCGCCTGGCTCGCCTTCCCAGTGGATGGCTATGCGGTCGCCGTTGCCAGCGAGGACGTGACGGTCAAGGCAGTTGTAGGCAACGTTGAGCTCGCCGTCGGCGAACCACTTGGCGAATGGAGGAGTAGACCAATCTAGGGTTTCGGTGAATGGCTTGTGCCAGTGGACGTATTCCCGAGCTTTATCGGCCCAGAATTCGACACGATCCTCTTTGGCTGAGCTGTAGAGGTCGGCGCTCGCCTCCGAGGCAGCAGAAAAGGCCTCTGACGGGGCAAAACGGCGAGATTCGTGCAAAAGACTGTCAATGGAATTACTGGGCATTTGATCCTCTTCGATCGTGTGATTACGTTTCTTGACCACGTGCTTTCTGAAAGTATTCCACCGATTCTAGAACCTCCATTGCGGCCGCATACCGTTGCGTTACACTGAAAGTCGTCGAATGCAAGTTCGGCACGCGGCAATCTTGATTCCCCCCAATCGATTGCCGCGGTGGCGGCGTCTATTCCCCCCAATGGACGCCGCCCCTCTCTCGTTAACGGGCAGTCGTCGATTAACGGGCAGTCGTCGATTGATGGGCGGTTGTCGATCAGCCGAAGCAACTCCTCCACACTCCTTGCCATTGTCGTTGGGACACGAGTTCGAGCGGGCGCCCGTTCCTGTCGGATGATCGCTCTTACTGTTGCGGCGTGACTGAGACAGCGAGTGCCCCCGATACCGTTCCTTTTGTCGCCCGTCGACAACTGACTGCCGAGACCACTCGCAGGGTGGGTGTGCCCGTTGGCGGTACACACCGGGAGAGTGGGCCTATGCCGAGCGCGCCAGAGCTGAGTGGGTCAGAACCGAGTGGGCCGCTCGATGTTTCGGCGTCTGTCAACTCGGGAATCAGTCGCGCAATTGCCCCACCTCATGGAGGGCTGGTTCGGGATACCGCAGCACAGGTTGTGCACGAATTCGGGCCACTCGCCCCCTACGTCGGCCGGCCCAACATCACTGACGTATTTGTGAATGGTGCAGCGCACGTCTGGATCGACCGGGGTGGTGGCCTAGAGACGGTCGGCGACGTGGGGATGACCGAGGCGGATTTGCGCGCGCTCACGGTGCGCCTCATCAACCTTGGCGGCCGCCACATTGATGAAGCGACCCCCTGCGTCGACGTGCGGTTGGCCGGGGGCATCCGCGTGCACGCCGTACTGCCACCGATTTCACCAACCGGAACACTGCTATCGATTCGGGTCCCCAGCCGCCAACCATTAGGGCTTGGCGAACTCGACCTCGCCGGGTTCTTCTCCGAGGTGCCGCTTGCGCGAGTGAAGGCCCTCATCGACGGGCGCTCGAATGTTCTCATTTCTGGAGCATCGGGAGCAGGCAAGACCACGTTTCTTGGCGCACTATTAGGGGCGGCATCCGAGTCAGAACGCATTGTGGCCATTGAAGATGTTGCTGAGCTTCGAGTGGAGCATCCCCACTTCGTCTCGCTTGAGGCTCGGCAAGCAAACCTTGAGGGTGCTGGCGGCTATGGTTTGCCCGCTCTCGTGCGAGAAGCACTGCGGATGCGGCCAGACAGGCTCGTCTTAGGGGAGTGCCGTGGAGCGGAGATCCGCGAACTTTTGAGTGCGTTGAACACCGGCCACGATGGCGGTGCTGGCACGGTGCATGCGAATTCGCTCAAGGATGTTCCTAGCCGTCTTGAGGCGCTTGGCGCGCTCGCGGGGTTGGATGCTCCCGCAATCGCGCGGCAGGCAGTGAGTGCGATTGGGGCGGTGCTCCACATCGATCGAATTGATGGCAAGCGCAGGCTCACCCATGTTGGGCGGCTCGTGCTCGATGATCATGACCGGCTAGCGATAGCCGATCTCGAATGAAACGCGCTCCCTCGCAACTCCCTGAAGTCGCCAGTGTTACGCAGCGTTTGGCGGTCCTCCTGAACGCGGGGCTCGCTCCGTCGTCAGCGTGGCGGCACGTTGCTCGAGGGCGGCCAATCGAGAGCATTGCGGCGGCGGTAGCTGCGGCAGGTGATGATTCCGGTGGTGCTCCCGAACGGATCGTGCGTGCATCCGAGACTCTGCCCGCACTTGATCGGCAGGCGTGGAACTCTCTCGCTGCGGCTTGGTTCGTGGCTGGCCAGGTCGGAGCACCTCTTGCTGGTGCGCTCCGAACACACGCGAGGGCGCTGCGGATGCTCGTGCAGGTGCAGCGCGAAGTTGCCACAGCCCTCGCCGCCCCGGTAGCGACAGCCCGCATGGTGTTGGCGTTGCCTGCGGTCGGACTCCTGTTCGGCGCGCTGCTGGGTTTTGACACGTTCGGAGTGCTCGCAACAACTCCGATCGGGTGGGGCTGTGTGGTGATCGGCGTCGGACTCATTCTTGTGGCAGTGCGGTGGAACCGGCGGCTTGTGACGTCCGCGACACCCACTCGGGCGGCTCCGGGTTTGGAGTGCGAACTTATGGCAATCGCTGTCACTGGTGGTGGGTCACTTGTGCAGGCGCGGACTGTTGTGGCGCGGGCTCTTGAGCGATTCGAGCTTCCCGGCGACGGTGATCACCTAGACGAGGTGTTGCAGCTCTCACAGGAGGCAGGAATTCCGGCAGCTGAGCTATTGCGCGCCGAAGCCGATGAACTGCGCTTGACGGCAGATGCGGATGCCCGTGCCCGAGCCGCAGCGCTCTCTGTGCGGCTCATGCTCCCGCTTGGGCTGTGTGTGCTTCCCGCTTTCATGGTGCTCGGGGTGCTGCCGCTTATGGTCGCGGTCATCTCATCCACCGTCGCCGGATTCTGACCGTGTTCCACACCTTGGGGGCTGGCGCCTCGAGTGCTGCTCGGGCTCGACAGGCTAAAGGGACTCGGCCGCAGACTGCGCTACAGCGCACGAAGGAGTACTTCATGAACGATCCGCACCTTGCCCGTTTTCCCGCCCTCGAACCGGGTCGGGGGAGTCGCCGACGATTGTTCGAGCAACGAGCGCAGCCGCAGCGTACTCTAGGGCTCCGCGCTCGAGATCGCGGTCGAGCCTCGGTTCTACTCCGCTCCGAACGTGGCGCCGCCACCGCCGAATACGCCATCACCACCCTTGCGGCGGTCGGCTTCGCTGGCCTTCTCGTCGTTGTGCTTCGTTCTGGAGAAGTGCGTGGCATGCTCACCGACCTCATCCGCAGTGCGCTCTCCATCCCCTCCTAGAACTGCGAGACAGGGCAACGGCGAACGCCTTGGCCTCCCCGACCGTGGCAGCGTCACCGCAGAATTTGCTCTGGCGCTGCCCGCCGTCGTCCTTGTACTCGTGTGTTGCCTCAGCGGGGTGCAACTGGCCGGGCTGCAAGTGCGACTGCAGGATGCAGCAGCAGCGTCAGCGCGCAGTCTCGCTCGCGACGAAAGTGTCGCAAGTGTCGCAGCCACGGCATCCGCCCTCGTCTCCTCGGCACGACTCACCCCTCAACACCGCGACGACCTCGTGTGCGCCACCGTAAGCGCTCCAGCGCGCAACGCCCTGCTCGGGTTGCTGCCGATCACGCTCAGCGCCAGCAGCTGCGCGCTCGCAGGAGGTAAGTAGTGTCCTTCGGGCTCGAGCGGCCGGGTGCGAAGCGGCCCGGAGTGCGCAGTCAGGTGAGGGAAGCACGGGGCGCGGGCACCATCCTGATGGTCGGCCTCGTCGCTACCGTCATCGCACTTACCGCGCTCGTCATCCCGCTCTACTGGGCGCTGAGCGTGAAGCACGCGCTCGCCGGAGCAACCGATGCTGCTGCACTTGCGGCGGCCGACACCGCTAGTGGCCTCATCGCGGGTTTTCCCTGCACCAACGCCGAGCGACTCGCGGTCGCAAATGACGCCCATATAGAGGAGTGCACAGTTGATGGGCGTATTGTCACGGTTACCGCTAGTCGCCGCATCCTCGGCATACTGGTCACAACGAGCGCCACAGCAGGGCCACCCCCAACCAGGGCGGATTAGGCAACTGAGCGGTCGGTGTGTGTATTGTGTCGCTGACAGTGGCGCTGCCACCGGTCAAGTGCGTCATCACCCAAGGAGTCCCGTGTCTGGCACCAAAAAGCTTGTCATTGTCGAGTCGCCCACCAAGGCCAAGACGATAGCCAAGTATCTCGGTGACGACTACGACGTGCTCTCCTCGGTCGGCCACATTCGAGACCTCGTCGAACCTCGCAACCTGCCACCCGAGCTCAAAAAGGGTTCCCTTGGCAAGTTCTCTGTCGATGTCGACAACGACTTTGAGCCCTACTACGTCGTTTCCGACGCCAAAAAGAAAACCGTTTCCGAACTCAAGAAAGCGCTCAGCGGAGCCAACGAGCTCTACCTCGCAACTGATGAGGACCGCGAAGGAGAAGCCATCGCGTGGCACCTCCTCCAAGTGCTCAAGCCCAAAGTTCCCGTCAAGCGCATGGTGTTCCACGAAATCACCGAAGACGCCATTGAAGCGGCCATCAACAACACCCGCGACGTCGATACTGCACTTGTCGACGCTCAAGAAACCCGCCGCATCCTCGACCGCCTCTACGGTTACGAAATCTCCCCAGTGCTCTGGCGCAAAGTCGGCCCCGGCCTCTCCGCCGGCCGCGTCCAGTCAGCCGCCACCCGCCTCGTTGTTGAGCGCGAACGTGAACGCCTCGCCTTCATCACCGCCAACTACTGGGACCTCATCGCTCAGCTCTCGCCAGATAGCGAAACCAACGGCTTCGAATCAAAGCTTGTTCGCCTCGACGGCAAGCGTGTAGCCGCCGGCCGCGACTTCGACGACCGCGGAAACCTCAAGGGCGACGCTGTAGCGCTCGACGAGAAAGCTGCCCAAACCCTCGCAGACGCACTACGGATGCCCAGCACCACCATCACCGTGAAGACGGTTGAGACCAAGCCATACACGCGTCGCCCCGCAGCACCATTCACCACATCGACGCTGCAGCAGGAGGCCGGCCGCAAGCTGCGCTACTCCGCACGCCAAACCATGAGCGTCGCGCAGTCGCTCTACGAAAATGGTTACATCACCTATATGCGAACCGACTCTTCGTCGCTGTCGCAACAGGCCATCACCGCCGCGCGCACTCAAGCCGTCGCGCTCTACGGTGCTGACGCCGTGCCAGACAAGCCCCGCGTCTACGCCAGCAAAAGCAAGAACGCTCAAGAAGCCCACGAAGCAATCCGCCCTTCCGGTGACACTTTCCGCACCCCAAGCGAATTGCAGTCAACGCTGCGCGGCAACGACTTCAAACTCTATGAACTGATCTGGAAGCGCACCGTCGCCTCACAGATGGCCGATGCCAAAGGCTCAACGGCATCCATCACCATCACTGCCGGTGAAGCGCCCGTCGCCGAATTCTCGGCAAGCGGAACCATCATCACCTTCCGCGGCTTCATGCAGGCCTACGAAGAAGGCCAAGACGAAGAGCGCAACGCCACCGCCGAGCCAAAAGAAGCAAAGCTGCCTCCGCTCAAAGAAGGTCAGACGCTCACGCTGCTCGAGGTCGAAGCCAAAGGCCACGAGACCAGCCCGCCGCCTCGCTACACCGAGGCAAGCCTCGTCAAGAAGCTTGAAGAGCTCGGTATCGGTCGCCCATCAACCTACGCGTCGATCATCTCCACGATCATCGACCGGGGCTACATAACCCCGCGTGGCCAAGCACTTGTGCCCAACTGGATCGCCTTCTCGGTCATCCGTTTGCTCGAAGAATATTTCGGCGACTTGGTGCAATACGACTTCACCGCTGGCATGGAAGATGACCTCGACCGCATCGCCGGTGGCAGCCAGAACCGGGTCGAATGGCTCAAGTCGTTCTACTTCGGCGACGACAAGTACCGCGGCCTTCGCACTGTTATCGACAACCTCGGCGAAATTGATGCCAAGGAAATTAACTCGATGAAGCTGTCGGATGAAGTGACCCTGCGCATCGGAAAGTACGGCCCGTACCTGGAGACCCCCAGTGACGACCCCGAGAAACCGCGCCGCGTCAACATTCCCGAAGCACTTGCGCCAGACGAACTCACACTCGCTAAAGCCGTCGAACTTATCGAGGCCCCCGTTGTCGGCGACCGCGTTATCGGCGTGAACCCCGAAAACGGCAAAGAGATTGTCGCCAAGGATGGACGCTTCGGCCCCTACGTCACAGAGCTCGAACCAGAACCTGAGCCCGTTCCTGAGCCAGTCGAAGAGATTGACCCCAAGACTGGCGAAGTAAAAAAGGCTAAGAAGCCTAAAAAGGTCGCCGTCGTAAAGCCGCGCACTGCATCCATCTTCAAAACGATGGAACTCGACGCAATCGACCTCGATACTGCGCTCAAACTGCTTAGCCTGCCCCGCGTTGTTGGTGTTGACCCCGAAACCGGTGTGGAAATTACCGCCCAAAACGGACGCTACGGCCCCTACCTCAAGAAGGGCGTAGAGACTCGATCACTCACCAGCGAAGACCTCATCTTCGAGATCGACGTAGCCGGGGCTGTTGAACTTTACGCGCAGCCCAAATACGGAAACCGCGCAGCATCCAGTGCCCTCAAAGAGTTCGATGCCGACCCTGTCAGCGAAAAGCCGATCAAGATTAAGGATGGCCGCTTCGGTGCTTACGTAACCGACGGCACGACTAACGCCACGATCCCTCGCGGCGAAACTGTCGAAGACGTCGACTTTGAGCGCGCCGTGCAATTGCTCGCCGACAAGCGTGCCAAGGGGCCAGTCAAGCGCAAGACGGCAGCAAAGAAGCCTGCCGCGAAAAAGCCCGCAGCCAAGAAGCCCGCAGCCAAGAAGCCAGCGGCCAAGAAGCCAGCGGCCAAAAAGCCTGCAGCCAAGTCGGCCACCGCAAAAACGACTGCGGCAAAGACCACCGCTGCGGCAAAGAAACCGGCGGCCAAGAAGCCGGCAGCCGTGAAAGCTGCCGCATCGTCGGCTGACGAAATCAAGTAGCGTGCCCGGACTCTTCATTACCCTCGAGGGCGGAGATGGTGCGGGTAAAACCACACAATCGAAACTTCTCGTTGAGTGGCTTACCGCTGCCGGTCACACTGTAGTCGTCACCCGCGAACCCGGCGGAACCGACCTAGGGCTTGAGCTGCGCGAAATTGTCTTGCACCGCCGCGGCGAGATGAATCCGCGCGCTGAGGCACTGATCTATGCCGCCGACCGTGCGCATCACATCGCGACGGTGGTTCGCCCGGCGCTCGAACGCGGCGAAATTGTGGTTCAGGATCGCTACATCGACTCATCTGAGGCCTACCAAGGTGCCGGGCGAGTGCTCGGCGCTGACGAAGTACGCGAGCTGTCGCTGTGGGCAACGCAGGGGCTACTGCCCGATGTGACTGTGCTGCTCGACGTCGACCCGACCGACGGCCGCAAGCGCCTCGATAGCGCCCGCACCCGCTATGACCGGCTCGAAGCTGAGAAACAAGATTTCCACACCCGCGTGCGTGACGCCTTCCTCACTCGGGCTGCTCAGGAGCCCGATCGCATCCTTGTCGTGGATGCCGCACGCGACCTGAATGAGATCGCCGCCACAATCCGTGAGCGCATCCAGAATCACCTGCCACAACCCGCTTAGACTGAGCGCATGTCGTTGTGGGAGGGCCTAACAGGTCAAACTGAGGCGATCGCCGTTCTGTCGGCGGCAGCATCATCGTCGGCTTTGGGAAGCACAGACGAATCGTCAATGACTCACTCGTGGCTGATCACGGGGCCGCCCGGTTCCGGCCGGTCAAACATTGCCTACGCGTTTGCTGCCGCACTACTCGGCACCCGCGGCGACGAGACCGAAGAATCTGTGTACAAGCAGGTCCTGGCCCGCACTCACCCCGATTTGGGAGTCCTCAGCACCGAACGCGTCATCATCTCGATTGACGAAGTGCGCAAACTCGTCTCGTCATCGCAATTTTCGCCCTCGGTTGGCCACTACCGCGTGATGATTATCGAAGATGCCGACCGCATGGCTGAGCGCACCTCCAACGTGCTGCTCAAAGCGTTAGAAGAGCCGCCGCCGCGCACCGTCTGGATTCTGTGTGCTCCAAGCGAAGCAGACCTCATCCCCACCATCCGCTCACGCGTGCGCAGCGTTCGCCTTCGCACCCCCGCAATTGACGATGTCGCGCAACTGCTGCAAGACCGCGATGGTGTTGCCCCCGACATCGCCTTGCGTGCCGCGCGTGAAGCTCAAAGCCACATCGGCATGGCACACCGTCTTGCCACCAATTCGGAGGCCCGCGAACGACGCGAACGCACCCTCACCACCGTTCTCGACATCCGTTCGGTGTCCAATGCTGTGATTGCTGCCACGACTTTGCTTGACCTATCGAAGGCGGATGCCACAGCGCTCACCGAAGAGCGGGATGCCCAGGAACGTGAGTCAGCGCTTCGCTCGCTCGGTGTCGCCCCCGGCGGAACTATCCCGCCAGCGCTGCGCGCTCAACTGAAAACGATGGAAGAGGACCAGAAGCGTCGAGCTACCCGTGGACTGCGTGATGGCATCGACCGCATCATGGTTGACCTGCTTTCGCTGTATCGCGACATTCTGCTGACCCAGATCGGCGCTCCTGGCGAACTCATCAACCTCAGCATCCTCAACAACATCAACGCGGTCGCTGCCAGAACCACGCCCGTAGCGACCCTTGCGATCATGGATGGTATCGCTGAAGCGCGCCGCCGGATCGAGAGCAATGTCGCGCCAGCGCTCGCGCTCGAGGCAATGCTCGTGAAGGTCGCTGTTTCCGGTCGCGGCGCATGAGGCGCATCTTCGGCGTCACTGCCGCTGCGATTGCTGTCTCGCTCTTGCTGAGCGGTTGCGTCTCGTGGTTCATGCCGCCGGCATCAAACATGACGTCAACACCGACCGACGAGCCAGTGACTCCGGGACTTGAGCCCTACTACCAGCAGGTGTTGGAATGGGCGAACTGTGGTGATGCGCTGCAGTGTGCCACGGCGATTGCGCCGGTGGATTGGGAGAACCCCGAGGGCGAAAAAATCGAGTTGGCGCTAGTTCGTCAGACAGCGCGCGGCAATGACCGCATCGGTTCGTTGTTGGTGAATCCTGGTGGTCCTGGTGGCTCTGGGTTTGATTTCATCGCCGACAGTGTGGATTACGCCACGAGTGAGGCGCTCCAGTCACAGTTCGATGTGGTTGGTTTTGATCCTCGTGGGGTGAACCGTTCGACGCCGGTGTCGTGCTACTCAGAGCCGGCGGAGCTCGACGAGTACATCTACGGGATTACACCGGGGGAGAAGGGCAGCGACGAGTGGCTTGCGGCTTCCACGGAGGCATCTGCTCAGTTTGCGGAGCGCTGCCTTGAGGAGACGGGGCCTCTTCTGGGGTTTGTCGACACTCTGAGTGCTGCCCGCGATCTCGACATGCTTCGGGCCGCGCTTGGTGACACCACGCTGAACTATTTGGGCTACTCCTACGGAACGTTGCTTGGACAGGTCTACGCGGAGTTGTTCCCGGAGAAGACGGGGAGACTCGTTCTTGACGGTGCGGTTGACCCCGCGGCATCCGAATTTGAGGCAACGAAGGCTCAAGCTCAAGGCTTTGAGGGTGCACTTGATGCGTTCTTGGAGGATTGTGCTGGCGCCAACGATTGTCCTTTCACCGGATCGACTGAGCAGTCGCGGGCATCGATTCGCACTCTGCTAGATCGCCTCGATCAGAGTCCACTTGCGAATGCTGATGGTCGCCAGCTGGGCAGTGCGACGATGTTTACCGCGATCATTTTGCCGCTCTATAGCCAGGGCAATTGGGCGTATTTGCGCCAACTTTTCACCACCGTGATGGAGGGCGATGCGAGCATTGCGTTCGATCTCGCCGACAGCTACAACGGTCGTGGCGCAGATGGCAGCTATGCGGAGAATCAGACGGAAGCGTTCGTTGCAATCAATTGTTTGGATGCCCGCGAGCCCGCCGATTCTGCCCGCATGCGCGAACAGGCTGCTGCCTTAGCTGTCGCTGCTCCGATCTTTGGGCCGCAGATGTCTTACGGAGATCCGGGGTGCGCTAATTGGCCGGTGGAGGCGAAGCGCGAGCGGGTGGCGATTGCGGCTCCTGGAGCGGCCGACATGTTGGTGATCGGTACGACAAACGATCCCGCAACTCCGTATGCGTGGGCGGAGACTGTTGCCGCCAATCTTGAGAGCGGGCACCTCATTACCTACAACGGTGAGGGCCACACAGCATACAACAAGTCGAACGACTGCGTGAATTCCACCGTGGAAGACTTTCTGTTGAAGGGCGTGGTTCCGGCCGCCGACCCCAACTGCTAACCGCTAGGCTCAGGGCCGTGAAGTTCACCCGTGCTAGTTCCTCTGTCCGCGCCCGCAGGTTCAGCCTTGTGGCGACTGCCGCGGCAGTGACGGTGCTGCTGAGTGGCTGTGTGAATATCCTCGACTTGCTCGTCGGCGAACGTTCGGAACCAACCGGCGAAACGGTTTCCGCGGAACTTGCCCCGTACTACGAGCAAGTACTCACGTGGGTTGACTGTGATGACGGCGCTCAGTGCGCGACGGCGACAGCGCCAATGGATTGGGCTAATCCCTCGCCCGAAACAGACATCACTCTGGCGCTTGCTCGACATGAGGCGACCGGCGAAAGCTTGGGGTCGCTGTTTGTGAATCCTGGTGGGCCTGGGGCTTCAGGTTTTGATCTCATTCATGATGATGTCGATTTTGCGGTGAGTTCGACGCTTCGCGAAAATTACGATGTTATCGGATGGGATCCTCGCGGGGTTGGCCGCTCGACTCCGGTGACGTGTCTCGACGACGATGGACTCGATGATTTCGTTTACGGGATCCCGGATGCCGAGGTCGGCAGCGATGCGTGGCTTGCTGAGAGTGAAGAAGCGGCGATCAGCTTTGGTCAAGCGTGCTTTAACAACACCGGTCCGATCCTGCAGTTCATCGACACCCAGAGCACGGTGCACGATCTCGACATGTTGCGGGCGATTGTTGGCGACGAGAAGCTGCAGTACTTGGGTTATTCCTATGGCAGCGATATCGGTTCGTACTATCTAGAAAACTTTCCCCAGAACGCTGGGCGCATTGTGCTCGACGGTGCAACAGACTCGTCAATCTCGGTGTTCGAGGTGGGGCTCGTGCAAACGGCGGGATTCCAGCGGGCGCTCGAAAACTATTTGGCAGCCTGCCCCACGTCGTTTGACGATTGTCCTTTCACAGCGGGCGTGGATGCCGCACTCGCGACCATCCGCGAACTTTATGACCGCTATGACGCTCAACCGGTTGCTGCCCCCGATGGCCGCATGATGGATGCCGGTGTCATCGATATTGCGATGAGTACTGCACTCTATTCTCAAGATTCGTGGCCGTTTCTTAACGATCTCTTCTCAGAGGCTGCTCGAGGCGGAACGGATACCGCATTCTTCTTGGCCGATTTCTACTACAGCCGCGATAGCGATGGCACCTACACCGACAACTCGCTTGAAGCTTTTATCGCGATTTACTGTGTTGACTACCCGGTCGAGACTGACCCTGCCGTGTTAGTCGAACAACAGAAATTGATGCAGGCGGCATCGCCAACCACGTATCGGGACTTCCCCCCGACCGCAGACCTCACGTGCCTGAATTGGCCCTATAAGTACATCGGCCCTGGTATCACTGAGCTGACAGGTGCCGGGGCACCACCGGTCCTCATCATTTCGACAACCGGTGACCCAGCGACACCGTACGAGTGGGGGGTCGCCTTGAGTAAGCAGCTTCAGAGCGCTCAACTCATCACCTACAACGGAGAAGGGCACACCGCCTACAACGGCGGAGTTGCCTGTGTGGATGATGCTGTCGACAACTACTTCGTGCGCGGAACGGTGCCCAATACCGACCCCAACTGTGGCGCCAAGCGCTGACTTCACGGTGACGGCTTTGGAGCCCCGAATCTTCGGCTAAGCTATCTTGCTGTGCCTCATGAAAATGCGGCCGGCCGCCTTAGCTCAGTTGGTAGAGCATCTCACTCGTAATGAGAAGGTCGTCAGTTCGATTCTGACAGGCGGCTCCACCAGAGTGCAGCTACGTCGCCAGTTCGCCGATTTCAAGGCTTGTCAGGCAAGCTCCCATGCCCGTCTCTTAAACTCGGGTTATGAAGTACCGAAATGAGCCGATCTATACCGCAGCGATTGGCGCTGGTCGCGCAATGTTTGGTGCCCTCCGGGTGCGTCGCACCGTTATCGGTGCGGAGAATATGCCCGATACGGGCGGTGCCGTCATAGCGATGACCCACTTTGGGTATTTGGAATTTGCTCTCGTCGAGTGGGCGACCTGGTTGCATAACCGCCGCCGCATCCGCTTCATGGCGAAGAAGAGTGTCTTCGACAAACGGGTGGTCGGGTCATTCATGCGCAACATGAAGCACATCCCGGTCGATATGAAGGCGGGAGCAAGCGCATATGCCGCGGCCGTGTCAGCACTGAAGTCTGGCGAATTGATCGGAGTCTTTCCCGAAGCCGGGGTGAGCGCGTCATTCACGATTCGTGATTTTAAGACTGGCGCGGTGCGATTGGCCGCTGAAGCTGGAGTGCCCCTCATTCCGCTCGCGGTGTGGGGCGGGCAACGCCTCATGACCAAAAACCGCAAGATCACACTGCGCGAGCGAATCGGTGTTCCCATCATGATGGTCGTCGGTGAGCCCATCATGGTGTCGGTTGCGGATGACGCGAATGCCGCAACCGCGCAACTCAAGGCAACTATGGAACGTCTCCTTGAAAAGGCGCAACAGAACTATCCGCTTGAGGGAACCGGGCAGTGGTGGCAGCCACGCCAGCTCGGGGGAACAGCCCCGACCCCAGAAGAGGCCGCGGCAGCCGATGCCGAGCGCGAATTGCGCCGGGCTCAGTCTTCTCGCAATCGTCGATAGTCGAGCAATGCCCTTGGGTTGTGGTCCCGTCCCCAACTGGGGCTACCCGTGTGGATGAAATCGCCAGCAGGTCTGCTTAGGATTAGATTAACCAACGACATGCGATTGCGGCGCGACTCTACAGAGCTGACCGCGTTCGCATCCATCTAAACGGCATACCCGGTGTGAACCGGCGATGCTACGCCACGGGACCTCACAAAGGTTGGCCGGGTTATTGAACTGAAACTTTATTTGTCATGCGCAAGAACGTCCCCACTGCTAAATCCGTTGCGTGTACCGGCGCCGCTGAGGCTGCTATCGAAGTCTTGGATCGCGACAGGACGGTTGCGCCGGTTGCTACCACGTCGCCAAGGAGCGCCGTACGAAGCTGGCTTTCCTCATTCGTTCTGCGCGCGGGCGTCGCAGCCGGAGAGAGACGTGCTCGGGATCTTCCGAGCCCCACTGACCATCCCAGCGGGCACGCACGGGGCGCGAACAGCCAGAGGTTGCTCCTGGTGGGATCTGGACCAGCAGTTGGTTGGGGGGTCACCAGTCACGAACTCGCCCTGCCCGGTGCCCTCGCCCGGGCCTTATCGAATCTGACCGGTTTCGGCTTCACGGTAGATGTCATCGCCGATCCGAGCATGGATGCTGCCAGCGCTCTCGACGCGATAACATCCGTTCCCTCCCATCGCTACGACGCTGTGATTGTCACGGTCGGGGTCAACGACGCTCTGACTCTTACGCCGCCGAGGCAGTGGAGAAGCCGGATACGCGAAATGATGGATGGATTTGTGGCCAGTTTCCCGATGGATTCGCCACTTTTTGTTGTGGGCATTCAGCCCATCGAGTCCATCCCCCTCTTTAGCGCCAGGGTTAGCGCGATAGCTGATGCTCATGCGCGCCTTCTCAACCAGGCGACTGTGGATCTGACATCGCTCGAACCACGTGCCGTGTACCTGCCGCTGCAGCCTCCTTCCGCTCAGGATTCTCCCCTAAATGACGACCGATATCGGACAGGGCAGGAGTACGCGCGTTGGGCATCACAGCTCGCCCCCGAGATCGTCGACCATCTTGGTGGTGCTCCGCGCGACACCCGTGATACCGGCACTCCGATTTCGGGGGAGGAAAGTGCTCGCCAGCTCGCTGTCGACCTTCTCTCCGCTGCTCCTCACGACAATGACCTCACTCTCAGCCTTAATCGCATTGCCACGCTAGCGAAAAGCGCGTTTCAGGCCCAAACGGCTCTCATTACCGTCCTCGGCCCAGACTCTCAATGGAATCTTGCCCAATCCGGCCCTGAGCTGGGGGAAGTGCCACGCAACGTTTCGCTCTGCGAAACCACTATCCAGTTCGGCGACATCTTCGTCATCCCTGACACGCTTGCGGATGCGCGTTTTCGCGATAATCCGCTGGTAACTTCCGGCCCCCAGATCCGCTTCTATGCAGGATTTCCGATAGAGGCGCCCTCCGGCGTCCGGATTGGGGCTCTCTGCGTCATAGACACACGAGCCCGGAGCCACGACGGCGACCTGAATGAGCCGCTGTTGCGAGAATTGGCCCTCATGGCTCAGCGGGAACTCTGGCGACACTTGCGTGCAGACGGGCCGTCTGAATCATGATCCGCAAAGTTCACGATGCGGTTGTGGACGCTCAACTAAGGCGACCTAAATAGCGAAAGCCCGCTCTTCACGCTCGAGCAAAGTCGTGGACTCGGCCCGATTTGGGTCAACTCGCAGTCAAGCTCCTCATGCTGAATTTGGGCCACGGACCTGTCCCCCAAAGGGAGGATAGAAGCGTCACCCAGACCCCCCATTAACGGGTATTTCCGCATGTTTCCGGGGTTTTTTCCTTGCAAATCGGGAACTTCACGCCTAGTTTTGGGCCTAGGACGCAGGGGGAACTGCGTCCAATCATTCGTCTGGGGGACGATTTTCATGGGGAGAGTTCCGTGGTTAACGGCGGCATTTACTGTCGTACTTGTTGGGGTAGTTCCATTCGTCGGGGGAGGCGGACCGGGTCTCACTGACAGCGCAACCGCAAACGCGGCAGCACGCTCACCGTTGTTCGCATCGACCGCAACTGGTCCGATCGAACAATCGACGACCGCGATTGCGATCGCCAGCGTTGAACGTGTCACTGAAGCATCATTGGCGGCAGAGCTTAAATCAGAAGCCAAAGCGCTCACCGTCGACTCTGAGCACCTCGCGCAGAAGGCAGTGCCCAAGCCGAAGCCAATCGTCGTTGCAGCGGCAATCGGAGGCAGCGCATCCATCGCTCAAATTCGTGCAGTGTATGCCGCAGCCGGCCAGTCTTGTCCCGGTAACGTTGGTGGTGGCGTACCTGGTGCACCAAGCCGCAGCTCATCGCAGGGTGTACCCGGCACTACATCGGGCGACCTTGCATCCTTCGCCTACACCTATAACTCGATCCGCGTCGCTAACTGCTTGCAGCCAATCGCGCTGTCGAAGTTCCGCTACGACTCCTGCATGGAAGAGCGTCTCTTCTGGATGGCGGAGTCGCCAAGCTCGAACCCGCTCGACGCTTGGGGTCACATGGGAAGCACACGTGCCGATGGTGTTCCTTCGCGCGGTTGTGACGGAAACCTCGCAGGAGGTTCAGGAAACAGCGGAGCGACGGTGGCATCCAAGTGGTGGGCATCCAGCTCGCACCGGGCATCGCTTTACCGCCCGGGTGCCAGCACCGCAGGCGCTTGTATCGCTTTCGCTATGACGCACGGTGGAATCGATGAACCATACAGCTTCACCCGCGCCGCAGCACGATGGACGTGGTGCTAGGCCCACTCGCACAAGCTGATTCGGGCATCCGGGTACTATAACCGGGTGACTGAATCAGCTAGCAGTGAGCCGAAGGCGCCAGGAGGAATCCGGGCGTTGTTCGCCAAACACCCCACCGCATTCACGGTGACGGTCGCGGCACTAGTTTTTGTACTGCTTGGAGTTGGAGCAGTATTCGCCGGAATTTCGGTTGGCTCCGCCAACTCGGCAGATGATGTCACCCCAGACGAAGTCACTGCTGAGCAGCGGAGCCAACCGGATGTTACACCCGCGGGAACTACGGTGCGCACTTGTTCAGTAGAAAACTTTGCGACAGTAGCAACTTTTCCCAGCCTGGTTGGCATAGTTACGGATGCCGCAACGGGTGAGGCGCTGTGGAGTCGCTCAGGAAAAGAAGCGGCAATCCCCGCGCACATTGTGACCGCATTTACGGGCGCTGCCGCCCTGCAAGCACTCGGCCCTGACACTCGGATCAGTACGAAAGTGATCGACGGCTCGACACCGGGAACCATTGTTTTGGTGGGTGGCGGAGATCCGACACTCGCGACGACGAACGCGTCGTTCTACCGCGATGCCCCTCAAATTTCCGATCTGGCCTCGCAGGCTATGACACGTTATGACGAGCTTCACCCGGCGACACCCATCACGCAGATCGTGCTCGATTCCACGCTGTGGAACTCGAGCGACGCGTGGAACGCAGACTGGCCGGAGCGGGAGCGCACAGGCGGATATCATTCCGCGGTGACCGCTCTCATGGTGAATGGCGATCGGGCCGATCCCACAATTGCGATCAGTCCGCGCGGCACTGACCCCGTACAGTCTGCCGGCGAAGCGTTCGCGCAGGCCGCCGGACTTCCCGCTGTCTCAT
This sequence comes from Rhodoglobus sp., assembly GCF_053580035.1. Lineage (NCBI taxonomy): Bacteria > Bacillati > Actinomycetota > Actinomycetes > Micrococcales > Microbacteriaceae > Rhodoglobus > Rhodoglobus sp. The sequence goes on along the minus strand of NZ_JBMDVL010000002.1, from coordinate 109,820 downwards.
TCACCAAGGGTGCCGCCGTTGGCAGCACTGTTCTTGCTGAAGTGAAATCGCAGCCGGTGAGCATTCTTGTGGAACAAATGCTGCTCAGCGGCGATGACTCCCTCGCAGAGTCTTTGGCACGACTTGTCTCCAAGAAGCTCAATCTCAACGGGTCGGCATCCTCCCTCACCCAGGCGCTCTCTAGCGCTCTGACAGATGCTGGACTCGAAGACACCTCGACGATCACCATCGCCGACGGCTCGGGTCTCAGCCCCAAGAATCAGGTACCGCCGGTATTTGTCACGCAGTTCATGTCTGAGGGCGCCTCGGGGAATGGGGCGATTGCCGCCGTCTTCGCGATGCTGCCGGTTGGCGGTGAGAGCGGTGACCTGTACAACCGCTTTGTGGGGGATTCTGCTGCGGCATCCGGTCAGGTTGTAGCGAAGTCAGGTTGGACTAATCAAGAACATTCGCTCGGCGGTGTCGTGAATGCTGCAGACGGCACTGAGTTGGCGTTCGCGTTTTATGCGATCGGCGAGGGCATCTCGAGCGACGCTCGCACTGCGCTCGACAATCTCGTCGCCGGGGTTTACGCGTGTGGAAACAATCTCTCCAACTACTAGCGAGAGCAACCTAGACTTGAAGTGTGGTTGCCGCACTGTTCATTATTGACGTTCAAAACGACTTCACTGAGGGCGGGGCCCTCGGCGTTGCGGGTGGTGCTGCCGTCGCGGCCGATATCACCACGTATCTGTGGGCACATGCGCAGCACTACGCCGTGGTGGTTGCTTCCCGCGACTGGCACGATGCGAATAATGACAACGGTGGCCATTTTGCGACCGACGCCGAACCCAACTTCGTCGACACCTGGCCTGTTCACTGTGTCGCTGGCACTACCGGTGCCGAGTATCATCCGGCGATCAACACCGGGCAGATTACTGTTCATGTGCGCAAGGGGCAGGGCGTGCCTGCGTACTCAATCTTCGAGGGCGTTACGGACGACGGTGAGCCTGTGCCTGCCCTGCTCGATCGCCTAGAAATCGACAGAATTGATGTTGCGGGAATTGCGACTGACTATTGCGTGCTCGCCTCAGCGCTGGATGCCGCAGCCACGGGCCGTGAGGTCCGAGTGCTCACTGATCTGATTGCGGGAGTTGCGCCGGAGTCGAGCGCTGCTGCTCTTGAGACGATGAGTGAGGCGGGCATCACGCTTGTGTCCGATGATGAGTGACGCCGAAGAGCTGACCCTTCCTGGCTTCATCGCCGAATCGGAGGTGCTGCCTCCGAGCAAGAATTTGGGGCTGCGGTTACTTGCTGTTCTCATCGGTCTTGGGCTTCTCATCGGACTCTCGGTCGCCGGCGGCGCTGCGGTTCTTACCGCAATCTGGCCTGACCGCGCAGGGATGTGCGATGCCTCAGCCGGACCATGCAGCGACCTCACTATTGAACAGATTTCCTCGTTCTCGGGAATCGATCTGCCGTCGACGGCAACGATTGACGCCGCCGAGTATGAGCGGGTGGATGGCACCGGGCTGCTTTCCGCAACCGTTGTCTTGAGCGCTGGCGAGGTGGATCCACTACTCAATGGTGACTATCGGGTGTCTCCAGCACTCTCGTGGGCGTCGGAAGCGGATGCGCTCAGGCTCGACAATTTGGTGCTCTACGAAGGTGTCGATTCCCTTACCGGGCCCGGCTATGAAGCGGCCAGTGGTCAGCGTGCCGATGGCAGCACCGTTATTCTCATTCGCACCGCTCGGGTCATCTAGAGTGCCGATTATTGCCGTCACCGAGCTCAGCGATCCGCGGCTTGCTGACTATTCGCACCAGACCGACGTTGCTCTGCGCAAGGCGAGAGGAACTGAACACGGCCTCTACCTCGCTGAGTCGTCGCTCGTGTTGCAGCGGGCGCTCCGCTCTGGCCATCGCGTGCGCTCAGTGCTTGCCCTCGACACTTCCGTAGAAGAGATCGTTGAGCTTGTCGGCGACGACGTACCGGTCTTCACGGGCGGTGGATCGCTGCTCGCCGAACTGACAGGCTACGTGCTGCACCGCGGAGTGATCGCGTCGATGCATCGCCCGCCCCTGCCGACTCCCGAGGCTTTGCTGACGGATGCTCGCCGCATCGTCATTCTCGAAAACGTCGTTGATCCCACCAACGTCGGCGCGATCTTCCGCTCGGTCGCCGGCATCGGGGCGGATGCGGTGCTCGTCACCGAGCAGTGCTCCGACCCGTTCTACCGGCGCGCAATCCGTGTCTCAATGGGGACCGTGCTGCAGGTGCCGTGGACCCGCATCGGCAACTGGACTGACATTCGTACGCTGCTCACGGCATCCGGATTTCAGATTGCGGCGTTAGCGCTCGAAGACGGTGCGGTGTCGCTGCGTGACTATGCGGCGGATGCTCCCGCGAAGGTTGCGCTCGTGCTCGGCACCGAGGGCCACGGTCTCACCTGCGAGGCTATCGCTGCCGCTGACACGATCGTGCAGATTCCGATGCGTCACGGCATCGATTCGTTGAATGTTGCCGCGACCGCTGCGGTCGCGATGTTCGCGCTGGCGGTGGAGTAGCGGCTGCGGCAGACCTGCACCGGCAGCACAGAGCTGCGGCGCACTAGCAGGCGGGCGCACGGCCGAAGCAGTACACCCGCGAGCCGCTACACGAGCAGTTGGTGCTTGGCGAGGTCCTTGTAGAGCGGGGTCGACTTCACGAGTTCGGAGTGAGTGCCGACGCCAACAACCTTGCCCTTGTCGAGCACGACGATCTGGTCGGAATCAACGACCGTCGAAAGGCGGTGGGCGATCACGATGAGGGTGCGGTTCTCGGCAACAGCGTCGATGGCTTCGCGGAGCATCTGCTCGTTGAGCCCGTCCAAGCTGGAGGTCGATTCGTCGAGCAGCAGAATCGGGGGAGCCGCGAGCAGCGTGCGGGCGATCGCGAGACGCTGACGTTCTCCACCGGAGAGCATTACTCCGTCTTCGCCGACCGCGGCATCCAAACCGGCAGGGTTGCGGTCGAGCACAGCGGTGAGGTTCACGGCAGCGATGACCTTGATGCATTCTTCGTCGGTCGCGTTGGGGGCACCGATCAGTAGGTTCTGGCGGATGGTGCCCGCGAGCACGGGAGCGTCCTGTTCGACGTAGCCGATCTGCGCGCGCAGCTCTTCACGGTTAAGACCGCGAAGGTCGTCGCCGCCCAGACGCACAACGCCACCCGTTGGGTCGTAGAAGCGTTCGATGAGGGCCAAGATGGTGCTCTTGCCGGCGCCCGATGGGCCAACAATGGCGGTGCGCTCGCCACGGTTGACGGCGAAGCTAACTCCGCGCAGAACGGTGAGGTCGATTTCTTCGCCTGTGGGTTCGGTGCCGGCGTGCTTGAGTTCGGCCAGTTCGGTTTCAGCTTGTACAAGTACCGAATCGCGGGGGTACGAGAATTCGACGTTGTCGAAAGTGATCGCGGCATCCAATTCGACGCTGGCGACGGCAACGACGTTGGCATCTGACTCGAGCTCACTGGGCAGCTTGATGATCTCTTGGATGCGACCAAGGGCACCAAGAGCCTGGTTCACGGCAGTAATCGCGCCGAAGGCTTGGCCGAGCGGCATGATCATGAGGAAGAGGAACAGGATGAACGCCACCAGGTTCGCGACCGTGATCGCACCGCTGGCGACACGGTAGCCACCAACGCCGAGCACGACCAGGAACGAGACCTGCAGAGCGATCCCCGCGATCGGAACAACGAGGGCCGAGATCTTCGCAACGCTGATGCCCATCTTCCAGGCACCGAGGGCATCCTCGTTCACAGCCTCAATTTCACGTTCAGTGGCGTTGGATGCTCGCAGCGTGCGAACCGCAGAGATGGCGCGTTCTACGGCAGCCGCCAGATCGCCGACCTTGCGCTGGGCCCGCTGGCTCGCAATCCGGATGCGCTTCGACAACGTTGTGACGGTGACAACGGCGATGGCAACCACCAGCACGGTGAGGCCGAGCAGCACGGGGTCGATGATGAGCATCGCGATGAGTGCACCAACGAAGGTGATGGAACCACCGATTGCCTCGACGAGTCCTTGCGTGAGTACAGCGCGCAGCAGGGTCGTATCGCTGCCGACGCGCGAGACGAGGTCACCGGTGCGGCGACGGTCGAACTCTGAGATGGGGAGATTGAGCATCCGACTCACTAGACGGCGACGGCTGGAGAGCACGACACCTTCACCGGTGCGCTGGAGGAGGTAGTGCTGATAGCCGCTGATGAGGCCCGAGACGACGACGAGACCGACGAGCAACCAGACGAGCGTGCCGAGCGATTTGTTTGCCTCGACGATCGTGATGACTTGGCTGACGAGCAGGGGTTGAGCCAGCGAAGCGCCGGCGCCGAGGATGCTCAGGATGATCACAAAGATCAAAACTTTGCGATGTTCCAGGAGGTAGGGAAACAGTTCGCTGAACTTGGCGCGAGGGCCGTCATCGGCGTTGTCGCGTGATGCAGAACGTCCGCGACGAGGAGCAGAGGTGTGTGAAGTCGAGCTCATGAGATTTCTCGTTGTCCCAAAAATGTAGGGCGAAGGTGCCGCGGAAAATCAGCGACATCGGCATCAGCAATCAGCCTCTAAAACACTAAGCCTTCTGTCTGGGCGCTGCGTACAACATCCGGTGTATCTGTGGACCGGTTGCTACTCCCCGGAGAGCGCTAGGAGGCGAAGAAGATCCCGATCACGGCGAACACCGCACCGAGGATGGCAAGCACAAACACGGCCAGCGCCCAGAGAAAGAGCGGTGCCGCGCTTGCCAGACGAATGCGGTCGGTGGATGCCTGCACCAGTGTCGTATGCACGGCGCGGTATCTACGGTGCCCGACCCAAAACAGCACGGCGGTCATGATGAGGCCGAGAGCGGCAACAGCGTAGCTTCCGATGCTCACGGTGTTGAGCAGGAGCCGGGCAGAGACCAGCGCGGCAATGGCAAACGACAGCACGGTGCGTTGCCAGGCGAGGGCGGTGCGTTCCGCTTGCAGGCCGGCATCGAAGGGGCGGTCGAAGGCGCGCGTCACTGGAGGAGGGTACCGATCGCGAGCAGCAGCCCGGCCACGACAACGCCGCCGCCGATGGGGCCAGCAAGATTGGGGGAGGGCAGCGGGCGTCCGAGACGCAGCGACTGCTCGGCTTTCATCCAGCCGAACCACGCCTGCATCGGCGCGAGTACGCCCAACAGAATCAGCAGCACGGATGCGCCCAAACGGAACCCCGGAGCGATCGGCAATACGAATGCCTCCAGCGCCACACCCGCAGCGATCAGCGCGAGGGCAGTGCGGATCCATGCCAAGAACGTGCGCTCGTTCGCCAGGCTGAAACGGGCATCCGGTTCTGTGCCGACTCCGTAGACGCGGCGCGGAAAGCGGCGAGGAGGCGGCTGTACTGGTTCGGTCACGAGCGATCCTTCATGCGTCGAGCCTAGCGTCTGGCTTCCGGGTCATCCCCGGTTGCGAAGCTTTCGGAGGACGTGCGGCTCAGCCTTAGCCCTGTGAAGCGGCTAGTGGTCGGGAGTGGTCTTCGCGGAGCTCGAATACAGCCACAGCGATCCAACCGCGATAAGCAAGACCACGGGCACAGCGGAATTAATGCTGCCCTCCGCCAACCAGCCGACCCACCCTGGTTCGATCCCTACCGACGCGCCAACCTTCGGTCCCCTCAACGGACCAAGTAGGAACGAAACAGAAAGCAGCAGTATTGTCGCGGAGCTAAACCCCACCACTAATGCCACCCGGAATCGTCTGAGCCTGTTTTTCGCCGCCACGGTCAGTAAGAACGTCACAATGGTGCTCAGCACAGCGATCGCAATCATCGGCAGGAATGGGACGGTGGATGAGGAAACTGCCGTCACCATATTGTTGAGATCGAGAATTGCGCCCAGCTTTCGGGCTACAACCTGAGCGCTGAGCAAGCCGATGATGAAGACGAACACCACTCCGAGCAGCATCCCGTAGATGCCCCAGGCTGCACTTCTCAGCGGGATGTTAATGGGCCTCGGCATTGACGCTGTTGCGTCACGATGTGTGGGCTTGGGGCTTTTGGAGTGCAGCCATAGCAAGCCAACAGACAGAAGAAGTACTAGATGAACGGCGGAGCTGCTCCCTCCGCGATTCAGCCAGCCTTGCCATCCCGGCGCTACGCCAATCATTGGGGTTTCCGGCGTCATGCCGGTGGCAGCGAAGGCGAAAGACGCAATGATGAGGAGCAGTGTCGCGGCGCTAAAACCGCTCGTGAATGCCATCCGCGAGACAGCGGAACGGTTTCGCATGGCCACGGTAAGGGAAAAGACAACCGCGGCGCTCAGCACCGCGAGGGCGCCCATCATTAGGTAAGGAACGCGTGGAGTAATAATCGAAGCAAGGGAATTGTTGAGCGCATACTGCGCGCCGGCCGCAAGCCCCGACGCTTGAATCGTGAGGAGGCCAGCGACCAGTACGAACACCGCACCAGTTGCGATTCCACTGATTCCCCACGCCTCGCTCTTCTTCAAAGAATCCCCTTAGCACTTTGCGGCAGAACTAGGCATCCGGCAGGTACGCCCGGACTACCGAGCCATCGAGTACTAAAGCTTTCATCAATTTCAGTGGGTTGCAAGCGTGAGGGGCGGGGAACCGACCGGCCCGGACAGTTACTCCCCGCGAAGCTGCCTCAATAGCACCGCGGTCGCGATAGCGGCGTTGGCGGCTTCTTCGCCCTTGTCCTCTTTCGAGCCTTCTAGCCCAGCACGATCGAGGCCCTGCTGTTCGTCGTCGAGCGTGAGCACGCCAAAGCCCACCGGCTTGCCGGTCAGGATCGATACTTGCGTGAGACCGCTGGTGGCGGCATCCGACACGTATTCAAAGTGGGGTGTTCCACCACGGATGATGACGCCGAGCGCAACGACGGCATCCGCCCCAGCATCCAGGGCTGCCTTGCTCGCGACGGGCAGCTCGAAGCTGCCGGGAACCCGCACTTCGGTCACCTCGGCATTCGCTGCGGCGAGGGCGCGGTGGGCGCCGGCAAGCAGCCCATTGGTGATGACCTCATGCCACCGCCCGGCGATGATCGTGACCTTGAGGCCGGTTGCGTCGGTAACAATTTCGGGGGATCCTGCGCCACTCATGAGAGGCCTTTCGTGGTGAGTCGTGCTTCATTGAGCACGGCGGTGGAGGGGAGTTGGTGACCCATGCGGTCACGCTTCGTTTCGAGGTAACCCTCGTTGCTGGCGCCAACGCCCACAACGAGCGGCACGAGATCGCCGACAATCACGCCGCGCTCTTCGAGCTGACGCTTCTTCTCGGGGTTGTTGCTGAGCAGGCTGACCGTCGAAATTCCGAGATCCTTGAGGATTCCGACAGCGGCCCCATAATCGCGAGAATCAGCAGGTAGGCCTAGGGCCAGGTTCGCGTCGAGAGTGTCGAGCCCATCTTCTTGCAGGCGGTAGGCGCGCAGCTTGTTGATGAGTCCGATACCGCGACCTTCGTGGCCGCGCAGGTAGATCACAGCGCCACCATCACGCTGGATAGTCTCGAGCGCAGAATCGAGTTGAGGGCCACACTCGCACTTGAGCGAACCGAACGCTTCACCCGTGAGGCACTCGGAGTGCACGCGCACGAGAGTGGGGCCATCGCCCGTGTGCTCGAGTGTTCCTGGCGCGATAAAAGCCACGTGGTCGGCGCCCGTCGAGTTATCGCGGTAGGCGCGAACGGTGAAGGAGCCATGCACGGTCGGGATCGTCGTCTCGACTTCGAACTGCACGCGACTCATCTCCGGGATCGGTTCGATCGGTGCCGGGATGGTGTCGCAACGGTTCTCTTCGAGCCACCGCATGAGCTCTAGGATCGTGATGACGAGCACATTCTCACGGGCGCCGAATTCGATCAGCTCGGGCAGGCGCATCATCTCGCCTGAGTCGAGCACAATCTCCGAGATCGCCGCAACGGGGCGCAACCCGGCGAGCTTCATGAGGTCGACGGATGCTTCGGTGTGGCCGTCGCGCTCACGCACGCCACCATCGACCGCGCGCAGCGGCAGGATGTGGCCGGGGCGGTGCAGGCTTGATGGCATCGAGAGCGGATCGGCCAGCACTCGCAGGGTGTGAGCCCGGTCAGAGGCACTGATGCCGGTGCTGAGACGGTTCGCGGCATCCACGGAGACGGTATAGGCAGTGCCGCGGGGGTCTTCGTTCACCGACACCATCGGTGGCAGCGCGAGTGCGTCAGCGATCTCGTTGGTCATCGGGGCGCAAATGAAGCCCGAGGAGTGGCGGACCATCCAAGCAATCCATTCTTGGCTGGCGAGCTCGGCGGAGATGATGACATCGCCCTCGTTCTCGCGGCCCTCATCGTCAGCAACGATGACGGGGCGACCAGCGCGGATCGCTTCAATGGCCTGGGGGATGGTGGCGAGGCTCATGACCCGCTCCTTTCGTGACGCTGATCAGCGTCGGTGAACTCCGCCATCCGGGCCACATGGCGCGCCAGGATGTCTGTTTCGATGTTGACGGAGTCGCCCACAGCGAGCGCTCCCAACGTTGTTGCGGTGAGAGTTTCGGGAATCAGCGAGACCTCAAACCAGTCGCGCCCCACAGCACTCACCGTGAGCGAGACGCCGTGCACCGCGATCGAACCCTTGCGGGCAACCAGCGGGGCCAGCTCTTCGGTAAGGCTGAAGCGCAGGATGCTCCAGCTACCCTCATCGGTGACGCTCAGTACCGTGCTCGTTCCGTCGATGTGGCCCTGCACGATGTGGCCGCCGAGGCGATCGCCGACCTGCAAGGCGCGCTCGATATTCACGCGGGCGCCGGCAGCGAGCGAGCCAAGCGTGCTCATGTCGAGGGTGACGCCCATGACGTCAGCCGTGAACCAGTCGGGGCCCTTATCGACAACGGTGAGGCACACGCCGCTAACGCTGATCGAGTCACCGTGGCCGGCATCCGACACCGCATTCGGAGCGCGAACTGTCAGACGCGCACCATCATCGGTCGCCGCAAATTCGACGACATCGCCGAGCTCCTCAATGATTCCGGTAAACATGGTTACGCTCCTGTCTCTGCCGCCGGGCGGGCGACAATCAGCACGTCATTGCCCAGCGGGCGAAGTTCAGTGATGCTGAGGTCTTTCGCCTCAGCCATGGTCGATACCCCGAGCTCGCCGAGCGCCACCTTGGGGCCGCCCAACAGTTTCGGGGCCAGGTAGATGAGCAGTTCATCCGCAAGCCCCGCAGCGATGAAAGCGCTCGCGACAGTCGGGCCACCTTCAACGAAGACACGACGGATGCCCGCCTCAAACAGTTCGCTCAGTCCGGCGTTGAGGTCGCGCCCGTCAAATTGACGCAGTTTTGCGGGGTGCTGGCGCAGCTGTGCATCCGCCGGAATCTCGCGCCGACCGAGTACCACCGGCTGCGGTTGCGACTCGAGCAGTTCGCCGGCGTCGCCCCGCGCGGTCAGGCTCGGGTCATCGGCGAGTACTGTGCCCGTACCCACGACGATTGCATCGGCGCGCGCCCGTTGCTCGTGCACGTGCTGGCGGGCGGCGGTGCCGGTGATCCACTGGCTCGTGCCGTCGGCGGCCGCAGCACGGCCGTCGAGGGTGGATGCCCACTTCACGGTCACATGCGGACGCTGCAGCCGCGCAGCAGTCAGCCACGAGTGCAGAAACTCTTCGGCCTCGGCCTGGGCGACACCGGCGATCACTTCGACGCCACCGTTGCGGATCCGTTCGGCACCGCCAGCGGAATGCGGCCCAGGATCTGACACCGCATACACAACGCGGCTCACGCCAGCATCGAGGAGGGCTTGAGCGCAGGGACCGGTGCGGCCGTGGTGGTTGCAGGGCTCGAGAGTGACGATGGCGGTGAGGCCCGCAGCGTTGCCGTTGCGTGTAGAAGCGCTCAGCTTGGCGAGAGCATCCACTTCGGCGTGGGGAGTGCCAGCACCGCGGTGCCAGCCTTCGGCCACGATCTCGCCGGCAGCATCGACAAGAACACAACCGACTTGGGGGTTGCCGCCGGTGATCGGCCCGTGGCTCGCCAACGACAGCGCATGGCGCATCAGCTTCTCCAGCTGTGCCTGCTGCTCTGGTGTGCTCATCCGGGCTCTCGTCTCGTTGGACGCGCTCCGGGAAAGTGGGTTCGAAAAACCCGCCGACCCATTCTGGGCTCCCAAATTTCGGGCACCACAGATGGTTCGGCTCGTGCTTCCTCTTATCCGGACTGAGAAATCTTGCGACTTCATTACCGTCGGTCCCGGAGTTTCACCAGGTCAACCGTTTCGAAGTTCTCACTTCGGCGCGGGTCGCGGACTATAACCGCCGGTTCGGATTCTCACCGAGCCCCGGAGCACGTTTTGCTTTGCTTAGTCTACTCAACGCGGCTGGGCAGAAAGTATTCCCACGAAATGTGACGACGCAACGTCAGTCGAGCAGCCCGGCCAACTCATCAAGCGAGTGGATGACGCTGACGCCGCCCGCCCGAGCTTCGTCGAGCTGGTCGGTGGTTGCGCTGCGCTCGCGGTCGAGCCACACTCCGGTGAGTCCGGCGTTCGCGGCTCCCAGCGCATCCGTGGCTAGCCGGTCGCCGATGTAGACGGCGCTGGCGGGTTCGACGTTGAAGAGTCCGCAGGCGTGGTGAAAGATGCGCGGGTCAGGTTTGGTGTGCCCGAATTCGCCGCTGGCGACGAGGTGTTCGATGCGGTGGGCTATGTCGACCGTCTCTACTTTGCGCGTTTGAAAGTCGAGTTCACCGTTGGTGATGATGCCGAGGCGGGTAGCGGGGGAGCGGGCCTCGAGTGCGTCGAGGCAGGCCAGAGCATCATCGTGCAGGTGCCACGCTGCGCGGTACGCCTCGAAGTAGGTGTCGAACCAGAGGCTGGATTCGGCATCGGTGAGGGTCACGCCGTAGGGCTCGACGAAGCCGCGGGCGCGAGCTTGCCGTTGCCCTTCGAAGGTCAGTTCGCCGCCGAGGTAGCGGTGGTAGTGGTGTTCTTCGAGCGCGGTCCAGCGCACACTCTCAGCCGCGTCGTCAGGCCACACGACGCTGCCGTCGCTGGTCGGCCCCGCAGCGAACGCAGCGCCGAGTGAGCGACGGTGGTTACGAATGCCGAGATCGACGGATGCCCGGTGGGCAAACAGGGTGTCGTCAAGGTCAAAGAGGGCGACGGTGATGCTCATACAGCGACCGAAGTCAGAGCTAGACCGGCCACGGCTGGCCGGATTCGACCTCATACGTGGGGTTCTCATCCGGTGCGGTGAGGGTTGCCCACCACGACGGTGGGTGTGTTCCGCCACGGTATTCGCTCGAGGCAGGTTCGATGCCGGTGTAGATGAAGCCGAGGCTCTTTGCGATGGCAGCGGAGGCTTTGTTGCCGACGAGGGCTTCCCAGCGCACTTCGGGGCGGCCGGTCGAGAAGACCCAGCGGCAGACCTCAGCGACAGCTTCTTTCATGAAGCCTTGGCCGCGGTGCGGTTCGCCCATCCAGTAGCCGATGGTGTCGTTGTAGAGGCGAAAGCTGATGACGCCGAGCAGTTCAGGCTTGCCGGTTTCGCGGATCGCCCAAGTGTATTCGTCGTCATCTTCCCACCACTGTGCCACCAGGTTGTTGATGAAGAATTCGGCATCCGACTTCACGTAGGGCCAGGGGATCGTGAGCGTGTGCTCAAAGATTGGGTCTTGGCAGTAGGCGGTCATAAGCTCAGCATCTTCACCGGTGAGGGCGTCGAGAGTGAGGCGTTCGCTCGTGAGAGTAAAAGTTTGCATTAGCGCACCCGCGGCAGGAAGCCGATTCTGTCGTAGACGCGGTCAAGCGTCTTTTGGGCCATTTCGTTAGCACGTTCAGCGTTTTTGCTGAGCATGCGGTCGAGCTCGGCAGGGTCATTCAGTAGCTCAAGGGTGCGCTCGCGCACGGGGGCGAATTCAGCTGTCACAACCTCGGCAACTTCCTTCTTGAGGTCGCCATAACCCTTGCCCTCGAACTGCGCTTCGAGGTCGGCAATGGATGTGCCGCTAAACGTGGAGTGCAGAGTGAGCAGATTCGAGACGCCCGGCTTTGCCCCGCGGTCGAACCGAATCTCGCGGTCCGCATCCGTCACGGCAGATTTGATTTTCTTGGCCGTCTTGGAGGGCTCGTCGAGTAACCACAGCACGCCAGCATCCGTCGTCGCCGATTTGCTCATCTTCGACTCGGGGTTCTGCAGGTCGTAAATCTTGGCCGTGGCCTTCTGAATCTGAGGCTCGGGCATCACGAAGGTGTCGCCGAACCGCGAATTGAAGCGGGTGGCGAGGTCACGCGTGAGCTCGATGTGCTGACGCTGATCTTCGCCCACCGGCACAATGGCGGTGTCGTAGAGCAGGATGTCGGCGGCCATGAGCACGGGGTAGGTGAAGAGGCCAACGGAGGCGGCATCCGATCCCTGCTTTGCTGACTTGTCTTTGAACTGGGTCATGCGCGAAGCCTCACCGAAGCCGGTGATGGTGTTCAGCACCCAGGCAAGCTCGGCGTGCGCCGGAACCTGCGACTGAACGAAGAGCACCGAGTGCTCGGGGTCGATGCCACCGGCAATGTACTGCGCGGCGGTGCGACGAGTTTGGGCGCGCAGCAGCTCGGGCTCCTGCGGAACGGTGATGGCGTGCATGTCGACAACGCAGAAGACTGCGTCGTAGTTCTGCTGCATCTCGCGCCACTGCATGAGCGCGCCAATGTAGTTGCCCACGTGGAGCGAATCGGCAGACGGCTGCATGCCTGAAAACAGGCGAGGTGTGGTGCTCATGGGCTAATTCTTTCAGATCGAATAGTCAACAACGACGGGAGCGTGATCGCTCCAGCGCTCATCCCAGGCGCCGGCCTTGTCGATGCGGTAATCCGCAACGGTGGCTGCAAGCGCGGGGGTGGCGACGTGGTAGTCGATACGCCAACCGGTGTCGGTGTCGAAAGCTTGGCCGCGCTGCGACCACCAGGAGTACGGGCCGTCCACTTCTCCAGCGAATTGGCGGCCGACATCTACCCAACCGAGGCCGGGCGCGGTCGTGCCATCAACGCACTCAATGGTCTCGCCAGCGGCGCCGAAGAAGCGGTCGAAGTAGGCGCGCTCCTCGAGCAAGAAGCCGGCCTTCTTGCGGTTGCCGCGCCAGTTCTTGATGTCGAGTTCGCGGTGACCCACGTTGAGGTCGCCGACGATGAGGGCGTGGTCGCTGTGGGCGGCAAGCTCGGGCAGGCGCACGAGCATGGCCTCTAAGAACTTGTACTTCTCGACCTGCTTCGGGGTATCGACAACGCCCGAGTGAACGTAGGTGCTGACGACGGTGACGGTCTTACCGTTGACGTCGAAGTCAGCTTCGAGCCAGCGGCCAGCGCTGTCGAAGTCGTCGGCGCCGAGCGCTACGCGGTGAGCAAGAGGGGCGGATGCCGCAGAACCCTTGCGTGAGGCCAGCGCGACTCCCGCGCGCCCCTTGGCGGTCGCGGCGTCGTGCAGGATGTTCCAGCCATCGCCGAGCAACCCTTCGATGTCGGCGTCGGCGGCACGAACCTCTTGAAGCGCCAGAATGTCGATGTCACGGGCATCCAACCAGTCGCCCATGCCCTTGCGGTAAGCGGCGCGAACACCATTGACGTTGACTGATGCGATGCGAAGACGTGTTGCCATGCCTCAAGACTACCGACGCGCACTGACCGTGTGCTGCTCGCGCCCTCGAGCAATTCGCGTCACTTGCGCTTGTTGCGTTTCATCATCCGTGTGAAAGTGCGCTTGAACTTCACTTCACTCGCTCGATCACTATCGCTGCGATCCTCTGGGGTGTTCTTAGCCTCGCGACTAGCCTCGCGAATAGCCTGCCGTTCGGCCTTCTTCGCTTGAGCGTCATCGGTCGCTTTAGTCGCGGTAACCGCCCGCGGAGCATCCTCATCGCGCTTTTCACCGCTGAGGTCAAGTTCGGCATCGTCGGCACCGACGGCAATCCACGCAGACCCGATCAGGATGATCTGACAAATCAAGTTGAACCAGATCAGCAGACCGATGATTACCGCGAAAGATGCGAGAAGTGGGTTGCGGGTTGCCCCCTCGAGAAGGAAGCCTCCTCCGAACTTGAGGGCGCCGAGCGCGAGCGCCGCGATGATCGTTCCCTGAGCGAGCATCCGGAAAGGAATCTTGATTCCCGAGATCACACGGTAGAAGATTCCGAGCGTTGCCGTATCGAGAACGAGAACAATGACAAGGGCAATGATTTGCGCCCCCGCTCGTGAAGCAATCGAATTTTCGTTGATCGAGAGAAGCCCGAGTAGCCAGTTCAGCGCGGCCGAGCTGGCGATTGACGCTGCTGCGGAGGCCACAATCGCAAGCCCAAAGCCGATCGCGAGCCCGGCATCCTTCAATTTCAGAAGCAAGAAATTTGTTTGTGAGCTCTCAAGCCCGAACATTGTGCGGATCGCGCTGCGACCCGATGCGATCCAGCCCAGAGCGGTGAAGGCTAAACCTCCAGCCGCGATCGCTCCAGTGATACCCAGTATTTGAGTGTCAGCAAGGGTCTCTCGGGTGATTGCACCGTTGCCGCTTCCGTCACCGATGAGGCCCGGAATGTTCGTAGAAATGAAGTTATAGACCGCATTGAGCAGTATTGGATCGCCCTGCACAATAAAGCCGGCGACCGCAAACCCCACCCAGAGAGCAGCGAATACAGCAAAGATTGCCTGGTACGAGAGCCCGAAAGACAATAGCGGGCCAAGCTTCTCGGTGTAGTGCAAAAAAACTCGCACCGGGCGGAGGGCCAGTACCCACTCAATGGCTGGTTTCAGTCGTTGCGCAAGCTGCATCCCTCAAGAATAGCTAGGCTGTCTGTGCGTAACTCAGAGGAGAGGTCAGATCATATGGAGCTTCAGGGTGTTGGAGTTGGACGATCGGTAGCCATCGGGAAAGTCGTGCGTATGCCCGACCCGCTTCCTGAACCGAAAGATGCACGCCACTCTGGCGATGCCGCAGCAGAGAAAGAATCCGCGGCCTCAGCGTTGACGTTTGTGGCAGCAGATCTTCGTGCGCGCGCCGAAAAGGCGGATGCCGAGGCAAACGAAGTGCTCACGGCAACAGCGCTCATGGCTGAAGACCCCTCCATTCTCGATAGCGTCAACGACATCATCGATGGTGGCAAGACCGCTGAACGCGCTGTCTTTGAAGCGTTCGGCCAGTTTCGCGAGATGTTGATTTCTCTCGGCGGCATGATGGCTGAGCGCGCAACCGACCTCAGTGATGTCAGCCAGCGCGTTGTTGCCCGCCTCCGTGGTGTCGAAGCCCCCGGTGTTCCTCAGCGCGATGAGCCTTTTGTGCTCGTTGCTGACGACCTTGCCCCAGCGGACACTGCTCTTCTTGAACTCGACAAGGTTCTCGCCCTCGTTACGCGTCAGGGTGGCCCAACCAGCCACACTGCGATCCTTGCGCGCTCTAAAGCTATCCCCGCGATTATGGGCGTTGCTGAAGCTCTCGATCTTGCTGACGACACTCTGGTGATCGTGGATGCCGGTACCGGTACCATCACGACGGAACCGACCGCTGACCAGCAGTCCGCCGCCGAAGCCCGCATTGCTGAGCTCGCCGCCGCAGCTAGCGCCCCCATTACTGACGGTGAGCTCGCCGACGGCACCATGGTGCCTCTTCTTGCAAACCTCGGTACACCGTCCGAGGCTGCTCAAGCCGTTGAGCTCGGCGCTGAAGGTGTCGGACTGTTCCGCACCGAACTGATGTTCCTCGATGCCACGAGCGCACCGACCGTCGAAGAGCAGACCGCAGAGTACACAGAGATGCTGAAGCACTTTCCCGGCAAAAAGGTTGTCGTGCGTGCCCTCGATGCTGGCGCAGACAAGCCGCTCAGCTTCATGGACATGGGCGAAGAAGCAAACCCCGCCCTCGGGCAGCGCGGACTGCGCTCTCTGCGCGTTAACGAGAACATCCTGCGCGACCAACTCACGGCACTCGTCAACGCTCAGAATGCTACCGACGCCGACCTCTGGGTCATGGCCCCGATGGTGTCGGATGCCGAAGAGACCGAATACTTTGTCTCCCTGGGTCGCGAACTCGGCCTCAACACCGTCGGTGTGATGGCGGAGGTGCCGTCGCTCGCCGTGCTCGCCGATCAGATCGCCGAACGCAGTGACTTCGTCTCGATCGGCTCTAACGACCTCACCCAGTACACGCTGGCAGCAGACCGGATGCTTGGCACCCTGGCCAAATTCCAGGACCCGTGGCATCCTGCAGTGCTTCGTCTCGTGAAGATGATCGGTGCTGCTGGTGCGGCCGCCGGTAAGCCGGTCGGTGTGTGTGGTGAAGCCGCAGCAGATCCGCAGCTCGCCGTCGTGCTTGTCGGTCTTGGAGTGACCAGTCTTTCTATGACCCCTGCGGCGCTCGCCGACGTGCGTGCCGAGCTCAAAACGGTAACGCTTGAGCAGGCCAAGGTGCGAGCAGAAGCAGCGATCAACGCGACGACGGGGCCAACCGCTCGCGAAGCCGCTGCGAACGCTAGCTAGCGGTACTCAGGGTTCGCGTCAAAACCGAACCGCTTGCCGTCTTTCCACTCGGCGGGCACGTTTCCTTCGGCCGGAATTCCGCCGTTGGCGTTCAACATCGTGGCTAGGTGAATGAGGTTGTGCGCCATGAATGTGGTGTTGCGGTTAGTGAAGTCGTTCTCTGGACCGCCAGATCCCTCATCGAGGTAACTGGGTCCTGGTCCGACCTCGCCGATCCACCCAGCGTCAGCCTGCGGCGGAATTGTGTAGCCGATGTGCTGAAGGCTGTACAGAATGTTGGAGGAGATGTGCTTGACGCCGTCTTCGTTTCCGGTGACTAGCGCCCCGCCGACTTTGCCGTAGAACACATATTGGCCTTTGTCGTTGGTCTCGCCGCTGTGGGCGTAGAGCCTTTCGATGATTTTTCGCGACTCTGATGACTGGTCGCCAAGCCAAATTGGTCCAGCCAGAATGAGAATATTTGCTCTCTCCACGCGCGGCCAGAGCTCGGGCCAAGCATCAACATCCCATCCATGATCGCGCATATCGGGGTACACGCCGGGGGCAATTTTGTGGTCGACCGCGCGAATAACTTCCGTCGAAACACCCGAATTTTCCATGACTCGGCGGCTCCGCTCGATGAGCCCGTCTGTGTGGCTCAGCTCGGGGGAACGCTTGAGTGTCGTGTTGATATACAGCGCTGTAAGTGTCGTCATGTGGTCTAGATTACGCGCCGGGTCTGAACGTGAACAGGTAACGTGAGCATTGCTAAGTGGGGGAAACGTTAGGGCCAGAATGACCTGTAGCCCCCAAATGGGGGCACAGATTTTTCACCAATCTGGATAGTCTGCGTCATAAAACAGGAGTTTCTCCGTCTCTCTAAATATGAAGGCAAAAATCTCCACCGCCTTCGTTCCGCAGGGAAACAGAGAGGCCCAAAAATGGATCAGGGGGATGAGCGGAATCGTGGCTCTGAAATTAACCACTTCGGACGAACAGCTGCTGGCGCAAGCACGTACGGGGGTACAAAACGCTTTCGCCGAGCTGTGGAGTCGCCACTACCGCTCGGGTATCTGTGTCGCTCGTCAGTACACGTCGATAGACGCGGACGATCTCGTGTCTGAGGCGTTCGCGCGTATTTACCAGCGTGTGCTGGCGGGCGGCGGCCCCCGGGGAGCCTTTCGCCCCTACTTGTATACGACCATCCGCAATCTCGCCTCAACATGGGGGGCAGCTTCACGTGAAGTGCAAGTGGATGAGATCGCCGACTATGAAGACCCAAGCACTATCGATGACCCCGTTACTCTCGCGCTCGACCGCACGCTCACCGCGCAGGCATTTCGTGGACTCCCCGAGCGTTGGCAATCAGTGCTGTGGTACACCGAGGTAGAAGGGATGGACCCTCACGAGGTTGCACCTATTCTTGGCATGAGCGCCAATGGCGTCGCAGCGCTGTCGTATCGCGCACGTGAGGGTCTTCGCAAGGCGCGGTTGCAGGCTCACATCAACGATGCTTCGGCATCCGGTGAATGCCAGTGGGCGATGTCCAAATTTGGTGAGCATGCCCGTCAGAGTCTGAGCGAGCGGGATTCGCGTCGAGTGAATTCTCATCTCGAGTCCTGCGCGCGCTGTGCGATTGTCTGTGAGGAAATTGACGAGGTTGGGTCACGCCTCGCACTCGTCATGATTCCGTTGCTGCTCGGTGGCGTTGCCGGTGGTGGTTTCTTAAGTGCGTTCGCGCAGTCCGGGGCAGTCTCTCTCACAGCGGCAGCCGCGCCAGCAATGCCGGCAGCGGTGCTCGGTGGAACCCACTTTGCTGGTGTCACAGCGGGGACGGCCGCGAGTGGGGCAACCGTCGGAGCGCTGCCGGTAGCTCTTGCCGGTTCACTTGCCGCTGCCGTTGCCCTCACCGGCTCTCTCGTTGTGATGGGACCTCGCGATGATGCTCCTTCGATTGCAGCACCGACTACGCAGTCGTCTGACACTCAGGGCGAAGTTAGCGCGTCAATTTCGCCGGTGAATGACGATCTAGGCGCCGGTCGTTCAGCTCCCGGAAACCTGGTCATTCCGACTGTGCCGTCGATGGAGGCTGGAACCGGGGATAGCGCAAATTCGACCGGAGGTCTCGGGGGAGTCGTTGGCGGTGTTGGCAATGCGATTGGCATTCTCGTCGACTCTGTTGTCGGCAGTATTAGCGGGGGAGCAGCGCCGGAAGGGCACACGGCACCCGGCGGGGTGGTCGGCGCCGACATCGACCTGAACCTTGCAGGAACCGCGACCCCGGGAGCACATCTCTCGTTGCAGGGGGCAGGCATTGTCTATGCGACCACGACGGTTTCAAGCAACGGGACGTTCGTTCTCACAGTCACCGGGGTTCCTGGAGGGCTCGCGTCGCTCGACCTCGTGCAAACTGTTGACCGCAATTACCTTGCGGGAATTGTCGGTGGTGGAGGACTGCTGGGTGGCATTCTTGGGAGTCTCGATGGTCTCATCAATGACCTCATCAAGCCCCTGAGCCTTTCGAGCGGAGCCAACCAGGGCATCACCATCCACTTGCTGAATTAGAGACTGCTTTTCAGTTCCCCAAAACAGTTTCAGGAATGGCGTCATAGTTCGGGCTCAACCCAGTCTCTATAGTGAGCCTCCTGAGGCTTCTGCCTAGTCGTGCGCCGTGGGTGACGCACGTTAAGCGACATCGGCCCTGTGGCTACCGCGGTAGCAACAGGGCCGATCTCAAGTCGTACAGGGAACGCCGCTACGGTCGTCCCTTGATGATGGCCTGCTTCACTTCAGCAATCGCCTGAGTGACTTGGATGCCGCGGGGGCAGGCGTCGGTGCAGTTGAAGGTAGTGCGGCAACGCCACACGCCCTCTTTGTCGTTGAGGATGTCGAGGCGAACCTGCGAACCCTCATCGCGAGAGTCGAAAATAAAGCGGTGGGCATTCACGATGGCGGCAGGACCGAAGTACTGTCCATCAGTCCAGAACACGGGGCAGCTCGACGTGCACGCAGCACACAGGATGCACTTAGTGGTGTCATCGAAACGTGCGCGCTCCACCGGGCTCTGCTTGCGCTCTTTGCCACCCTTGACAGGGCCAGCCATCAAGAAGGGGTTGACCTCCTTGAAGGAGTCAAAGAACGGCTCCATGTCGACGATCAAGTCTTTCTCCAGCGGGAGACCCTTGATGGCTTCAACGGTGATCGGCTTCGAGATGTCGAGATCTTTGATCAGCGTCTTGCACGCCAGGCGATTGCGGCTGTTGATGCGCATTGCATCAGAACCACATACCCCGTGAGCGCACGAGCGACGGAACGTCAGCGAGCCATCCATCTCCCACTTGATCTTGTGCAGAGCGTCCAAAATCCTGTCGGTCGCGAGGACCTCCAAAGCAAAGTCTTCCCAGCGCGGCTCGTCGTCAATTTCCGGGTCAAATCGACGGACGCGCAGCGTTATGTTCAGGGTAGGAATGGCCTGTGGTGCGGCAGGCTTTTTGTCAGCGACGGCAGTGCTCATTAGTACTTTCTCTCCATCGGCGGGTAGTTGGTGATCACTACTGGCTTCCAATCAAGTCGGATGTGGTCACCCGCCTCTTCTGATTCTGGGTCGCCCGTGAGGTACGCCATCGTGTGCACGAGGAAATTCTCGTCATCACGGTTGGGATAGTCCTCACGCATGTGGCCGCCACGGCTTTCCTTGCGTGAACGAGCCGAGAATACGAGTACTTCGGCGAGGTCAAGCAGGAAGCCAAGTTCTACGGCTTCGAGCAGGTCGGTGTTGAACCGCTTGCCCTTGTCGTGAAGTTGGATGTTTCGGTAACGAGCACGCAGGTTCTGGATGAGCGTGGTGACCTCAGCGAGGCTCTCATCGGTGCGGAAAATCTGGGCGTTGCGGTCCATCGAGACCTGCAACTCTTTACGGATCGTGGCAATACGCTCGGTGCCATCACCAGCCCGAACCATGTCGAGGATGTCCTTAACGCCGCCGGCAGGATTCTCGGGCAGCGGCACAAACTCGGCAGTCTTCACGTATTCGACGGCGGCCTTTCCGGCCCGCTTTCCGAAGACGTTGATATCGAGCAGCGAATTAGTGCCCAGACGGTTGGAGCCGTGAACGGAAACACACGCACACTCGCCGGCGGCGTAGAGGCCCTTGACGACATCCGTGTTGTTGCGAAGCACTTCGGCCTGAACGTTGGTCGGGATGCCACCCATGGCGTAGTGCGCGGTCGGCAGCACAGGAACGGGCTCGGTGTAGGGCTCAACACCGAGGTAGGTGCGAGCGAACTCGGTGATGTCTGGCAGCTTTTCGTCAATGACGGCGGGCTCGAGGTGCGTGATGTCGAGGAACAGGTAGTCCTTGTCTGGACCAGCTCCACGACCTTCGCGAATCTCGGTGGCCATCGAACGCGCAACGATGTCACGCGGAGCGAGGTCCTTGAGCGTCGGCGTGTAGCGCTCCATGAAGCGCTCACCCTCGGAGTTGCGCAGGATAGCGCCCTCTCCACGTGCAGCTTCGGAGAGCAGGATGCCGAGACCAGCCAACCCGGTGGGGTGGAACTGGAAGAACTCCATGTCTTCGAGAGGCAGGCCCTTGCGCCAGATGATCCCGACGCCGTCACCGGTGAGGGTGTGAGCATTGGATGTGGTCTTGAAAATCTTGCCGAATCCGCCAGTAGCAAAGATGGTGGCCTTCGACTGGAACACGTGGAGGTCACCGGTGGCGAGTTCGTAGGCAACGACGCCAGCGGGCTCTTCAACGCCGTCGACCTCGGTCATGATGAGGTCGAGTACGTAGAACTCGTTGAAGAAGTTGATGCCGAGTTTGACGCAGTTTTGGTACAGAGTCTGAAGAATCATGTGACCAGTGCGGTCAGCGGCGTAGCAGGCACGGCGTACAGGGGCCTTGCCGTGCTCGCGAGTGTGACCACCGAAGCGACGCTGATCAATCTTGCCGTCGGCGGTGCGGTTGAACGGAAGACCCATATTTTCAAGGTCGACCACGGCGTCGATTGCCTCTTTGGCGAGGATTTCGGCTGCGTCTTGGTCAACGAGGTAGTCGCCACCCTTGACGGTGTCGTAGGTGTGCCATTCCCAGTTGTCTTCTTCAACATTGGCAAGGGCCGCTGCCATGCCACCCTGCGCTGCACCGGTGTGCGAACGCGTGGGGTAGAGCTTGGAGATGACCGCAGTCTTGGCGTGCGGGCCGGCTTCAATAGCGGCACGCATGCCAGCGCCGCCGGCGCCAACGATCACAATGTCGAATTGGTGGTAATGGACTCCATCGATGATGGTTCCGTCGGCGATATCGCCAGTATTAATCGTAGACAATTAGCGTCCCTCACAGATGCTGGCTAACAGAGCTGGGTCAGCTCCGGCGGGGCAGGGATCGAAGGTGGTAATCACCAGGGTTCCCAAAAGGATCAGGATCGCCGTGGATGCGGCGATTCCAATCAGTAGAACTTTTCGCACCTTGGGGTTGGTTGCGTAGTCGTTGACGAGCGTGCGCATCCCGTTACCGCCGTGGATCAAAGCGAGCCACAGCATGAGGCCATCCCAGACTGCCCAGAACGGGTCGGAGAGCTTTCCGCCGACAAACGCGAAGTCAATTGCCTTGACGCCTTCGCCGGCAACAAGGTTGACGAAGAGGTGGCCGAAGATGAGAACGATGAGCACTACGCCAGAGGCGCGCATGTAGATCCATCCCCATTTTTCCCAGTTGACTCCGCCAGTGCGGCGGCCACGGGTGGGGGTGCGGGGGGCTTCGATGAGACTCATGCTCAACCTCCGAAGACGTGCATTAGCTGGCGGGGAATGAATCCGGCGAGCAGAACAAGCCAGAGTCCGATGACCACCCAGAACATTGCGCGTTGGTGTTTCGCGCCGAATGCCCAGAAGTCGATCAGGATGATGCGCAGGCCGTTAAAGGCGTGGAAGGCAATTGCCGCAACCAGAGCGATCTCTCCAAGACCCATCAACGGAGTCTTGTAGGTCGAAATAACGGCGTTGTAGGCCTCTGGACTCACGCGAACAAGTGCGGTGTCAAGAATGTGAACAAGAAGGAAGAAGTAGATGGCGACACCGGTAATGCGGTGAAGCACCCACGACCACATGCCCTCGTTGCCCCGGTACAGGGTGCCGGCAGGTCTTTTGGGTGAGCGGATCTTCGGGGGAGACTGCGGCTCCGCCACTAGGTTGCTCGCCGACTTCTCTGGCACGAGGACCCTCCTTGCGGTGTGGGGTCGCGTCCACCGCGACCGATGAGTGTCCGCACAGGCGGACCTACCCAGTCTATTCCTGCGCGGAGCGCCTTGCTTCCCACCTCACGCTAAATAGCCGCAAATCCGGGATGATTTCGTGAATTCTCGGAAAGTTAACGGGCTACAGTCTTTTCCCGCGCAGTTTCTTTCGATACTTCACTGCTGACGGCTGTCTCGTCATCATCGCGCACGGCCAGTGATGCTCGATACCACTCAATCTTCTGAGTGATTCCGGCAAGGTGTTGCTGTTGCTCGGCCAGTTCGCGGGCAACATTCTCTCGATGTTGTTCGAGCAACCGCATCCGGTCTGCGGAGGTGTCTTGTGGGCTGCGAACGAGATCGGCATACTCGCGAATGGTGCGGATAGGCATCCCGGTTCGTCGAAGGTGACTGATGAATTCGACAGCTTTCACATCGATCTCGCGGTAGCGGCGTTGTCCGTTTGCTAGCCGCGGCACGACCAGGATGCCCGCCTTTTCGTAATAGCGCAGCGTGTGGTCAGTGACGCCTGTTGCTGCAGCAACCTCACCGATTGTTAGTACGCGTTCTTTCGTGTCGCCCATGAGGTCCCGTCGTCTCCGAAGTGTGAGCCAAGCCCATCCTTCTGCCTAGAGTGCACTCTAGGTCACGGCGTTCGAGGAAGCCAGGGAGTATGGTCAGCGCGATCGCGCGTGAGCCCGCTCAGAGGCGCGAACAACTCCAGCGGCAATCGTTGCCGTGTAGTAATCGACGAGCTGCGCACAGACACCGCTCCACGACTTGCCAAGCACTGTGCGTCGACCGGCCTCGCCCATACGGGAGCGCAGCTCAGGGTCGATCACCAATGCCTCAACGAACGCCCGCAGCTGACTTTCGTTGTCTGCCTCGAAGAGAAAGCCGTTCGTGCCGTGATCAATCAGATCGATAGGCCCCCCGGAGCGGGGTGCAACAACGGGCAATCCCGCCGAGTGCGCTTCCTGAAGCGTCTGGCCAAAAGTCTCCTCCGTGCCCGTGTGCACAAAGACATCGAAGGCCGCATACGCCGTTGCCAGCTCTTCGCCGCCCAAGCGACCAAGCCACGTGACCGGGATGCCGGCAAGCTCCTTCTTGACATGAGGAGCCGATGAACCGTCTCCGACAATCGCGACGCGCACCCCGTCGAGACCGCGAAGCGCTCTCAGCCGTTCCACTTGCTTCTCGGGCGCGACGCGCCCGACATAGCCAACGACTACCTCCCCGTGGGGAGAGAGCCGCTTGCGCAGCTTTGCCGTTTCGGGGGTCAGTTTCTTTGCAGGGTGATACATCGCGAGGTCAACACCGCGACCCCATCTCTCAAGCTTTGTCAGCCCGATGGCTTTCAGATCGGCCATAGCGGTGCTCGACGGAGCGAGAGTGAGTTGAGCACCATCGTGGATCCAGCGCACGATGCGCCACGCCAGTTTCGTTGCCGGACCGAGGCGATGGCGGCGAGCGTAACCGGCGACATCCGTCTGGAAGATTGCGACGGTGGCAATGCCGAGCCGATTGGCGGAGGCAATTGCCTGCGCCCCTAAGAGAAAAGGTGCTGCCGCGTGAACGACATCCGGCCGAAAGTCGGCGATGAGTTTGTGCACCTGCGGGTTGGGGAGCCCGACCGGAAATTGGCGGTAGGCGAGCGCTGGTACCGAGTGAACGGTGAAACCCGCATAAGTGGCGGGGGCGCCTGCCGCGGGACAAATCACGATTGCTTCGTGGCCCTCGGCGCTCAAGTAGTCGAGCACCTTGCTCACGCTATTGGTGACGCCATTGACCGTGGGAAGAAAACTTTCGCTAACAATGGCGACCCGCAAATTCAGCACCTCAATCGGTTGTCGTACTGGTCACGCTAGGAGGTGCGAACAACGGGCGAGTTAACGGGCGCTGAAGTCTAGGGTGGATGTATGAGCCAACTTCAGGCACCTTTCGACAATTTCTACAGTGTGATCCCTGCCGGTGGCATCGGATCGCGACTGTGGCCGCTGTCGCGGGCAGATGCTCCCAAGTTTTTGCACGATCTCACCGGGTCAGGTCAGACACTGCTTCGCGACACCTGGGATCGACTCGCACCGCTATCTGGCCCCGACCGCATCATGGTCGTCACGGGGCGAGCGCATCGTGCAGCTGTCGAAAAGCAGCTTCCCGAATTGAGCGACGCCAACGTTGTGCTGGAGAGTGAACCGAAAGATTCCTCCGCCGCCATCGGGCTTGCCGCCGCGATACTGCTCAAGCGCGACCCCAACGTCGTTATCGGGTCGTTTGCTGCTGATCACGTTATTCGCGACATCCGCGGATTTCGTCGCAGCGTGCGCGAAGCTATTGCTGTCGCGAACGCTGGCTACATTGCGGCAATTGGAATCACACCGTCCGAACCGGCAATCGGGTTTGGATACATTCACTGCAGCGGCGCGATTGATGTTGATGGCGCTCCGAGCGCCGTCTCTGTTGAATCATTCGTCGAGAAGCCAGACTTTGCGACCGCTGAGTCCTATTTGACCAGTGGCGACTATCTCTGGAACGCCGGGATGTTCATCTCGCGTGCCGATGTCCTGCTTGAGCAATTGGGCAAAGCCGAGCCAGAGTTGCTCGTCGGGCTCACCGAACTTGCCGAAGCTTGGGATACCCCAGCTCGCGGCGCTGTTGTTGACCGGGTGTGGCCGCACCTCGCCAAGATCGCGATCGATTACACGGTTGCAGAACCTGCTGCCGCGGAGGGGCGACTTGTTGTTGTTCCTGGCGACTTCGATTGGGACGACGTTGGAGACTTTGCGTCGATCGCTAAATTGCACTCCGGCGGTCGCAAATCTGACCTCGCGATTCTCGGTGAAAATGCTCGCGTACTCGCCGACAAATCCACCGGAGTAGTGATTAGCCAGACTGACCGGCTTATTTCCCTAATTGGGGTAAACGACATTGTCGTGGTCGATACTCCAGACGCTTTGCTGGTTACGACAACTGCGAACGCTCAACGCGTCAAATCTGTAGTGGATGCTCTAAAAATCTCTGGCCGCAACGATGTGTTGTGACGATGTGATTTCGCATTTGTAACCATTCGGCTTCAGCGCTCATATTCGCACATTCGTTTTCTTGATTCTTCGGTAGCGTAGGTGAATCATGTTTCGACAATTTCTGTCGAACAGCATCTTGGAGGACACCTTGAGAATCAGCACTCACGGCCGCACACTCAGCGGCATGGCGCTCGTTGCAACGAGCGCACTCGTACTCGCCGGTTGCGCAGCAGCACCGGAAGAGTCCGCAGAGGGTTCGGGCGAAGCGCTCGACTTCCTCCCCTGCATGGTTTCTGACTCTGGCGGATTCGACGACAAGTCGTTCAACCAGCTCGGTTATGAAGGTATCGAAAAGGCAGCCGACGAACTCGGCGTTGACTTCCTCACTGTTGAGTCGACTAGCGACGCAGACTACGCACCCAACATCGAGAGCCTCATTGCCGAGGGTTGCGACCTGATCGTTACTGTTGGGTTCAACCTTTCCGCTGCAACCGTTGAGTTTGCTCTGGCAAACCCCGACGTCAACTTCGCAATTGTTGATGACGCCGCTGACAACGACTTCGACGGCACGACCGACGCAGACAACATCAAGCCGATCCTCTTCGACACTGCAGGCGCAGCGTTCCTCGCAGGATACGCAGCAGCAAGCTACTCGACCACCGGTGTTGTTGGAACCTACGGCGGAATGAACTTCCCGACCGTTTCGATCTTCATGGATGGCGCAGCACAGGGTGTTGACTACTACAACTCCGAAAAGGGTGCAGCAGTCACGGTCCGCGGTTGGGATGTCGCAGCACAGGACGGAACGTTCATCGGTAGCTTCGCTCCCGGAACCGACTCGCGTGCAGCAGCACAGAACCTGATCGACCAGGGTGCAGACGTTCTGCTTCCCGTCGGTGGCCCGATCTTCCAGAGCGCAGTTGAGGCAATTCGCGACTCCGGCAAGGACATCGCCATGATCGGTGTTGACGCTGACCTGACCGAGACCGAGACCGCAGCAGCGGACTTGTTCCTCACCTCGATCCTCAAGCAGATCAGTGTTGCTGTTGAAGAGGTCGTAATGGAAGCATCGAGCGGTTCGCTTGACACCACTCCCTACATTGGAACCCTCGAAAACGGTGGAGTTGGCATCGCGCCGTTCCACGACTTCGAGTCCAAGGTTGACGGCGGCCTCGAGGCAGAGCTCGTCGCTGTAAAGGACGGCATCATCTCCGGCGACATCGCCGTGAAGTCGTACCTCAACTAGGTATAAAGAACTGAGGGGGCTGGCCTGAGGGTCAGCCCCCTTCGTTTTGGACTAGTCTTCTGAGGCTAATCTTGTGAAATCAAACGACGGCGACGACGCCGAATCAGCACTGAGGAGAGATTGTGAAACTTGAGCTGCGAGGTATAACCAAGCGCTTTGGTGACCTAATCGCGAACGATCATATTGATCTCACAATCGAAGAGGGCGAGATCCATTGCCTCCTCGGCGAGAACGGCGCGGGCAAGTCAACGTTGATGAATGTTCTCTACGGCCTGTATCAGGCTGAAGAGGGCGAGATTCTCATCGACGACGAAGTACGCCACTTCGCCGGCCCTGGAGACGCTATGCGTTCCGGCATTGGCATGGTCCACCAGCACTTCATGTTGATCCCTGTCTTTAGCGTCGCGGAGAACGTGGCGCTCGGGCACGAAGAGGTCTACGGACCAGGGCTACTGAATCTCGACGCCGCGCGCACCCTCGTGCGAGACATTTCGGCACGATTCGGATTCGACATCAATCCCGACGCCCTTGTCGAAGATCTCCCCGTGGGAGTTCAGCAGCGGGTTGAGATCGTCAAGGCGCTCTCCCGTGAGGCGAAGGTTCTCGTTTTTGATGAGCCAACCGCCGTATTAACGCCCCAAGAGACTGACGAGTTCATGGCCATCATGCGCCAACTCAAGTCAGAGGGCACTTCCATTGTTTTCATTACGCACAAACTGCGTGAGGTTCGCGAAGTCGCTGACCGCATCACGGTCATCCGCCTAGGCAAGGTTGTTGGTGAAGCCGACCCCAGCGCCGACAAGGAAGAACTTGCATCGCTCATGGTCGGTCGTGCCGTAGACCTCACGATCGATAAGGCACCTGCGCAACTTACGGAAAATTCTCTCGTCATCGAGAATCTGTCGATAGCTGATGAGTTCGGCAACCGTGCTGTGAAGGACCTCAGTGTCACTGTTCAGGGTGGTGAGATTCTCGCAATTGCAGGTGTGCAAGGTAACGGACAGACCGAGCTCGCCGAGGCACTGTTGGGGATGCAGCCACGCGCATCCGGTTCGATCTCTCTGAATGGCAAAGAACTATTGGGCCTCAACGCCCGCCAAATTCTTGATGAGGGTGTTGGCTACGTGCCGGAAGACCGCACGCTTGATGGTCTGGTTGGCGGGTTCAGTATTGCCGAGAATCTCATGCTTGACCGCAGTGACGGGGCACCCTTCGTGCAGTACGGCACTCTCAAGACAGACACGCTGAATGAGTTTGCCGTCGACAAGCTCGAAGCGTTCGACATTCGCGCCCAGAGCATTCACGAAAGCGTTTCCCAGCTTTCGGGTGGTAACCAACAGAAGGTTGTATTGGCGCGCGAACTGAGTCGCGAGCTATCACTTCTCGTCGTCTCGCAACCAACCCGAGGTCTCGATGTTGGATCTATTGAGTTCGTTCACGAGCAGATCGTTGGCGTGCGCGATCGCGGACTTCCCGTGATTGTCGTGTCGACAGAACTCGACGAAGTTGTCTCCCTAGCTGACCGTATCGCGGTCATGTACAAGGGCCAGATTGTTGGAATCGTACCGGCGGACACCCCCCGCGAAAAACTCGGCCTCATGATGGCCGGCGAACGCATTACGGAGGAGGCAGCATGAGCGAGCCAACGTCCCAGAAACCAGAAGATCAGAAACCAGAAGATCAGAATGCTGAAGATCAGTCGTCTGTAGATCAGTCGTCTGAAGCGGCAGCGTTGACCCAGGGTGCCGAGAACTCGGAGACCAATCAGGACACCGCTCGGTGGACGAATGCGTTCCGCGAAATTGCGTCGGGCAACGCTCTCCTTTCGGTGCTTGCCGTCCTTCTGGCAATCATTATCGGCGGAGTGCTCATTGCCCTGACCGACCCTGATGTTCAGGATGCGGCCGGATACTTCTTCGCCCGCCCCGGCGACCTTTTTGCCGCGATCGGAAGCGCCGTTGGTGGCGCCTACCTCGCTCTCTTCCAGGGATCGGTGTATGACTTCCGCCGCGATGACTTTCTCTCTGCGATCAAGCCACTGACGCAGACACTGGTCTTCGCGACGCCGCTGATCGCAGCCGGTCTCGGTGTTGCCATCGCGTTCCGTGTTGGACTGTTCAACATCGGTGGCCGCGGCCAGATCATCGTCGGTGCAGCATTCGCGGGCTATGCGAGCTTCGCGTGGGATCTGCCCATTGTCATCCACGTTGTAGTCGCCGTCATCATGGGCATCATCGGTGGCGCTCTGTGGGGCGCTATTGCTGGCGTTTTGAAGGCAAGAACCGGAGCGCACGAGGTGATCGTGACGATCATGCTCAACTACGTCGCCTACTACCTGATCAGCTTCTTGCTGCGCACTGATCTACTTAAGAACCCCGGATCCAACAACCCGAAGACTCCGCCCGCCGCTGATAACGCTGTACTTCCGCCGATTTTTGGTGACGGTTTCAAACTCCACTGGGGTTTCATCGTCGTTATTGCGGCCACGGTGTTGGCATGGTGGTTGATTGAACGTTCGAGTCTCGGCTTCAAGTTCCGCGCTGTGGGGCTCAACCCGCATGCGGCTCGAGTTGCCGGCATCAAGGTGGAGCGTCTCTACATCTACGTGATGCTGATCGCCGGTGGCTACGCCGGTCTTGCGGCAAGCACCGAAGTTCTCGGAACTACGACAAGTGGTTTCACTTCTGGGGTGGATGCCGGTATCGGCTTCGACGCTATTACCGTTGCATTGCTTGGCCGCTCAACGCCGTGGGGAACGTTCGCCGCCGGTGTACTGTTCGGGGCGTTCAAGGCTGGTGGATTCACCATGCAGGCTTCGCAGAGTATCCCGATCGACATCGTTCTGGTTGTTCAGTCGCTGATCGTTCTGTTTATCGCAGCTCCGCCGCTCGTGCGTGCTGTGTTCCGTTTGCCGCAACCCGGCGCTCGCGCAAAGAAGGTGGTCAGCTAATGACTCTCACCAAGACTTCAGACAGCAAGAGCCTCGCCGGCTCGAAGATTGATCGCCGCAGTTGGAAGATGCCGATTGCGTTCGCGATTGTCGCCGTGATTTCGGGAGTGTTGTTTATCGGCTTTGCCGAGGATGCGCCTACAGGGTTCAACCTCTCGACTGGGACTGATCTCTTCCAGTTGCCTGTGGTTCATTTGCCTGCGCTGGCCACTGGCATCGTTGTCA
This sequence comes from Rhodoglobus sp., assembly GCF_053580035.1. Classification (NCBI taxonomy): domain Bacteria; kingdom Bacillati; phylum Actinomycetota; class Actinomycetes; order Micrococcales; family Microbacteriaceae; genus Rhodoglobus; species Rhodoglobus sp. The sequence goes on along the minus strand of NZ_JBMDVL010000002.1, from coordinate 79,679 downwards.
CGATACTGATGGCGTTGATCTCCATCGTCTCCGCGTACATGATTTCGCAAGACCGTACAGTGCCGACCTGGGTTCCTGTTCTTGGCGCACTATTCGCTCTCACCGGATTTCTTACGTGGGCCGCTGCCGACGAAACGCTGCGCGTTCCTGAACTGCTCGCTGGGGCCCTTGTTCTCGCTGTGCCGCTCATCTTTGGTGCACTCGGCGGTGTGATCTCCGAGCGTGTTGGTGTTGTCAACATCGCCATTGAGGCTCAGCTGCTCGCTGGAGCATTCGTCTCAGCGGTCGTTGGCACAATCACCGCATCCCCCTTTGCTGGACTGTTCGCGGCTGCGGTTGCGGGAATGCTTGTCTCGTTCCTGCTCTCGGTATTCGCAATCAAGTACCTTGTCAACCAGATCATCGTCGGTGTTGTCATCAACGTTCTGGTGTCTGGCCTCACCGGGTTCCTCTACTCGCAGTGGCTTGTTGAGAGCCCAGAGCGGTTGAATAATCCAGAAGGGTTCTCGGTATTGCCGATTCCTTTCTTGAGCGGTATCCCGATTGTCGGACCGGTTCTCTTCAAGCAGACCCTCATCGTTTACTTGCTCTACATCATCGTGGCGGCTGTTGCCTTCGCGCTGTACCGCACTCGCTGGGGACTCCGCCTACGCGCGGTGGGCGAGCACCCCAAGGCTGCTGACACTGTTGGTATCAACGTGACCCGCACGCGATTCTGGAATGTTGCTCTCGCGGGAGCAATTGCTGGACTCGGTGGAGCATTCATCACGCTGAGCCAGACGGGCCAGTTCGGAAAGGACGTCACGGCTGGAGCCGGCTTTATTGCTCTCGCCGCTGTCATCTTCGGCCGCTGGGATCCGATCAAGGCGACGCTCGCCGCACTGCTCTTCGGTTTCGCCAGCAACCTGCAGAACGCTTTGAGCGTTGTCGGTTCGCCGGTGCCGAGCGAGTTCATGCTCATGCTGCCGTACGTGGTGACAATCATTGCCGTAGCCGGCTTGGTCGGAAAGTCTCGGCCGCCAGCCGCATCCGGAACACCGTACATAAAGGGGTAACGCTATGACGATCGAGCCGCAATCAATTGACTGGGATGCGCTGAGGCTCGTCGCCACAGATGCCCTGAGTCACGCCTACGTTCCCTATTCGAAGTTTCCGGTCGGCGTCGCCGCCATTGTCGACGATGGCCGGATAATTTCGGGAGCCAACGTAGAAAACGCTTCCTATGGCCTCACGCTGTGCGCAGAGTGCACCATGGTCTCCGCACTGCACATGACGGGCGGCGGCAAGCTTGTCGCCTTCACTTGCGTGGATGGCAAAGGCAACGCTCTCATGCCCTGTGGCCGCTGCCGCCAGCTGCTGTTTGAGCACTCCGCTGAAGGCATGCTGCTCGAAACAGTTTCTGGCATCAAAACAATTGACGAAGTAATTCCCGACGCGTTCGGGCCACGCACTCTTGAGGAGTACCGCAGTGAATAACAGTGAAGAAACAGCAATTGAACGATTCGATGCCGTCGATCTCATCCACACCAAGCGCGACAAGGGCGTACTCAGCACCGACCAAATCAACTGGCTCGTGGATGCTTACACTCGCGGTTATGTCGGCGACGAACAGATGGCTGCCATGACAATGGCCATCTTCATCAACGGTATGGAGCGCGAAGAGATTCGCGACCTCACCCTCGCAATGATCGCCAGTGGCGAGACCCTGAGCTTTGACGGACTCGGCAAGCCAACAACCGACAAGCACTCGACCGGTGGTGTCGGTGACAAAATTACGTTGCCGCTTGCACCCCTGGTTGCGTCGTTCGGCGTTGCCGTGCCGCAGCTTTCCGGCCGCGGCCTTGGCCACACGGGCGGCACACTTGACAAGCTCGAGAGCATTCCCGGCTGGCGTGCCGACCTCAGCAACGAAGAGTTTTATGCGCAACTGCGTGGCGTTGGTGGAGTGATTTGTGCCGCCGGTTCTGGCCTCGCTCCGGCAGACAAGAAGTTGTATGCCCTTCGCGACATCACCGGAACTGTCGAAGCTATTCCGTTGATCGCATCCTCCATCATGAGCAAGAAAATTGCCGAGGGCACCTCTGCTCTCGTGCTTGACGTGAAGTTCGGTTCTGGTGCGTTTATGAAAGACGCGGCTCGCAGTCGAGAACTCGCCGAGACCATGGTTCGCCTCGGTAACGACGCTGGTGTCAAGACAGTTGCCCTGCTCACCAACATGAACGTTCCCCTTGGTCTCACGATCGGAAACGCCAACGAGGTTCGTGAATCTGTTGAGGTGCTCGCCGGTGGTGGACCCGCCGACGTTCGCGCCCTGACTGTCGCATTGGCCCGCGAAATGCTCGCTCAGGTTGGCCAACCCGACGCAGATGTTGAGGCTGCTCTCGACAACGGTCAGGCAATGGATGCTTGGCGCGGCATGATCGCCGCGCAAGGCGGAGACCCGGATGGTGCGCTACCCCAACCCAAAGAAAGCCACGTTGTTCTTGCTGACCGCGACGGTGTTCTCGTCGAACAGGAAGCTCTGCCATTCGGTGTTGCTGCCTGGCGCTTGGGTGCAGGCCGTGCGCGCAAGCAGGACCCGGTTCAGCACGCTGCGGGAATCGATCTCCACGCCAAGCCCGGCGACACGGTGCGAAAGGGTGAACCGCTATTCACTATGCACGCGGATGAGCCGGCTCGATTCGAGCGTGCGCTTGAGTCTCTTGATGGCGCGTACCGCATCGGCGACGCCGGCGACACCGTGCACGATGGCGGACCGCTGATCGCGGGACGCATCGACTAGAACAAACGGAAGTCGCACTAATTTCGGGAGCTTGACTCGGTAAAGGCTGAACGAGGGGTCTCATTTGCTGACGTAAAGTTAGACAAATGACTAAAGCGGATCAGACCACCGCGGGTGCCGGAGCGGCTCTCAGCGACACCGATAAATGGCGTGCCTTTTGGGTTTGTGTCGTCGTTGCGGCGATCACGATCCTGGATCTGTCGAAGGTCAACGTAGCACTACCCTCGATTGAAGATGCACTGGGAGCAAGCTCCACTCAGTTGCAGCTGATCGTCTCTGGCTACGTCTTGACGTTCGGTTTGATTCTGGTGCCGGCTGGCCGGCTGGGAGATCAGCGATCTCGCAAGGCGCTGTTCTTGACCGGACTGACGCTGTTCACTCTCGCCAGTATTGCGTGCGCTATTGCGCCGACGGCCGAACTTTTGCTGGCGTCTCGACTTCTGCAGGGTGTCGCGGCCGGCATCCAAATGCCCCAGGTGATTGGTCTTATCCAGCAGTTGTTCCGCGGGCCAGAGCGTGGTCGGGCCTTCGGTTTGTTCGGCGCAATGATCGGGATCGCAACTGCGTTCGGCCCGACCCTCGGTGGGCTCATGATTGCTCTTGGTGGTGCCCAAGACGGCTGGCGCTACATCTTCTGGATGAACGTTCCTCTCGGCATTATCGCTCTCGTTCTGGCTTGGCGCATCCTTCCCGCGACCTCCAAAGCAACCTATGGGCGCCTCGACCTCGACCCGATCGGTATCGCAATATTTGGCGTCACCGTCTTGGCGCTAATGTGGCCATTCTTGTTCACGACGGGAGCGCCAACTGATGATCCCAACCGATGGTGGTTGCTTGTGGTCTTTGTGCTCGCCGCTGCAGCATTCGTCGCGTGGGAACGTCGCTATGCCGCAGGGGGCCGCGCGCCCCTCGTTCCGCTAAAGCTCTTTCGTATTAGTTCGTTCCGCAATGGAACCATGCTCGCTACGGTCTACTTTGCCGCGATGCCGGCGATGTTCCTCCTCACGACCCTCTACCTGCAACTCGGTCTCGGTCTCGAGCCCGTCTTTGCCGGAATGGTGACAATCGGGTTCGCCCTGACGAGCGCGTTTTCGTCGTGGCGCGGTGGTCTCTTGGTTGAGCGCTACGGTCGCTCGCTGGTTGTTGTGGGACTCGCCATCCTGTTGGTGGGGCTTGGACTTCTCATGGCCGCGGCGATCCTCACTCCGCCGGCAATCACTCCATTCGTGATGGCAGCCGCATTCCTCATCGGAGGAACCGGCGGTGGACTAGTGATTTCGCCCAATCAGACACTCACACTGAACGACATCCCGCCGGTCGAGGGCGGACTTGCTGGATCCGTCGGTCAACTGGGGCAGCGCATCGGCACAGCAATCGGAACTGCTGTAGCACTCTCGCTCTTCTACTCCACGCTCTACAACGAACGAAACAGCAGCCAAGGTACCGTCGCGCTCTACCACCACGCTTACGGTGTCGGGATGCTCTCTGCGACCCTGTTCTTCGCTATCGCAATGCTCATCGGCGTCGTCGACCTTGGTGCGCGAAAGCGTCGCGCACGGCAAAGCAGCAACGCCTAAAGCTGCGGATCTCCGATGCGCTCGAGAGCGTCGACAACCATTCCCCAGAACTTGGGATGATCGAGGTTGCGAGCGACCTGAGTCGTGCAGTCGGCGGGAGCCGGAGCGCGAAAATCGGCAACGGTCATGCCAAGCGTGAGAGTTCCCGTGAGTTCGACATCCAAGGGCACCTTCACGACCTGCATGACGCTCGGATCGATGACGAAAGCCACGGCACACGGGTCGTGTACCGGCGGGTGGTCGAAGCCTTGCGCATCACGGTAGGTCTCGCCGAAGAAGTCGAGGAGTTCGCCGACGAAACGAGCGGGGCCGGTGCCGACGGCCGCGATGGATGCCGCAACTTCGTCAGTCGCGAGAGCTTCGTGGGTGAGATCAAGGCCCACCATCGTGAGCGGCCAGCACTCGTTGAAGACAATGTGCGCGGCTTCGGGGTCGATCACGATGTTGAATTCGCTCGTTGCGCTCCAGTTGCCGACGTTGACGCCTCCACCCATGAGCACGACTTGCTTCACGCGTTCGGCAATGCGGGGTTCTTTACGGACAGCGAGAGCGATGTTGGTGAGGGCGCCGGTGGGCACTAGCGTTACGGTGCCTGGCTCGTGGGCCATGACGGTGTCAATAATGAAGTCGACGGCGTGCCGGGCATCCAACTCGATTGTGGGTTCGGGGAGTACGGGACCGTCGAGGCCGGACTCGCCGTGGATAGATTCGGCGACTTCGATTCGGCGAACGAGCGGGCGATGGGCGCCGCGGGCAAAGGGGACATCAGTGATGCCGGCGACGCGAGCAATCGCTAGAGCATTGCGAGTGACCTTCTCGATGGTCTGATTGCCCATCACGGTAGTAACGCCGAGCAACTCGATCTGGGGATTGCCATGGGCGAGCAGCAGCGCAATCGCGTCGTCGTGCCCGGGGTCGCAGTCGAGGATAATCTTCTCAGCCATGCCTAAAAGCATATATGAAAATAAGATTCATATATGTAGAGTGGCGTCATGACTAGTGAACTTGTTGAACGCGCAGCCGCCCGTCTCACGTGGATTCGCTCACGCATGACTCTGCTCGCCGAAATGCGCACACACTTCGCCGAGACCCAACCTTTCGCTGGTCGCCGTATCGGTATGTCTCTGCACCTAGAGCCCAAGACGGCTGTGCTACTCGAAACTCTGGCCGCTGGGGGCGCCGAGATTGTGGCCACCGGAAACCATGGATCGACGCAAGATGACATCGTCGCGTTCTTGCGCGAACAAGGAATGACTATCTTCGGTAGTCGCGATGACACTGCCCATGAGCACCACGGGCACATTGTGAACGTGATCGCCGCCGAGCCAGACATCCTGCTCGACAACGGAGCCGACCTCGTTGCCACGGTTGCCGAGTCCGGACTCGCATCCCACATCATTGGTGGAACCGAAGAAACCAGTTCTGGCGGCTACCGCCTCCGGTCAGAACTCGCGGAATACGTGCCGTTTCCTATGGTGCTCATCAACGACAGCCCGCTCGCGCTGCTCGGTGAGAACAAACACGCGGTCGGTCAGTCCGTGGCCGAGAGCTTTATGCGCATCACCAATCTCATGGTTCCCGGGCGACGATTCGTGGTCGCAGGATACGGCTGGTGCGGTCGCGGAGTCGCTCACTACCTTCGCGCCCTTGGCGCAAAAGTTGCCGTAGTAGAAGTTGATGAAATCAAAGCGTTTGAAGCAGCGCTAGACGGCTACCGCGTGGCAAACATGCTCGATCTGGCGCAGTGGGGCGAAGTATTCATCACCGCGACCGGGCATCCGCAAGTTTTGGGAACCGACTTCTTCGAGGTGGTCGCTGACGGTGCAATGCTCGTCAATTGCGGTCACTTTCCTTGGGAAATCGATGTGCTCGCCCTGCGCGATCTCGCCATCAGCAGCACCGTAATCGACACCGTTATCGAGCGAATCGATCTTCCAGGAAATCGTCACGTCACGCTCCTAGCTGACGGACGCATGATCAATCTCGCCGGCAGTGAACCCAAAGGAAACTCGATCGAATCAATGGACCTCGGGTTTCTGCTCCAAGCGATGTCGCTCGAACGGGTGGCTACTGCCCCTGAGACTCTGGTGTTGGGAGCGCAACCGGTTCCTGACCCCATCAATCGCGAGATTGCCCGCCGCATGCTCATCGCAATGAAGGCAGACCGCTAGTGGTCGCTACACCGGAGTACCCAGCCCCGGCCCTGGAAAAGGGCCTCGACATTCTCGAATTGCTCGCGGAAACTCCGGGGTCGCTGAGCCAGTCAGAGATAGCGGATGCCACGGGACGAAGTACCGGTCAAATATTTCGGGTGCTATCGACCCTGGAGCGTCGCGGTTTTGTGTTCCGCGACAAGCAGTCCGGACTCTATGTGCTGGCGATGAAGCTGCTTGACCTTGCGCACAAGCATTCGCCACTGCGAGGACTGATCAGCGTCTCCTTGCCGATCATGCGGCAGCTAGCGGAGCAGACTCGGCAGTCCTGCAACCTTGCGGTGCTGGATGGAAACAGGGTGCGAGTGATCGCCCAAGTGGAGTCTCCCGCAGACTTTGGTTTCGGCGTGCGCGTGGGGGCTACATTTGAGATCGAGACCACAGGAACCGGTTTCGTGCTTGCAGCAGACAATGCCGAACCCCTCGTGCGCGCAGACACGTTTCATCCCGGCATCACCGATGTTGTCGCTGCTGTGCGGAGCTCGACTGGGACCGTCGCAGCGATTACCGTGCCCTACGTAGCAACCGCTTTCAGTGAAGTTGAAGCAGAACGAGTGCTCCAGCTCGCAGCGGATGCCGCGAAAGAAATCTCAGAAGTGCTCCAAGGGCGAGCATTTACAGAATCTTAACGTCATCCAGCAAAACCACAGAGGGCTTTCAGAGTTTGGCACGGTAGATTTGTGGGTATGAACGCCGCTGTTGAGAATTTTCTGATGCCCGGAGGCAGCGCAAGCATTACTGCGCTCCCCAAGGTTTCCCTGCACGATCACCTCGATGGCGGATTGCGGCCGCAAACAATCGTGGAACTTGCCGAGGAGATCGGCTACGAGATCCCCGAAACAGACCCAGCGAAACTCACTTCCTGGTTTGCTGAGCAAGCAGACTCCGGCTCGCTCGTCGATTACCTCAAGACCTTCGACGTGACTATTGCTGTCATGCAATCTCAAGAGAACCTCAAGCGAGTTGCCCGCGAATTCGTGCACGACCTCGCCGACGACGGTGTTATTTATGGTGAGATTCGGTGGGCACCAGAACAGCACCTGCAGAACGGTCTCGACCTCGATCAGGCTGTCGCTGCGGTGCAAGAGGGGCTCGAAGAAGGAACTGACGCTGTTCGCTCAAGTGGCCGCAGCATCCGTGTTGGCCAACTCTTGAGCTCAATGCGCCAGACCGATCGTGGCACCGAAATTGCCGAGCTCGCGATTCGTCACCGGGATCGTGGAGTTCTCGGTTTCGACATCGCCGGGCCAGAAGCGGGCTACCCCGCTAGCCGAATGCGCGGTGCGTTCGATCTGCTCGCCCACAACTACATTCCGGCCACAGTGCATGCCGGTGAAGCGGATGGCCTCGACAGCATTCGCAGTGCCCTCTTTGACGGCCGCGCCCTGCGATTGGGACACGGAGTGCGCCTAGCCGAAGACATCACGATCGCTCGTGAAGATGACGAAAACACGTACGTCTCACTCGGCGACCTCGCGCAGTGGGTGAAGGACCGTGAGATTGCTCTCGAGCTCAGCCCATCATCCAACCTACAAACCGGTGCAATCGAACAGTGGGGTGACGAACTTGTCGATCATCCCTTCGACCTGCTTTACCAGCTCGGATTCCGGGTCACGGTAAACACCGATAACCGACTGATGAGCGCAACGAGTCTGAGCCGCGAGCTCTCGTTACTGACAGAAGCCTTCGGATACGACCTGACCGATCTTGAGGTCTTCCAGATCAATGCTGCTGCTGCCGCTTTCTTGCCCATCGAAGAGCGCGAGGACCTCGCTGAGGCCATCAGCGCTGGATTCGAAAGCGCGTAACGATGTCGCTGCCTCCGCTTCCTGAATCCGCAATCGACATCGGAGCATTCGCCGCTGACTGGCGTGCCGCCGTTTCGCTCTCCGGGGCGGCATTGGCACGATCCGGTGCTGCCAAGCCCGGCTACGCCATCGAAATGATCCGGATGATCGAAGATCACGGCCCCTACGTCGTGATCGCTCCTGGCCTCGCTTTGGCTCACGCCCGCCCGGGACCACAGGTTATAGCTAACGGACTGTCGATCGTGACGCTCAAGGAGCCAGTTCGTTTTGGTCACGCCCACAACGATCCCGTTCGGGTTGTGCTCGGGCTAGCGATCTCTGAAGCAGGCGCGCATCTCGCGGCTGTTGCGGCCGTCGCAAATATCTTCAACGACTCTTCGGCGATTGACCAGCTCGCCGAAGCAACAACCGCAGCAGAAGTTCAACACACTATGGGGGTCGTTCCGTCATGAAAATTGTGACCATTTGCGGTGCCGGAATTGGCTCCTCTGGAGTGCTCAAGGTGAACGCCGAGCGCGCACTGCGTGCGCTCGACCTCGAAGCGACCGTTGTCGCCGCTGACGTGAATTCAGTGCGCACTGTCGCAGCCGACGCTCAGATCATTCTCACGAGCCAAGAGTTCGTCGAGGCCATCGGCAAGACAAACGCCGACGTCATCGTCATCGTCAATCTCTTTGACACCTCAGAACTCAAGCAAAAGCTTGAGGACGCCCTCGGGTAAACCCCTCAGACGCCCTCAGCGTTGCTTCGCGCAGGATGCGCGTGGTGTGGAAGTGGGCTCTAGGCCAAAAGCTCCCGCATGCCAGCCTCAAGTTGACTCGCGACAGCTTCTGCAGCAGCCTGACGCTCGGCGCCGTTGCCGGAAGTGCTCATCGCATCCACATAGAACTTCAGTTTTGGTTCGGTGCCGCTTGGTCGCACGATCACGCGAGCGCCATCCTCGAAATCCATGCGCAGAATGTCGCTGGGGATGAAGCCATCGACGCCGTCGATGAAGTCGGTGAACGTGACAACCCGGTGGCCTCCGACTTCAGCCGGAGCATTGGTGCGCACCTTCGTCATCATGTCGCCAATTTCAGAGATCTTGGCGAAGCGCATCGACACTTGACGTGAAGCAAAGGCACCAAACTGTGTGGTGAACTCATCGAGGCGGTCGAGCACCGTCTTGCCTTCAGCCTTGAGTTCGGCAGCAAGCGAGAGGAAATCGACCGAGGCTGAAATGCCATCTTTGTCTCGAACCTTCGCGGGGTCGACAAGGTAACCGAGTGCTTCTTCGTAGCCGAACGTCAGCCCGTCAATGCGGGAAATCCATTTGAAACCCGTGAGGGTGTCGTGGTAATCCAGACCGTAAGCCCCCGCGATTGTGCGCAATGCTGGCGAGGAGACGATGGATGCCGCGAGCACACCTTTGCCGTTAGCGCGTTCTGCCGCGCGCCACCCCAGCAAGATACCCACTTCGTTTCCGCTCAGCCGACGCCACTCGCCGTCTCGACCCGGCAGCGCAACCGCGAGGCGGTCAGCGTCAGGATCGTGAGCAATAGCAATGTCGGCGCCAACCTCGCGAGCTTTAGCGAAGCTGAGATCCATGGCTCCCGGCTCTTCAGGATTGGGGAAAGCGACCGTGGGGAAGGCAGCATCCGGGTGGGCCTGTTCTTCGACAACGGCGGGATCGGTAAAGCCGGCCTGTGAATAGACAGCTTTGCTGGTCTCCCACCCGACACCGTGCATGGCGGTGTAAGTGTAAACAATCTCCGTGGAAGGACCAGCGAGAGCTGCTGTGCGCGCAATGTACTCGTCAACAACACCGTCATCAGTCGTGACAAAGTCGGTGGAGCGAGGCAGGTCTGCAATCGACCCCTTGGCAACGATGTCGATAGCGTGGGCAATGTCGGCGTCAGCCGGTGGCACAATCTGCGAACCGTGGTTATCCCCACCGAGATAAACCTTGTAGCCGTTATCGTTTGCCGGGTTGTGGCTCGCCGTCACCATCACGCCGGCGCTCACATTGAGATGACGAACAGCGAACGCCAGAACTGGCGTGGGGAGCATCCGCGGCAACAAAATGGCACGAACACCGGCGCCAGCCATGATCGTGGCCGTATCGCGGGCAAAGACTTCAGAGTTAATGCGGCCGTCGTACCCAATAACGATGCTCGGGCTGAGTTCATGAGTGAGCAAATAGGCGGCAAGTCCCGCAGCCGCCTGAGTGACCAAAACCCGGTTCATGCGGTTCGGGCCGGCACCCAGCTCCCCGCGTAACCCGGCAGTGCCGAACGCGAGCCGCGTGTCAAAGCGGTGGTGGAGTCCGGTGATTGCTGTCTCGTCACCGTTGACGGCATCCGTAATCAGCGCTTCGAGTTCGGTGTGGGTGACAGCATCAGGGTCTTGCTCAAGCCACGCGTTGGCGGCTGAGATGAGTTGTTCGGTATTCAGCGTTTCGGTGCTCATAGTGCGGTCACAATCTGTGCGAGCAGGGTGCTGATCTGCACTTCAGCGTCTTTGCCTGCCTGAATGACTTCTTCGTGGCTGAGGGGAGTCGACTGGATGCCGGCAGCAAGGTTAGTGATGAGCGACATTCCCAAGATTTCCATGCCTGCTTGGCGCGCGGCGATCGCTTCGAGCGCGGTGGACATTCCCACGATGTGGCCGCCCATGGTCTTGGCCATCTGCACTTCGGCGGGGGTTTCGTAGTGGGGGCCACGGAACTGGGTATACACGCCCTCGTCGAGGGTTGAGTCGATCGACTTAGCGATCTCTCGAAGACGCTTGCTGTACAAATCGGTGAGGTCGATGAACGTTGCACCCTCGAGAGGGGAGTCGGCGGTGAGGTTGAGGTGGTCGCTGATAAGAACGGGGGTTCCGGGCTTCCAGGTCTCTTTGATGCCACCGGCACCGTTGGTGAGGATCATGGTGGTTGCACCGGTTGCCGCTGCGGTGCGCACGGAATGGACAACCCGGCGAACACCGTGGTTCTCGTAGTAATGGGTGCGGGCGCCAATCACGAGAGCGCGCTTGCCGCTGGGGAGCAGAATGGAGCGCAGCGTGCCGACGTGGCCTTCCAGCGCTGGCTTCGAGAATCCAGGGATGTCGGATGCCGCGATGGTCGCCGTTGTCTCGCCGATGAGGTCGGCGGCTTTGCCCCACCCACTCCCGAGGGTGAGGGCGATGTCGTGCTTCTCGACTCCTGTTGCTGCGGCGATAGCGTCAGCCGCTTCTTGCGCGACCGCGAATGGGTCTGCGTTGGGGTCGTCGAGGGGGTTTGTGGTTGGCGACTGTGACATGGCATCCACTCTAAACCGTGACTGTTGCGACACGCCTTGGGGTTCGATGCGAATCTGAGCAACGCCCACGAGTTGGCCGCGGTTTGTCGCTGGGCCAGAAGCGCGAGAGAATTGCTGCATGGCCTATGAGTTCGAGCGCACCCAACGTATTGCAATACTCGGCGGTGGCCCTGGCGGCTACGAAGCAGCCCTGGCGGGAGCGCAATTGGGGGCCGAAGTCACCCTCGTTGAACGCGCTGGCGTTGGTGGAGCGGCAGTTCTCACCGATGTGGTTCCCTCGAAGACCCTCATCGCGACGGCTGAAGCGACAAATGCGATTCGGGATGCGGCTGACCTCGGTGTGCAGTTCTACTCTCGCGGTGATTCTGGCCGTGTAGTCCGCCCCGAAATTACCGTCAATCTTGCCGCCGTCAACGCGCGCCTCATGCGGCTAGCCCAGCAGCAATCTGACGACATGAAGTCTCAGCTCATCAAAGCCGGGGTTCGCGTCATTGAGGGTGAAGGCCGACTCGACGGGCCCCAGCGACTCGTGGTCTCGACAGGTAAGGGCAAGTCCGCAACCGATTTTGACGAAGTCGACGCCGACACCGTCATCGTTTCCGTTGGTGCACGACCGCGCCTGCTCGATTCGGCGATGCCTGACGGCAAGCGCATCCTCACCTGGACCCAGCTCTACACCCTCAAGGAAACCCCTGAACACCTCATCGTGGTCGGTTCCGGGGTAACGGGTGCTGAATTCGCCTCCGCCTATACGGCCCTGGGTGCCAAAGTAACCCTGATTTCGTCTCGCGACCGCGTGCTACCCGGCGAAGATGAAGACGCCGCCCGTGTGATTGAAGACGTCTTCAAGCGCAACGGTATGACGGTACTTTCCAAGTCGCGCGCCGAATCCGTCACAACCACTAAAGACGGTGTCACGGCGACGCTGCAGGATGGAACGACCGTTGAAGGCTCCCACTGCCTCATGGCTGTCGGTTCCCTCCCGAACACTGAAAACCTTGGACTCGAAGAGGCTGGTGTGCAGCTGACAGAGTCTGGCCACATCCGTGTCAACCGTGTCGCGCGCACATCGATGCCGTCGATCTATGCCGCCGGTGACTGTTCAGACTTTTTTCCGCTGGCATCCGTTGCTGCTATGCAGGGCCGCACTGCCGTATTCCACGCGATGGGCGACGGTGTAACTCCGATCGAACTTCGCAACGTGGCATCCAACATCTTCACGCAGCCCGAGATTGCCACCGTTGGTTGGTCGCAGAAGCAGATCGAAGATGGTCTCGCGCAGGGAACAATTTACAAATTGCCTCTCGCCTCGAACCCTCGCGCCAAGATGATGGGCATCAAAGACGGTTTCGTAAAGCTGTTTGCACGCACCGGTTCAGGAACTCTCATCGGTGGAGTCATTGTGGCGCCCAACGCTTCGGAACTCGTCATGTCTGTCACGTTGGGCGTCGAGCACCGCCTCACCGTTGATCAGATTGCTCGGGCATTCTCCGTGTACCCGTCACTGACGGGAAGCATTACGGATGCCGCTCGCGCCATGCACATTGTGAACTAGCGGTCAGTTCTCGACGTGATCCGCATTCTCGGCGTGGTCGGTCTTGAAGGCGATTTCTTCGGCTGATGCTGCCCCATCCTTGAGCTGCATGACGTGCTCCACAAGTTTCGTTGCCGTTTGTTCATCGACCACCAGATCGGTAATTACACCAGCTCGCAAGGCTGCCAGCAGGGGAACAACCTTGTTGTCGCCAGCTACACCGCAGATTCGCCGGGGGATTGAGCGCAACTCTTCCGGGGTCGGCCCGGTTGCACGTGCGTTCATGGAGAGGTCTTCATAGGTGCCGTCTTCCCGCAGGAAAATTGTGCACACGTCGCCGACGATTCCTTCTTTGTCGAGGGTCTGGATGTCGCCGGCTTCGAGGTAGCCAGCGGAGTAGACGTGGCTGGGTACTTCGCCCGCGATCGCACCGATCGAGAACAGGGCAATGTCTGCTCGGCGTTGGTACTCGAGCACGCGCACAATTGACCGTTCTGACCACATGGCGTTGCGGGTTTCGGCGAAATCAAAGAACGCGGGAACCGGGAAAAGGTGCACTTGGGCATCGAACGCTTCGCCAAATCTGGCGATAAGGTTGCCCGCATATTCGACTCCCGAGGTGCGCACATTGGCTGCTCCATTGAGCTGAACGATGGCGCTTCCGCGGGTCGGTTTCTTGCCTAAGTGGCGCGCGATCGCCGCCAAAGTGGTACCCCAAGCGACGCCCATAATCATGTCGGAGTCGAACCATCCCGTGACTATTCTGGCGGTGGCTCTGGCTACTTGATCGAGACGTTCAGCCTCGTCGGCGAGGTCGGCAACCGGCACAACGTGGGCTTCGATCCCGAAGCATCCTTCGATTTTCTTGGCGAGCCCTGGGCCGCGCGTTGGGGTCGGGCGCAGGGTGATTTCAACGAGACCACTTTCGCGCGCATCGCGGAGCAATCGAGAGACGCTCGACCGTGACATATGCAGGTGGTTGGCGATGGTGTCCATCTTGATGTCTTGCAGGTAATACATCGACGATGCGGACAGCATTGCCTCTTCGCGTTCCATGTCGTCCATCCTTGCACGTTCGTGCAGATGTGCTGCTCAGTTTGTCATTAGGTGCTCCTACCGTAATACGCTGCTGAGCAGTGGATCATCCCAGAAGATTCACAGCCGCTCCGGCGGAAGCCACCACCAGAAAGAAACACAGCTTTCATGACTGATCAGTCCCTGACACGAGCAACCCGCGACAGCGCCATCCAGCGCCTCGTCGACAGCGCACAGCCGGGTCACGAGCTCGATGTCCTCGTCATCGGTGGCGGAATTACCGGAGCAGGAATTGCGCTGGATGCGGCGACCCGCGGTCTCGACACCGCTGTTGTCGAAGCCCAAGACTGGGCTGCCGGATCGTCCAGCCGTGCAAGCAAGCTGATCCACGGCGGGCTGCGCTACCTGCAGATGTTGGACTTCAAGCTCGTGCACGAAGCGCTCACCGAGCGTGACTTGCTGCTCAACAACGTTGCACCACACTTGGTTCGCCCGCTGCCTTTCCTTTACCCGCTCCGTCACCACGTGTGGGAGCGCGCCTTCGTCGGTGCCGGAATCGCGCTCTACGATTTTCTCGCCACCGTGACAACCAAGAACGTCAAGGGCAAGCGCAGCGTGCCGTGGCACCGTCACTTGTCACGCAAGCAGCTTGCCGTCCGCTTCCCTGGACTCGCCCACGATGCCGCCGTCGGCGCCATCGAATACTGGGATGCCAACGTTGATGACGCCCGCTACGTTGTGAGCGTCGTTCGCACGGCTCATGCTCATGGCGCCAACGCTGCTAGTCGCACTCAGGTAGTCGAGATCACTAAGAACGACGACGGTGCCGTCAATGGCGCAGTGCTCGTCGACCTCGAGACCGGCACAACCTTCCCGGTGCGCGCCAAGGCCGTCATCAACTCCACTGGCGTCTGGACCGGCGAGACTCAGGCTCTTGCCCACGAAAGCGGCGGCCTCAAAGTTCTCGCCTCCAAGGGCATCCACATTGTTGTTCCGCGTGAACGCATCACGGGTGAAGCCGGGCTCATCCTGCAGACTTCGAAGAGCGTTCTGTTCGTCATCCCGTGGTCGCGCTACTGGGTGATTGGCACGACTGATACTCCCTGGAAAGAGAACCTGCTCAACCCCGCAGCGACAGCGGATGACATCGATTACGTCATCTCTGAAGCAAATGCTGTGCTTGCTAACCCCATCGATCGCTCCGACGTTATCGGCACGTGGGCTGGTCTACGCCCCCTGCTGCAGCCCGGCACCATGGAGGGCACCAACTCTGCAAAGGTGTCGCGTGAACACACCGTCGCGTCACCCATTCCTGGTTTGACTGTTATTGCCGGTGGCAAGTTCACCACCTACCGGGTGATGGCCAAGGACGCCGTTGACTTTGCTCTTGGCAAAGACGCAGCGCAAGCAAACCCTTCGATCACTCAATCAGTGGCGTTGCTCGGGGCTGAGGGACTCGACGAGGCCCGTGACAGCACTCGTGCCCTGAGCGAGCGTTTCGGCTGGAGTGACCAGATGATCGATCACCTGTTGCACCGTTACGGCGCCAAGATTTCAGAGATCGCCGCCATTGCGGATGCTGACCCGACGATGTCGCAGCCGCTCGCGGAAGCATCCGCTTACCTTCGTGCCGAGATTGCGTACGCGATCACGCATGAGGGAGCACTGCACCTCGAAGACCTCATGGTTCGTCGCACCCGAATGAACTATGAGTACCTCAATGAGGGACTCGCCGTAGTGCCCGAGGTCGCAGAGATTGCCGCGAAGCTACTCGGGTGGACAGAAGAGACCACCGCCCATGAAGTCGCTGTCTACCACCAGATGGCGGATGCCGTAGAGGCAGCGTCACTCACGCGCGACGACGAAAGCGCTTCTGACGTTCGCGAGGCAGCACCCCAAATTGTGCCACTCGCAACGCCGGCCGGCCACGAAACCCAGCACACGCAGAACCCGTAAAAAGCACCAAATACGAACGTAACGCGCACTCGAACGCACGTTGACTATCAATGGAGATACGCCAAAAATGACACAGTACATTTTGTCAATTGACCAAGGAACGACGAGCTCTCGCTCGATCATCTTTGATCATGACGCGCGCATCATTTCGAATGGGCAGCTCGAGCACGAACAGATTTTTCCGCGCGCCGGCTGGGTCGAGCATGACCCTATGGAGATCTGGGACAACGTTCGCGAGACGGTTGGTCTCTCTCTGGCGCGTGCCAACCTCACCTATCAAGACATTGCCGCGGTCGGCATCACCAACCAACGCGAAACTACCGTGGTGTGGAACAAGCTCACGGGCAAGCCGGTCACGAACGCGATCGTCTGGCAAGACACGCGCACCCAGAACATTGTGAACGAACTCGCCGGTACCGAGGGGCTCGAGAAATACAAGGCCATCACTGGGCTTCCGCTTGCACCCTATTTCGCTGGACCCAAGGTCACCTGGATTCTGCGCTACATCGACGGCGCCCAAGAAGCGGCAGACCGCGGAGAGCTACTCTTCGGAACCATTGACACCTGGCTGCTCTGGAACCTCACCGGCGGCGTCGATGGGGGAGTGCACGCGACAGACGTGACTAACGCCTCCCGCACCATGCTCATGGATCTCGACACCCTCCAGTGGCGAGAAGACATTGCAGCCGACATGGGTATCCCGATGTCGATGCTGCCCGAGATTCGTTCCTCGAGCGAGATCTTTGGCCACTGCCGCGATCACGGTTCGCTACCGGGAGTGCCCATTGCGGGCATCCTCGGCGACCAGCAGGCGGCCACGTTTGGCCAGGCTTGCTTCAGCGAGGGCATGGCGAAGAACACCTACGGCACCGGAAACTTCTTGCTGCTCAACACCGGTGCCAAGCGTGTGCACAGCAACAACGGCCTCATCACTACCGTCTGCTACAAAATTGGTGATGCCGCTCCGATCTACGCGCTCGAGGGATCAATCGCTGTCACCGGATCGCTCGTTCAGTGGCTGCGCGACAACCTCGGCATGTTTGCCGACGCCCCAGACATCGAGCGTCTCGCCCTGGAAGTCGAAGATAACGGCGGCGCCTACTTTGTGCCGGCCTTCTCTGGACTCTTCGCCCCCTACTGGCGACCGGATGCACGGGGGGCCCTTCTCGGGCTCACTCGCTATGTCACCAAGAACCACATCGCGCGCGCCGCGCTCGAAGCCACCGCGTACCAAACACGCGAAGTCATGGATGCCATGAACGCGGATGCCGGAGTCGACCTCGCTGAGCTCCGAGTCGACGGCGGCATGGTGGCAAACGAACTTCTCATGCAGTTTCAGGCCGACCAGCTAGGGGTGGATGTCATCCGCCCCCGCATCACCGAAACGACCGCTCTCGGTGCAGCGTTCGCCGCCGGGATCGCGATCGGTTATTGGGAAAGCGAACACGATGTGATCGCGACCTGGAACGAAGACAAGAGGTGGACGCCGCAGATGGCTCGCCTCGAACGAGATCAGCTTTACCGCAACTGGAAAAAAGCGGTAACCAAGACCATGGGCTGGGTTGATGAGGACGTGGAGACCTAATCTGCCTGCCAAAACCCATGAAGGACGTGCTGTCAGTCACGTTCGTAATCACACAGCAATCGATACCCACGAAGGGGTAGGGAATCAATGAAAACCTCGTTAGTTAAGAGGAACAGCTTTTGGCTCGTTCTCTCGCTAGTAATGATGTTGGTCGCGTCAATTGGTGCGTCCATCGTGCAAACCGGTGCGGGCTCAATCAGCGTTAAGGACATGCGCTGGGAGACCTCATCGGGTCAGATGATGAGCGCTCTGCTCTTCAAGCCTGACACCGCGACCGTCGACAACAAGGTTCCGGCAATCGTGGTCAGCCACGGTTGGTGGAACAACCGCGAAATGCAAGACGCCAACTATGTTGAGCTTGCCCGTCGCGGTTATGTTGTTGTGTCGATCGACATGTTCGGTCACGGCAACTCATCGCCGCTGACTCCCGATGTCACGCTCGGCGGAACCGGAATGTACGACGCTGTTAAGCTCGTCGCCGACTTGCCCTACGTCGACACCGACAAGATTGGTGTCAGCGGTCACTCGAACGGTGCGCGCGCAGCAAACTTCTCGATGTTCATCGACAATGCAGCCGACGAACAGCTCATCTCGGCTGTTCTGCTGGTAGACAACGACGCTGTGTACACGGATGCCGAAGCTGAGAACGCATACTTCAACCTCTACGGTGCCCGCGATGTCGGAATCGTTGCTGACCAGTATGACGAGTTCTTCTTCCGCAGCTACAGCCCCGAGGGTGCAGTTCTGACCCCGCCGCGTGACTACATCGGAACCCCGAATGCTCAGTCGTTCTTGCACTTTGGTGCTAACCCGGAGGACGTCTCCTCTGACGAGCGCCAAGCTAGCGAGTTCTACACCGACTCCGTTGATGGCCAGCAGGCTCTCCGCGTTGTGTACACGCCGGCAGAAAACCACCCGTGGGGAACCATCTCCAAGACGACGGTTGCTAGCCAGATCGAGTTCTTCCAAGAAGCATTTGGTGCTCCCAACGAAATCGCATCCGGCTCGCAGGTGTGGCAGGTCAAGGAGACCTTCACCCTCTTCGGTCTGATCGGCTTCGGAATCTTCCTGCTCGCCTTCAC
This sequence comes from Rhodoglobus sp., assembly GCF_053580035.1. NCBI lineage: Bacteria > Bacillati > Actinomycetota > Actinomycetes > Micrococcales > Microbacteriaceae > Rhodoglobus > Rhodoglobus sp. The sequence goes on along the minus strand of NZ_JBMDVL010000002.1, from coordinate 60,826 downwards.
TCGCGCCATGCTCTCGACCCGTGCCTTCGCTGGTCTTCGTGCACCGGCAGCAGCAGTGGTACCGGCGACCCGCAAGGGACTCGCGTGGTTCTGGGGCGGACTGGTTGTTTCGGCAATCATCTCCGGTTGGAGCTGGTTGATCCTCGCTAACACCCCGTGGGTGGGCGCGATCGCGTTCAACATCGTTCCGTTCTTCATGCCTCAGGGTGCTGTGTTCTTCGTAGCCTTCTGGGCCGCGATCAACGCGATCGCCGCGATCATCATCATGACGATCTCGTACCTCGTCTTCGGACGCAAGAACGGTCTTGACCTTCGCGCATCCGGAGTACTGCCTGGTTGGAAGAAGTTCTTCCACGGAATCGGTCTCGCACTGGTCGTCGTTGTTTCGGCATACGCGATCGTCTTCGTGCTCGACTACTTCTTCAAGACGGACTTCCGCTGGTGGGTCATCGCTGTCAAGGCCTTCACTCCTGACAAGGTCGGCATTGCGCTGATGTACCTGCCACTGTTTGCGATCTACTTTGTCGCCAACTCGGTTGCGGTCAACGCCTTCAACCGCTTCTCCATCCGCGGTAAGGAATGGATCAACACGGCACTGCTGGCGCTCTTCAACGCTCTGGCACCCATCGTTCTCGTCGTTGCTCAGTACACCAACTTCTTCACCACGGGGTACACGATCGACGGCTTCGGCGGAATCTTCAGCATCTGGCTGTACCCGGTCATCCTCATCTTGGCTGTGACCGCAGTCATCTCGCGCAAGATCTACCGTGAGACGAACAACCCGTACATCGCCGGCTTCATCAACGCGGCAATCGTTACCCTCATCTCGGTATCGAACACGCTCACCGCAGCGTAAGTACACCCTCTCCGATCAACTGATCGGCTCCTGCAGTGCCCCGGTCGATATCACGACCGGGGCACTGTTGCGTTCGGCTGGTGCGAGCGGCATCCTGAAACCGCCATCTGGCGGGTGGGGTCGGCGCAATCGCGGAATAGCGGATGCCCGGCTACGGTTTTGCCTAGAGACGCGATTGGCGTCTCAGCGAAAGGGAGCTCGTGAATCAGCACGTTCAGTTTGGACTCGGCACGTTTGGTGATGTCTCGGTAGACGAGAGCGGCAGCCTGCTGAGTCAGGCCCAGGTCATCCGCAATGTTGTTGCTGAAGGTGTGTTGGCCGACGAGCTCGGTATCGACTACTTCGGTGTCGGAGAACACCACCGCGACGACTTCGCGATCACGGCACCGGAAACTGTTCTCGCAGCGCTCGCTGTCGCGACCAAGAACATCAAACTGGGCTCGGCGGTTACCGTCTTGAGCTCCGACGATCCCGTGCGTGTCTACGAACGTTTTGCTACCGTCGATGCGCTCTCGAACGGTCGCGCCGAGATCATCCTCGGGCGTGGTTCGTTCACGGAGTCGTTCCCGCTCTTTGGGTACAACCTCAACGACTACGAGACATTGTTCTCTGAGAAGCTCGACCTCTTCGCCGAACTCATCAAAGAGGAGCCCGTCACGTGGAAGGGCACTCTCCGGGCCAGCCTCAACGAACAGCCAGTATTCCCGCGCACCGAATCGGGCAAGCTCAACACGTGGATCGGCGTTGGCGGAAGCCCAGAGTCTGTCGTGCGCGCAGCCCGCTACGGGATGCCAATGGTCCTGGCCATCATTGGTGGCCAGCCAAAACGATTTGCGCCGTATGCCGAACTATTCCACCGCGCGCTTGCTGAACTCGGTCAGCCTGACCTGCCCATCGCCGTGCACTCGCCCGGCTACATCACCGACTCCGATGAGAAGGTCGTTGATGAATTGTGGCCGCACTACCGCGTCATGCGCGACCGTATCGGTCGGGACCGGGGATGGCCAGAATCGAGCGTTGACGAGTTCATCGATGAAGTGCAGCACGGGTCGATGTATGCCGGATCGCCGGAGACCGTAGCGCAGAAGATGGCCAAGACCATCTCCGCACTCGGCATCCAGCGATTCGACATGAAGTACAGCGCTGGCACTCTGCCTCACGAGCAGATGATGCGGAGTATCGAACTGTACGGAACCGAGGTCATACCTCGGGTTCGGGAACTGCTCGCTGACGCTTCTTAGTCTGACCGAGCTGTCTCTGGCGCTTCTTAGTCTGACTGAGCTGTCTCTGGCGCTTCGCCCTCGATGACCTCAGTTTCAGTAATTTCACGGTCAGTGTTTTCTGTCGCGCGGCTAGTGCGTCGTGAGCGGCGCTTCGAGCGCACGATCAGGATGACGACTCCGGCAATGAGAGCACCGAAGATCAGCCAAGGAACGAGCACTCCAAGCGCGACCAGCAGGCCAGCGAAGAATGCGACGAAACTGTTCCAGCCGGTTACGAGACCATCAAAGAAGTTGCCAGGCTCAATAGTGGGAGCGTCGGCCTCGGAAACGAGGTTGAGTGTGATCGTCGACATCGTAATTTGGTCATCAAAGTAGCGCTTCTGCGACTTCAAGCTTTCGAGTTCGCCTTGACGGCTAGAAATTGCGGTTTCTAGTTTGATGAGAGTGTCAGTGTCCTCGGCAGAAGTGAGCAACGCAAGCAGACGCTCGACTGAAGCATCCAGTGCTTTAATGCGGGCATCTAGATCGCGCGATTGCATCGTGACGTCGACCGCATTGATAGAGATCTCTTGGAGGACGCCAAGCTCTTTGAACTTGTCCAAGGTGGCGGTGAGCTCTGACGCCGGGATACGCAGCGTCAACGTTGCACTCCCACGGTTGCCATCGTGGGGCGCATATTCACTTCGACCGTCAATGCGGCCGCCGACAGACTCGGTGATGCGGATCGCATCAGCGCTCGCCTCATCCGGACTCTTCACGGTCACCGACATGTAGCCGGTGGTAATCACGTCGCGGCTCGAATCAGGAACTGCTTGGTCGTAGGCGATGCCACCATCGGCAGAACTCTCCGCGCTGCCGGCCCGAACCTCTGCTGGTTGCTCAAGTACATACTCTTGAGTGTCACCTGGAGCCATTTCGTCGACTGCCGCCGAGCATCCAGAAAGTGTAATTGCCGATAGGGCAAGTGCTGTGGTGATGAATAGTGTGCGCCTCATGGTTTCACCGTAGAGCGGTGAACCCCAGAAAAACTACCCAACGTTTTCGACTTTTCGGCCGTCACCGTTGAAGATGCACGGCGCAAGAGCTTGACGTCTACTGAGAGATCGCTTGGCCTTCAATGGGAACTGCTGGGGAGGCCCCGCCGCGTGGGTATCGTGAAGTTGTGCCGCTATCGCGGGCACGGCAAGACACGGATTACCACTAGTAGGAGGAATCATGGGTCTCATCGATAACGCCAAAGACGCAGGCGAAGCAACCGCCAAGAAGGTCGGCGAATTCGTCGACGACACTAAAGAGCGAGTGAGTGACGCCGCCGACCAGGCTCAGGCTGATGCCGAAGTGTCGAAGGCAGAAGCCGAGCTCAAGCGCGCAGAAGCTGAGCGTGAAGCGACGAAAGCAAAGAACGAATACAAGGAAGACTTGCGCTAATTAGGTGCCACCCCAGTATCCCGGCCGCGCTGGCTGAGATACTGGGGTTATGAGCCTCTGGCGCACGATTCGACGGTTGACCTTCCAGAACAGAGCGCCGCTCCTCAATATCGCAGGCGACGCCGGAGAAGGTCCCGTAATTATTCTTCTCCACGGAATCGCTTCGTCGGCAGCAACGTTCGCCCACGTCGTGCCTCAACTTTCGGATCACTACCGCTGTATCTCGCTCGACCTCCTCGGCTTCGGAGATTCGCCAAGCCCGGAGAAAGCAACATTCACCATTGAAGAGCATGTTGGAGCGATAGCCGCGACCATACGGTCACTCAAGCTCGATGCGCCGTTCATCCTCGTAGGGCACTCCTTGGGCAGTTTGCTCGCAGCACGCTTTGCGGCAACCCACCCGCGGCAAGTGAGCCGGCTCGTTTTAGTGAGCCCGCCCATCTACGTGCCGCCAAGCCAAATCGGTGATCCCCTCGTGAGGGCGCGCGTAGGAGCCTACTTGCGGGCCTATGAATTTCTTCGCACCAACAAAGACTTCACTATGGCGACTGCCATAACACTGCGTCGACTTTTCCAGCTCGATGACGTGCTGGAGGTATCTGAACGCAACTGGCGCGCATTCGTTTTGAGCTTGCAGAACTGCATCGAGACACAAACCACGGTCAGTGATATTGCCTCTGTTCGCGTGCCCATCGACGTCGTGTACGGCTCCCTCGATCAATTCATCGCGCCAGGTACCATGCAAATAATTGGGCAAATGCGCCAGGTCACGATGCACAAGGTGGACGCTAATGATCACCTCGTGCGCAAGCGCCTCGCGCGACGCCTTGTCCAGGTAATCACCGCCGACCGTGAAATTTCTGCCGGAGTAGCGTAGGCGTCACGGGACGGAGCTTTTCATGGACGAAAAACTTGTTACCACGGTATGCATTGCGGGCGGCGGCCCGGCGGGAATAGTGGCAGGGCTTGTCTTAGCCCGCGCCGGAATCGACGTCGTTGTACTGGAGAAACATGCTGATTTCTTGCGCGACTTCCGCGGCGACACCGTGCATCCATCAACGCTCAACCTGCTCGATCAGCTTGGCTTGCGCGACGAAGCCAAAGCGATTGACCACAGCGAACTTTCGACTCTAGACGCTGTGATCGACGGCATCCGAGTTCGGGCTGTTGATTTCACGACGCTTCCTGCCCCGCACCGCTACGTAACGCTCATGCCGCAATGGGATCTGTTGAACATGCTCGTCGCAGAAGCCAACAAACAGCCCAGTTTTCGACTCGTGATGGAAGCAACTGCGCACGATGTGATCCGCGACGACGGACGCGTAGTTGGGGTCGCGGCTTCAACGCCAAACGGCACACTTCAGGTACGGGCCGCACTAACTATTGCCGCTGACGGGCGCGATTCCACCGTGCGCCAGGCGCTCGGTCTCGTGCCCACCGACTACGGCGTCCCCATTGATGTGTTGTGGTTTCGGGTGCCAAAACCCACCAAAGCTGTGCGCGATACTCTGGCCCAGATTCGCAACGGCAGCGCCCTCGTTACCATTCCGCGCCCCGACTACTTTCAGTGCGGTCTCCTCATTCGCAAAGGTACATTCCCGGAACTGCAAGCGAATGGCATTGCAGCCTTCCGCCGTAAAATCGGCAGCATCGCGCCCCGGCTCACCGATGTCACGGCAGCAATTAGCAGCTTTGCTGAAGTGAAACTGCTCTCTGTGCAGATCAATCGAATTCACGAATGGTCAGTGCCGGGTGCGCTCTGCATTGGCGATTCCGCCCACGCGATGTCGCCAGCTTTCGGCGTTGGTATCAACTATGCGATCCAAGATGCGGTCGCGCTGGCGAACATCCTTGTTCCCGTGTTGCGAAAGCACGGGGCGGATGCCGCAGCGATCGACTCCGTGTGTGCTGCCGTTCAGCGTCGCCGTAGCCTGCCAACCGCACTCATGCAGCGCATGCAACGGGTAGCTCACCGGCTGATCGACAGGGCGACGAGTCGTACCGTCATCCACAACCCACCATGGTTGCGGGAACGATTGGTGATCGCGGTCGTCCTGCCGCGCATCCGCCCCGTGCTTGCCCGAATTGTGGGTTACGGTTTTCGGCCGGAGCGTATCGCGCGCGGGGTGCTTTTACCCTCGGCGAAACAGCGACACTAGCGTTGCGCGCTAGTACGTTTCGAGCACGGTCGTTACAGCCCAGATGACACTCGCACCAATAAGGACGGCGAAGAGCAATAACCACACCACCGAAGGGATGCCGGTGCGCTTAAAGAGCAGATAGGCGTCTGACGTGCTCAGTTGGTCGCGCCGACGAGTGTGTACACCGATCACGGTGGCGAGGCCGCGCACGCTTCCGACAAGAAGCGCGATGGCGATCACGAGCAGAACGTAGCTTTGCTGTTCCGGGGTGGCCCACACCCAGAGAGCGGCGCTCGCCGCGGCCGAAACGGCGACAACGAGAAACCCGAAGAGATTGCGAATCACAAGCAAGGTGAGAACAAGGATGATGCCACCCACGAACAGCGCCATCGCTGTGTAGCCCTGAGTAACGCACCACAACTGGATGGCGCCGACGATTGCGGGGGCGGGATAGCCGAGCGACCCGCTGATCGACGATCCAAGTTTGCCGCGGCCGCTGCTGACTGCCTCTCCCGAATGATTCATCCGAATCTTCATTCCGTGCACAAATCGACCGGTGAGAATAGCGCCAACCGCGTGCCCGAGTTCGTGCACAAGGGTGGTGAAGAGCCCGAACCACTTCCAGATCGGTTGCGGAATGCTCAGCACCGCGGCTGAGGCCACGATGATGATCAGAACTGTCGGCGAGATCGCGACCGGTGTCGTGCGGGCAAGGGAAGCGAGAAGGTCATCCATTCCCGAATTCTCTCACTAGCGCGCGAATTATTTGGCCAGTGCGCACACTCTCACGCGGCGTGAGGGCCATCACCGTCATGCACGCCGCGCATCCGCGACGCTGCCTGCCGAGAGTACATCGAAGATTCGCTGCAGGATGCTTCCGTCATCGGAATCGACACCGAAACTATGGCCACCATTCTCACCACCCGCTACACCAGAACCACGCTGTTCTTGCTGGGCTTTCAGCAAAGTGGCCGAGCAGCCGCTGGTCGCGAGTTTTCTGCCGTGTGCAGAATTGTCGCGGGGGAGGCGTAGCGTTAGCCCATGGACATCCGCACTCTTGGCCGCACAGGCCGCTCTGTCTCCGTAATTGGCCTCGGCACCTGGCAGCTTGGTGCCGATTGGGGTGATGTAAGCGAAGCGGATGCTCGCGGCGTGCTCGACGCTGCCGTCGATGGCGGAGTCACCTTTTTTGACACCGCAGACGTTTACGGTGATGGGCGCAGCGAGTCCCTCATCGGTCGCTATCTCGCCGATCGCCCAGAACTCGACATCACCGTCGCGACCAAGATGGGGCGCCGCGCAGAGCAAGACCCCGCACACTTCACCCTCACTAACTTTCGCGAATGGACCGATCGCTCGCGACGCAACCTCGGCACCGACACGCTCGACCTTGTTCAGCTGCACTGCCCGCCAACCGCCGTTTTCAGCATGGATGCCGTCTTCGACGATCTGGATACTCTCGTCTCCGAAGGGGCAATTGCCGCCTACGGTGTGAGCGTCGAAACTACGGATGAAGCACTCGCCGCAATCGCCCGCCCGCACGTGGCGAGCGTGCAGATTATCCTCAACGCCTTCCGCCTCAAACCCCTCGATGCGGTATTGCCGGCCGCTGCTGCCGCCGGCGTAGGAATTATCGCCCGTGTGCCGCTGGCATCCGGTTTGCTGAGTGGTAAGTACCGCGCAGACACGACTTTCGCCGAGAACGATCACCGCACCTACAACCGCAACGGCGAAGCCTTCGATGTCGGCGAGACGTTCTCGGGTGTCGACTTCGAGACCGGTGTTGCCGCCGCTCAAGAGTTCGCAGCGTTGCTGGCGGCGGAGCCTGCCGTTGCCGAGTTCTCGACCCCTCAGGTTGCTCTGGCATGGGTTGCGCAGCAGCACGGCGTGAGTGCCGTGATCCCGGGAGCGCGCAACATTGCTCAGGCGCAGTCGAATGCCGCAGCCGGTGATGTTCAGGCGCTGAGCGATGGCTTCATGGCTGGCGTGCGAGACATTTACGATCGCCACTTTCGCGCGGCCGTTCATCCCCGCTGGTAGCGGCGCGCTAGCTACGCGCTAGCTACTGGCGCAGCGTACTGATTGGTTCGGTGTCGGGGATGGGGCTCGCGTCTTTGCCGCGCAGGTCGGGGTGCCATCCTCGCAAAATTGTGGGGACGAGCACGCCGAGAGCGGCGATGACGGTGGCTGCCCAGAATCCACCGATGGGCCCGTAGGCGTCGATCAGGAACCCGGCGACAGCGGAACCGAGGGCTGCACCAATCAATTGACCGGTGCCGACCCATCCGTAAGCCTCGGCGGTATCGCTGAACTTCACGCTTGCCGACACGATGGCAAAGATGACGGCGAAGGCCGGGGCGATGCCAATACCGGCGATGAGCAGCATGATGGCAAGCCACCAAAAGTTGAGGCTAAACATCGCCAAAGCCATGCCGACAAAAACGATGAACATGCGGCGAGCAAGAGCCCACGGCCCAATCGGGAGGTGGCCAAGGAAAAGGCCGCCGAAGAGCGAACCGATGGCCCAGATGCCGAGTACGAAACCGGCCTGGGGTCCGTCGTGTCCAAAGACTGAGACGACGGATGCTTCGACCGCTGCGGCAGCACCGACAAGAAGGAAGCCGGTGATTGTTGCCAACATCACGGGTGGTCGACGCAGCACGGTGCCGAAGGATCGTTTGCTGCGCGGGATGCGCACCTGACCGACTTCCGGGCTGGCGATGAACCACGCGCCGCCGCCGAGAAGGAAGGCTCCAGCAACGACAATCGCTGTGGTCGTGGAAATCTGAATGGCAAGGAAGGTGGCAATTACTGGTCCGGCTACCCAGATAATTTCTTGGGCAGAGGCATCCAAAGAGAACAGCGGGGTCAGCTGCTTCGAGTTCACCATTTTGGGGTAGATCGTGCGTACTGCTGGTTGCACCGGCGGGTTACTGAGTCCGGCGATGAGACCGACGACCATGAACATGCCGACGCTGAGCGGAACGAGCGCGATGGTGAAGATTGCGGCTGCCGAGATGATGAGAGTCAGGATGAGCACTTTGCGCATTCCCCAAATGCCCATCCAACGGCTGGTGAGGGGACCGGCGACGCCTTGGCCGATACTCGTTGCCGCGAGCACTAGGCCGGCAGCGCCATAAGAATTGTGAATCTGTTCAACGTGAAGCAGGATCGCCAAAGAGAGCATGCCGCCAGGCAGTCGGGCGGTTAGTTGGGCCGCGATGATCCTAGCGATGCCCGGAGTTTTCAACAGGTCGATGTAAGCATTCACAAGAACTCCAGCTTAGCTGTCGAAGTGGGCCATTTTTCGGTCATTAGAGGCCGGCTCTCCGCGGATATCTGGGGTGTCAGTGGTTATCCATAGGCTGTGGAAAACCCCGCGAAGTTATCCACACCTGTGGAGGACACGCCCACTACATCTAGGGTTGGCGACAGGTGGCACCCACGATATATAGTGGTGGAACCGCTTGGCCGGGGGTCGCGGTTTTCGAGGTTTTATGGGGATTTTAGGGAGTTTTTGTGGCAATTACAGTCGTCAAGCGCAACGGTCAGCGAGAGCCGTATGACGCCAACAAGATCAACCTCGCAATTGAAGATGCCGCCACCGGTCTCGACGACAACATCACGTGGGTAACCCAGATCGCCTCCGAGCTCGAACTGACGCTGTTTGATGGCATCACGACCCAGCAACTCGACGAAGCCGTCATTCAGGTTGCTCTCCAAAACGTTAAAGATGACCCGGCCTTCGACACCGTTGCAGCCCGTCTTCTCCTCAAGACGATCTACAAGCGCGTTCTCGGTGACTACACCGACGCCGCTGACCTCAAGCGTCTGCACAAAGAGCACTTCGGCCCCAACGTCATCCGTGGCGTAGAAGAGGGACTCCTCGACCCTCGCCTCACCAGCATGTTCGACTTGGATGCTCTCGCCGAGCACCTTGAGCCTGCTCACGATGAACTGCTCAAGTACATCGGTGTTGTTACGCTCAACAACCGCTACGGCATCAAGGGTCGCAATGGCGATGCGCTTGAGGTTCCGCAGTACTTCTGGATGCGCATCGCGATGGGTCTTTCGCTCAACGAAGCGAACCCCAACGAGGCTGCCCTCAAGTTCTACGAGAAAATGTCTAGCCTCGAGTACTTGGCTGCCGGCTCCACTCTCGTTAACGCGGGAACGATCTACCCGCAGCTCGCCAACTGCTTCGTCATGGAAATGCAAGACGACATGGAGCACATCGCTAAGACGACACGCGATGTCATGTGGCTCACTAAGGGCACCGGCGGAATTGGCCTTTCGGTCACCAAGCTTCGTGCTCAGGGTTCGCCCATCCGCTCGAACAACACCACCTCAACCGGTCCCATCCCGTTCATGCACACGATCGACTCGATCCTGCGTGCGGTAAGCCGCGGTGGCAAGAAGTTCGGTGCGCTGTGCTTCTACATGGAGAACTGGCACATGGACTTCCCGGAGTTCCTCGAACTCCGCAGCAACTCGGGTGACCCCTACCGCCGCACTCGCACGGCCAATACGGCAGTGTGGATCAGCGACGAGTTCATGAAGCGCGTTCAGAACGACGACTCTTGGTACCTCTTCGACCCGCTCGAAGTCACCGACCTCAACGAGCTTTACGGCAAGGCTTTCTCGAAGCGCTACAACGAATATGTCGCGATGGCTGACGCCGGCGAAATGCACATGTTCAAGAAGATCGGTGCTCGCGAGCAGTTCAAGTCGATCCTCATCTCGTTGCAGACCTCGAGCCACCCGTGGTTGACCTGGAAAGACACCATCAACAACCGTGCGCTCAACAACAACACGGGCACGATCCACCTCTCCAACCTGTGCACCGAGATCACGCTCCCGCAAGACGAAGACAACGTCTCCGTCTGCAACTTGGCATCGATCAACCTCTCGCGTCACCTCCTGCCTGAAGGCGGAGTTGACTTCGCGAAGATTGCTGAGAGCGCTCGACTGGCGGTACGCCAGCTCGACAACCTCATCGACATCACCCGCTCCAGTGTGAAAGAAGCAGACTTCTCGAACGAACAGAACCGCGCCGTCGGCCTTGGTGTCATGGGCTTCACCGACATCATCGAGAAGCTCGGCTACAGCTACGAGAGCGAAGAGGCCTACGACCTCATCGACGAAATCATGGAGCACGTCTCCTACGCTGCGATCGATGCCAGCACCGAACTCGCCAAGGAGCGCGGTTCGTACACGAACTTCGAAGGCAGCCGTTGGTCGGAAGGCCTCGTGCCGCTCGACTCCATCGCGCTCACCGAAGAAGACCGTGGCATGGAGATCAAGGTCAACCGCAAGACGCGCCTTGACTGGGATGCCATGCGTGAAAAGGTCAAGGGTGGAATGCGTAACGCAACGCTCATGGCGATCGCGCCAACCGCATCCATTGGCCTCGTTGCCGGCACGACGCCCGGCCTCGACCCGCAGTTCTCGCAAATCTTCAGCCGCTCGACGTCAAACGGCAAGTTCCTTGAAGTGAACCGCAACCTCGTGGAGACGCTTCAGGAGCACGGACTGTGGGAGAAGAACCGCGAAGCTATTCTGCGCAGCCAGGGTGACATCCAGAACGTTGCCGGCATCCCCGACGACATCAAGGCCGTATTCAAGACGAGCTTCCAGCTCTCGCCGTATGCGTTCCTTGAGGTTGCCGCTCGTGCCCAGAAGTGGATCGACCAGGCCATCAGCCGCAACATGTACCTCGAGACGCGTGACCTCGGCGACATGATGGACATCTACTTCGACGCGTGGTCTCGTGGCGTCAAGACCACTTACTACCTCCACATGAAGCCCCGCCACCAGGCAGAGCAGTCGACCGTCAAGGTCAACAAGTCCGAGGAGATCTCGTCGACTAAGGCTGCATCGTCTGAGGCCGGAGCAACCGCAGCATCATCAACTCCCGCACGCCGAGGCTTCGGCGGATTTGCAAAGAAGGCAGAAGCATAATGAACCGCGACAACATCACAGACGACTACTTCGTTCCCGTCGATCCCATGGACGACCTTCAGTGCGATAGCTGCCAGTAATGGGAATTCTAGGAACAGGCCTGCAAGATGGCCTCCTACTGAAGCCGATCAAGTACCAGTGGGCAATGGACCTGTACGACCAGGCCGTCGCCAACACGTGGTTCCCTAACGAGATTCAGTTGGGCGAAGACATCGCCGACTTCAAGAAGATGACTGATGAAGAGCGTCACGCAGTGACCTTCCTCATGAGTTACTTCAACCCGAATGAGTTGCTCGTCAACAAGGCGCTCGCTTTCGGTGTGTACCCGTATGTTTCTGCTGCAGAATGCTCGCTGTACTTGGCGAAGCAAATGTGGGAAGAAGCGAACCACTGCATGAGCTTCGAGTACGTTCTCGAGACCTTCCCCATCGACCGTGAAGCTGCCTACAACTCTCACGTCGACGTGCCATCCATGGCGCGCAAAGAAGAGTTTGAGATGAAGTACATCCGTCGTATGACGGAGCAGACCCTCGACATCAACACCATCGAAGGTAAGCAAGACTTCATTCGCAACCTCGTTGCGTACAACGTGGTCCTTGAGGGCATCTGGTTCTACTCGGGATTCATGGTCGCTCTGTCATTCCGTCAGCGCAACCTGCTGCGCAACTTCGGTTCGCTCATGGACTGGGTCGTTCGCGACGAGAGCCTGCACCTCAAATTCGGTATCAACCTGATTCTCACGGTGCTCGAAGAGAACCCCGAGATTCAGACCGAAGAGTTCGCTGACGAAATTCGCCAGATGATTCTGGATGCTGTGGAAATGGAAGAGGCCTACAACCACGACCTTCTCCCCGGTGGCATCCTCGGGCTCAACGCCAACTACATCAACCAGTACGTCAAGTACCTGGCTGACCGACGCCTCGAGGAGCTTGGTTTCGAAGCCCACTACAAGGTCACGAACCCGGCCAAGTGGATGGCAACCGCCAACGACACTCTTGAACTCGTGAACTTCTTTGAGTCGACCAACACCTCGTATGAGGCAAACGCGTCGGCAACCACCAAGGTCAAAGCGGAGTGAGCCTGACCGTTGAGTGGGTCGATTGGCTTGATCCACGAGCGGTTGAGCAGCGAGCGGCGATGGATGTCGAGACGACGGCGATGTATGCCGACCGTCAGGCAGAGCTCGATGATGCTGGTCGCGCTGCGGTACATGCAGCGTTGACGATTGCGCCGTCGGAGATTACTCATACGGCGCTGGTGCTCGATGGCGATTCGGTCATCGGGCACGCAGCCTTGCGCCCGTTTGGGTCATCCCTTGAGGTCAAGAAGGTTTTCGTCGACTCGAACCATCGTGGCAAGGGTGCTGCGCGCCGACTCATGAACGCGCTTGAGGGCGTAGCGCGAGAAGCTCAGGCGCGCTCTTTGGTGCTTCAAACTGGCCACGTTCAAGTGCCGGCTATGGCTCTCTACGAGAGCTTGGGATACCAACGGATTGACGCTTTTGGGCACTACGCTGCGATTCCTTTCGGTGTCTGCTACGAGAAGACCTTGTAGCCCGTTCAGGTTGTCCATCTAAGCTGCACTGGACGGGGGATACCGTTCATCAATCAAAACCGGAACAATTGCACTGTGAGATTTATTCGGCGGCGCCCGCGCCTTAACTTGGGCAAATTTAGGGCGCCCGAGCCCGTCGAAGAGGCCCCGATCGAGAGGGTCGTCGAAGAGGGTGTGCTGATCGCCCGCAATGCTGTGCGCATGGCGGTAAAAAACCGAATCATTGTGGATGCCGCACGAGACCACCTTGATTACGATGACGGCGCATTGGCCGGTCTGGTTCACGTCGAGTTCGACCAGCTTGCTGAGCAAGCAGAGCACCTCCTCCGAGGATCGCACTCTGACCGTAACCGCGCGGTTCAAACGGGGCTCGCTGAAGGACTGCGCCAAGCATCCATGGATGGCGAACTGATTTCGAGCATCATCGATGAAGCGCGGGAGCTTGCCTGGAGCGAAATCGGCACCGCAATCATTGCCAAACTTCGCGTTGCCTACTTGCCGATGGAAGACCCCTCCTATGACGCTCAACGCAAGCGTCGGCTTCGTGAGTTGCGAACCATTAACTTTGCTGAACTTGAGGCTGCGGCGCAGGGCGAGTACTAGCCCACACCGGCGTAAAGTGGACCAAAAGCAGCATTTCGACGTGTGCAGCACATATCCGTCACATTGATCGCAGCCTCGCAGTCACGCGGCGCGGGTGGGCGAAAAATTGCGTGCACCCGAAGGTAGGCTGCCTAGGTCGACGTTTCAACGAGGTGCGTCCTGCGGGATTCCAGCCTCGTCAACGGCGACCACATTCACTTGGATAAAGAGAAGGTTGGACCATGAGAATCAATTTCGCGCTGCCAGTATTGGTCGTTGCTACGGCCCTGATGCTGTCGGGTTGTGTTGACAACAGCACACCAAGCACCGATACGGGTGGGGGCAACCTTGACGTTGGCACTGATGCTGCTGCCATTGCTCTGCTCCCGGCCGACATCAAAGACGCCGGCGTTCTCGTCATCGGTATCGACCCGACCTACGCCCCCAACGAGTACAAAGACGACGCCGGTAACCCCATCGGGTGGGAAGTTGACCTCGGCAACGCCATGGCGGCCAAGCTCGGTCTCGAGACCCAATACCAGCCATCGAGCTTCGACAAGATCATCCCCAGCGTCACGGGCGGCAGCTATGACATCGGGCTTTCCTCGTTCACCGACAACGAAGAGCGCGAGAAGGTCGTCGACTTCGTCAACTACTACGAAGCCGGCATCCAGTGGGCACAGTTGATCGGTGTAGACGTTGATCCCGCTAACGCCTGTGGCCTCACGGTAGCTGTGCAGACTGCGACTTACGAAGAGACCGATGAGCTTCCCGCAAAGTCGCAAGAGTGCACGGATGCTGGCAAAGAGCCCATCGACATCCTCAAGTTCGACACGCAAGACGAAGCGACCAACGCTCTCGCTTTGGGCCGTGCAGACGCAATGAGCGCCGACTCGCCCATCACGCAGTACGCAGTGAGCCAGGTCGAAGACAAGATCGAACTCGCGGGCGACTCCTTTGATACCGCACCGTACGGCATCGCCGTGCAGAAGGATTCAGAACTCTCTGCAGCACTCCAGGCTGCACTCCAGTCGATGATCGACGACGGAACCTACAAGACGATCCTCGAAGACTGGGGCGTCTTCAGCGGTGCTGTCTCGTCGATCACCATCAACGCGGCAACTACCAGCTAGGTATTGGCTGTGTCAGATTCTGGCCGTTCGGCGACACCCGTAAGCGTGTCGCCGAACGGCGCTGACCAAGCAGAGGCGATCAAAGCGATTCGCCTTCGCCACCCGTGGCGCAATGTTGTTGCGGTCATCCTCGTTGCCATGCTGGTTCTCTTTATCGTTGATGCTTCGCAGCGCGAAGCGTATGGCTGGGAGAACTTCGGCAAATACATTTTCGACAAGAGAATCTCGCAGGCCGCCGGCTACACGATCCTGCTAACGGTGTACTCGATGATCATCGCGATCATTTTGGGCGTCACCCTCGCGGTTATGCGACTCTCGGACAACCCTGTTGTTAAGGGCATTGCGTGGTTGTACCTCTGGGTATTCCGCGGAACTCCTGTCTACGTGCAACTCGTGTTCTGGGGTCTCTTCGCGACGATCTACTCAACGATCGACGTGGGCATCCCCTTCACCGAGCCGTGGCTCTCGGTGGAAACCAACGATCTCATCAGCGTGTTCTGGCTTGCCGTGATTGGGCTCGCGCTCAATGAGTCCGCCTATATGGCCGAGATCGTGCGTGCCGGAATCCTTTCGGTCGATAAGGGACAAGACGAGGCAGCAACTGCCCTCGGAATGTCGTGGCTACAGACGATGACGCGCGTCGTCATCCCGCAGGCCATGCGCATCATCATCCCTCCGACCGGCAACGAAGTAATTTCGATGCTGAAGACCACCTCACTGGTCACCGCTATTCCGTTCAGTTTGGAACTCTACGGACGCTCGCGCGACATCTCCGTAGTGATCTTTGATCCGATCCCGCTATTGCTCGTAGCCTCGGCCTGGTACCTGCTGTTCACCTCGATCCTGATGGTGGGCCAGTACTTCTTGGAGAAGCGTTTCTCGCGCGGAGTCGGCCAAGCACGCCCCGAAAAAGCGGGGATCGAGACCGGAGTGATCACGCTCAAGACCGGAGTCATCGAGACCCCTGGTGCAGCATCCGACACGGACGATTCCAGTACCGATCCGACAGGAAAGGAGCACCAATGACGAACGCAGCCGTAAGCGACGTGCCTATGGTGCACGCCGACCGTGTGTCGAAGAGTTTCGGCTCTAACGAGGTGCTGAAGAGCATCTCGCTGTCAGTTCCGCAGGGCGAAGTTATGTGCCTTGTCGGGCCAAGCGGATCGGGCAAGTCGACATTTTTGCGCTGCATCAACCACCTTGAGCGCGTCGATGCTGGCCGACTCAGTGTCGATGGCGTTCTGGTCGGATACGAAGAGCGCGGCGACAAGCTCTATGAGCTCAAGCCCCGCGAAGCGGCCCGTCAGCGCCGCGATATCGGCATGGTGTTTCAGCGGTTCAATCTGTTTCCGCATATGACAGCCCTCGAAAACATCATTGAGGCGCCCATCCGCGTCAACAAGGTGAAGAAAGAAGCCGCAATCGCGCACGGCAGAGAACTGCTGGCTCAGGTTGGTCTTGCGGAGAAAGAGGATGCCTATCCGGCCCACCTCTCCGGTGGCCAGCAGCAGAGAGTGGCTATCGCCCGCGCTCTCGCTATGGAGCCCAAGCTCATGCTGTTCGATGAGCCGACCTCCGCACTCGACCCCGAACTGGTCGGTGAAGTGCTCGATGTCATGAAGGGTCTCGCCGATTCCGGAATGACCATGATTGTTGTCACGCACGAGATGGGGTTCGCGCGCGAAGTCGCTGATCAGCTCGTCTTCATGGACGGCGGCGTTGTGGTGGAGTCGGGTGACCCCGACGAAGTGCTCGGCAACCCCCAGCACCAACGCACGAAAGCGTTCCTCTCAAAGGTTCTCTAGCGCTGTAGCCGTTAGTCGATCCGGGTGTCGCCGCTAGCGCGGTTGCATCCGGATCGCACCATCAAGGCGAATCACTTCGCCATTGAGCATCGGGTTTTCGACGATGTGCTGCACGAGTGCGGCATATTCGTCGGGGCGCCCCAGGCGCGACGGATGCGGCACTTGAGCGCCGAGCGAATCTTGCGCCTCTTGCGGCAGCCCAGCCATCATCGGTGTCTCAAAGATGCCCGGGGCGATGGTCATGACGCGCACAAACGATGACGCAAACTCGCGGGCGAGGGGAAGAGTCATGCCGGCAACTCCGGCCTTCGATGCTGCATAGGCTGGTTGTCCAATCTGCCCATCAAACGCAGCGACGGATGCCGTATTCACGATCACTCCACGCTCGCCGTCAACCGGGTCGGTTTCGACCATCGCGGCTGCCGCCAAACGGATGACGTTGAAGGTGCCCGTGAGGTTGATGCCGATCACCATCTCGAACGTTTCTAGCGGGAGCACCCCATTGCGGCCGAGAGTCTTGCCCGGTGTCGCGACGCCGGCACAGTTCACGACAATGCGCAGCGGTCCCGTCGAACTCGCAAGGGCGACCGCGGCTTGGACGTCGGCCTCCGAGCGCACATCGGTTGGCGCAAACCGGAAGTCATTCTCGGCGGCAATCTCGACTCCACGGGAGCTGGGAAGGTCGGCGATGGTGACGTGGGCACCTTGGGCGGCGAGAGCGCGAGCGGTGGCGAGCCCGAGTCCACTCGCACCACCGGTAATGAGTGCTGCGGCATCTTGAATTTTCATGCAAGCCTTTCAATAATGGTGGCGTTTGCCATGCCGCCGCCTTCGCACATGACGTGGAGTCCGTAGCGGCCGCCGGTGTGGTCGAGATGATTGACGAGGGTACTGAGGAGGCGTGTGCCCGAGGACCCGAGGGCGTGGCCCAGGGCAATCGCGCCACCCCGGGGGTTTACGATCGCGGGGTCAACGGCAAATTCTCTAAGCCAGGCGAGGGGCACTGAGGCGAACGCTTCGTTGACCTCAATGCTGTCGAGTTGATCGAGACGGATGCCGCTGCGCTCTAACACGCGATGGGTCGCCGGAATGATCCCGGTGAGCATCTCGATGGGGTCGGAGCCGACCACCGCGAAGGAATGGAAACGGGCTCGAGGCTTCAGTCCGAACGCGGCTGCTCGTTCTTCGCTCATGATGAGCACAGCGGAGGCACCATCGGTGAGTGGTGAGGAATTGCCTGCCGTTACCCGCCACTGGATTTCGGGAAAGCGTGCCGCGATCGCGGCGTCGTAGAACGCAGGGGAGAGGCCGGAGAGCGTGTCAGCGGTAGTACCGGGCCGCACAGTTTCGTCGCGTGCTAAATCTCCGATCGGAAGAATTTCACTGCTGAAATCCGCAAGCGAAGCGCGGGAGTGCGAGTCAGCGGCGAAGAGGTCGAGGTCGTCACGATCAAGGCCCCAGCGTGCGGCGATCAGTTCGGCGGAGATTCCCTGATTGACGAGGCCGTCAGGGTACCGTGCGCGCAGTAGCGGACTCATCGTGCTCTGACTAAGTGTTGCCTGACCGATGGGGTGTGAACTCATCAGTTCAACACCGCAGGCAATCACAACATCGTTGATCCCGGCCATCACCGATTGAGCAGCGAAGTGTGCGGCTTGCTGGCTGGACCCGCACTGGCGGTCGATCGTGGTTGCCGGAACTGTCTCCGGAAATCCAGCAGCGAGAACAGCGTTGCGGGTCACATTCACGGCCTGTTGGCCCGACTGCGTCACACAGCCGCCCATCACATCATCGATAATTGCCGGGTCGAGATCGTGGCGGCTGAGTAGCCCGTTCAGCACCGTTGCGAGGAGATCGATGGGGTTCTCTTGAGAGAGGGCTCCGCCGGGTTTGCCTCGGCCCGAAGGCGTGCGAATCGCATCAACGATGACTGCCGTTGTCATGCCTCAACACTAATCGTGGGCTCGCCATCATGCGAGCCTTATGAGAGCCCCGTTTAGGCGGGTTCAACACCGAAGGCGCGAGCGAGCTTGTCGATCTTTTGAGCTCGACCCAGGCGGGGCAGGTCACTGCCATCACGGATGACGCGGCCACGAGCCTCGAAGTCTTCCAAGAATTCGCGAGCCCACGCCACATCTGAGCGAGTGGGGCTGATGACTTCGTTGATGATGGGCAATTGCTCGAGGTCGAGGCAGAGCTTGCCCGTCATGCCGAGGGCAACAGCCATGCTGCCCTGTTCGCGCAGCACCGGGTGGTTAGTGCCGACGGTTGGGCCGTCGATCGGGCCGGGCAGGTTGCCGACGCGGCTCGCAATGACGAGACGCGAGCGTGGGTAGGCCATCGCAAGGTCGTCGGAGCTCGTGCCGGTGTCGCGGCGATAGTCGCCACTGCCGAACGCTAGACGATAGGCGCCACGGGCGCGAGCAATCGATGCTGCTTCTTCAATGCCGAGTGCAGACTCGACGAGGGCGATCACCGGTGTGACTCCCTTGAGACGGTCAAAAGTTTCTGAGACGTGAGCTGCTGCCTCAGCCTTGGCGAGCATGACGCCGCGCAGGCCTGGAAGTCCGGCGAGAGCATCCACATCGTCTGACCAGAAGTCAGAAGTGCGGTCATTGATGCGGACCCAACCACTGCCACCATTGCTCAGCCACTCGACGACCGAGTCACGAGCTGACGACTTGAGGCGCGGGTCAACAGCGTCTTCGACATCGAGAATGATTTGGTCGGCGCGAGACTGCTCAGCGCGATCAAATTCTTCGGGACGAGTTGCTGCGACCAGAAGCCACGACCGAGCAATCTCGGCGGAAACATCGTGGGTGGTCGGGTGATCGTTGGTGCTTTCAGACACGCGTCAGCTGCTTTCTTTCATTAGAGAGGCGACGTTCTCGTGCCACTCGCAGCCTTAAGGGTACCCGGTGATGGCTGTGTGCCGTCGAATACTCGGGCGCTACGAAGCGAGTACTTTGGCGATTCGTTGCACGCTCACCGATTCCGCGGTGCCCAAGTGTTGGGCGAAGAGGCTCAAGCGCAACTCTTCGAGCATCCACCGAGCGCGCGCGATCTGTGGTTCGGGATACTGCTCCAGCGGCAGAGTGCCACCGGCATCCTTATAGCGACGGGTCGCCAGCTCGACTTCTGACATCCACCCGCGGTCTTTGCCGGGGTTCTCGGTGAGCTTTGTCACACGATGTTCGATGCCCTTGAGGTACACCGGCAGGCGGCGCAGCTGCGTGAGCCCTGTCGCGGAAACGAAGCCGGGGTAGACCAAGGCATCGAGCTGTTCGCGTGCATCGCCGAGAGGGGTCAGCAAGTGCATGCTTGTTGCGGCACGTATCGCCTTGTCGGCGAGCCGAACTCCCGAAACAATAGATGCCACGAGCGAGACGGTCGCAAAGAGCGAGTCGACCAGCCCTGCCGAAATTTCATTGCGCAGCGCCTCGAACTCGGTCTGTGAAAAGACTTCGCGGTCGCCCATGACGGAGTCAACGCAGGCGCGCAAGCAATCGTCGAAGAGGGCATTCGTTGACCGATACGGGCTCTGGGCGAGTACGAGTTTTTCGGTGCCCGTGAGATGTTCGTTGATATAGCCGAGTGGCGAGGGAATCGCCAGCAGCAGGAGGCGACGCACACCGCTCTGGTGGGCGATGGCCTGATCGTAGGGGGTCGACATGAGGCGAATGGAGACTGAGCCGCCGTCGTCCACTAGCGCGGGGTAGGCGCGAATGGTGTTGCCGCCGTGCTTGGTGTCGCGGGAGCGGTCAAGTTCGCCAAAGTCCCAACTCGTAATCCCGGAACGTTCGAGGGTGTTGGTGTTGGTGTGGGGTTCAGCGGAGCCGCGCGTAGCACCTTGGACCGCACGCGCGACGCTTTCGCGGGCAACTGGTTTGAGGCTTGCCTGCAGGCTGCGCAACGATTTGTTCGCGCCGACCTTTTTGCCGTTTTCGTCGATAACCGCAAAAGTGACACGGAGGTGCGCGGGTACGCGATCGAGATCGAAGTCGGAGGTCGACACGGTGGCATATGTGAGCCGCGCGATTTCTTTCGCCAAGAATTCGGTCAACGATGGTCCGCCCTCAAACGCTGCGGTTGCAGGATCGTCGGGGGCAGCTTCGAGCAGGCGGCGGGCCCAGTCGGCGGCCGGAACAACGTTACGACGGATGGGTTTCGGCAGCGATTTAATGAGCGCGGTGACGAGGTCGTCGCGCAGCCCAGGCACTTGCCAGTCGAAGCCGTCGGGGCGAAGGCCAGCGAGGAGTGGCAGCGGAACGGCAATAGTCACACCGTCGTCGTCAGTTCCTGGCTCAAAGCGGTAGGTGAGGCTCAGCGTCTGGTCGCCACGAACCCATGTCGTCGGGAACGCGGTGTCATCGACTTCGGCGTCATCCGCGTTCTCAAGGAGATCGTTCGTGGTGAGCGTGAGCAGGTCGGGAGAGTCGTGACGAGCTTTCTTCCACCAGCCCTCGAAGTCACGCACGGACGCGACGGTGGCGGGCACACGCTTGTCGTAGAACTCAAAAATAGTTTCGTCATCGTGAAGGATGTCTCGGCGACGGCTGCGCTCTTCGAGCTGTTCGAGGTCACGGCGCAGGGCACGGTTCGAGGCATCGAAGCCCCACACGCGCTTGTCGCGCTTTGTCAGGTCGTCTTCGCCCTCGACAAGGGCGTGGCGAATGAAGAGTTCGCGGGCGGCAGGAAGATCCACCCGGGAGAACTGGATGCGGCGGCGAGCGGCCAGCGTGACGCCATAGAGCGTCACGCGCTCGAACGCGACTGCTGCACCCTGCTTCTTCTCCCAGTGCGGTTCCGAATAGCTGCGCTTCACGAGATCGCCCGCGAGCTTCTCCGCCCACACCGGATCGATCGACGCATTCATGCGCGCGAAGAGCCTGCTCGTTTCCACGAGCTCGGCGCTCATGATTGCATTGGGCTGTTTCTTGGCGAGGGCTGAGCCGGGAAAGATGACGAAGCGGGTTTGACGTGCGCCAATGTAGTCGCGCTTCGCGACATCCTTGAGCCCAATGTGGCTGAGCAAGCCAGCCAGTAGTGAGCGATGGATGCCGTCGGGGTTCGAGTGTGCGTCACCGATCACGAGGCCGAGCGGTTTGGCCATGCGGCTCAACTGGCGGTACACGTCGTGCCATTCGCGCACGCGCAAATAGTTGAGGTACTCGTTCTTGCACATCCGGCGGAACTGATTGCCCGAGAGTTCTTTTTGTTTCTCTTCGAGGTAGTTCCAGAGGTTGAGCATGGTGAGAAAGTCGCTTATGGGGTCGATGAAGCGCGCGTGCTGTTGGTCGGCCTGGGGTCGCTTATCGAGAGGGCGTTCTCGGGGATCTTGAATGCTGAGCCCAGCGACGATCGCCATGACTTCGCGCGTGGTGCTGTGCTGCTTCGACTCGAGCACCATGCGGGCGAGCCGGGGGTCGATCGGCAGTTGGCTGAGTTGTTTGCCGATGCGGGTGATGCGCGGGGTGGCATCTTTTGTGGCACCGGATTTGCTTCCGGCTTTCGTCTGCCCCACCATCGCGTTTTCGACGGCACCCAGTTCGGTGAGCAGGTCGAGCCCGTCTTTGATGCCGCGAGAATCTGGTGGCTGCAGGAACGGGAACTCGGCGATATTGCCTAGACCAAGCGAGATCATCTGCAGGATGACCGCCGCGAGGTTGGTGCGCAAAATCTCGGGTTCCATGAACTCGGGGCGCGAGTTGAAGTCTTCTTCGGAGTAGAGGCGGATCGCGATTCCGTCACTCGTTCGGCCCGAACGCCCGGAGCGTTGGTTGGCGCTGGCCTGGCTGATGGCCTCGATCGGCAGACGCTGAATCTTGGCGCGCGTGCTGTAGCGGCTGATGCGGGCCGTTCCCGCATCAATGACGTAGCGGATGCCCGGCACGGTCAGGCTGGTTTCGGCAACGTTGGTGGCGAGCACGATGCGACGTCGCGTGCCTGGGGTGCGGCGCGACTCGAAGACGCGGTGCTGCTCGGCGGAGCTCAGCCGACCGTAGAGGGGAAGCACTTCGGTGCCCTCGGAGAGCTTGCCGGCGCTGATGCGTCCGCGGATCGCTTCTTCGGCATCCCGAATTTCGGTTTCGCCCGAGAGGAATACGAGCACGTCGCCGTCGCTCTCGCGGGAGAGTTCGTCGAGGGCATCGTTGATGCCTTCGAGGTAGTCGCGGTCGGCACGGTTGGCGGCAGCTTCTTCGGCATCCTCTGATTCGAGGTCGTCACCAACTTTCTCTTCAGCGACGAGGGGGCGGTACCGAATTTCGACGGGGAAGGTGCGACCAGAGACTTCAATGATCGGGGCACCGTCGAAGTGTTTGGAGAAGCTTTCGGGGTCGATTGTTGCACTCGTGATGATGATGCTGAGATCGGGGCGGCGGGCGCGAAGCTGCTTGAGATAGCCGAGCAAGAAGTCGACGGTGAGGCTGCGTTCGTGGGCTTCGTCGATGATGATCGCGTCGTACTTTTTGAGGTCGCGGTCGCGGTGAATTTCGTTGAGCAAAATGCCGTCGGTCATGAGCTTCACGCGCGTGTTTTTGCCGACGCGATCGGTGAAGCGCACTTGGTAACCCACGAGATCGCCGAGCTCGGTGCCGAGTTCTTCGGCGATGCGCTCGGCGACGGTGCGGGCGGCAATCCGTCTGGGCTGCGTGTGCCCAATGGATGTCTTGCCCAGTTCGAGCAGAATTTTGGGCAGCTGGGTGGTCTTTCCGCTCCCGGTTGCTCCGGCAATGATCACGACTTGGTTCTCGCGGATTGCCTTCGCAATGTCGTCCCGGCGCTGGCTGACGGGCAGCTCAGGTGGGAACGTGATCGCTACCCCGGCAGGCAGCAGCGTTGCGGTGCTGGCGGAGTGAACTTCGGAGGCGGACATAGCCCTTCAGCTTACGCGCTGTGACTGCGGCGTGATCCGCTACCGTGTCGGCAGAAGCCAGCGTCGCAGCATCCGGGTCACTCCTGGCAGCAGCACGTAGGTCATGATCGGGGTGAGGCAGAGTGTGGTGAGCAGCACGCGTACCAGAATCGGCAACGTATCCCAGCCGGGCACGAGCAGCGTCACGAGGTAGGTGAACGCGAGGTTGAGGGGAAAGAAGCCGAGCCAAATGGTCACGGCTTGTTTCCAGCGCGGTGGCACTGTGGCGGCGGCTGGCCCGGCGTGTTCAACGGTCACTTCGGTTGGTTCGTCAAACCAGCCTTCGATGCCGGTGCGGCGTTCTGTTCGTTGGTCGTGCACGAATCCGCTTCCGCTCTGCAACCACCACGCACGTTCGGGGGATTGTTCCCAGTGCAGCAGTGCTGCGTCATCCGCGAATCGGTACAGCATGTGCCAGGTGGTGCTGTCGGTGCCGGCGCGCACCCAACCGGAGCCGAGGAAGCCGGGGTAGCTGGTGGCCAGATTGATTCCGGTTTGCATCCAGGCGGTGGCTTCGGCGATCCGGGCGGGATCGACGGTGCGTTCAATGGAAATTGTGATGGGGCTGGTGCTCATGGGTCTCAGCGCACTCCTTCTCTGTTGACCAGCGACAACAGTGACAGCCGGTGTGGGCTTCGCTCCGGCCAGTATAGGTCGGATGCCCGCAGCGCTGGTCCGCGCAGTGTCAGGTTGTTACGAAGCCCGTGCTCATCCGTGCACCACCCTCTCTGTGGGGTAGACACAGTTAATCGACGCAGGATTGTGTCGTTCTTGTTGCGAATTGTGCGAATCGTCAGTTTCTATTGCCCCAACGTTCAGGTTTGCGGTGTAATGGCGGCCATGGGATTGGTCTACGCCATCCCTTCGGCCACCTTTCTACTGGAGGAAAGATGAAGAACAAGCGCGTCGCAGCTGCCATAGCTGTCCTCGCGGCTGGAGCACTTGCCCTGACCGGGTGTACTCCGCCGTACGAATCAGAAGTAATTGCAGACACCGAGATCACGGTGGCGTGGAATGACCTGATTGATAACTTCAACGGAAGCAGTGCAGCAGGAAACAACACCGCAAACGCGGTCGTGCTGTACATGATGAACTCGACGTTCTTGTACTACAACAGCGACCCCGCTCTTGTACGTAACACAGACTTCGGTACGTTCGAGAAGACGAGCGACGACCCGCTCACCGTCAAGTACACGATCAACGACAACGTGACGTGGTCTGACGGAACTCCGATCGACTCCGCTGACCTTCTGCTCGCGTGGACCACGATCTTCGCTGGAGTAGAAGACGCAGAAGGCGCGCCTCTCTTCACTCACGCAAACCCCCGTGGCGACCTCGCGTCGACCATGCCGGAGATTGACGACAAGAGCATCACGATTGTGTACGACAAGGCTTACGTTGACTGGGAGATCCAGTTCGACCTCGGCGTTGCAGCCCACGGTGTAGTTGAGCTTGCATACCCAGACATCACCGACCCTGAAGAAGCTAAGTCGATGTTCGTCGAGGCAGTTCAGAACGACGACGTTGAGTGGCTTACCCCGGTAGCCAAGGCGTGGAACGACGAATACCAGGCAGCAAGCACACCAGACAACGAACTCGTTGCGCTGTCGAGCGGTGCCTATGTTCTCGACGAACTGGTCGAGAACGAGTACGTCGCGCTGAAGGCAAACCCGCTCTACACGTGGGGCCCTTCACCCAAGTACGAACGCATCATCGTTCGCCAGATCGAGGACTCAACCGCTCAGGTTCAGGCCATCGAAAACGGTGACGTTCAGATTGCTGCCGGCCAGCCGACGCCTGACGTGCTTGAGCTCGTCAAGGGACTCGACAACGCTGACTACGTGACCGCGGATGAAGCGACTTACGAGCACATTGACCTCACCTTCAACAATGGTGGTCCATTCGACCCCGCAACCTACGGCGGAGACGAAGACAAGGCAAAGGCTGTTCGTCAGGCGTTCCTGAAGGTCATCCCGCGTCAGGAGATCCTCGACAAGCTGATCAGCCCGCTGAACCCGAACGCTGGACTCCGCGACTCTGTTCTGCAGATTCCTGGCGCTCCCGGTTATGACGAAATCGCTTCGACTAACGGTTCAGCAGACTATGCCGAGGTCGACATCGACGGTGCCAAGAAGCTGCTGGCGGATGCTGGAGTAACCACTCCGGTCGAGGTCAAGTTCTGGTACCCCGAGGGCAACGTTCGTCGCGGTACTGAGTTCGAATTCATCCAGCAGTCGGCAGCTCTCGCTGGCTTCACGGTTGTTGATGACTCCGAGCCCGAGTGGGCATTCACCGACAAGGAAGCACTGCCGATCAACCCGCACGACGCGGTTATCTTCGCGTGGCAGTCAACGAGCCTCGCGCTCACAGGTTCAGATCAGTACCTCGGATCGGGTCAGCCGAGCAACTTCGGTGGCTACTCGAACACCAAGGTTGACGGACTCCTGAAGGATCTGGAAACCGAGCTGGACCCTGCGGCCCAGACGAAAATCCAGGTTGAGGTGGAGAAGGAAGTATGGGGCGACGGCTACGGCGTCACCATCTTCCAGTTCCCTGGAATCACTGTCTGGAACAAATCAGTAACGAACGTGGACCCGAGTCCGCTGTCTCCGACCTACTTCTGGAACTTCTGGGAGTGGGCACCGGCTGACGCCGAATAACTCGGTAGCGCTATAGCGGTGAGCCGGGCGTTATGCGCCCGGCTCACCTGCGCCACGTTTTCTGCCGCTTCGGCGGCACTGTCTCTGTTCCGCTCTGCTTTGCCCCGAAATGAGGATCACCGGTGTTGACCTTTGTCACCAGACGCCTCGTAGCCACCATTCTTGTGCTGCTTGTGGCTTCGTTCATTGTCTATCTACTCACTGCGAATTCCGGTGATCCGCTGCTTGAGCTTCGGGGAAGTCGAGACCCCAACGCTCAAGACAAGATCAAGTATCTGAGTGGACTCCTCAACCTCGATCAACCGCCTGTGCTCCGCTACTTCTCCTGGCTCGGGGGAGTCGGTGCCTGCTTCATTGGGCAGTGTGACCTCGGCATTTCGGTCGCTCGCGGCGAACAGCCCGTCATCGATGCCATCGGCGGAGCTCTCGGCTCCACCCTGCAACTTGTGCTCGCCGCTACGATTCTCGCAATCGTGATCGGTGTGGCAATCGGAATGACCACCGCCCTTCGTCAGTACAGCGGTTACGACTACGTCGTCACATTCCTCACATTCGTCTTCTATTCGCTCCCGATTTTCTGGGTGGCAGTACTGCTCAAAGAGTTCGGCGCCATCCGATTCAACGAATTCTTGGGTGATCCCGTCATACCGTGGTGGTCGATCGTCGTTGTCGGGCTCGTCATGGGCTTCATCGCCTCGTCCGTGGTCGGCGGTGAACTACGCACTCGCGCAATTTCTTTCGCCAGTGTCGCGATCGGTGTTGGCGGCCTCATTTTCGTGCTTGATGTGACCCGCTGGTTCGTGCAACCATCGATCGGCATCATCGGGGTGGCATTGCTCACGCTCGCGACCGCGGCGATCGTGGTGTTTACGTCCACAGGATTCCAACACCGCCGGGCGCTTATCGCGGTGGGCATTGTTGTCGCTCTGACACTCGGCCTCTGGTATCCGTTTCAGTTCCTTTTCTTCTATCTCAACTCGGCGTGGACGGTGCTCTTGGTCACCGTGCTGATGGCCGGCATCGGCATTGTCGTTGGGCTAGTGGTTGGCGGCGATGGCAAAGCGGTTGTCGCGCGAACCGCCGGCCTGGTTGGTGGTCTCACCGTCATCCCGCTCGTGCTCGATCAAATGTTCTTGCGCTGGGACGAATACGTTGCGCGCATCCCGCTGAGCAACGGCGTAATCGCGACGATCGGTGCATCGACCCCTGCTATCCGGCGAGTAGATGACACGTGGCTGAACCTGCTGGACTCGCTCACCCACATGCTGCTTCCGACGATCGCGCTCATGATCATCTCGCTTGCGGCCTACACGCGGTATGCGCGGGCCAGCCTGCTCGACGTTATGAACCAGGACTACGTACGCACTGCCCGTGCGAAGGGCCTTGGCGAGCGGACGGTGGTTATGCGCCACGCATTCCGCAACGCCATGATCCCCATTGCGACAATCATCGCGCTCGACTTCGGGGCGGTGATTGGTGGTGCGGTGATCACCGAAAGAGTCTTCGCCTGGCAGGCGATGGGCTCCCTCTTCAACGAGGGGCTCGCGCATACCGATGTGAATCTGGTGATGGGGTTCTTCCTCGTCACCGGAGTTCTCGCCGTGCTTTTCAACGTGTTTGCCGATCTGTTGTATTCGGCACTTGACCCCAGGATTCGGGTGAGCTGATCATGAGCGACAAAACTCCGGCAGTCGACGACCAGTCGACAGGTCAAGAACTCAGCATTGAACAGCGCGCAACCGTCGGTCTTAGCCAAGGCACGATTGTTCGTCGTCGGTTTTTCCGGCACCGTGGCGCCGTCATCTCGATGTACGTGTTGCTATTTCTTGTCTTACTCGCGTTCACGTCGGTTGGTACAGTCGTCGGCGGATCAGGAGCCCTCGTGCCCGACGCCAACTCGACGCGCCTCATTATCGACGGCGTGCGTATTCCTGGTTGGTGGACATCCACCTGGTGGGAACGCTATGACATCGTGCTCCCAGGCGGTGCTCCCACCTTCACGCTGTGGCCGTTCAGCATTGGCGAACACCCGTTCGGCCAAGACAACACCGGTAAGGATGTTTTTGCTCGCGTGATGCGCGGAATGCAGCAATCACTCAGTGTCGTCTTCATCGTTGGAGTGATCTCCACCGTCATCGGTGTCGTTTTCGGGGCCCTTGCTGGGTACTACCGGGGGTGGATCGACCAGGTCATCATGCGTCTCACCGACGTCATCATCATCATCCCGCTGCTCGTGTTGGGCGCTGTTCTTGGCCGCACGATCGGTGGAGACGCAATTCTTTTGGCCGTCATGCTTGGCCTCATTGCCTGGACAGGAATGGCGAGACTCGTGAGAGCCGAGTTCTTGAGCCTGCGCGAACGAGAGTTTGTCGATGCAGCCCGCGTGGCTGGTGCGAGCGACTTCCGCATTATCTTCCGCCATATTCTGCCAAACACTGTCGGCGTGATCGTGGTCAGCGCGACCCTCCTGATGAGCGCCGTGATCTTGCTCGAAACTTCTTTGAGCTTCCTGGGGTTCGGCATCAAATCGCCAGACATTTCGCTCGGCCAAATCATCAGCGAGTACAACGAAGCATTCAAGACTCGTCCGTGGTTGTTTTGGTGGCCGGGACTATTCATCGTCGTGATTGCGTTGTGTATCAACTTCATCGGTGACGGACTGCGCGATGCTTTCGACCCCCGGCAGAAGCGAGTACCGGCCCAGAACGGTTTCGGTTCGCAGGTCATCAGCTTCTTCAAGAGCTACGTTCCCGGTGCACGCCCCGGTGACGGGACCTCCAACAAATGAGGGCGATGAGGTCGATCGACCGGCACTCGTCGCCGAATGAACACGAGCTAGCTGACGGTGGTGAGCAGCACAGCCACGATCAGCGCGGCGACAGCCGCGATCGTGCGGAAGTGCCACGTTACACGCAGCTTCGTGAATTCACTCGTGGCGGCATCCAAATGTCCGCCGTCTCGCAACTGCTCCCAGTGCGTACGGATGATGTGGGCGGCTTGACCAGAGTCCGACGTGATCAGATCGCCGGGTCGCACTGTGCCAGCCAAGTAGCTCGACTCCGGAAGGTTCGCGCCATCCTGGCGCACCGCCGAGAAGACCGAGTGGCGGCCGGGAGCGGGCGCAGCCCACGCTGTGACGGTGCCGTGAACCGTTTCGAGCGCGAGCGCATATTTGGTATCGATGCGGCGAATCTCGGGCCACGCCACGTCGACGGTGCGCAGTACATTACGCAGCGTAACGCCGGCCGCCGTCACGAGCACAGCGGGGCGCCAGAACATGGCCCACGTGAGCAGCGAAACGAAGCCAAAGACGGGCAGCACTTGCAGGGCATCCAGCCAGCGGCCCTGAGCGGCCGTGACGATCAGTGCGGCAGCGCACGCGACAAAAACGACGATGGAAAGTACGCGCCCGAATCGCGAGTGCAGGGTGAAGTTTGGCGACACGGAACTATGTTCCCACGTGCGCACCGTATCCAGGGCGAAAGGCGAATCTCCTGATGACTGAGACAGCAAAGACTGAGACAGCAACGAAGACTCCCGCGATCGAGGTTACTGACCTTGGCGTCGAATTCTGGGTTGAGGGGGAGTGGGTCACGGCGGCAAAGAATGTCAGCTACACCCTCCAGGGTGGCGAAGTGCTTGCCATTGTTGGCGAATCTGGTTCTGGCAAGAGCACGAGCGCGATGGGCCTCCTCGGTTTGCTTCCTGAGAATGGTCGCATTTCGGGCAGCGTGAAGCTTGCCGGTGAAGAGATGGTTGGGGCGTCGCTGCACCGTCTTCGCCAATTGCGTGGTGCCGGCATTGCCGTGATCTTCCAAGAGCCGATGACGGCCCTCAACCCGGTCTACACAATTGGGTTCCAAATCGTTGAGGCGCTTCAAGTGCACAATCCGGGAATGATCCGGACGGATGCTCACAAGCGTGCCCTCGAATTGCTCGCGATGGTCGAGCTGCCTGACCCGCAAAAAGCGTTCGACTCGTACCCGCATCAGTTGTCTGGTGGTCAGCGTCAACGCGCCATGATTGCGCAGTCCATTTCCTGCAACCCGCGCGTGCTCATTGCTGACGAGCCAACGACAGCGCTCGACGTGACCGTGCAAGCCGAGATTCTTGAGTTGCTGCACCACTTGCGCTCCAAGCTCGACAGCGCGATCATCCTGATCACGCATGACATGGGGGTTGTCGCCGACCTCGCTGACCGCGTGATGGTCATGAAGGATGGCGAAGTTGTTGAGACGGGAACAGCGGAGTCGCTTTTCGCCGGAGCGACGCACCCCTACACTCAGGCACTCTTGGCTGCTGTTCCTCACTTGGGGGCTGCAGGCGAAGCATCCGCCTCGAAAGACAACCGCGATGTCGTTCTCACGATGAAGGGTGTCGCGATTGAGTATCCGAAGCGCGGCCGGGTGCCGGCCTTCCGTGCTGCCGACGACATCAATCTCACGATTCGCCAGGGTGAAGTGCTCGGCCTCGTTGGTGAGTCTGGCTCGGGCAAGACTACGATCGGTCGCGCCGTAGTCGGACTCCTTCCCGCTGTTGCGGGAACCCTCGATATTGTCGGAACGAATATGGTCGGCATCAGTAAAAGCGATTTGCGCGCTGTGCGTCGAGACATCGGCATCGTCTTTCAGGATCCCGGTTCGTCGCTCAACCCGCGGATGCCGATCGGCGAGAGCATCGGTGAGCCGCTTCGGCTCGTTGGCGGCTTCACTAGCAAAGATGAGGAAGCGCGAGTGAGCATGTTGCTCGACCGCGTGCAGCTCTCCGCTCACATGCGTAACCGATACCCGCATGAGCTATCTGGTGGTCAGCGCCAACGAGTGGGAATTGCTCGGGCGCTAGCGCTGAGCCCCAAATTGTTGGTCGCTGACGAACCTACTTCGGCTCTCGATGTGTCGGTTCAGGCAAAGGTGCTTGAACTCTTCCAAGAACTCCAAAAGGAACTCGGATTTGCGTGCCTCTTCGTTTCGCACGACTTGGCCGTGATTGACATTCTGGCTGACCGCATCGCTGTCATGCACCGCGGAAAGATTGTGGAGCAGGGGACGCGCGATGAAGTTCTGCGCAGCCCGAAGGACCCCTACACGCAGCGACTCATTGCCGCCGTTCCTCTTCCAGATCCTGAAGAACAGCGTCGCCGGAGAAGCGAACGCGAAGGGCTCGCTTCCTAGCCTTCGGTAGTGGCGGTGGCGAGGTTGGCTGGTTCGCCAGTCTCGCCGCCCGAAATCAGCGCTGTGACTTCTTCGGCCGTCAGCGGAACCCACGGGGTTCCGTCGGGGTCTGAAGAGAAGGCGGCGGGGCTGTCGCCCTGATTCCACCACTTTGCTTCGTAGGGCACTCCGCTGAACAGTACGCGGTCGCCTTCTTCGTAGACAGCGGTGCCATCCCAACCAGGGTAGGTTCCGCTCGGAACCGTAGGAACTTCAACGGGGGTTTCGCCCTCAAGCACTGGCCCTACGAGAGTCCACGGTGTTTCCCACGAGTTAAGCACGGGGTTGTCTGGCAACTCATCGCGCGTCCACCACTTGGCCTGGTACACATTGCGGTGCCAGACCACTTTTGTACCCGCGAGGTAGCTGGCGTCTTCTTGCCAGATTGCGTACGGGCTAGTCGCAGGATCGTCGATGAAATCATTGGGATCCGACGGCTCTTCGGTGGTGATGGTCTTTGCAGAACTCGCGACGTGACCGTCAAAACCGTCAGCCAAGACATCCGCAAAGAACAGGTCTCCCTGGGCTACACCACTGCAGGAGTCAGAGACGCGGGACGTGTCGGCGTAGTTCGGCCCACACGTAGTGTCGCGGTTCAGCGACCACATCGACATGCGACCAGTGCCCTTGTCGAGAGCAAACTCGTTGAGTGCTGCAGCGTCGGCCATCGTGAAAACTTCGGCTTCGATATCGTTCTGGCCGACCATCGGGGTCGCGCCGAGCTTTGTCCAGATCGTGGCATCCGTCAGTTCGATCCCGGCGTTGTCATAGAGGATGCCCAGTTGACGGTGAGTTTCTTGCAGCGAGCGAATGGAGGCGTCACCGCTGGTCTCTCCATCGGCCATACTCTGACCGAAGTTCATCGTCATGATGTTCACTCCGGCGAGATCGACACCGGCATCGAGCATCTGAGTGACCGCAGTGGTTCCCTCTTCCGTGAGTCCGAAGGTTGCTGCGGGAAGCGTCAGCCACACAGCGAGATCATCGCCTGCGGAGCGCCGTGCTGCTTGCAGGGTGGCCATTGCCGCCGCCCGACGTTCACCCGCAGCGGTGTCGCTGAGGTTTTCGCCCTCGATGTCGAGGTCGATCGTGGTTGACGCATAGCGGTCGAGCACCGAGTTGTAGGCGGAAACCAGATCTGCAGGATCGGTACACGTCGTGGAGAGCTCGTTATTCAGGAGCCCGCCGAACGAAACCGCGACGTCACCGCCCTGCTGTTGTAGCCGGGCAATCCGGCGGTCGAGGTCGAGTGAGATTGCTGCCTCATCCATTGTGTAGGCGGTGCCCCACGTTGGAGTGCAACCTTCATCGCTAGCGGCGACGATGAACGAAAGCATGACCTCTTTGCCGCTCTCCTTCGTCGCAGCTTCGAATTCATAACTCGGGGTGGCTGTGACGTCAACGTAGGCGGCGAACCACGGGTCTGGCGCGGGAGCCGCCTGAGTGGATGCCCACGCTTGGTAGGCGAAGAGACCACCGGCGGCGACAGCAATGGCGATAACAACCGCCATGACGAGTCGCCTGAAAGAGAGTCGGTGAGTCGCGGTGCTCATGCTCGCACCTCGCTTTCAGCCTCAGCGGGTGGCAGCATTTCAGCGAAGACGATGGAGTCTCGCACCTTGGTGTGAACTCCGCTGTCGTCGCCGTAATAGAGGATTGAACGCCAGTCGAGTTCAGTCGATTCTGGCACTGGTTCTTCCTTCGTCTTTTTTGGCTTTCGTTCGACAAAGAGCGGGCGTGTGACACCCAACCAGATGTCCACGATGGTGTTCCAGATGCCGATGCACGACACGACGGCGAGGCCGGCGAGAACCAGGTTGAAAGCCGCGAACGCGGCGTTACCCCAGTTGCCGGCGTTCAAGTCGCGCCAGAAAGTGAAGCCCGAGAACGTGATGATCACGAGCGGCGCCAGCACATACAGCAACGGAGTTGAGGTGCGGTTGCGAACCTTTGGGGTGCGAGCGAATGGGATCTTCTTGCTCGTGATGGCCTGCTCGAGTGATTTGAGAACTCCGGCAAGGTTGACGGGGAGCAAGATCAGGTTGAACCCATAAATGCGGAAGATGTCGGAGAACTTGTAGCCGCTATAGCGAAGGTCGCTGCCCATGGCCAAGAAATACGGCACCGCGGCGAGTAGCACCACGGGGCTCAAGAGTCTGCTGTCGTAGGGGTAGGCCAGCAGGAACACGAGACCGAAGCTCGCCCATGTGATCGATGTCATGTAGTTCACGCGCAGGAAGAACTCGGTCCACGGCACAGTTTCGCCGCGAGCGCGACGCTCACGCATTTGGCGCATCAGTTTGGGCATGATGAGTAGCCCACCGTTAGCCCAGCGACGACGTTGCACTACAAGCGAACCGAAGTCGGGCGGGGTTGCGCTGTAGCTGAGTCGTTCTGGGTAATTCACGAGCGTCCAGCCGTGGGCGCCCAAGTCGATGCTCGATTCGGTGTCTTCGATGACGGTGCGGTCCTGCACGTAGCGCTTGACCGTGAAGCCGCCCTCGGTCTCGGTCTCGACAATGTCATCCAGTGCAGCTTTGCGGATGACGGCGTTGGCCCCCACCCAGAAGGTTGCGCCGTAATACGACTTGCCCTGATGCAGGATGTGCTGCAGATCAGTCGTGGCGCCAGCGAGTCGTTCGATGCGTGTACCTGCTCCGCGGAATGAGGAGTACGGCGTTTGGGTGACGGCGACCCGGGAGTTGTCCGCCTGCTCAAGCAAGTAGACAAGTCGGAGGCAGTAGTCGCGCAGCAGCAGCGAGTCAGCGTCGAGAGTTAGCAGGTATTGCGAATCGGGGATCGACAGATCGCCAGCTTCTGCGTGGTTCACGCGGCGCAGTACCGTGCCGGTTGGTGTTTCCTCTGGGCGGTAATTGCCACCCATCAGGCCGATATAAGCGTTGAGGTTCATTGCCTTGTTCGCTTCGTGAGACACAGAAGCGTAAAGCTTGCGCTCGAAGGTCGAGAGGTCGGCCGTGAAGGTCCAAGCGAGACGACGGTACAGTTCGCGCATCCGTGCGGTGGGGGGAACCATATGCTCATCGTGAGCTGCGCCGAGCGCATCGGCGGTCAGTTGCAGCTCACCGGCCAGGCCCTGAATAACCTGCGTGACAAAGAACTCATCGACGTGGTCAATGCGCTGTTCGTTGGAAGCCTTGTTCTCTAGCCAGTCGGCAGCCCACTGGTAGTGCTCAGCGAGCTCCTCGAGCTCGAACAGGCCGACCGTGCGGCCCAGCTGCACTCGACGCTCAAACGTCGCAAGAGCGTCACCGAAGCGTTCACGGGGCTCAGCGAGTTCAGCCTGAATCTTCTCGGCAAGCAAACGAGAGTCCGCTAGCTGTGCTGCAGCATCCGGGTCAGAAGGAAACGGCGGGTCATCGAGCAAGAGCACGACACGCAAAGTCGGATACTCCTGAAGGCACGCCGACCACAGGGTGGCACGCACGACATCTGGTTCTTCGCTGTAGCTGGGAACCAAAACGGTGATCGAGCCCTGGTTCTCGGCGAAGTGGCGATCGAGTTCAGCGCGCGGCACGCGAGCGTGCGCCCGGAAGCGTTGATAGGCACCGTGTCTCGCGATCAAATACATGAGCGCAGAGAAGGTGAGGAAGGTAACAACGATTAAGTACGAAATAGCTTCGGTTGTGAACCGGAAACTTTCGGTGCCGTTGTTGATGAACTGGCGAACGATCGTATAGATCACATACGTCAGCCAGAACACAATCGTCGCAACAATCGCCAGACGCGCAAGCGCGATCGTGCGATCACTGGGTGCAGGGTGCACGGTGGGTAATGGATGGAGGCGTGTTTCTGAGCCCCATTGGCGGCGCCGGGCAGGCGCAACCGTACTGTCTTTAAGCATGGTTGGTTAATCCCCTATGCAAGATCCGGCGTCTTTCGGGTAGACGCCGTCGGGTGACCTTGCATCGCCCAGTATTGACAACTGGGCTTCTGTTCGCAAGAAAACAGTACGCGAACCGCAACTGGTCTACCTGCGAGATCCTGTCTAGTAAGCTGCGGAAACGCCCTGAATAGTGTTGTTCACCCCGGGAGGACTGGATGCCTCGTACCATCGCCATCATCGGTGCTGGACCTTCGGGGCTCGCAGCCGCTCGTGCCCTCGATAAGGCAGGCATCCGCTACGTCGGTTTCGAGTCAGCAGACGACGTTGGCGGCCTCTGGAATATTGATAATCCACGCAGCACTATGTACGAGTCAGCGCACCTCATTTCGTCGCGCACCACGACTCAATTCCGTGAGCTGCCTATGGCTACGACGGCGGATTATCCTGGCCACCGAGAGCTCCAGAAGTACTTTCGCGCCTTTAGTGATCGCTATGACCTGGGGCAGAAATTTCGTTTCTCCACGACGGTTGAGCGTGTTGAGCCCGCCGATGGTGGCGGGTGGAATGTAACGACGAGGCCGACAGATGCCGATAGCGGAATGCGCCAAGGCGGCGAGAGCGAGACTGAACACTTCGACGGCGTAATCTTGGCCAATGGCACGCTGGCGCACCCCAGCATCCCGAACTTTGATGGTGAATTTTCGGGGGAGATCATTCACTCGAGCGCGTACAAAAAGGCAACAATGTTTGCGGGCAAGCGCGTACTTGTCGTCGGCGCGGGAAACAGCGGTTGCGATATTGCCGTGGATGCTGTGCATCACGCTGACAGCGTCGACTTGAGTGTGCGCCGTGGCTACTACTTTGTTCCGCGCTATTTGTTTGGAAAGCCTGCTGACACCCTCAACCAGGGGCGACCGCTTCCGGCGCGGATAAAGCAGTTCATTGACACGAGAGTCTTGCGGGCGTTTACCGGTGATCCCGTCAACTTCGGCTTTCCTGCGCCCGATTACCGCATTTATGAGTCGCACCCGATTGTGAATACTCTTGTGCTTGGGCACCTCGGGCAGGGCGATTTGCGTGTCGTTCCCGCCCCAGAACGCTTCGAAGGCAACACGGTGCATTTTACCGATGGGACCCACGCCGACTATGACCTGATCGTATTGGCAACCGGTTACAGTCTCGATTATCCCTTCGTTGATCGAGATCACCTGAACTGGTCGGGGATGGCCCCCGATCTCTATCTCAATATGTTCCCGCCGAGCTTCAACGGTCTGTACGTTATGGGCATGATCGAGGCCAGTGGCATCGGCTGGCAGGGCCGCTACGAGCAAGCCGAACTTTTGGCGGCATATCTTGCCGCGCAAGAAGATGCTCCTCGTGCTGCCGCCCACTTCAGGGAGTCCGCCGAGCAACCGTGGCCAGACCTTACCGGTGGTTACAAGTACCTCGCACTCGAACGCATGTCGTATTACGTAAACAAAGATGCCTACCGACGCACCCTACGAAAACTGCGTGAGACCCTCACCCGAAAGGCCAACTCATGACCATCGATGATGCGATGCTCAACTTCAGCCCAGCATCGCTTATCGCTTTGAGCGTTGTGCTTGGTCTCATCATGTTCGGAATCGCGCTCGATACGAGCCTCGAAGACTTTCGGGCGGTACTCAAAGCCCCACGGGCCTTTGCGATCGCTTTGGTTGCTCAACTTGTATTGCTCCCCGCCGTGACCTTCGGTCTGACGCTGCTGTTGCAGGTCGGTCCGTCGATCGCACTCGGGATGATTTTGGTCGCGTGCTGCCCGCCAGGAAACATCTCCCAAGTGCTCACTTATCGTGCACGAGGCAACGTAGCGCTTTCCGTATCTATGACGGCAGTCACCAATGTGGTCTACATCGTCATGCTGCCCGTGAACCTGTCGCTGTGGGGTGGTTGGCACCCGACAGCGTCGACCATTCTCGAGAGCGTCAGCCTCAATGGTTGGCAGATGTTGCTGGAGATCGTTGTGATTATCGGTCTGCCATTCGCGGTCGGGTTTGCCATCAAGCATCGGTGGCCAGCGTTTGCCAAAAAAGTGCAGCCCACGGTGAAATGGGTGAGCCTCTTAGCGTTGCTCGGATTCATCATTGCGGCGCTCGCCGGTAACTTCCCATTCTTCATCGCCTACGTCGGTGTTGTGCTGTTGGCCGTCTTCCTGCACGATGCTGTCGCGCTCGGCCTCGGTTATGCGAGCGCGAGACTCGGTGGCCTCGCCCTCTATGAGGCCAAGGCGGTGACCTTCGAAGTGGGGATCCGCAACGCCGGTCTCGGGCTAGGACTGGTATTTGCCTTCTTCGGTGGGCTCGGCGGCATGGCGGTCGTCGCTGGCTGGTGGGGAATTTGGGACATCATCGCAGGGCTCGCCTTGGCCACCTGGTGGGGACGCCGCAAGGCGAAGGGTGCCGGTGACGGTTCTGGGCCGCATTCCGGTGTGCCCGAGAGTGGCACGGAGGCAGTCGCGTGACGCGGGTACTGGTTACGGGTGGCAGCGGATTCTTGGGCACCTCCGTGGTTGCCGGGTTGGCTGCATCCGAAGCCATTGAGCGTGTAGTGAGTGCGGACATTCGGGTTCCGAGCCCCGGCGTGCGGCTAGCGGGCGTGCACTATGAACGGGTTGATGTGACGGCTGCCGCTGACCTTCCCGAACTGCTGCGTGCTCACAACATTGACACCGTTGTCCACCTCGCCTCGATCGTGAACCCGGGCAGAACAACCACCGTGGCGCAAGAGTTTGCGGTCGACGTCGACGGGTCGCGCGCGGTCTTTGCCTCCTGCGTTGAGGCAGGTGTTTCGCGCATCGTCGTGTCGTCGAGCGGTGCGACGTATGGCTATCACGCTGACAACCCGGAGTGGATCACGGAGAGTGACCCGCTGCGAGGCAACGACGACTTTCCCTATAGCAAACACAAGCGAATGGTTGAGGAGATGCTGGCCGAGCTGCGCACAACCGCACCACAGCTGACTCAGACCATTTTTCGCATCGGAACAATCTTGGGTCCGGCAGTCGACAACCAGATCACTGCCCTGTGGGAGGGGCGTCGGTTGCTGAAGCTTGCCGGTTCTGACAGCCCCTTTGTGTTTATTTGGGTCGACGATGTTGTTGAAGTGATGGTGCGCGCGGCCACAGGCGGGCCTGCCGGAATTTTCAATGTTGCTGGCGACGGCAAGATGACGATCGGCGAGATTGCTCACGCGCTCGGCAAAAAGCTCCTCGTGCTGCCGCCGTGGGTATTCGCGGTCGCGCTCTGGGTAGGGCATGGGCTACGCCTCACCCCGCACAAACCGGCACAGGTCAAGTTTTTGCGCTATCGGCCGGTGCTCGACAACCGCGCCCTTCGCGAGTCATTTGGCTACCGACCGCGCAAGACTAGCCGAGAAGCTTTTGCCGCCTACCTTGAGGCGCGTGCTCTGCGCTCAAGCTGAATCGTTGGTGCTCAGATTCTCGGTGCCTCGGTGCTCGGTGGCGTCCACAGATACGGCGTCGTGGTGGTGAGTTCAACGAAACCGCGAAGTTTCAGGATGGGGCTGCTCTCGTCTGAGGCATCTACTTGCAGATAGGGCACTCCTCGTTGTTGTGCCCGTTGGGCGCGGGCTGCGCCGAGGGCACCGTAGATTCCTTTGCCCCGCCACTCGGATGCTGTTGAGCCTCCCCAGAGTCCCGCGAAGTCGCTGCCGGGGGTGAATTCGATTCTGGCACCGGAGACGATGCGGCCGCCGGCTTCAGCGACGAAGAGCACGGTGAGGTCAGGAGCTGAGGCGATTTGTGCTTCGAGTTCGTCGATAAACCAGACGAAGTCGTAGCCCCACACTTCAGAGAGCATGGCTGCCAGACCGACAATGTCGTTGTGGTCGTGGGTCTCGCGGATAGTGATCTCGGCAGGTAGCGGGCGTGCGCTCACTAGGTCAGCGGTGTGGCCGACGAGCACCGCTTCTCGTTCTTGAGCGATGAACCCTGCATGTTCGAGTC
The DNA here is from genome assembly GCF_053580035.1 of Rhodoglobus sp. Classification (NCBI taxonomy): domain Bacteria; kingdom Bacillati; phylum Actinomycetota; class Actinomycetes; order Micrococcales; family Microbacteriaceae; genus Rhodoglobus; species Rhodoglobus sp. Next base: position 21,510 of record NZ_JBMDVL010000002.1, on the reverse strand, counting down.
GCTGAGGGATGTCGGCGGGCACGTCATGGGCTCGCGTTTTCCATTCCACGGGTTCGTTTCGGGCAGCAAAGAAGTTGCGGTGATCGGCGATGAGGGCATCCAATTCGGCGCCGCTCATGTCGAGGCGCTGCGCAGTTTCGATCATTCCCTCGCTGCGCCCGGTTACTCGAAGCACGGAGTCTGTCAGTTCAAAATGAACTCCAACCGGCGGATGCTCGGGCACGATTAACCGCTGTTGGGCGTCGTAGAGCGCCAGCAGTTCGGTGGGGGAGATCATGCGATTCAGCATAGATCCGGATGCCGGTTCCGCGCCGCCAGAGAGCGTCATCTGTATACAGTTCACTCAGAATTTGGCTTGATTTCTCTTGAATCAGCTCTAGACTGAAGATCTTGTATACAAAGCCATCAGTGGGTAAACCGCAAGGTGGTCAAGTAACCAGTTTCGGGAGGTGCGTATGGCGACACCGGTAAGAGCCAGCGATCGCGCCTACCAAGCCCTCCGTGACGACATCGTGGAGTGGCGACTCTCGCCAGGCACCATTCTGGGCGAGGTCGAACAGGCTGCGCGGCTCGGGGTGTCCCGCACCCCGCTGCGAGAAGCACTGTCCCGACTGATAACTGATGGGCTGGTGGCAAGCCAATCCGGTCGGGGACTGGTCGTCACTGACGTTTCTGTTGACAACATCCGCGAACTTTTCGATGTGCGCAAGGCGCTCGAAGTGAAGGCGATGCGCCTCGCGGCCCTGCATCACACCGGCAGTATTTTTGCCGACCTTGAGCGCGAATTCGATGAAGTACCGGCATTGCTCGCTCGCGATGACAGCGACCGCAGTGCCTACTTTGACCTCGTTCGCCGGTTCGATGCGGCAGTCGATGACGCGGTCGAAAACGATTACCTCACCGGCGCCCTCAACTCGCTGCGCACCCACCTGGTTCGGGTGCGTCGCCTTGCCAAAGACAATCCAGAGCGGTTGACGGCTGCCGCCCGCGAACACCTCCTTATCGTGCAGGCCATTGTCGCGCGCGATCCCGAACTTGCTGCCCATGCCACCCACGTTCATCTCCATCACGCGCTCACGAGCGCTTTAGCTACGGCCGCGGAATCTCCCTTGCGCGCCGCCAATTGAAAGGCTCCACTGTGAAAGATCACGCCCTCCGCGTTTACCGCAGCGACGAGAACCTCGCTCGCGAAGACCAACTTGCCCACAAGATTGCCGCGATCGCTGCCGAACAGCTCGAACCAACGGATGCCGTGACCGACATGGTAATCAACCGTGTGATTGACAATGCTGCGGTTGCTACTGCGTCCCTCACGCGTGCGCCGGTGGTTGCTGCGCGTGCGCAGGCCGAGCGTCACCCCTACACGCCGGGAGCCACGGTGTTTGGCTCCGACGAGCGCGTGAGCCCGGAGTGGGCTGCGTGGGCTAACGGTGTTGCCGTTCGCGAGCTCGACTATCACGACACTTTTTTGGCCGCCGATTATTCGCATCCCGGCGACAACATCCCGCCGATCTTGGCGGTTGCTCAGCACACGGGCCGCACGGGTGCTGACCTGCTGCGCGGGATCGTCACGGGGTACGAAATCCAGATCGACCTCGTGAAGGCGATTTGCCTGCACAAGCACAAGATTGACCACGTTGCTCACCTCGGCCCGAGCGCCGCCGCCGGCATCGGAACCCTCCTGGGGCTCGACACCGAGACGATCTTCCAGGCTGTCGGCCAAGCACTCCACACGACCACTGCCACGCGTCAGTCGCGCAAGGGCGAGATCTCCACCTGGAAGGCACACGCTCCCGCTTTCGCCGGCAAGATGGCCGTCGAAGCAGTTGACCGTGCCATGCGCGGCCAGACCAGCCCCACCCCGATTTACGAGGGTGAAGACGGCGTGATCGCGTGGATGCTCGATGGTCCAGACGCGCACTACGAGGTTCCGCTGCCTGAGCTGGGGGAGCCGCGCACCGCGATCCTCGACTCGTACACGAAGGAACACTCGGCCGAATATCAGGCGCAGGCGTGGATCGACCTCGCCCGCAAACTGGGGCGCGAGCATCCGGAACTTGTGGAAGAGAACATCAACCGCATCGTGCTGCACACGAGCCACCACACGCACTACGTGATCGGTTCGGGTGCCAACGACCCGCAGAAGTACGACCCCAACGCGAGCCGCGAAACGCTCGACCACTCCATTCCGTACATTTTCACGGTTGCCCTGCAGGATCAGGAGTGGCACCACGTCAACAGCTACGCTCCCGAGCGAGCCAACCGCGCAGACACGGTTGCGCTGTGGAAGCGCGTCACGACTCAAGAAGACGCCGAATGGACGCGTCGCTACCACTCGATCGACCCCGCCGAGAAGGCGTTTGGTGGTCGCGTCGAGATCGAAATGACCGACGGCAGCCGCATCGTCGAAGAAATTGCCGTTGCTGACGCGCATCCGCTCGGTGCTCGACCCTTCGCCCGCGAGCAGTACATCACCAAGTTCCGCACCCTCGCGGATGGTGTGCTCGCGAGCGACGAAATTGAACGCTTCTTGGCCGCGGCCGTGCGACTGCCCGAACTGTCGGCATCCGAACTGGGAGAACTGACCGTACGCGGCAACTTCCCCGCCACCACCGCTAAAGGAATCTTCTAATGCTGTATGCCCAAACAGACCCAGCAACCAAGCGTGCGCAGTTCCGTGAGCGTCTGGCGAGCGGCGAACTGCTGCGCGTGCCGGGTGCGTTCAACCCGCTGAGTGCTCGCCTCATCCAAGACAAGGGTTTCGACGGCGTCTACATTTCGGGTGCGGTTATCAGTGCCGACCTCGGGTTGCCCGACATCGGCCTGACGACGCTCACCGAGGTGGCTGGTCGTTCGCAACAGATTTCGCGGATGACCGACCTCCCGACACTCGTCGATGCCGACACCGGTTTTGGCGAACCCATGAACGTGGCTCGCACCGTGCAGACGCTCGAAGATGCGGGTGTCTCGGGCCTCCACATCGAAGATCAGGTCAATCCGAAGCGTTGCGGACACCTCGACGGCAAAGCTGTTGTCGACACCGATACTGCGCTCAAGCGCATCCGAGCGGCTGCCGATGCACGCCGCGACCCCAACCTGCTGATCATGGCTCGCACCGACATCCGCGCCGTTGATGGTTTGGATGCCGCAATGGATCGCGCGAAGCAATTAGTTGATGCGGGTGCTGACGCAATCTTCCCCGAGGCCATGAAAGATCTCGGTGAGTTCGAGGCGATGCGTAAGGCCGTGGATGTTCCGATCCTCGCAAACATGACAGAGTTTGGTAAGAGCGAACTTTTCACGACAACGCAATTGAGCAATATCGGCGTAAACATTGTTATTTACCCCGTAACCCTGTTGCGTAGTGCAATGGGTGCTGCAGAGCGCACCCTCGATGCAATCAACGCCGACGGCACCCAGCAGTCTGCCGTGGCCGAAATGCAGACGAGGGCTCGCCTGTATGAACTGCTCGACTATGAGAGCTACAACTCGTTTGATTCGTCAGTGTTCAACTTCACACTCGATGGCCATTACTAACTTCAGAACCACAGCAATTACCGCCCACCCCTACTAACCACACTCACAACTTTGACTCGATACCACTACCGAGGAGCACCATGACTGACCTAACAGGAACCCCTGAAACCGAGATTCGTAAAGGTTTGGCCGGCGTCGTCGCCGACACGACTGCGATCTCGAAGGTGAACCCCGAGACCAACTCGTTGCTGTACCGCGGCTACCCCGTGCAAGAACTGGCCGAGAAGTGCACCTTTGAAGAGGTCGCCTACCTGCTGTGGCACGGAGAGCTGCCGACCGGTGAGCAGCTAGAGGAGTTCCAGAATGTGGAGCGTGCGCAGCGCCACCTCGACGCGCACACCAAGCGCGTCATTGACGAGTTGCCTCTTTCCGCGCATCCGATGGATGTCGTTCGCACCGCGGTCAGCGTGATCGGTGCCTTGGACGACACCCTCACTGACCCCGCGAGCATGGTTGATGAAGAACTCAATCTTCAGCGCTCGCTCACTCTGTTTGCCAAGCTGCCGGCGATCATCGCCTACGACCAGCGTCGTCGTCGCGATCAGGAACTTGTTGAGCCGCGGGATGACCTCAGCTATTCGGCCAACTTTTTGCACATGACGTTCGGCGAGGTTCCTGACCTCGTTATCGTCAACGCTTTTGATGTGTCGATGATTCTGTATGCCGAGCACTCCTTCAACGCGTCGACTTTCACCGGTCGTGTGGTGACGAGCACGCTCAGCGATCTCTACAGTGCCGTCACGGCAGCAATTGGTGCTCTCAAGGGTCAACTGCACGGTGGCGCGAACGAGGCTGTTATGCACGTTTTCGATGAGGTCGGCTCAGCAGAAAATGCGGAAGCGTGGCTCGAGAATGCCCTTGCTGAGAAGCGCAAGATTATGGGCTTCGGTCACCGGGTTTACAAGAACGGTGATTCGCGAGTTCCCACGATGAAGGCTGCGCTCGAAACTCTCGTCGCCGAATTCGATCGCCCCGACATGCTTGCCATGTATGACGCCCTCGAAACGGCAATGACGAGCCGCAAGAACATCAAGCCAAACCTCGACTACCCGAGTGGCCCCGCCTACAACCTCATCGGCTTCGATACCGACATGTTTACGCCGCTGTTCGTTGCTGCGCGAATCACCGGCTGGACCGCCCACATCATGGAGCAGGCGGCATCCAATGCGCTCATCCGCCCGCTTGCTGCCTACTCGGGAGTCGATGAGCGGCACATTAGCTAGGAGCTTGACGCGCGGGGATGGAACCGTCAGTCGTGAGTGGCAAGATGGGGATATGACTGTTCCCCAGATTGAACTGAACGACGGAAATTTCATCCCCCAGCTCGGCTTCGGTGTCTTCAAAGTGGACCCCGAGGAGACCGAGCGCATCGTCACCGACGCACTCGAGGTTGGCTACCGCCACCTCGACACCGCCATGATTTACGGCAACGAGCAGGGCGTCGGCAACGCCATTAAAGCGTCGGGAATCCCGCGCGAAGAACTCTTCATTACGACGAAACTGTGGAACAGCGACCAGGGCACAGACTCTGCTCGCGATGCCATGGATCTCAGCCTCGAGAAGTTGGGCCTCGACTATGCGGATCTGTACCTCATCCACTGGCCCCGCCCCGACCTTGACCGCTACCTTGACAGCTGGCTCACGCTTGAGCAGTTGAAAGAAGAGGGCAAGGCACGTTCGATCGGTGTCAGCAACTTCCACCGCCCTCACCTTGAGAAGATCATCGCGGGCAGCAACACTGTTCCTGCGGTTGACCAGATCGAGCTGCACCCTGCGTTCGCGCAGCGCGACCTGCGTGCGTATGGCGCAGAGCTGGGGATGCACATTGAGGCCTGGGGCCCTCTCGGCCAGGGCAAGTATGACCTGTTTGGCGAGACTGCTCTCCAGTCTGCTGCTGAAGCACACGGTGTTTCACCCGCTCAGGTTGCCATTCGTTGGCACCTGCAGAACGGCATCATCGTGTTCCCCAAGTCGAACTCGCGCGAGCGTATGGCTGAGAACTTCGATGTCTTCGGCTTCGAGCTTTCCGCGGATGAGATGGCATCGATTGATGCGATCGACCGCGACCAGCGTGTAGGTGCGAACCCCGACGAAGCTACCTTCTAGGGCGCACTTTTCGTTTCTGGCACAGGCCGGCATCCTCACTCGGTTCGGTGAGCGGGTGTCGGCCTGTGTTGTGGGTTGTGGCTGCTGAAGTACTGCCTCTTGCGCCGCGACGACGCCGAACGTCAGTATGGGCTAGATAGAGGAGGCAGCATGGATCGTTCTGCGATACTCGCGCTTCTGAAGGAGCTTGCTGCGTCAGCTGTGGGCGTGCACGCCGAGGTCGGTATTGGGGGAGTGCACCCCAACGATGAGACTTTTCTCCAGCTCACCTCGCTGTCGAACCGCGATGAGTACGCGATCGTTTCCGTGGATGCGGCCGGCTGGTTTCAGTTGGAGGTCTCGGGTGGTTTTTATCACGCGCAGGCGAATGATCTCGCCTCAGACGAAACCCTGCGGGAGTACCTGGCGCAATATTTCCAGGCCGCGCTGGCATACCTTGCTGGCCATTGGTCGACCCGCACGTCGAGGCTTTTCCGACTTCCGATTGTTGTGGTGGATAGCGCTGTGGATCTTTTCGGCCAGCCGCTCGCTCTCGGGCTCAGAGTTCGTGCTTCGTGGAGGATGCTGTCCCGGCGACCGCCGCGCGCTTCCTTCAGCGATGAACACTCGAATTTTGCTCCCGTGACTGATGAGGATCGAGCGAATTTCCCTATTCCGTTGCTGCCGACAGTGGGCTTCTGTCGTGCCGGTGAGTATCAGGGGCTGTACCTGTTTTCGGGTCTTCTTAATGTCTTTCCCGTCGCTGAGCGCATGTGGGACATAGTCATTGCCGGAGGCGGCCCCGGCGGCGACGACGAACTATTCTTTGCGGAAGACGGCCTCGGAGTCGCAACCGTACGCGATCTCGACATCGAGTGGGCTCCGGCGCACCTGCAGAATGTTGCCCGCCGCGAGTTGTTTCTCGGCCTCAGGATTGATGTACCCATTCAGCATCCCTCGGGGTGGGAAAGCGATGGCGACCAACCCCACATTGCCTCACGCGTCGCCGCGGACGGCCCGTGGGCTCGTTTCGAGCAGCCTGCATAAGTACGCCAGAGAGGGCGGCGGTGATTTTCACGCCTCCGGATGCTTCGCGCTGGACGCTGCTGCCGCTACATTAAGTGAGTGATCCGCGGAATCCGACGAACGCTCAACGTAGGCCCGTGGGTCGTTGCGCTCTACGGATCGCTGTTCGGTGCGGTCGTTGGGGCAGTTTTTGCGCTCGCCCTCATCAGCGAGTACTGGGGAACTGAGGCGTTCACGAGGTTCCTGCCTGCATCGCTATTCTTCGGGATCATCGGCGGAAGCATCGTAGGGCTGGTGTCGGTCGCTGTAGGGCTTGGCCTCCGTGCCATCCTCAGCACCGGCGACCGTCTCAACAGCACCACGGTGGCATTGGGCTCGAGCACCTTCCTGCTGGCAGTCGCAGTGCTCTTGACCTGGTTTATGGGAGAGTCCCTCGGCACCACGTTCCCCACGTGGCTGCCGATCACCTTCGCCGTTGTTGGTGTCGTGTGGTTCGGCTTCTGGTCGCGGATGCGGTCAGCTCGATCTACAAAACTCAGCCTAAGGAATTAGATGAGTGCCCCAAGTTCTCGCGCGCTGCGGTCGAGGGCCTCCGCTCGCGTCGAGTCATCTAGCGATTCCGCCTCGAAGCAGTCCGAGGACTGAGCGCGAAAATGTTGAGGATAACCTCGCCCCGCAACGGCGTGGAATATGCGGTTTTCGAATTCGGCCAGTTTCCTTCGCGGTCTGAAATTGCGACGATCAAGAGGGAGGGGCTGGGGTTACGCCTCGCTAGTGTTCCTCACGAGGTTGCTGCTCTCGATGGTCTCGTGAAGTTTGCTGATTCCCTTACTCATCTTGACGTGAGTGCGATTGGCCCCACGGATGCCCGTGCGATCGAGTCGTTGATCCGCTTGGAAGAATTGAGTTATTCGGGCAACCTCGTGTGTCCCGTCGATCTCAGCAGGTTGGAGAATCTCACAACCTACTTTGGGCCTCACAAAAATTTTGAAACGCTGGCCGCGCGCACTTCGTTGACTGAGCTCACGTTGTACCCGGCGCTTCCTCATCTGGTCGAAGAGATAGAGGGCCCGCTCACCACCTTGTCAATCGTTCACACCGGCAACCTTCGCGCGGTTCCGGTGATTCGCCATCCCCAGCACCTCGAAACACTCAGCATTGACGGCCCCAGTTCGCTCGACTTGGAGGCGCTGCCTAACTACACCTCGCTTCGGGGACTCGAACTTTCGAGCATCGGAAGCGTGACGTCGTTGGGGGTGATCCGCATGATGTCTGCCTTGCAGAGCATCCTGCTGACCAAAGTCCGTACAGTTGAGGAGGATGCGGATCTGTTGCAAATCGAAGATGTTTCGGTCGTGGTGCAAGGTCGCCATGGCTTCAGCCCAGAATTCGTGCGCGACGCACAAGCGACTGGCCAGTGGTTATTCGCCTGAGCGGGAATCCGTCGCTCAGCGCCTAGATCGACTGGCAAAAACTCGTGGAAGTGCGCGCGCTCGTGATGTGTGGCCGCTTCCCTCTGCAATACTCAGCACCATGATGGCGGAGGATCAGGAGCGGTTCACGAAGAATTGGTTGCGATCAAAGGTGACTTCTTCGCAGGGCTATTCGGTGATCCTCTCGGCGCGCACTCAGACCCGGTACTGCGATTCAGAGGGGGAACTGCGCATCTTTTCTGAACCGCTCGCGGCGCGAGGGATATCAGTGGTGGTTTATGCGAACACAATCCCGGATACCGCATCGCGGCCACGCTCGCTGGTTGTAGAACGGCTTGTGAAGGTTTTCGGTTTCGCAGGCTGGAAAGTCGAAATTGCATGGGAGTGAACTCTCAAGCAAGCCGGGACTGGAGAACGCAAGGTAGGGGTAACTGAGACCGATGACTTCGTGGTTTCAGTTCGCTCTTCCATATCGCGGCCCCCTACTTCTGCTTGGAGTGTTCCTGTTCCTAAATACCGAGGGCGCTGGGCTATTCGCAAACAAAGAGCTATCTAATGAATAAGCAACCACCAGACAATGGCGTGGACTACAGTTTCGCGCGGAGTATCGCGACCGACGTGGTGCAGCGGGTCGACGTGCGCTTTCCCCGTGTGCGCATTAATTTCCACGGTCCATCGGAGATGTTCCACGGAGTTGCCGTCGAATTCTGCCCCTCAAACCCTCGGGCTGCTTATGCCGAAGTATTCGTGGCCTACGACGGCTCCTATGTTCTCAATGTTGGCTCTCACTTTCACTTTGAGGGCGGCAGCGTGAGCGACGACTCAGGCGATACTGTCGATGAGATCGTCGAGCACCTAGAGGTAATCGGAACTAAAGGACTTGCCGGGGTTACAGGTTTTAGGCTGTGGGGTCTGTTCTCAGCTACGTGGTAACTCAGTCATGGCGGGCGCCAGCTAGGTTTCGGGCCCGAAGGCTCACTTGCCGTGGGCTGCCCACAACGGGGCATTTCGAGGTTGCCTCAGAAGCGGTATTTTTGGTGGCACAAAGTGGTGCCCGAGCCGCGGTAATTGGCGCGCCTAAGCATCCGGAAGGTTGGAGTCGAACTATGAGCACATCGTTGCGGGTTCCTCCGACGAGCCGAGAGCGTGAGGTGCTGATCGCAGTAGCGGCGGAGCAGCCCTTCGACGTGCCTTCGCGCGAGTGGGAACAATCGGCATTGCTCACTATTGCGGCTAGCTTCGCAGCTATCAACGACATTTGGACGGACGAGCAAAATGCTCATGTGATCGATGTGCTCTCGAAGCTTCTTTCTCACGACGACCCGGCGATCGTGGCCGGAGCGGCAACTCGCGCGGCGGTTTTGTCGGGCTGGTGGGATAGCTCGATGCTCGAAGACCCGAATGGGCGAGAAACCAAATGGGCTGAGCTCGCGGTCGAAGCTCGGCCAGATTGGGTGCTGAATTGGCTCAAGCTGTCAGACTGTTTCGACGCACAGCGGCGGTTTTTGGAAACAGTAGAGATCGCGCAGCATTTGGCGCAGTTGCCAACGTTGGCCCCACCCGGGGACCCGTTTGATGTGGCATTCGAGCTCATTTTCACAGGGCGCCTGGAATGGACGAAACGCAAAGCGAAAGAGTTTCTTGCCAGCTCGATAAAGAAAGCTCAGGCCGCCGATTCGGTCGATGAGACTTCTGGTGTCTCTCATGCAATACGGGGAGCAAAGTGCCACAGAATCGGAACCATGCGTTGGATGCTGTCTCACTTGGCGAGAGAGCGGTTCGGCGCACGGTCAGCAGTGTCTGGCCAACATGCCCTTGTCGAAAATGCGCTGCTTTCGCTGGAACTGACTTATCGATCCCCGACCGAGGCAGAACTGCGGCTTTTGCGTGCTTTGGTCAAACGAACCCCGCGGTTCTCGGGTTCGCTTGCCACCCTCTCAGCGCTGACCGTTGCGTTAATGAACGATGGCGGTATGGGCAGCTTGGCGATCGGCCCTCCTTCGCTCGAACGACGTTTCGAGGATCAAGTAGCGGAGGTAACTTTCTTTGATGTTGACGGCATGTGGGTTTCCGCCACGTTGAACGTGGATCAGTTCGATGAACTTTTTGAGCTCGACGTGTTCAAAGGTGATTTCTCACCGCTGCGAGAAATCCCGCAGACATTCCAGTGAAAGGCCAACGTTGGCAAGCAGTTTGAAGGTGCGAGCAAACTTGAATTCACCATTGAAACGTGACGGCAATTCGCTTAATTAGCTTCATAGGTTGATCGGACCCGGCGGCGGGGTGTCGCTTTTCCCATCGGCGAGTATCGCGGTCACCATCGATACCGCTCGGGGGTCGAGGCTGTCACCCGGGTAGAACTCCTCGTACAACTCGTCAGCGTCGTCGAGGGAGCTGATCTCGCACAAGCTCAGGAGTAGTCGGATGCCGCGGGTGTCGCGACCGGGGCGGTTGGCGCGCAATTTCATCGCCGAGAGTGGTTGCCACGACTACACGCTCTTGAACGTGTCGCGCCACGCAAGAACGCCGCGTTTAGCGAACTCGGTGGGGACTTCTGCGAGTGGAGCAACAGGGTCTGCGGGGTCCACTTCAAGGGTCCGGTGGCTGATGAGGAACCGGTTGGGGAGATCAACCCACTGCGGCAGAGGAATGCCCTCGTCGGAGAGACGCCACGCTACAAGCGCCGCTAGTGCGGCATCCCACACCGGGTCTCGAGTCGACTCGGGCTCGGCAAGCCCGAGGACTCCGCGAATCAGTCCGTGCTCGGCCACAAGATTGTCGTTGAGCTGCAGCAAGGCCCGTAGCGCTCTGTCTTTATCGCCGGCAGCGAGCTGGTGACGGATTTCGGTAGCGGCGGTTGCCGCGTCGTCCCGGCGAGTGGGTGCCGAATACAACCGGTGCCCTGCTCCAGCTAAAAGGCGATCGATGGTGTCGAAGCTTGCATCGCGCCCCCGTTCAGAGCGAGAAACGCTGCCCTGATCGATCGAGGAGCGGGAAGCGAGCTGCTCCTGGGTTAGGCGACGACTTTTTCGGGCAGCACGGATCAACGTGGATGCATTTGCCATAGTGATCACCGCTCTTCTTTCTCCCAAATATAGCTTGGAAAACATATTTTGGTTAGCTCATGTAATTCCGGATGCTCCCGCTCGCTGGACTGTCCACGATCACTGCCGAGATCGCTCCTCACTAGACTCGAGCGCGGGAGGCAACTTGAGCAAGCGCGGGCAGAAATCTCCACCTAAAGTGCGGATGATGGCTATGGCACTCGTCGACGAGAGTGGCCTTCGCTGGGAGTTCGATACCTCGTTGGGCTATAGCAATGGCCGCGCTCTCTCCGAATTCGTGGAGCGACCTGGCGTGAAGCGGGTGCTTCTCCAGCGCGATCGAGACGTGAGCGACATCACCGCGAACTCGACGAAGCGCCGAGAACTGCTGGAGCTCGAGGATGGCAAGCACATCAACCCTTCGGACGAGTACAACGCCGGAATCTATCGACGTGGACCGGACGAGATCGCAGTCATCTCACTCATTCACTGAAGACGCTCATCTGCTGGGGGGTTCTCGACGTGCGAATAGTGAGTATATTTCTCATCGGGGGTGTTTCCCAGGAATCGGATGGTCATGGAACTACTAGCGTCAGGTTCAGGGGCTCCCATTCCGGCAACTAATGCCCAAGGGTTTCTCTTTCTCGGCATGTTGTTGCTGTTTGCTGCCACATACACCTGGACCCAACGAGAAACTTACGCGCGTAAGAGTCGCAAGCGTTTCGAGAAATTGGGTTGGACTTGGTTTGCGCGCCGGATGCCCGACCGTAGGTGGCACCGGATATCAGTTGTCTTCGCGGTGGTCGGGGGAGCGTTGGGGATGCTGTCTCTCCTGGCCGGCGTTGTGTTTGTCTTCTTGGGCATCTAACACGGAGATGCCCCGTTTTATCGTCTTAGGTGCTTTGCTGATTCGCTGGTAGTAGTTTTAGCTTTGAAGCGCTTCGCTCCACCTTCGTGCGAATCGGGGGTGGCCCGATGGCGCACTATGCTGGCCCAAATCGCCCGACTTCGACACTGTTGGAGGTCGACGGTGCACCCCTGAACTGGGGCCAAGGAAAGCTGGGCTGTCCTCATTAATGCGGACAGCGGAGGAAATCTCATTAGCGATAGCTTCTCGATTGGCAACCATTCTCGTGGACTCGCCCCCATGTCCTCCCCGAGGGTCATGGGTACCGCCATCCGAAGGTGTTGCTTTGCTTCTCTCTGTTCGTTGGTCCCTATTCTTCGTCATGGCCATGACTACCTCTTTGATGTTAGTTGTGACTTTGATTCAGCCCGTTCAGCAGGCCGCCGCAGCCCCTGCCGCCCTTTCCGAATCGGTCGAGCTGATTCCGGCAATCGATTCGCCAACGGTGGTGCCAGACGCTACAGAGTTTCCCGCGGGCCGCTTCGATAAGGCGTCGAGTGGGCCGCTCAATGAAGCAACGAGCAGAGGGTTGGCTAAGTCGGCACCGAGGCCTACACAAGTTGACCTAGATGAATTTGACCCGGCAGCTACTGATGTTGTGTCACGGACCGAGTTTGAAACGACCTACCGCCTCGAAGACGGCACCAACGTGTCGGAGCTTTCGCTTGTTCCGCTGAACGTTCGCACGCCGGACGGAAACTGGGCCGAACTTTCGACTGATGTCACCGATTGGGAGGCTGGCCGCTGGGGCGCAGACGAGCATCCGCTAAAGCCAACTTTCGGCAACGAAGCCGATGATGATGCGGTGCTCGAAGTTGCGCGTGATGGCTACAGAGTTTCGTTTGCTCTCGAAGGTTCTGCTGACAGTCGGATGTCTCGTCCGATTGCGAACCGTCGGCTAGCGGACCCGAGCAGTGTCGAGTACCACGACGTGTTTGATGATGTTGATCTCCGATATGACGTCGAAGCTGGTTCAGTCAAAGAGACGCTCGTGTTGAACGAAATCCCGTCGAAGGCTGAATCGTCGTGGTCGTGGATAGTATCCGCACCTGGTCTCACCTTGGAAGTAAACGAGTTCCGCGAAATCGTATTCCTTGACAAGGAAGGCGTCACCAAATTTCACATCCCTGCGCCGATCGCTTGGGACTCATCAGGTATCGAAGAAGTCCGTGAGCCTTCACTGATCAACCTCGACATCGAGCTGAGCCACGTCGGCAACAAGTGGCGACTAGAACTCTCCGCTGACCCCAAGTGGCTCACGGCACCGGACCGCGAATACCCCGTGATGGTCGACCCCACGCTCAGCGTGGGGGTTTCTTCCCTGCGAGCTTACAAATCCGATGGCTACATTCGCACGGACGCTGTTCAGGTAGGAAATTCGCGCAGCAACGGGAACACCTTCTGGCGCACTGGTGCGACATATAGGTTCCCTACGCTGGCGGGGAAGCAGGTCTTAGCTGCGACGTTTGCTGGGGCATATGGCGGCTATGGCACAACAACGACACGTACCCAAAAAATCACCGTCAACCAGTGTTGGGGTTACAACTGCTATGGCCCAACTCTTGGGTCATTCTCAATAAGTTCTGGTTCGGGGAGCACTTCCGCCACTCCTATCGCACAGTTCTACTCGAACGTAGTTAATGCTGGAGGAACCAGTGGCGCGCTGAATATCCGTGGGGATGAAAGCTCGAACTACACCTACAAGCAGCTCAATACAGCACTAGCAATCGCTTGGAAGAACTACCCATCTGTGTCAGGGTTTGCTGCGCCGACACCGGCTAACGGGGCTGTTGGTGCACCGGTGATGCCCACTTTCAAGGCCATCGGTAGTGATCCGGGCGGGCAGGGTTTGGCGTACCAATACAGGGTCGGCACCACGAGCGACATCGGGGCGAGCGAGGTGTTCACTTCGCCGTGGTCGACTACGGCACAGCAGCAGGTGCCTCCGCAGGATCAGTTGGATGCGGGCACGACCTACTACTGGAAGGCTTACGTTAAGGACGGCTACAACGGCCACCTCGGCACTTCCACTATCCGGTCGACACCAACGCGATCATTCACCACTAACTCACCGGCTCCGACTCCGGACCGCGCTTCCGCGGCCCCCGTCGACGATGCTGTGCTGGTTTCGCTGACCCCGACGCTGAGCACAGGCGCCGTAGTTGATGCTGAGGGCGCAACGGTGGAGTACCAATTCCGCATTGCTACGGGTACCGATGGCAAGTCGGGCGCGATCATCTCTTCGGGATGGTTGAGTGAGCCGACCTGGACGGTGCCTGCGGGCACGCTCCAGGATGGTGGCACGTACACGTAGGTTGCCCTGACCAGTGATGGTATCGACGTTGATCTCGACGGGGCGTGGGTCAATTCGTTCAAGGTTGATCAGCGCATCGGCTCTGCGGGTCCTGCTCCGACCGATGCTGCGGGTCCCGTCTCGGTCAACCTCGCCAACGGTAATGTGAGCCTGGGCTTCACGTCGCCGATGGTGTCGACTGTTGGTGGGCCGATGGGTATGTCGTTTGCGTACAACTCGCTGCGGTCGCCTTCATCGAAGAAGGGTCTCATTGGCAGCTACTTCACTGCGAAAGCGTCACCAACATCCACCCCAGAGTTTGATTTCGACGACAAGCTACCAGTGCTTGTTCGCACGGATCCGGCGGTGTCTTTCGATTGGGCGGCTGAATCTCCGGCACCGGCTGTTCCCGTAGACAATTTCTTGGCTCGCTGGACGGGTTACATCACTCCGCCGACGGGAGGCACCGGCAGCTATGAATTCGTCATCAAGGCTGATGACGGGGTCACACTGCGAGTCGCCGACACCCAGCTGATCAACGCTTGGACGAATGGCTTTGCAGAAACAACGGGTACCGCAATTTCACTGACGGAGGGTGTGCCCGCACGATTCCAGCTCGACTACTACGAAGCTGTGGCCAATTCGAGCGTTCAGCTTCTCGTGAAGTTCAATGGTGCTACCGCTATCCCAGTGCCACCGGACTGGTTCACCACTGAGATCCCGCTGCTTCCCTTTGGTTGGAACGGTTCCGCTCCGGTGAATGGTAATTCTGGTGTTTACGCTTCGGCGACGGTCACCGAGTCATCGGTGACGCTCACTGACATCTCGGGTTCTGTGCATATTTATGCCAAGAAGTCGTCGGGCGGGTACACAACGCCGAAGGGTGAGTACGGTGTGCTCTCGGTGGATGGTGCGGGGTTGGTCATTCTCACTGAAGACGACGGCACGGTTTACGCCTTCACGGCGCAGGGCAAGGTGGGGTCGGTAACGAGTCCTGCAGATTCGCAGAAGCCTGCGACGCCGATTGTGCATTACCGGGAAGGTACTGGTCAGATTGATCGGATTTCTGACCCGCTTTCTGAGGTGCTGCCTGCTACGTCTCCGCCGACGTACTCTCGCGAGGTGCGCTTCGCCTATGCGGGTGATGTTGTTGGCGATGTTGGGTTAGGGATCACTGACTCGACTGATCTGTCAGGAAACGCCTGCCCGTTCGATTCGGGTCTCGACTATGCCGAGCCGCCAGCAAACATGCTGTGCCGCATTATTTACCCTGGCCATGTTGAGGACGCGGATGACACGACCCGTCTGTTCTACAACAGCAACGGGCAGTTGGCGGCGATTCTTGATCCCGGCAACGAGCTGTCGAGCTTCGGATACGACGCCGAGGGCCGCATGTCGGTCATCCGCGATTCGTTAGCTAACGACTGGCTCGCGGCGACGTCGAATGCTCCGGCAGCGGAGTCGACGGTCGAGATTGTCTACGATGCCGAAGGTAAGGCGACGTCGGTGACTTTGCCGGCACCGGATGGGACCACCGCGGGAGAGCGTCCTAAGAAGACGTTTACCTATGACGGAAGCAGCACCTATGTAGATGTTGACGGGCTTGTGCTGCCTTCGGGTGCCCACGCCAAGACGGTCACGTTCGATTCGGCGTGGCGTCAGCTGACGGCGACATCCGCGATGGGGCTCACCGCATCACAAGTGTGGAACACTGACGACCTGATTCTGTCGGCGACAGACGCCACGGGACTCATGACGACAACGATCTATGACGGCGAGGATCGTGCGACTGACAGCTATGGTCCAGCGCCAGATAGCTGCTTCGACGTTGACAGGTTGCCGTTGCCATCCTGTGCAATTGTTCCTGCGCATACCGAGACCGCGTTCGATGACTCACTCGAGGGTTTGCACGTCGCGTTCTACTCGAACCCGATTTTGTCGGGCGCCCCGAAGGCCTTCAACTTTGGGCTCGAGGGTGCTGGCGGCGCTCTGGTCAAGGACTGGGACGCAACAGCACCGGCAGGGCTGGGAGTCACCGATAATTGGTCACTTCGGGCTACTGGTTTGATCACGTTCCCGGATGCTGGGGTCTACAACTTCCGCACCGTCGCCGATGATGCGACGCAGTTGTGGATCGATGACATTTTGGTGATCGGCGACTGGGCGGGGGAGAACGCTCACACTTCTGCTGAGCGCGATATTCCTGCCGTCACGGCGGGTCAAACGAAGAGCATCCGTCTGGCGTATGCGGATCGCACGGGCAATGCCGAGCTGGATTTGCAGTGGAAGGTGCCAGGGTCGGAGACTTGGACAACGGTTCCTGGCTCTGCGTTCTCGCCCGATTATGGGCTGGCGAACCGCACCACCGTGCACGATTCAGCACCGGTATCGAGCGGGCTGTCTGATGCGCAGGTGCCCGACATCGTGACTTCGCTGCAGTATGAGCACCCGTGGTTGGGCGCGGCGACGAGCACAACGATTGACCCCGACGGGTTGGCGTTGACGACGGCGGAAAGTTACGAAGCTCCGGGCGGAAGCGGGTATCTGCGTCGTCTGACACGTCACCTTCCTGCTGCGGTTGCCGCGGCAGGGGCCTCCGCGCCGGCCGCGTCGGAGGGCAACTCCTCGGTTTACTACGGCGACACCGAGACTCTGGCCGAGGCCGGTTTCGCGGCTGAGGTGTGTGGGGTTCCGTTGAGTACACCGCAGCACGGCTTCATGAAGACTTCGACCGGCGCAACGCCCGCTGTGGGCAGTGCCGTGGTGACGGAATTCGTTTATGACTTGTGGGGTCGCACGGTCGGAACGAAGCGTTCCGGCGACACGAGTTGGAGCTGCTCAACATTTGATGTTCGGGGTCGCCCCCTCACGATTTCGTTCCCGGCTTTCGGCGAAGGTGCTGCGCGAGTAGCGACGAACAACTATGCCGTCGGCGGCGATCCTCGCGAAGTCTCCCAAAGCGACTCGGCAGGCACAATCTCCACCGGTTCAGACCTGCTTGGGCGAACAATTTCATACGAAGATGTATGGGGTACGAGCACCACGTTGAGCTATGCAGCAAAGACGGGGCAACTCCTATCGATGACGGTCGTAGTTAATGGGGGCCGACCATCGACCAAGTCGTTCGAGTACGACGTCGACGGGAAGGTTGAACTCGTCAAGCTAGACGGCGAAGTGATTGCCGATCCTAGCTACAACGCGGCAACCGGCTTGCTGGCCAGCGTGGACTATCCTGCCGGGGTTGGCAACGCAGGTAATGGCAGTTCTCTGGACAATTTGACACGCAATGAAGCCGGTGCGGGTACCGGTTTCACCTGGTTATTCCCGGATGGTGCCACAGTGTCGGACACGGTGGTTCGGTCTCAGTCTGGTCGGGTCATTCAGAACACGCTTACGGACACCTTTGCTGCAGATCCACATACCGAGACTTCGCATTACACCTTCGACGCTGTCGGCAGACTCATCGAGGCAGTGATCCCACGGAACGTGCTCACATATGGCTTCGGGGACACCGTGTGTGGTGCTGACACGAGTGATTTCGCTGGTCGCAACGGAAATCGCACTTTCTCGACCATTTCCAAGGATGGTGGCAGCCCAACTACGGTGAGTTACTGCTACGACGTGTCCGACCGGCTGGTGTCAACCACAGTGACTGGTGCCTCAGTGAGCGCGAACGCATTGTTGGCGAGCAATCTTGATGCAACTTCGCTGAGCTATGACGCTCACGGTAACACCTCCAAGTTGGCGGACCAGATCCTTGAATATGACGTGACCGATGCTCATATCAAAACCACGCTCGCGGACGCCACCGTGATCTCGTATCTACGAGATGTCTCGGGGCGGATCGTGCAGCGGACTTCGACCACTTCGGATGGCACTGCGGAAGTTTTGCGCTACACCTTCACCGCTGATGGCTTGTTCGGGGTCTTGGATAGCTCAGGAGCATTGATCGAGCAGTCGCTGTCGTTGCCTGGCGGCGTAAGTGTGTCTCTTCGCGTGGCTACGGATGCAAAATGGTCGTATCCGAACCTGCGCGGGGACTCGATCATCCTGACGGACCACCTGGGTATCCGGATCGGGGCGCGAGCCGCGTTCGACCCGTTTGGGCAGCCCATCGACCGTGCCACCGGCGATATCGGAACGGTGACGGCGGACGACGCAGTGACTGATACTGCCCCTGGCGACGCGGACTATGCGTTTGTGGGTGCGCACCGAAAACTCTACGAGCACCAGGGATCGATCGCGACAATCGAAATGGGGGCGAGACAGTATGTTCCGGCCCTGGGTAGATTCCTGGAGGTTGACCCGGTTGAGGGCGGAGTCTCGAACGACTACGATTACCCGGCCGATCCGATAAACAGACTCGACCTCAGCGGCATGTACACAGCGGACTCTGTCGATCGTGTTTCCAGAAGCAGCGGCAAATCTGCCGCGGCGCTATGGCGCGCAAATAAGCCCAACTCGGCATCGGCGACACGATGTGTCATTTACCGCAGCAGTAGCTGTCGGGATCAAAGGCCAGGAGCGAATCTCAGCCCTGTGAAGCCGATGACTAGGGACGACTGGAGCGCTTGGAGCATCGGATTAGGCATCACCGCAGGAATCCTAGGGGTTGCGGCCCTTATGCTTGCGGCTACTGGAATTGGCGCACCGGTCGCCGCTGTTCTTGGCGTGGCGGCGGTTGGGCTAGGAGCTATTTCCACGGCAATCGAGTGTTCAGCGAATGGGTGGGGTGTGCCTTGTGGACTGGGTATAGTTTCAGTCGCGGTGGGAGGTGCGGGTCCGATAGTGAAGCTGTTTGCACCGGCCAGTAGGCAGGTGAGCTGGGTCTCGAATTGGAGCGGAGTTCACGGTGCCGCGTTCGGCGGCGGCGCCTTAATCCCACAGAAATGAGGTTGCGATGCACTCACATGTAAAGTTTGGCAGACGTGTTTCAGGACCCTCCCAGAAATTCTGCGTCATGTTTGCCCTAGTCAGCGCTATCATTTTACTGATTTCTGGCTCAATCAGTGGGTTGATGGTTACGTTCGGGCTGAACGAGCATTTCTTAGTGCTCACTATCGGTGGCCTTGTGATTGCCGGATCTGCGCTTATCTCGATGATTGTTGCTCTTGTGATGTGGACGGTGCAACGGGATCGAGAAGCCGCGCTTGGATATACGACAGTGTTTTCTCTCGCGTACGTCGACCTCGCTACGGTGGATGATAGGACCGGGTACTTGTTGCGTTCAGCGGGAGAACCGTTGCTTACTCGCGAGGAATACGAGAATAGAGTCGCGGCCGCGCGCGCGGCTTACTCGAAAGAGAATGGGTTGATATGATCCGCGTGTTGTTGTCATTGGGCTTGCTCGGGATCGTTCTTTTTGTGCTCGGTAGATTCTGGCCACAGGTAGATATAGCGCCAGGTTCGGGGCGACCGGGGCTATTCGAACCGGCAGCAATCGGACCTTCGCTCATTGGTGCTGGTGCTGGCCTAGTGTTGGTGTCCGCTATCCTCGCGCTGTATGTTGTGCCAGCGCAGGTGAGGCTGAGAAGAGTTGTCGCCCTGAACCCTGACGGCCCCAACTTTATCGCGAGAGCGGATGCGAGTCTCGCGCACGCGTTGAATCGACGCTTGAATAGCCAACCAACTCTCGCAAGAGACGTACCCGCACTTGTGGTATTGAGCGTGGATTCAACGGGGGTGTCCTTCTGGGGGCGAGATAAGGTCGTGCCATTGGCACGATTCGAATGGTCAGAGATATCGAAACTGACAGCCGTCCCGATACACATGGGGAGAGACACGATCGGCATCGAGCTGCGCTCGCCTGTCGCAGGCGGGCCCGCACTAACCGCGACAGTTGTGCCCGCGAATGCGACGTTACTTGCCTACGCCAAGCCTGCGGAAACGAGTGCTTTAGTCCACCAGATGATTCAGCAAGGTGCAGCATTGCGGTAGCTATTTTGTTTCTCCCCTGCGACGAATCACTCTTTGTTGAGGACGAGTTTCAAGAATTGTCTAGCTGAACCGACTTGGTTGACTATTCAGTCGCAACCAGACGGTAGAAATGACTCACGAATATGGGGGCATGTGCTAGCGGGACTCGCTCGGTGCCTTAGTTAGCTCGACTCCCGCGACATTCCCTCAGTGACGGCGGCCCATAGGCACAGCATCCCACTGGCATATGCGTATCGCGCGGCCAACGTCAACGTAGATTTGCGACGAGAGAGGACGGAGTCGTTGGTGTTGGCAGTGGTGAATGGTTCTGCGTAACCTTCCTGGTGCTGTTGAGGCGGCAGGAGCTTCCGCGCCGGCCGCATCTGAGGGCAACTCTTCGGTTTACTACGGTGACACCGAGACGCTGGCCGAGGCCGGTTTCACTGCGGATGTCTGTGGTGTTCCGTTGAGCACACCGCAGCACGGCTTCATGAAGACGTCGACCGGTGCAACGCCCGCGGTGGGCAGTGCCGTGGTGACGGAGTTCGTTTATGACTTGTGGGGGCGCACGGTCGGAACGAAGCGTTCCGGCGACACGAGTTGGAGCTGCAACTACTTCGACGATCGCGGTCGGGCAACCTCGAGTGTGCTGTCCGCATTCGGTTCGTCTCCGGCCCGTACGACCACGACAACCTACGGGTTCGTTGGAGATGAAATGGTTGTGACGACGACAGATTCGGCTGGCATCATCACCGCAACCAGTGACCTTCTCGGCCGCACGGTGACCTACACGGATGTGTGGGGCACGGTGACGACCCCTGAGTACGCGTTGAAGACGGGTCGTGTGACTTCGGTCACCACGGTCGGTGGCGGTGTGACCGGTAAGCAGTCATTTGAGTATGACGCTGACGGCAAGGTCACTGTGGTCAAACACAACGACGTCGCCATTGCGACGCCCTCGTACGTGTCGGCGACGCAGCTTCTGGAGTCGGTCGCGTATGCCAACGGCAGCAGCCTGGGTAGTATCACCCGTAATGAGGCTGGTGCGGGTACTGGTTTCAGTTGGGGTTTCCCGGATTCAACGGTGGTGTCGGATTCGGTGGTGCGGTCGCAGTCGGGTCGGATTATTCAGAACACGTTGTCGGATTCGTGGGTGGCTGATCCGCGTACGGAAACCTCGACTTACACCTTCGACGCGGCAGGCCGTTTGACCCAGGCGGTCATCCCGAGGCATGTGCTCACCTATGGTTTCGGTGACACTACGTGTGG